>NZ_JBPKBI010000013.1:0-23721 GCF_051388935.1 Yinghuangia sp. YIM S10712
GCCTCGAAGTCGGCGTCTACAAACGCACGTTCGGCCAGGGATCGCGCGAGACCGGCACCCACTGGAGCAAGGAGACGCGGCTCGACAAGGTCGCGGAGGGCTTCGGCTGTTACGGCGAGTACGTCGAGCGCGAGGAGGACATCGCGCCCGCGATCAAGCGCGCGTACGCCAGCGGCAAGCCGGGCGTCATCCACGTCGCGGTCGACCCCAAGGCCAACTCCGAGGAAATGCCGAGCTACGACGAGTTCCGGACCTGGTACGCCGAAGGCACGCAGTGACGCCGGTGCCACGCCGGGGAGCACACCAGTTGCACGTCCATTGAGCAGTCAAGGAGGAGTGGGACGAGTCATGCGTGAATACCTGAAGCTCTACATCGGCGGCCAGTGGACCGATCCGGCGGAGCTGAGGATCTCCGAGGTCGTCAACCCGGCCACCGAAGAGGTCTGCGGCAAGGTCGCGTTCGGCTCCGCCGCCGACGTCGACAAGGCCGTCGCGGCGGCCCGCGCGGCCTTCCCCACCTGGTCGGCGACCACCCGGAAAGAGCGGCTCGACCTCCTCCAGGCAATCCTCGACGAGTACCAGAAGCGCTCCGCCGACCTCGGCGCCGCGCTCACCGAGGAGATGGGCGCCCCGGCGTCGCTGGCCAACGGCTTCCAGGTCGGCCTCGGCGCCGGGCACCTGAGCACCGCGATCGGCATCCTTGAGGACTTCGTCTTCGAGGAGCAACGCGGCGCCACCCGCGTCATCAAGGAGCCGATCGGTGTCTGCGGCCTCATCACGCCGTGGAACTGGCCGATGAACCAGATCGCCGTCAAGGTCTTCCCGGCCTTGGCGACCGGCTGCACGATGGTGCTCAAGCCGTCCGAGCGGACGCCGTTCGTGGGCCAGGTGTTCACCGAGATCCTGGACGCGGCCGGTGTGCCCGCCGGGGTGTTCAACCTCGTCCAGGGCGACGGTCCCGGGGTGGGTGTGCCGCTGTCGCAGCACCCGGACGTCGACATGGTGTCGTTCACCGGCTCGACCCGCGCCGGCATCGAGATCGCGAAGAACGCCGCGACCACGATCAAGCGCGTCACCCAGGAACTGGGCGGCAAGGGCCCGAACATCATCCTCGACGACGACGCCTTCGCCGAGAACGTCGCCAAGGGCGTCGGCAACATGATGGGCAACTCCGGCCAGACGTGCAGCGCGCCCTCACGCATGCTGGTGCCCCGGTCGCGCATGGAGGAGGCGGCCCGCGCCGCGAAGGAAGCCGCCGCGCAGATCACCGTCGGGGACCCGAACACCGACGTGGTGATCGGACCGGTCGTGGCCAAGAGCCAGTTCGACCGCATCCAGGCGCTGATCCAGAAGGGCATCGACGAGGGCGCCACCCTCGTCGCCGGCGGCACCGGGCGGCCCGACGGTCTGGACAAGGGCTACTACGTGAAGCCGACCGTCTTCGCCGACGTCAAGAACGACATGGTCATCGCCCGCGAGGAGATCTTCGGGCCGGTGCTGGTGATCATCGGGTACGACGACCTCGACCACGCCGTCGAGATCGCCAACGACACCCCGTACGGGCTCTCCAGCAACGTCGCGGGTACCGACCTGGAGGCCGCGCGCGCCCTTGCCCGCCGCATCCGGGCGGGCTGGGTCGTGATCAACGACGCGTTCGACTTCCACGCCCCCTTCGGCGGCTACAAGCAGAGCGGGAACGGGCGCGAGTGGGGCGAAGGCGGCTTCCACGAGTACCTGGAGACCAAGGGCGTGCTCGGGTACGCGCCCGAAGAGGCCGCGTCATGAGTTGAGCCTCTTTGCGCGACGGCCCATGGCTGTGCGGCGTCTGCACCGAAGCCGCGGACACCACGGGCCGTCGCCTTTCCAGCGATTCCCAGCTTTTGTTACTGCAAAGGGGTGTTTGCGGTGGATGCCAATCTCAAGGAAATACAAAACCTGCTCGCCCGCGAGAATATCCGTGAGTGTATCGCCGATCTGGCGCGTGGCGAGGACCGCCGGGACGCGGAAATGATCACGGCGGCGTACTGGCCGGATGCGACCATCGACTACGGCATGTTCGCGGGGAATTTCGACGAATACCTCGCCTGGGTCGTCCCGGGGTCGCCGGCGATTCCGGTGACGCAGCATTTCCTCGGGCAGAGCGTCGTCAAAATCCAGGGCGACACGGCACTCGTGGAAACACACGCCCTTTCGTACCACCGGATCGACATGGGCGAGGAAGAGCGCGACGTCACACTCGGCGGGCGCTATCTCGACCGGTTCGAAAAGCGCGGCGGGGAATGGCGTATCGCGCAGCGGACGATGCTGTACGACTGGTCCCAGGACTTCGGTGTCTCGGTCGACTGGTCGCAGGGTCTGATGGGCGCTCCCTTCAGCGGCGACCACTATGTCGGCCGGGCGTTCGGGGACCACAGCACCGACTTCTTCGGTGCGCTCGGCAAGCCTGCCGACAAGGACGCCTGACATGGGCTCGCTTACCGGCAAGGTCGCCGTGGTGACCGGCGCCAGCCGCGGAATCGGCAAGGGGATCGCGCTCGCGCTCGGCGCGGAAGGTGCGACCGTCTACGTCACCGGCCGCACGGTCACGCCGGGTACGCACCCGCTGCCCGGCACGGTGGGGGAGACCGCCGCCGAGGTCGACGCGCGCGGCGGCACGGGCATCGCGGTGCAGGTCGACCACGCCGACGACGACCAGGTCGCGGCGCTGTTCACCCAGGTGGAACGCGAACAGGGCCGGCTCGACATCCTTGTCAACAACGCCTTCGCACTGCCCGAAGACCTCACCGAGCCCAGGCCGTTCTGGGAGAAGCCGCTGTCCAACTGGGACATGGTGGATGTGGGCGTGCGCTCCAACTTCGTCGCGGCCTGGCACGCGGCGAAGATCATGACGCCGCGGAAATCGGGCCTGATCGTCGCCATCTCCGGCTACGTCGGCGTGACCTACACCTACGGCGTCGTCTTCGGCACCTGCAAATCCGCCGTCGACCGGATGGCGCGCGACATGGCGATCGAGTTGGAGCCGTACAACGTCGCCTCCCTGTCGCTGTGGCAGGGCCTCACCTTCACCGAGCGCGCGAACCGGAATCTCGAACGCGACCCCGCGATGAAGGAACGCATCGTCACCAACCCCGCGATCGGTTGCAGTACGGAACACCCCGGGCGGGTGATCGCGGCCCTCGCCGCCGACCCGGAGGTCATGCGCCGGTCCGGCGGCACGTTCATCACCGCCGAGGTCGCACAGGACTACGGCATCACCGACGTCGACGGCAAGGTCGTCCCGTCGCTGCGGGCCGAACGCGGCTCGCCCATCTGGCACCCGATCGTGGAGGCACCCCGTGGACGCTGAACGCACTGCCCGCCTGGAGCGGTTGTTCGACCGGCAGGAGATCCTCGAATGCCTCGGCCGGTTCAGCCGCGGCATGGACCGTTTCGACCGGGAGCTGTTCCTCTCGGCGTTCCACTCCGACGCGACCATCGCCGCCGGCCCGTTCGTCGGGAGCCCGAAGGCGCTGTACGACTGGGCGCAGGCGATGCACGAGGAAGGCCAGGTGGCGACGCAGCACAACCTGCTCAACCACACGTGCGAGATCTCCGGCCACACGGCGCACACGGAGACGTACTACATGTTCGTCGGCCGCAACCGCGACGAGACGAACTGGATCGCCGGCGGCCGGTACATCGACCGCCTCGAACGCCGGGGCGGCGCCTGGCGGATCGCCCTGCGCACGAACGTGATCGAGTGGTCGGGCATGCTCCCGACGATGCCGCTGCCGTTCGCCGACGTCCCGGACATCTTCGCGAACGGTGCCCCGTCGCGGAGCAAGGAAGACCCTTCCTACCAAAGGCCGTTGGTCAATGTGCGTGCGGAGAGCATCCCTTCGGGCGAGTGAGGCGGGCAACGGCCCCCCGGGGCATCGGTGCGGCGGGACACCTGCGTCGGATCGCGGGTGTCCCGCCCGCCCGGGACTCCGGGTCAGCGCGCGGTCCAGCCCCCGTCGACGACCACCGTCTGGCCGGTGACGTAGCCGCCCGCGTCCCCCGCGAGCCACAGCACCGCGCCGACGATGTCCTCGGCCGTTCCCTCCTTCGGCAGGGGGGTGTTGCGGCGCAGATACTCCGCCGCGCGTTCGCTCTCGTAGAGCACGTCGGTGATCTCGCTCCGGAAGAAGCCGGGGGCCACGGTGTTGACGCGGATCGAGTGCCGGGCCCACTGCACGGCCAGTTCGGCGGTGAGGCCGGACAGGCCGGCCTTGCTCGCGGCGTACGAGGCCTGCGGGATGCCGGGGAGGCCGACCCGGCCGCTGATGGACGAGATGTTGACGATCGAGCCGCCGCCCGCGTCCCGCATGTGCGGGAACACCGCCTGTGCGAGCAGCATCGGGGCGACCAGGTTGAGGTCGAGGGTCTTGCGGACGGCGTCGAGCGGTTCGGACTCGGCGCGCTCCTCCGTGAACATGTTGCCCG
The DNA here is from genome assembly GCF_051388935.1 of Yinghuangia sp. YIM S10712. NCBI lineage: Bacteria > Bacillati > Actinomycetota > Actinomycetes > Kitasatosporales > Streptomycetaceae > Yinghuangia > Yinghuangia sp. YIM S10712. Next base: position 4,465 of record NZ_JBPKBI010000013.1, read on the forward strand.
CGGCGTTGACCAGGATCGTCGGCGCTCCGAGGCCGTCGACGACCGTCGGGACCACGGATCCGACGCGTTCGAGGTCGGACAGGTCGCAGACGACCGGCAACCCGTCGATCTCCTTGGCGAGTTCGGCCAACCGGTCCTGTCGGCGGGCGACCACGGCGACCCGCGCGCCGAGTGCGGCCAGCGCGCGGGCGACCGACGCGCCGAGGCCGGACGAGGCACCCGTCACGATCGCCACGCGGCCGTCGAGTCCGAACATACGTGCGGCGTAATCGTGATCCGGTGCCACCTGTGTCTCCCTTCGGCCTCGGGGCACAGCCTGCCCGGCAGGCCTGATCCCCGGGTTCGCCGTCGTCCTACCGGCCTGGCTGTGTCGTTGCGGGTGTCGCTGGTGTCGCTGGTGTCGCTGGTGTCGCGGTCGTCGGGGTCATCACGGTCGTCCGGGCCGCCGCGGTCGTCAAGCCGGTCACGCTTCCGGGGCGTTCGGGGCCACGAGCCCCGGCAACTCCGTGCGCTGCACCTTGCCCATCGCGTTCACCGGCAGTGCGTCGACCTGCTTCCAGATCTCCGGGACCTTGTACGGCGCGAGCTCGCTGCGGCACAGTTCGGCGAGTGCCGTGAAGTCCAGCGGTCGACCGGAGCTTTCGACCACGGCGGCGACGCGCTGGCCGAGGCGATCGTCGGGCACCGGGCACACGGCGACCTTGGCGACGTCCGGGTGCGCTCCGATGACGCGTTCGACTTCGAGCGGGTAGACGTTCGCTCCGCCTCGGATGATGACCAGTTTCTTGCGGTCCAGCACGCTCAGCCATCCGTCGGCGTCGACGGTGCCGATGTCGCCGGTCGCGAACGGACCGGGCTCCGGCTTCCGCACGCCGCCTTGCTCCCAGTAGCCGAGCATGGGGGTCCAGGCACCTGCCCACGGGCCGGAGTCCCGGCCGCCGAGACGCAGTTCGCCGAGTTCGCCGGGCGGCAGTCGGCGGCCGTCGTCGTCGTACGCCGCGACGTCGAACTGCGGCAGCACCTGCCCGCTCGTGCCGGGACGCCACGTGTCGCCGACCGGGTCGATCGAGACGACCGTCGGCGCCTCGGTCAGGCCGTACGTCACGCGCGGCAGCAGGCCGTGCGCCTCGGCGAACGAGCGCCGGAGGGCGTCGGGGGTGTCGCTGCCGCCGCTCCACACCTCGCGCAGCGAGCCGAGATCGAGGTGGGGACGGGCGGCGAGGTCGTAGATCTGCGCCGGAGCGCCGTTCCACACGGTGACCTCGCGGGTCGAAATCCATTCGGCGACGCCGTCGACGTCGCGGCGGTTCATGATCACCGCGCATCCGCCGGCCTGGGCGGTGAGCAGCGTGGACAGGACCATCAGGTTGAGGATCGTCAGCGGGAAGCTGTCGCCCTTGCGCAGCGCCGGCCCGTAGCCCCGGGTGGCGACGAGTGTGGCACCGGGCAGGAGCAGGTTGCGCTGGCTGTGCACAACCGCCTTGGAGCGCCCGGACGTTCCGCTGGTGAACGCGATCCCGGCCGGTGCGTCGACGTCTGTCTCGACGTCGGGGGCGGCTTCGTCGCGGGCCATGAGTTTCGCCCACCGGTCGGGGTCGACGCAGTGGGGGCCGCTCAGCAGGGAGCGCGGGCCGGCCAGGACGACCGCCGGCTCGCACAGGTCGTACAGGTCCTGCTGCTCGCCAGCCGAGAGCGCTTCGCCGATGCCGGCCCAGATCGCGCCGATCCGCTGCGCGCCGTGGAAGGCGGCGACGATGTCCAGATCGTTGGGGAGGCACGCGGCGACGCGGTCGCCGGGGCGCACGCCGAGTGCCCACAGTGCGCCTGCTGCTCGCCGTGCCCGGTCGTCGAGTTCGGCGTACGACCACGTGCCCGAGGCCGCCTCGATCGCCGGGGCGTGCGGGCGGGAGGCGAGCGCGGTGTCCAGCACCTTGGCGATCGTCATGGCCTCTTGTATAGCACTATCCTTGCAAGGATTCACACTATAGTGTGGATGGGAACCGTCCCCGAGACAGCCGATCCACCCCCTGGTGCGGCTCGCACCGGGGAGACGGCGGCCGGTACGGCGCCGACGCGAGACTCGGCAGGAGATGGTGATGCCAGGCCAGGGCGGACATCGGATTTCTCAGGCACGCCCCACGGGCGCTCAAACCCGTGCGGGTCTCGTGTCGTTCGCGGCACCGGCACCGGCACCGCTCGCCGACCGCCGGACCTTCCGGGCCTCTCGGCACGCAGCGCGCCAAGGTTCGGCCGCATGACCCACACCGGACCCCTGTCGGGAGTGCGTGTCCTCGACCTGACGGCGATGGTAATGGGGCCCTATTGCACCCAGATCATGGCCGACATGGGCGCCGACGTCGTCAAGGTCGAGCCCCCCGCGGGCGACAACACCCGCCACATCTCGGTGGGGCCCGAACCGGGAATGGCCGGGGTCTTCGTCAACGTCAACCGCGGCAAGCGCAGCGTCGTGCTGGACCTGCGCTCCGACGAGGGCAAGGACGCGCTGCGCGAACTCGTCGCAGGCAGCGATGTGTTCATCCACTCGATGCGCGCGAAGGCGATCGCACGGCTCGGATTCGGCTACGCGGACGTGGCGGCCCTCAACCCGTCGATCGTCTACACCAACTGCTACGGATACGGCCGCAAGGGCCGGGACGCCGACCTCACGGCGTACGACGACACCATCCAGGCGGAATGCGGCCTGCCGTTCGTGCAACAGCAGCTCACCGGCGAAGTCGGCTACGTGGGCACGATCATGGCCGACAAGATCGCCGGGATGACCGCGCTGTACGCCACGATGATGGCGCTGTTCCACTGTGAGCGGACCGGCGAAGGCCAAGAGGTCGAAGTCGCCATGTTCGAGACGATGGCCGCGTTCATGCTGGTCGAACACGCCAACGGCGCGATGTTCGACCCGCCCTTGGGCCCGGCGGTTTATCCCCGCGCCGTGACGGCCAACCGCAGGCCCTATCCCACCAAGGACGGCTACATCTCCGCGCTCGTCTACAACGACAAGCAGTGGTCGGCGTTCGTGGGCGCGGTGCAACCGGAGTGGGCGGGCGAACACTTCGCCACCCTCGCGCAGCGGGCCGCCCGGATCGACACGGTTTACGCCCACCTGGCCGAGACGTTTTTGACCCGCACCACCGCGGACTGGCTCGAACTGCTGCGGTCCCTGGACATCCCCGCCGCGCCCGTCCGCACGCTGGACGAGCTGTTCGACAACCCCCACCTGAACGATGCGGGGTTCTTCGAGACGGTGGACACGCCGCACGGCCCGGTGCGTTTCCCCGGGGTGCCGACCTGGTTCTCGCGTACTCCCGGCCGCATCGCCGGACCCGCCCCCGGGCTCGGCGCGCACACCCGGGAAGTCTTGGACGAGATCGGGAAACACGGGAAAGACACCGCATCCGAGGGATCAGGGAAGAAATGACCGCCACGACAAGCTTCAGCGCACGTTCCTGGTTGTTCGCCCCGGGCGACAGCGCACGCAAGATGGAGAAGGCCGCGGGCGGCGCGGCGGACATCGTGCTCCTCGATCTGGAGGACGCGGTCGCCCCCGAACACAAGCGGCAAGCCCGGGAGATGGTCGCGGAGTTCCTGGCCGCCCGCTCGGCCGAGGAACGGCGCCGCCTGTGGGTGCGCGTCAACCCGCTGGACGGCCCCCACACGCTGGCCGACCTCGCGGCCGTGGTGCCTGCCGGGCCGGGTGGCATCATGCTGCCCAAGTCGCGCGGCCGGGCCGACGTCGAGACCCTCGACCACTACCTCGCGGCGCTGGAGGTCTCCGCCGGACTCGAACAAGGCGCGACGAAGGTCATCGTCCTGGTGACCGAGACCGCCGAGGGGATGTTCACCACCGGCACATACCAGGGCGCGCCGAGGATGGTCGCGATGACCTGGGGTGCCGAGGACCTCGCCGACGCGGTGGGCGCGAGCGAGAACCGCAACCCGGACGGCGGTTACGGGTTCACGTACGAACTGGCCCGCAGCCTCTGCCTGTTGGGTGCCTCCGCCGCCGGGGTCGCGGCGGTGGAGACCATCCAGGGCGACTTCCGCGATCTGGAGGGGCTGCGCAGGCGCGCCGAGAAGGTGCGCCGCGACGGCTACCGCGGCATGCTGGCCATCCACCCCGACCAGGTCGACGTGATCAACGCGGCCTTCACCCCCACCGAGGAAGAACTCGCCGCGGCCCGGGAGATCGTCGACCTGTTCGCCGCGAACCCCGGTGCCGGGACCATCGGCCACAAAGGCGCGATGCTCGACCGCCCGCACCTCGCCCGCGCGCAGGCCCTGCTGGCGTCGGGAGGCCGCGCGTGACGGTCGTGGCCCAGGCCGGCGACGTCGACCTGGGTCGGTTCCTGCGGCCGGGCGACCGCATCGTGATCGGTCAGGCGTGCGGCGAACCGACCACGCTCATCGAGGCGTTGATCGAGCAGGGCCGCGACATCGGCGGGCTGTCGGCCTTCATCGCGACCAGCTTCTCCGGGCTGTTCACCCCGGCGGCGACGGAGTCGTTCGCGCTGTCGAGCATGGGCGCGATCGGCGCGCTGCGCGCTCTGACGAAGGAGGGCAGGCTCAGCGTCGTTCCGGTCCACGTCAGCCAGGTCGGCCCGATGATCGAAGCCGGGATCATCGGCTGCGACGTCGCCTTCGTCCAGGTCAGCCCCGCCGACGCGGCGGGGAACCACAGCTTCGGGCTGATCAGCGACTACGTGCGGGCCGCCGTCGAGAAGGCGCGCGTCGTCGTCGCCGAGGTGAACGAGGCGGTGCCCTACACCCACGGCGAGCTGCTGCCGGGGGTCGCGATCGACTACGCCGTGCACGTCGCGCGTGATCCGGTCGTGGTCCCGCCGGCGAGTATCGGCACGACCGACGAACTCATCGCCGCGCACGCCGCCGCCTACATCGAGGACGGTTCGGTCATCCAGACCGGCGTCGGTGCGGTGCCGGACGCGATCCTCCGCCTGTTGCACGACCGCAGGGACCTCGGCGTGCACTCCGGCATGCTCGGCGACGGCCTGGTCGAGTTGGTCGAGGCGGGCGTCGTCACCAACGCGCGCAAGCGCATCGACCGCGGCGTGTCCATCAACGGCGCGCTCATCGGCACCAAGCGGCTGTACGAATTCGCCGACCGCAATCCCGGCATCCGCATGTGTGCCACGTCCTACACGCACGACGCGACCGTGCTCGCGCAGCTCGACAAACTCGTCACCATCAACTCGGCGCTCGAAGTCGACCTGACCGGCCAGGTGAACGCCGAACAGAGCGGGGCCTCGTACGTCGGCGGCACCGGTGGCTCGGTGGATTTCGTCCGGGCCGGTGCGCGCTCGCCGGGCGGGCACGCGATCATCGCGCTGCCCGCGACCGCGAAAGGCGGCACGATCAGCCGGATCACCGTGGATCTCTCGGGGCCGGTGACCACCGCGCGCGCCGACGTGGACGTGATCGTGACGGAATTCGGTGCGGCCGAGCTCAAGGGCCAGACCATTGCCGAGCGCACCCGCCGGCTGATCGCCATCGCGCATCCCGATTTTCAGGAGGAATTGGCGCGGGCGGCGCACACGATGCAGCGGAGGGGTTTTTGATGAGCGACGCCGTCTTGTTCGAGGCCCGGCGCGACGGAATCGCCGTCGTCACCCTCAATCGGCCGGATACCCGCAATTGCCTGGCCCGGGACGTACGCGAGGGTCTGGCCGACGCCTGGGACCGCTTCGAACGCGACCAAAATTTGCGCGTGGCGATTCTCACGGGTGCCGGCGACAAGGCTTTCTGTGCGGGCGGCGATCTGAAGGAAATGGTGGAGACGGGAATGCGGGTGCCGCCCCGCGACATGTTTCCGCTGCCTTATGACACCGTCGAATTGTCGAAACCCACGATCGCGGCGGTCAACGGCGTCGCCTTCGCCGGCGGCTGGATGATCGCCCAGGCCTGCGACCTGTGCGTGGCCGCCACGACCGCGCGGTTCGCGATCACGGAGGTCAAGGTCGGCCGGAGCTCTCCGTGGGCGTCGCCGCTGATCCACATGATCCCGCAGCGGATCATGATGGAAATCCTTCTCACCGGAAAACCGATCACCGCGCAACGGGCTTATGAGATCGGCCTGGTCAACCGTCTTGCGGAGCCCGCGGACCTGATGGACGCCGCGCTGGAGCTGGCCGGCGAGATCCTGGACGGCGCGCCGCTTTCGGTGCGGGCGGCCCGCGAGACGGTGATGATCTCCACGGAAATGGGCCGTTCGGCGGCCCTCAAAGCGGCTCGGCAGGCCTCGGAGCTCTGCTACCACAGCGAAGACGCCCAGGAAGGGCCGCGGGCTTTCGCGGAAAAGCGTCCGCCGCAGTGGAAGGGACGATAACGGTGTTTCGATCGCGTGCGGGCGTTGACGCGGCTCACGCCGTGTGGGAGCATCGTACCCGCACGCGAGAACGGCGTTCTCGGAGTGGGAGATCAGCGCCGCAAACGTCCCGGCCGCAACATACTGCGTAACTGCTCGAAGTGTCGCTCGAAAATTCCTCGGACGCCGGGTTCGGTGACCCGAGGAAAAATTGAGAAAGGACTGTTCCTGCAATGTTTGCGGCAATTTTGATCGACAAGGTCGAGAAGAGCCAGACGGTTGAGCTCACTCAGGCGGACGAGGCGCAGCTCCCCGACGGCGACGTCACGATCGACGTGGAATATTCCTCACTGAACTACAAGGACGCCCTCGCGATCACCGGGAAGTCGCCTATCGTCCGCAAATACCCGATGGTGCCGGGCATCGACCTGGCGGGTGTCGTCACCGACAGCGCGCACGCGGATTGGAAGAAGGGCGACCGGGTCGTCCTCAACGGCTGGGGCGTCGGCGAGACCCACTGGGGCGGTTTCGCCCAACGCGCCCGGCTCAACGGGGACTGGCTCGTACCGCTGCCGTCGGTGTTCACCGCCCGACAGGCCATGGCGATCGGCACGGCCGGCTACACCGCGAGCCTGTGCGTCGACGCGCTGCTGAACCACGGCGTCCGCCCCGACCAGGGCGAGGTCCTGGTGACCGGGGCGACCGGCGGCGTCGGCAGCGTGGCCGTCGCACTGCTGGCCAAGGCCGGCTTCACCGTGGCCGCCGCCACCGGCAAGGCGTCCGAGGGCGACTACCTGCGGCAGCTCGGCGCCACCACGATCCTCGACCGCGCCGAACTCTCCGAGGCCGGCAAGCCGTTGCAGAAGGAACGCTGGGCGGGCGTCGTCGACTCGGTCGGCAGCCACACCCTCGCGAACGCCTGCGCGCAGACCCGGTACGGCGGCGCGGTCGCCGCGTGCGGCCTCGCCCAGGGCATGGACTTCCCGGCGACCGTCGCCCCCTTCATCCTCCGCGGCGTTTCCCTCCTCGGCATCGACAGCGTCATGGCGCCCGCGGCGCCCCGCCTCGCCGCCTGGGACCGCCTCGCCCGCGACCTGGACGCGGGCGCCCTCGACGCGATCGCCCGGGACGTCGCCCTGGCCGAGGCCATCGGTGCGGCAGGCGAGCTGATCGAAGGGAAAGTCCGCGGCCGGATCGTCGTCGACGTCAACCGATAAACCGGGAGTACTTGTGAGCGACAAACCCGTTGAACTCGACCTCACCGACGTCGACCACCGTGTGGGCAAGCCCATCGGCGGCGGCCAGCTCTGGGAGCCGTGCAGCAAGTCCGACATCCGCCGCTGGGTCATGGCGATGGACTATCCCAACCCGCTGCACTGGGACACGGAGTTCGCCGAATCCACCAAGTACGGCGGCCTCATCGCACCGCAGTCCATCGCGGTCGGCCTGGACTACGGGCACGGCGCCGCCCCCGCGTGTGTCGGCTACATCCCCGGCAGCCACCTGATCTTCGGCGGCGAGGAATGGTGGTTCTACGGCACCCCCATACGGCCCGGCGACCAGCTCTTCCAGGAACGCCGCTTCCACGACTACAAGATCACGGAAACGAAGTTCGCCGGCCCGACGATGTTCTCGCGCGGCGACACGACCCACCGCAACCAGCACGGTGCCCTTGTCGCCCGCGAACGCTCGACCGCGATCCGCTACAGCGCGGCCGAGGCCGAGAAGCGCGGCATGTACGAGAACCAGCTCGGCGAGAAGAAGCGCTGGACCCCGACCGAGCTGGGCGAGGTCGAGAAGCTGCGCACCGAGTGGCTCATGTCGAACCGGACGGGAGTCTCCCCCCGCTTCGACGAGGTGAACGTCGGCGACAAGCTGCCGCGCCGGGTCATCGGCCCGCACAGCATCGCCAGCTTCACCACCGAGTACCGCGCCTTCATCTTCAACATCTGGGGCACCTTCAAGTGGGTGGCCCCCGAAGGTGTCGAGGACCCGTGGGTCTACCAGGACCCGGGCTGGGTCGAGGGCTTCGGCTTCGACGAGGAAGGCGCGAAGATCGACCCGCGCCTGCGGGACGGCCTGTACGTCGGGCCCTCGCGCGGCCACATCGACGAGGAGAAGGCCGGCGAGGTCGGCATGGCGCGCGCGTACGGGTACGGCGCCACGATGGGCGCCTGGTGCACCGACTATCTCGCGTACTGGGCCGGCCACGACGGCATGGTCCGCCACACCAAGGCGGACTTCCGCGGCCCGGCGTTCGAAGGCGACGTGACGTACTTCGACGGCGAGGTCATCGCCAAGGAGCCCGCGTCGGCATGGGGCGTGCCGCTCGTCCAGGTGAAGCTCCGGCTCACCAACCAGGACGGCGGGGTACTCGTGGATTGCACGGCTGAAGTCGAATTGCCGTTCGTGTGATGTGAGTTGAATCTTCGCCGGCTCCCGCGGCCCGGCCCTTGTCCAATCGATCCTCCGTCGATCGGCCGGGCCGCGGGAGCCGGCGAACCTTTCCACGCGCAGCACCGACACGGCCCGAGAGCGACAGGGAAGTGAGTGATGGGTACGGACGCACACTCTGACTCCGCGCGGACGCCGTCCATCGCGTCGGGTCCGCCGCTCGGCACGGAGCCGGGGCTCGGGGCGCTCACCCTGCCGGGTTTCCTGCGCGAGGTGACGGAGCAATACGGCGATCGCGAGGCGCTGGTCTTCCCGACCGCGGACGGGGTCACCCGCTGGACCTACACCGATCTGTGGGAACGCTCGATCGAGGTGGCCCGCGCACTGCGGGCGCGCGGCGTCGGCAAGGGCAGCCGCGTGGGCGTCCTGATGACGAACCGCCCCGAGTGGGTCTCCGCGGTGTTCGGCACCGCGCTCGCCGGCGGCGTGGCCGTCACGATCAGCACGTTCTCGACGCCGTCGGAGCTGGACCACATGCTCCGCGTCTCCGGCGTCTCGGTGCTGCTTTTCGAACGCGCGGTCCTCACGAAGGACTTCGCCGAGGTCCTGACCGAACTGGAGCCGCAGATCGGCACGGCCGGATCCGGCACCCTCCAATCGACCGAGTTCCCGTTCCTGCGGCACCTCGCGATGATCGGCGACGCCGCACCCGGAACCGCCATCGACACCTGGGACGCGTTCCTGGCCCGCGGCGCCGCCGAACCACGCGAACTCGTCGAGGCCACCGCCACCGCCGCGCAACCCAGCGACGCGGCCGTGCTGTTCTTCTCGTCCGGCTCCACGAGCAGGCCCAAGGGAATCCTCAGCGCACACCGGGGCGTTTCCATCCAACTGTGGCGCATGCGGCGCCTGTACGGTTTCAGCCCGGCCGACAACGTCCGCAGTTGGACCGCGAACGGCCTTTTCTGGTCCGGGAATTTCGCGATCGTTCTCGGCGCGACCTTCGCGAGCGGCGGCGCGATCATCCTGCAACCCACGTTCTCGGCGCCCGAGGCGCTGGAACTCATGCAGGCCGAAAAAGTCAACTTCCCCTTCGCGTGGCCGCACCAATGGGCGCAGTTGGAAGGCGCCCCCAACTGGGCCGACACCGACCTGGGCAGCATGCGCTTCGCCGACGCCTCCAGCCCGTTCGCCCGCCACCCCTCGGTGTCATCGGACCCGTGGCACGAGCCCGGCCACGCGTACGGAAACACCGAGACCTTCACCCTCACCACCGGCTATCCGGCCAACACCCCCGACGAGGTGATGAAAGGCAGCTATGGCCTGCCGCTGCCGGGCGTGACCGTCAAAATCGTCGACTCCCTGACCGGCGACGTGCTGCCCCGCGGTGAACGCGGCGAGATCTGCATCAAGGGCCCGACCCTCATGCTCGGCTACATCGGCACCCCGCTCGACGAAACCCTCGACCCCGAAGGCTTCTTCCACACCGGGGACGGCGGTTACCTCGACGAGGACGGACGGCTCTACTGGGAGGGCCGCCTGACCGACATCATCAAAACCGGCGGCGCGAACGTCTCCCCGCTGGAAGTCGACGAGGCCCTGATCGCCTATCCCGGCGTCAAGGTCGCCCGGACCGTGGGCGTCCCCCACGAGACCCTCGGCGAAATCGTCGTCGCGTGCATCGTGCCGCACGACAACACGACCCTCGACGCCGAAAAGATCCGCCTGTTCCTCAAGGAACGCCTCGCCAGCTACAAGGTGCCGCGCCAGGTGCTGTTCTTCCGCGAGGACGAGATAGAACTGACCGGCAACGCGAAGATCAAATCCGGCGACCTGCGCGAATTGGCCGCGAAGCGGTTGCAGGGGTAGCGGACTCGGGGGACGACGAACGGACGCCGCCACGGCGACAGGGCGGCGTCCGTTTGGTGTTCGCGCGATCCAGGGCTGCCAGTCGTCGGTTTCGATGTCCAGGTGGTACGGATCGGGCAACGCGATGGTCTCGCCGAACTTCCACTTACGACGATCTCCCCTCCGACGATCTCCACGCGTGAGCCGTCGTCCGGCACATGCAGGTAGTCGGCGAGTTCGTCGCGCACCCGCAGGGCGAATGCCTCGTGGGGGAGGGGCGTCCCATGAGCTTTCGCTGCTTCCATGGCGATCGTGCTCCTCTCGCGTGGGTGCTGGGTCCAGCGTGGACCCGGCGGCGACGCGCCAACGGAGGAACGCTAAGCGTGTTCGATGGAAAACCGAGCGTGACAGCGTAAAAACTACGCGACCGCCCGGGGTTGACTCGGGCGCATCGTGGCCGTGTGTCAGCCGCCGGCGCCTTCCTCGGGGGCTCCGCGGCGCCGATGCGCGGCCTGGCCGGTCATCGACGCCCCGCAGGCCGCGCTGCGTCAGGCGGCCGCGTAGCGGATCGGGTCGTCGAGGTTGACGGGGGCGGCCTGGCCTCGCTTGAGGAGGTGGCGCAGGTGGGACGCGGCCTCGCTGACGGCGACGATGCGGTTCTGGGCGCCCAGTTCCTCCCAGGGGCGGTTCCATTCCATGCCGCAGGCGATTTCCCACAGGGTGCGGGGGGACGACTGGAGTTGGGTGAGGAGGGAGCCGAGGCGGCGTTCGTGGAAGGCGACGATCTCCTCGACGCGGCCCGCGGCGTTGTCGAAGAGGTGCTGGTGGGCGGGGAGTACGCCGGTGACGGGCAGCGCGGCGACGCGGGCCAGGGAGGCGAGGAAGTCGCCGAGGGGGTCGGACTCGCCGCCGGTCGCGTCGCCGGCGTACAGGCCGATGTGCGGGGTGATGCCGGGCAGCAGGTGGTCGCCGGACAGCAGGCGGCCGGCGCGGGCGGACCCGGTGCCGATGCCTTCCTCAAGGTGCAGGCACACGTGGCCGGGGGTGTGGCCCGGGGTCCAGATGACGCGGACGTCGCGCCCCTTCACGTCGGCGAGTTCGCCGTGGACGAGGCTGCGGTTCGGCGTGGCGTAGAGCTGCCGGGGCTTCTCGACGAGCGGGGCCGGGGCCGTGCGCCGGTCGACGACGGCGTCGATGGCGTCCTGCGGTGCCCCGGCGGCGCGCAGGGTCGCGATGTGGTGATCGAGCCACTGGGTGCGCGGCGCCGTGTTGATCATCTCGACCTGGGCCGCGTCCGCCTCGTGCATCGCGATCCACGCGCCGGACGCGTCGACGACCGCCTGGGAGAGGCCGTGGTGGTCGGGGTGGTTGTGGGTGGCGAGGATGCCGTGCACGTCGGAGATCGAGGTGCCCAGTGACTCCAGCCCCGAGGTGAGCGCGGCGAGGGAGGTGGGGTCGTTCCAGCCGGCGTCGACGAGGACCGGGCCGCGTTCGCTCTCCAGGACGTAGACCAGCGTGTGGCCCAGCGGGTTGTCCGGGATCGGCACCGGGATGGTCCACACACCGCCGCCGAGGTCGGTCGCCGCGACCGGTGCCGCGTCGTCGTGGGTCGGTGCCGGGCCGGCGGGAGAGGCGTCCGCGGCGGACGTCGCGTTGTCAGGTTCCGTGGCCGCCATGAGCGTCCTCCCCAAAATCGGTGCAGAGTGCAACTTCTCTCCGGGCAATATAATTGACGACGTTTAATAAATGCCCCGGCGGGGCTGAACTTCCGCCGCGCGCCCGGCGAGATTCCCGTCTCACTCTGTGCCTCGTTTCCGTTGTTGCCGCGCCCGTCACCTGATATCTGTTCTACTCGTCGGCCGCGTACGGCGCTCCGGCGGGTCGCCCGGGAGAGCCGGGACGGACAGCCCGGGCGAGTGCGGTGTTGGACAGCGGTCAGCTCTTCGCGGGGCTGCCGGGCACGTACGCCGGGAGCGTCCGGCAGGCCGGTGGACAGGCACGGGACAGCGTCACGGGAGACCGGGACCACGAGAGGTGAGGTACGCGATGGGCGACAAGTGGCGTGTCGAAGTCGACAGGTCGGTGTGCATCGGCTCGGGCATGTGCGTCGGCGGCGCACCGGGCGACTTCACGCTCGACGGGGGACGGCAGTCCCATCCCGTCCGCGAGATCACGGACTCCTCCGAGGCGATCATGGACGCCGCCGAGAGCTGCCCCGTCGAGGCGATCACGATCGTGGACGCCGAGACGGGGGAGACGGTGTTCCCGCCGGACGAGTGAGATCCGCGGCTGCGGGCGGCGGAGCAGGTGCGCGGGTCCCGCCGCCCGGCGACGGGGATCCGGCGCGATGGTCGGCGCGCCGGATCCCTGACACGGAGCAGCCGTCGCAGCGGTCGGCGCCGACTCTTGCGTTCTCAGCGCGAAGGTGAGGGTTCCGCCCAGTGCCCGCCCGGTTCGGGGCCCGCTCGCTCCGGCTCCGGGATGAGCCGGGCGACCGTCTCGATGTCGAGCCGCACCTGCGCGATCGACGCGCGGCCGTTGAGCCACGAGATCAACGACGAGTGCCAGGTGTGCGTGATCACGCGGATGACCGCCAGTTCCTCCGGGCTCGGCCGCACCGACGCGTCGTCGTGGATCGCCTCGAAGATCATCTGCGTCGTGATGCGGCTCACACCGTCGACTTCGGCCGACACCGACCGGTCGGCGAATTGCAGCGCGCGCATCATCGCCTCGGTCAGGTGCGGCTCGCGCTGCATGCCCCGGAACGCGCGCAGCAGCGTGTCGACCACTCGCTCGCGCGGCGGCAGCCCCTTGTTGGGCTTGCGGCGCAACTGGCTGCCCAACTGGTCCAGTTGGTCGTACATGGTGGCCACCAGCAAGTGCACCTTGGACGGAAAGTAGCGATACAGCGTGCCGAGCGCGACCTCCGAGAGCTCCGCGACCTCGCGCATCTGCACCGCCTCGTAACCGCCTTGCGCGGCAAGGCGGGTCGTGGCCCGCAGAATCCTGCGCCGGCGCGCTTCCTGGCGTTCCGTCAGCGGCGCGCCCGCGGCCTTCGTGTACGTCGTCATCGTCCGTCCGTGTGTTGTCGTTCCGGGCAAGCCGGACACCGGCATGGCATGCGCGCCACCCGGATCCCGGCCGCCGCATGTGTTACAGATCACGCAGGGCCCTGTATGACCGGTACCCGGCGGTATCTTGCAGTCTTCGACGGGCCAAGAATGAAACCTGTTCTAGGTTACGCGACCACCACGCCGAAGAACGTCAAAAGGGGGCCATTCGTGATACGGAGGAACGCCGCGGTCACGCATTCCGAGGCCGACGTCGCCCCCTCCGCCGCCGAACGGCCGCTCCGCATCGCGCTTCTGGCGTACCGCGGCGACCCATTCTGCGGCGGCCAGGGAGTTTATGTCCGCCACCTCTCCCGTGAGCTGGCCCGTCTCGGCCACCACGTCGAAGTGATCACCGGCCCGCCGTACGCCGTCGTCGACGACGTCCCCGGGAACCCGGTCAAGCTGACCGAGCTGCCCAGCCTCGACCTGTACCGCGAACCCGATCCCTTCCGGCTCCCGAAACTGCGCGAATACCGCGACTGGATCGACGTCCTCGAAGTCGGCGGCATGCTCACCGCGGGATTCCCCGAGCCGTTGACGTTCTCGCTGCGCGCCGCCCGGCACCTGAAGGGCCGGCGCGGGGAGTTCGACGTGGTTCACGACAACCAGACCCTCGGCTACGGCCAACTCGCCCTGCCGCGCATGGGCTTCCCGCTCGTCACGACCATCCACCACCCGATCACGGTCGACCGCGAACTGGAGATCGCCGAAGCCGCCACGCTCCGCCGCAAGATCACCTTGCGCCGCTGGTACGGCTTCACCGCGATGCAAAAGCGCGTCTCCGCGCGCCTCGCCGAGGTCATCACCGTCTCCGGCTCCTCGAAGGCTCAGATCGTCGAACACCTCGACGTCGCCCCCGAGCGCATCAGCGTCGTCCCCATAGGCGCCGACACCGAGCTCTTCTCGCCCAGCGACTCCGTCCCCGAGGTCCCCGGCCGGATCGTCACCACCGCGAGCGCCGACGTTCCCCTCAAAGGACTCATCCACCTCGTGGAGGCGCTCGCCAAACTGCGCACCGAACGCGACGCCGAACTCGTCGTCGTCGGCCGCCCGAAAGCCGACGGGCCCGTGCTCAAGGCCATCGAACGCCTCGGCCTGGCCGGTGCCGTGCGGTTCGTCAGCGACCTGACCGACGCCGAACTCGTCGACCTCATACGCAGCGCCGAAGTCGCCTGCGTCCCCTCGCTGTACGAAGGCTTCTCGCTCCCCGCCGCCGAGGCCATGAGCTGCGGCACCGCCCTGGTGGCCAGCACCGGCGGCGCGATTCCCGAAGTCGCCGGACCCGACGGCGAGACCTGCCTCGCGGTGCCGCCCGGCGACCCCGAGGCCCTCTGCAAGGCCATCGGCCGTCTCCTCGACGAGCCCGCACTTCGCGCACGCCTCGCCCGCAACGGCCGGGCCCGCGTGCTCGAACGCTTCACGTGGCGCAACGCGGCGGCCCGGACCGCCGAACGCTACCGAGCCGCGATGGCAGCGCACGCGGCGCAGAGCGCCGGGCAGAGCGCCGCAGGGGCCACCGCGCGGTCCCCGCAGGCCGGGCAGCCCGAGAAGCCCTGAACCCCGCACTCGCACCGCACCGCAGTTCTGCACAGGAGACGGAGCCGCCGACTTGCTCACCGTGGATTTCTCCCGCTTTCCGCTGGCGCCCGGAGACCGGGTCCTCGACCTGGGGGCCGGCGGCGGCCGTCACTCGTTCGAGGCCTACCGGCGCGGCGCCCACGTCGTCGCGCTCGACCGCAACGAGCAGGACGTGCGCGAAGTCGACCGCATGCTTGCCGCGATGGCCGAGGCCGGCGAGGCCCCCGCCACCGCGACTGCCGCCGCGGTGACCGGTGATGCGCTCGCACTTCCGTTCCCCGACCACACGTTCGACAAGGTCATCATCTCCGAGGTCCTCGAACACATCCCCGACGACAAAGGCGTCCTGGCCGAGATCCACCGCGTCCTGCGCCCCGGCGGACTCGCCGCGATGACCGTGCCGCGCTACGGCCCCGAGAAGGTCTGCTGGGCGCTCTCCGACGCCTACCACGAGGTCGAAGGCGGCCACATCCGCATTTACAAGGGCCACGAACTCCTCGAACGCATCGAGGCCGCCGGATTCGAGCCGTATGCCGACCACTTCACCCACGCACTCCACGCGCCCTACTGGTGGATCAAGTGCGCCGTCGGCGTCGACAACGACCAGGCGCTGCCCGTACGCCTGTACCACAAGCTGCTGGTGTGGGACATCATGAAGGCGCCGCGCGCGACCCGGTGGGCCGAGAAGGCGCTCAACCCGCTCATCGGCAAGAGCTTCGTCGTCTACGCCGTCAAGCCGCACGCCTCCACCGCCCCCGGGGAGGCCGCGTGACCCGCCGTCGGCCCCCTGAGGGCACGGGCCGGGAGGCGCTCGAACTCCTCGCCCTCGAAGGTGTCCTGACGGTCGATCAGATCGCCGCGACGATCGACGGCATCGCCGCCGTCCAACGCCCCGACGGGTCCATACCCTGGTTCGTCGGCGGCCACCTCGACCCGTGGGACCACACCGAGGCCGCCATGGCCCTCGACGTCGCCGGACGCCACGACCTCGCCGAGAACGCCTACCGCTGGCTCGCGTCACGGCAGAACCCGGACGGGTCGTGGTACGCCGCGTACACCGACGGCGAGGTCACCGACCACAACAAAGAGGCCAACTTCACCGCGTACCTCGCGGTCGGCCTCTGGCACCACCATCTCCTCACCGGCGACGAGGAGTTCCTCGTCCGCATGTGGCCGCGCCTGCGCGCCGCCACGCAGTTCATCCTCGACCTCCAGGCCCCCGGCGGCGAGATCCGCTGGAAGCGCGAAGCCGACGGCACACCCGTCGACGACGCGCTGCTGACCGGCTCGTCGAGCATGTACCAGGCCCTGCGCTGCGCCCTCGCGGTCGCCGACCACCTCGGGGAGCCCCAGCCCGACTGGGAGTTGGCCACCGGACGGCTCGGCCACGCGGTCGTCGCGCACCCCGAGCGGTTCCTCGACAAAAGCCGCTTTTCGATGGACTGGTACTACCCGATCCTCGGCACCGCCCTGCGCGGCGAAGCCGGCGAGGCGCGGATCGCCGAGCACTGGGACACCTTCGTCGTCCCGGGCCTCGGCGCACGCTGCGTCTCCGACCGGCCCTGGGTCACCGGCGCGGAAAGCTGCGAACTCGCCATCGCACTGTGGGCGTTGGGCCAGAGCGACCGCGCGGTCGACATCGTCTCGTGGGTGCAGCGGCTGCGCCACGACGACGGCCTCTACTGGACCGGCTACGTCTTCGAGGACGACGCCATCTGGCCCGAGGAACGCACCGCGTGGACGGCCGGCGCGATGATCCTCGCCACCGCCGTCCTCGGCGGCGAACCCGCGACAACCACGATCTTCGGAGGCGAGGACACCTACGCCGACGCGGCCCTCCCGATCGGCCTCGCCCCGACCGAGGTGCGCTGCGACTCGGAGCTGTGTGCCGACCCACACTGAACGGCCGCGCGTACGTGCCGTTGTCGCGGACGGCACGGGCGGGCGGGTACGAATGAGTGGGGCAAACCGATTCCCCGGGCGTCAGGGACACAGACAGGGGCAGGCCATGGCGGAACCTTTGTACGGCTGGGACCACGACGTGTACTGCGACATGTTCGTGGCGGAAGCGGACCGGCTCGCGGACGCCGCACGGGGCGCGGATCTCGGCACCGAGGTGCCGACGTGTCCCGGCTGGACGCTCGCCAAGCTGGTCAAACACGTCGGGACGGCACACGCCTGGTCGGCGGCGATCGTCCGGGCCGGGGCGAGCGACACCCCCGTCGCCGGGCGCAGCCTCGACCTGGGCCTGCCCGACGACCCGGCCGGGCTCCCGGACTGGCTGGCCGCGGGCGCCCGCCGCGCGGCAGCGGATCTCGGGAAGGCCGACCCCGACGCCGCCGCGTGGACGTTCGGCCCCGTGCCGCACGCGCGGTTCTGGAGCCGGCGCATGCTGCACGAAACGCTCGTCCACCGCGTCGACGCCGAACTCGCGCTGGGCGTCGACCCAAAGGTCGCCCCCGAGGTCGCCGTCGACACGATCGACGAACTCCTCACGATCGTCCCGCGGGGCGGCCGGGCCGAAGACCTTCCGGCGTACGGCGACGGCGAGACACTGCACATCCACACCAGCGGCGGCGACCGTGCGGGGGAGTGGACGATCACGCTGCGACCGGCGGGCTACACCTGGGAGCGCGGCCACGCGAAGGGCGACGCGGCCCTGCGCGGCGGCGCGGCGGCGGTGATGCGGGTGTTGCTGCGGCGGCAGAGCGTGAAGGCGGCCGGAGATGCGGAAGTCCTCGGCGACCGGGCGGTGTTGGACAAGTGGCTTGAGCTGTCCGCGATCTAGTGCGGTGGCCGGCCCCAGCCGGTCCAACCGTTCCAGCGGTGCGGCCGGTCAGCCGTTCGCCAGATCCGCCAGGAGCTTCAGCGTCGGCAGGTCGCGGGTCGTCACGATCATGTCCGTGACATGCTCGTCCGCCGCCCACGCCGCGAAGCGCTCGCGGACGCGGTCCGGCGGCCCGACGAGCGCGATCTCGTCCACGAACGCGTCCGGCACCGCCGCGATTGCTTCGTCGCGGCGGCCGGCGAAGAAGAGGTCCTGGATCTTGTCGGCGGCGTCCCCGTATCCGAAGCGCCGCATCAGGTCCGCGTGGAAATTGCGCGATTTGGCGCCCATGCCGCCGACGTAGAAGCCCATCCCGGCCTTGATCGGCAGCATCGCCTGCGCGAGGTCGTCGTGCACCGCGACCTGCACGATCGGCGCGATCCGGAAGCCGGCCGGCTTGTCGCGCAGCGCGTCGGCGTACGCGCCATGGTTGTACGGCGACCAGTGCAGCGGCAGCCACCCGTCCGCTATCTGCGTGCTCAAGTGCACGTTCTTCGGCCCCTCGGCGCCCAGAAACACCGGCAGATCGGCGCGCAGCGGGTGGGTGATCGGCTTGAGCGGCTTGCCGAGGCCGGTCCCGTCGTCGCCGCGGTAGGGGTGCTCGGCGTACCGCCCGTCGAGCTCGACCGGGCCCTCCCGGCGCAGCACCTGCCGGATCACGTCGACGTATTCGCGCGTGAAGGTGAGGGGGCTCGCCGGGAACGGTCGTCCGTACCAGCCTTCGACGACCTGCGGCCCCGACAGCCCGAGGCCGAGGGTCACGCGCCCGCCGGAGAGGTGGTCGAGCGTGAGGGCGTGCATCGCGGTGGCGGTCGGCGTGCGTGCGGTCATCTGCGTCACCGCGGTGCCCAGGCCGATGCGCGAGGTGTGCGCGGCGATCCAGGTGAGCGGGGTGAACGCGTCGGAGCCCCACGATTCGGCGGTCCAGACCGTGTCGAAGCCGAGGCGTTCGGCCTCCTGGGCGGTTTCCACGAAACCGGGTGTGGGCCCGCGCCCCCAGTAGCCGAATTGCAGACCGAGCCGCATCGCGTGCCTCCTCGCACCGGGAGCGCCCCTGATGGGGCGTCAGCATCCGCTCGCACTGTAGAACACGTTATAGTTCTGCGCCACGGGGGATGCGGGGGCATCAACGCCGAGGGGGGGTCCGCCGCGGTGATTGCGGC
>NZ_JBPKBI010000013.1:23838-108130 GCF_051388935.1 Yinghuangia sp. YIM S10712
CCCCCTCGGTTGGGCAGGGTGTTACGACTTCTGGATGCCCGAGACGTTCCACAGCACGCCGCGGACGCCGTCGACCTCGACCAGGAGGCCCTGGCCGTGCTGCGCGACCGCGAGGTACCACACGCCCGGGTTCAGGGAACCGGTCGGCGCGTTGGTCTGCGCGTCCACCAGCTCACGCTGGTCCGGCACCGAGAACCAGTACGGCTGGAACGACGGGTCGGCCGCAGGCGCGGCCGCCGCACCGGCGGGAGCCGCCTGGGCACCGCCGAACTGACCGGGCTGGCTGCCGCCGTAGGGGGCACCGCCCTGCGGGGCACCGGAGAAGCCGCCGGCGGGCTGGCCGCCGTACGGAGCGCCGCCCTGCGGGGCACCCGCACCCGCACCGCCGCCGAGGCCGAGGGGGGCCTTGAGGGCGGGGACCATCTCGGTGGCGATGACGGCACCGGCGAGGATCAGAGTCGCGAGCAGGATGAAGATGGCCCCAATACCGGCGTCGATGCCCTCCGGGCCGCCGGCGATCGTCCAGATCGCGTACAACGGGGACACCACGGCGAGCGGGGTTGCCCACTGCCGCAGGTTGAGGCCGAGGAACACCACCGGGCGCGGCTGCAGCCCGCCGACGATGAACAAAATCGCGGCGACGACCGGAACCAGGACCAGCGATGCAGCCGCGCCGGGGATGGCTTCGTTGTCCCAGGCATTGACCGAGTCCGACTGGCCCATGTACTCGGTCTCGAAGTAGGCGAGGAACGAGAAGATGAAGATCAGCAGTGCCGCAAGCGCGACAACCGCATCACCGCGCGTGAGTTTCTTGATGTCCACTAGTTGGGGTCTCCTCCCGAGGGGGATGGGCGCCGCCAAGGTACGGGGGCGACCAAAATTGCCGCACCGACCGCGCCCCCGCGCGCTGCCGGTGCCTTGGGGTTGAAGGCTTCCGGTCGGACACTGTGCCAGATCCGGTCGGGGGACGTGCCCCGCCGGTCGGGGGGCGACGTGACGGGGCCCGGTTTGAGGTGAAAAAGTTCGTTTGCTATTGGTGCCTTGTTACTCTCCGCAGTTACTCTCGGCGGTCACTCGCCGCGCTGGATGCCCGAGGCGTCCTGGAGCACCCCCCGGACTCCGTCGACCTCGACGACGAAGCCGTCGCCCGCGGCGTCCACCGCCAGATACCAGGTGCCCGGCACCAGCGTGGCCACCGGGGTCTTGTCGAGCCCGCCCACCGGCGCGAGCGGACGCGGCTCCGGCACCGCGAGCCAGAACTGTGCGAACTCCGGCTCGGCCTGGGGGTCTGCCTGGGCGTCTGCCTGCGCATCCGTCTGTGCGTCCGCCGGCGGCCCCGCCGGTGCTTCGGCGGGAGACGGCGCGGCCTCGGCAGCCGGTGCTGCCCCGGGGGGCGCGGCAGCGGGCGCTGCCGCAGGAGTCGCCGCAGCGGCCGCCGCGGGGGCCACGACCGGGATCCCCCCGGCGTGGGTCATCGGCGGCGGCATCTGCGACACCGGCGTCCCCGGCGGCACGACGGGTGCGGCGAAGCCGCCGGTCGCGCCGTACGGTGCCATGCCGGGCTGTCCCGCGTAGCCGGGCCGGCCCGGCTGCTGCGGGATGTAGCCGTGCGGGTAGGCCGGGGCCGCGACGAACAGCGGGTACGCCAGCGCCGGAGAGCGGTCGATGACCATCATCAGCAGCGCCATGAGCACCGTGAACGGCAGGATGACGAACGCGCCGAAGCCGTGTTCGAGGTCGATGCCCTGCATCTCGAACCCGAAGTCCGCGTTGCCGAACACGTTGCCGCCGAGCGACCACAGTGCCGCCCACGCCGCGACCACACTGAACGCCGTGGCCCACTGACGCAACGTCAGCCCGCCGACCGGGCGCTGGTCGGAGTTCACCATGTAGCGGTGCGCCACGAGCAGCACGAACGCGATGATCGGCAGCAGGACGACCACTGCCATGAGCGGCCAGTGGTCCTGGGCCCAGGCGTTGACCGTGAAGTCGTCGCCGGAGGAGCTGCTCGAACTGTCGTAGTCGAAGTCGTCCTCGTCGAAACTCGAACCGCCGCCGGGGCCACCGCCCGACGCCGACGCTTTCATGTACGGCGCGAACGAGAAGCCGAAGATGAGTCCGACGCAGACGAAGACAAGGCCGTCTCCCCGTGTGAGGCCTCTTGGGTTCACGATGCTCCTCTGGGTCGTGATGGGGACGTGGACGCGAGCGCTCCCGGATGTCCCCGAGGACGCCGCGCGTGCGGAGTGCGGCCGGGTGACGCGGTGTTCGGGTCCGGGGAGCTTACGGATGTTTCAGGTGCGTTGGTGCGTAGGGGGCTTGTGTCAAGACCCCTTCGACAGGAAGTCGCGGATGCCGAACGCGATGCCCTGCGCGGCTTTTTGCCGCCACGCGGGATCGCTCATCCGGGTCGCGTCCTGGGCATTGCGCATGTTGCCGCATTCGATGAAGACCTTCGGCACGGTGGACAGATTCAGCCCGCCCAGATCGTCACGTACGTCGATGCCGTCCTGCCCGATGTAATTCGCCGGGCCCGTACCGGTGTTCTCGGCGAACGCCGCCACCAGCGCGTCGCCGAGCGCGCGCGAGGGGGCGGCTATCGGCCGGGTGTCGGCGGTGCCGGCGATCACGGCGTCCGGGACGATCACGTGGAAACCGTACGCGGTCGGCCCCGCTCCGTCACCGTGGATCGACACGACCGCATCTGCCCGCGCCTCGTTGCCGACGCGCGCGCGTTCGTCGATGCACGGTCCCCACGGGCGGTCGTTGTCCCACGTGAACACGACCTTGGCACCGAGCCCGGTGAGCAACTGGCGGGCGCGGTTGGCGACATCGAGGGTGAACGCGGCTTCCGTGTAGCCGGAGTTGCTCTGCGTGCCGGTCTCGTCGCAGTTCTTGTCGAAGCCGCCCGCGTCGACCTGGCGGCCGATTTCGCGAGTGTGGCGCGCATTGCCCGGATTGTGGCCCGGGTCGATCACGACGGTCTTCCCGGCCAGCGGCGCCGAGTTCGGCGGAACAGCAGGAGAAGCGGGGGCGGGGGGAACGGCCGGCCCGGATGCGGACGCACCCGGTCGGTTCGCGGTCGCCTGTGGTCCGTCCGCGTTGGGCGAGGCACCTGACGGTGTGTCGACTCCCTTGCCGGGCACGGTGGTTGCGGCCTGTGAGGAGACCGGTGGCGAGGTCGCCGCGGCGGACGCGGTGCCGCCTGAGTCGTCGTTGCGCCACTCGACCGCGAGTGCGGTCGTTCCGATCAGCGCCAGCGCCGCGACCGCGACGCCGACCGTCACGCGCGTGCGACCTCGGCGGGGCTCGGAGCGGTCACGCGCACGGCTGGACCTGGGGGCCGGAGGGCTGTCCCAGGGCTCCCAGGGTTCTGACGGGTCAAATGGCAAGTTCGGTCCTCGTCGGCAGTCCGTAACGGGTCGCGATGTCGTTCCACGCCCGTACGAACGCTTGTTTGGCAGCTGTTGCCCGGCCGCTGGCGGCGTCGCCGGCGGCCTTGTCGGCCTCGCCCGCGCCGCAGCCGTCAGTCGACTGGGCCTCGGCCCATGCAGCGTAGTGGTCATCGGCCGAGGCGGATTCCAGCCAGGCGGTGCGCAGTTGTTCCAGCGCCGGTTGTACCTCGGGAAGAGCGTCGAACTTGAGCGTGTTCAGTTGCTCGACCAGTGACCTGCGCGTCACGGCCGCGTTGTTCAGATCGGCGTACGCCGAGTCGAGTGCCGTGCACGCCTGGGCGTTGTTGACCGCGGCGATCACCGACTGCCGCGACGATCCGCTGTGGTCCAGCAGGTTGCTCAGCGCGCGGGCCTGCTCGCCCGGGTCGGCGGACGGCGAGGCGGAGGGGGACGGCGACGGTGACGCGGAGGGTGAAGTGGACAGCGACGGTGTCCCGTTTCCGCCGGACGGTGTCGGCGTGGGCGTCGGGCCTGTCCCCGTCGCCGATCCGGTCTGTCCGGTCGGCCCGCCCGAGGCGTCCGCGACCGACGCCGTGTCGTCGTCGCTCCACGGCTGCCACACGACCACGGTGACCGCCGCCGCGATGAGGGCCACTATCACGGCGATGACCGCGAGCGTGCGCACCCGGTTGTCGCCGCCGGAGTCTCCGGAAACGTGCGGGGGCGAACCGCCGCCCGGGGGCTGGTCGTACGGTGGCGCGATGCGCCCCGGCCCGGTGGGCGGCGCCGACGGGATCGCGTTCCACGCGGCGCCGGGCGCGGTCGGCATGCCCGCGACGGTGGCCGACCCCGGGCCGCTGCCGTACGGCCCGTTCGCACCCTGAGTGGGAGTGCCGGGCCCGCTCGCGCGAAGGTCGGTGCCTTTGGGCGGCGTGCGGCTGCCCGCCGCGTCGGCGAACGTGGAACCGCGCGGCATGGGCGGAGGTTCTTGGCTGCGCGCGAACCAGCCGGGCGCCTGCGGGTCGTAAGGCCGCGGTTCGGCGGCCTGGGCACCCGGGGTCTGTGGGGGCGCCTGCGGACCGGGAGCCTGCCGTCCCGGGCCCGGCCGTCCCGGACCCTGCGCGCCGGGACCGGGCGAACCGGGCGAACCCGCCGTCTGTGCGGGCAGGTTGCCGAGCGCGGTCGGTGGCGCCGGATGCCGCGACCCCGGCGGGGAATCACCGGGGCTGCGAGGAGCGTCCGGCGTACCCGGGCCCGCCGTGCCCGGCGGAGTCCCCGCGGCCCCCGGATTTCCGCGCACCGCACCGGCGTTCGGCCCGCCGCCCGGTCCGCCCAAGTGCACGTTCGGGGCCTGCGTCGGACGCGGTGGAGGGGTACGCCGGGGCCTGGGCGCCGGGTCGACCACACTCGGCTGCGTCGCGGTCGGCTCGTCGTCGGCGGGTTCCGGGCCGACCGGATTCGGCGGTCGCCCAGCGCGCGGACCGGCACCGGCAGCCCGGTCCGGCGGAGCGGCGGCGGACGCCCCTTCCGCGGTCGACGGAACCGACGGGCGAGTCACCCAGCGGCGCGTCGCCGCATCCCAAACCCGCTCGTACTGCTCGCCCTCGGTCATGTCGATCCTGTCACGTACGGACCTTGTCGGGGCACACAGTGTCCCGCCTCGGACACACCTGTGTCACTGACTTGCCTGATGTTTGCGGGGCTTCCCTCGCGCACGGGGGCGCAGCCCGTCGTGCCAGGCGTGCGTGTCAACCCCGTTCGCGTTCAGATGCCGTGTCCCGTACGCCGCAGCACCCGCAGTGACCCGTGTCCCGCCGACTCGGTGAACGCCCCCGACGCGAGTGCCCGCAGATAGACCCGGTACGGCGCCTGTCCGCCGTCGTCCGGATTCGGGAACACGTCGTGGATCACCAGCAGTCCGCCCTGCGCGACGTGCGGCGCCCAGCCCTCGTAGTCGCCGTTCGCGTGCTCGTCGGTGTGGCCGCCGTCGATGAAGACCATGCCGACCGGGGTGTTCCACAGCGGCGCGATCGTGCGCGAGCGGCCCACCAGGGCGACGACGTGGTCCTCCAGTCCCGCGCGGTACAAGGTGCGCCGGAACGTCGGCAGGGTGTCCATCGCACCGACCTCGGGGTCGACCAGCGTCGGGTCGTGGTACTCCCAGCCGGGCTGCTGCTCCTCCGAGCCCCGGTGGTGGTCGAGCGTGACCACCACCGTCCCCGCGTCGCGGGCCGCGGCCGCGAGCAGGATCGTCGAACGGCCGCAGTACGTGCCGAGTTCGAGCAGCGGACCGACCTTGGCCGCCTCGACCGCCGCCGCGTACAACGCCGCCCCCTCGTCGGCGGGCATGAACCCGACCGCCGCGTCGAAGGCGTCCAGTACGCGGGGGTCGATCGCGCCGGTGGCGGTGGAGCGGTCCGTCATGCGCGTCCCCTGCTCTGAGGCGTCGCCCCGGCTGCTCCGGGGCGTGTCGGCGATCATCCTGCCCCAGCCGCGCGGGCGCGTGCCGTGGCGAGGGCCACATCCGCGGCGATCGACAGGCCCTCCCCCTTGGGTGGAACACGTTCTAGCATCGCGGGAGTCGGACGCCGCGTGCGCGGGTGTTCGCCATGACAACTCGTCGAAATGTCCATTTGCGCGTGGTGGGAGGCAGGGCCAGTGAGCGACTCAGGGGCCGGCAGGGTCTTCATCGTCGGCGTCGGCATGACCAAGTTCGAGAAGCCGGGCAGCAGGGACTGGCAGTACCCCGACATGGCCAAGGAGGCGGGGGAGAAGGCACTCGCCGACGCGGGGATTTCGTACGACCTCGTCGAGCAGGCGCCGGTCGGTTACTGCTCCGGCCCGTCCACCCAAGGTCAGCGGGCGGTCTACGAACTCGGCCTGACCGGCATTCCCGTCTACAACGTCAACAACAACTGTGCGACCGGCTCGTCGGCGCTCATGATGGCCCGTCAGTTCGTGCAGGGCGGCATCAACGACTGTGTGCTTGCCCTGGGCTTCGAGCGGATGTCCAAGGGCGCCCTCGGCGGCGGCAGCGGCAGCGGCGACATGGCGAGCAGCCCGGTCGGCCGGCACTACGGCATCATGGCGAAGAAGTACCCGTTCGTCGCCGCCCCGCCCGCCGCGCAGATCTTCGGCAACGCCGCACGCGAATACATGGAGCGGTACGGCGCCACCCAGGAGCAGATCGCGCTCGTCGCGGTCAAGAACCACCGGCACTCGGTGGACAACCCGTACGCCCAGTTCCGCGACGAGTACTCGCTCGAAGACGTCCTGGCCGCCAAGGAGATCCACGCGCCGCTGACCAGGCTCCAGTGCTCGCCCACCTCGGACGGCGCCGCCGCGGTCGTCGTGGCGAGCGAACGGTTCGTCCGCGAACACGGGCTCCAGGACAAGGCCGTCGAAATCGTCGCCCAGACCATGACCACCGACACGGCGGACAGCTTCGACGGCTCCGTCGTCAACGCCGTCGGGAAATCCATGTCCCGCCTCGCCGCCGACCGCGTCTTCGCCGGGTCCGGTCTGACCATCGACGACGTGGACGTGATCGAACTGCACGACTGCTTCTCGATCAACGAGATCCTGACGTACGAGGCGTTGGGCATGGCCTCCGACGGCGAAGGCGCCAAACTCGTCGCCGAAGGCGCCACCACCCACGGCGGCAAGTGGGTCGTCAACCCGTCCGGCGGCCTGATCTCCAAAGGCCATCCTCTGGGCGCGACAGGCCTGGCCCAGGCCACCGAGATCACCTGGCACCTGCGCGGCGAAGCGGAAGCCAGGCAGGTGGCGGGTGCCGAGATCGGCCTCACCCACAACATCGGCCTCGGCGGCGCCGCGGTCGTGGGCCTGTACCGGCGCGCCCGGTTCTGAACCCCGGTCGTACGGCCGACCGGTGTTCCTGCGGCATTCTCTGAGCCGGGCGATGCGGCGGCCCGGGCGAGCCGCGCCCCACCACGCCGTCCGTAGTGTCGGGGACGACCTCGGAGGCAGGCGTCGCGCGGACTCGCGGGCCGGGTGCTGTCAGTCCTGCTTGGGGCAGCCTGGCCACACCCCGTTGTCGAAGCAGTAGCCGAACGAAATCTTCGTCAGCCGGCCTGTCCCGTCCTCGTTCGGGACGCCGTAGTAGCCGAGGTCCGGACGGCAATCGGATTGCGCGTACACGAACATGGTGGCGCCGCTGCGGTTCCAGAACGACAGGGCGTCCTGCCGGTCCGGGATCGCGAAGCACTGGTTGAACGCGCCGTTGGGCCACACGGTGATGGCCGTTCCCTGGAAGTCCGACATCGGCCAGAGACAGCCCGCCCCCGCCGGGCAGGGGGGTGCGGCAGCGGCCACGCCGGCCCCCGGAACCGGTCCGAATGTCAGGAACGCCGCCGACGCCAAAACCGCCAACGCGGATCTCAAACGCACAAGAGTCTCCTTCCGCCGTGTGCGCTCAGGGTGACCGGTTGGTTGCAGCCGGTGCCATCCGCCGAATGGGGGATACGGCGGCCGCGGCCGCCGGGACTCGGCGGGCTACTACCGGTCTGCCGTGCCCCGGATGACGAGGGCGGAGCAGTTACCGCCCAGGCCGTTGCCGGCGGAGACGGCGTAGGGGACGGCGGCGCTGATGCCCTTGCCGATGACGTGGCGCAGGTTGCAGTCCTCCGCGGGGTTGGTCAGACCGACCGTGGGCGGGACCTCGCCGCGGCTGCCGGCGAGCATCGCGACGATGATCTCGAAGGCCCCGGCCCCTCCTCCCATGTGGCCCGTGCTGCCCTTGACGGAGCCCACGTACGGCGCGTCGGGTCCGGTGCCGAAGACGGTGCGTACCGCGTGGGCTTCGGCGCGGTCGTTGGACACGGTGCCGGTGCCGTGCACGTTGACGTATCCCACGTCGGACGGCGAGATGCCGGCGTCGTCCAGGGCTTCGTGCAGGCAGTCGATGTGGCTGGGGGCCGCGGCGGGCAGTTCCGCCAGGTCGAAGGCGTCACCGCGCTGCCCGTAGCCGAGGAGTTCGCCTTGGATGCGGGCGCCGCGCCGCCGTGCGTGTTCGTACTCCTCCAGGACCAGGATCGCGGCGCCCTCGCCGATGACCGTGCCGTCCCTGTCCTGGTCGAAGGGGCGGCACGCACCGGTCGGGGAGATGGTGCCGAGCCGGCTCAGGGCCACCACGGTCGGAAGGTTGACGCCTGCCTCGCCACCTCCGGCCAGCATGACGTCCGCCCGGCCTTGGCGGATGCGGTCGTAGGCGGCGATGACGCAGTCGGTTCCGGCCGCCGAGGCGCTGCTGACCGTGATGAGCGGGCCGCGCAGGCCGTAGCGGATGGAGACCACCGAGGTCGCCCCGTTGGGGACGGTGGAGGGCAGCAGCCGGGGCGACACACCCCGAGGGCCCGTGTCACGCAGTTTGTAGAGCTGTTCGGCGAGAAACGCCCCGCTCAGGTAGGCGGTGCCGACCGACGCCCCATAACGGGGATGGCCTGGCTCCGCCCGGTCTTTGGAGGAGATCTCGTTGCGGGCCAAAGGCAGTTCGGCGTCACGGACCGCCAGTTCCGCGGCGGCCACGACGTACTGCTGCCAGACGTCCAGGATGAAGGTGTCCCGTCGGCTGATCGTGTAGCGGCCCGGTTCGAACGACGGAAGTTCGGCGGCAGCGTCCGCACGCAGGCCGGTGGTGTCGAACCTGGTCGTCTTACCGATCGCCGTCGAGCCCTCCATGAGTTGCTGCATGACCTTGTCCGGGTCGTCACCGAGTGGGGTGACGACGCCGATTCCGGTGACGACTACGCGCCTGCGCATGGCTGTCCTTTCCGGTTGCGGGCGTCCTGGCGGTGGTGGTGAAAGATCGTCAGGTGACGCCTTGCGCCCGGTCGGCCAGGAGCGCGGCCAGTTCGTCGACGGTCATCAACGGCATTCGCTTCACGTCCGCCGACTCCAGTTCCACTCCGAACTCGGTGTAGAACCGGGTCTCCAGCTCGGTCAGCAGCAGCGAGTCGATGCCCAGCCCGCCGTCGCCGATCAGGACGCCCCCGGTGATCGGGCCGTCCGAGATCTGCCACTCGCGGAATGTGTCGGCCAGGAAGGTCTGCATGTCATGACTCATGAGGTCACTCCTTCGAAGAGCACAGGCCCGGGCGTGCGCACAAGGGCCTCGGGGACAAGACGGCGGAAGACATCAGTGCCGCGTCCCGAGCGGACGAGGCGGGCGGCAACGGGCGGCAACGGGCGGCCCAGGGCGGGCACTTCGGACGCGGTGCCGTGCCCTCGTCCGTATATGACCGCCTCTTTGCCGGGAGGAGGCCCGATCACGAGGTGATGTCGCGAACCAGGGCGCGCTTGTCGACCTTGCCCACGCTGGTCAGGGGAAAAGAGTCGTAGACGAGGACCGTGTCCGGGATCTTGTACGCCGCCAGTCCGCGGTCGCGCAGGAAACCGGCCACGTCGGGCGGCGTCGTACCGTGCCCGTCACTCAGGACGAGGCAGGCGCAGGACCGTTCTCCCAGTCTGGCGTCGGGTACGGCGACGAGTGCGGCGTCGAGGATCGCCGGATGGGCGCGCAGGTGGTCCTGCACCTCGTCCGCGGAGATCTTGGTCCCGGCCCGGTTCACCAGGTCCTTCTCCCGGCCCTCCACCACCAGTCGGCCGTGGGGGGTGAGACGCACCAGGTCACCCGTGCGGTAGAAGCCGTCGGAGGTGAAGGCGAGGCGGTTGTGCTCGGGCGCGCGGTAGTAGCCCCGCAGGGTGTAGGGCCCGCGGGTGAGCAGGCTGCCGACCGTGCCCGGCGCCACGTCCGTGCCCTCGGCGTCCACGATGCGCAGTTCGTCGTCCGGGCTCAGCGGCAGGCCCTGGGTGGTGACGACCGTGTCCGTGTCGTCGTCCAGGCGGGTGTAGCTGAGCAGGCCCTCGGCCATGCCGAAGACCTGCTGCAACGCGCCGCCGAAAGCCTCGTCGATCTTCCGTGCCGCCGCCTCGGACAACCGGGCGCCCCCGACCTGGAGCACCCGCAGCGAGCTCAGATCCCAGCGGCTGCGCGCCGCGGCCTGGGCCCACTGCGCGGCCAGCGGCGGCACCGCCGCCGTGATGGTGACTCGGAACCGTTCGATTTCGGCGAAGACATCCTGCGGCCGACTCGACGCCGACAGCAAGGCGGTGCCTCCGGCGTACAGCGCGCCCAGTACTCCGGGACACGCGAGCGCGAAGTTGTGGCTGACCGGCAGAGCGGCCAGGTAGACACTGTTCTCGCCCAGGCCACAGACCTCGGCACTGGCGCGCACGTTGTAGAAGTAGTCGTCGTGTGTACGCGGAATGAGCTTGGGAACTCCGGTGGTTCCGCCCGAGACCAGCAGCAGGGCGGGGTCCTGCGCTCGGGGCGGCGGGATCGCCATCGGCTCCGCGTTGATCTCGTCCAGCGGCGTGTGTGCCCCTGCGTCGCCCGCGACCAGCACATGCCGCAGCGACGGCGCCTCGGCCACGACCTCGTCGGCCAGTATGCGGTAATCGAACCCTCGATCCGGGTCGGTGTCCGCCACGACGTAGGCCACCGCGTCCGTGCTCCGGCACAGGTGAACGGCCTCCGCCCTGCGGTACGCGGGCAATCCGAGCACCGGCACCGCGCCCACCCTGAAGAGCGCGAACAGAACCACGAGAAACTCGGGGACGTTCGGTAACTGGACAACCACACGGTCTCCGCGGGCGATGCCAAGACCGTCGAGACCCGCCGCGAGTCGGTCACTTCGGCGGTCCAGTTCGGCGAAGTCCCAACACTGGTCGCCCCAGCGCACGGCGGGTGCGTGTGGAGACTTGCGAGCCCGCTCACGCAGCAGCTCACCCAGGGGCAACCCCTGCCAGTAACCTGTGCGCCGATAACGCGCGGCGAAGACTTCGGGCCACGGAACAACGTCCATCACACACCCCCGTGAGAGTCCTGATCACCAGGTCGACACCGCGCTCGTTACGTGGGGCCGCGCAACGCCCTGACCACCATGAGCCCCCCGTGATGCCCACCACTACGAGCCGGTTCCCGTGCTTGTCGAGTACGCGTATCCCCCGCCCCGGAATCGGTACGGCAGCTTCCGACGACGGCCCACGCCCGCCGGATCCGCTCGGCGGGATCCTTGCGGGCCCGATCAGGCCGATGATCTCCGTGTCGACCACATCACTGGCATCAACTGTCCGACAAGTCTCTTCTCCCCACAGCCGTGAGTGTATCGAACTCGCTTTCGCTGCATAGGACTTGATCCAGTCAGGGCGACATCTGGCCGCCGGCGGCGAGCGCATGGACGGTCGCGGAGCGGGAGTTCCCGGCGACGGGCGGGCAGCCCGAGGGGCCGTGGTCGGCGGGCCCCTCAAATGTGGCGTGATACGGCACTAGCCTGGGGGCTCGCATTCGGGACCGGCTCGGCCGTTGGGGTTTGGGTGCGCGGTCTCGACAAGGAGGGGACACAGTGCGTCGTTTGATAACGACGGTCGTCGGGTTCGCGGTTGGGCTGACCTTGTTCGCCGGTCCGGTCGCGGGGGCCGAGCCGTCGGGCGGGTCGGCGGCCGGTGCCGGGTCGGCGGTCGTGGCGGCCAAGGAACTGCCGCCGGTGAAGGGACCTCAGGCGCCGGCGCCTGAGGCCAAGCCGAAGAACCCTGCGGCCAAGGCTCCTGCGGCCACCACCAAAACCAGCACGAAGAAGAAGAAAAAGAAGAAGAGCAAGGCCGGGATCTTCGCGATCGTCGGAATTGTTGTCGTGGTCCTTCTGGTCGTGGTGGTGTTCCTGCTCGTGAAGCGGAAGTCACGCAACTAGCGTCGAGTCAGGGGCCACGGCCGACGTGCGGCAGCACGCTTCGCCGCGGGCACGGGTTTCCGAGACAGCCTGCGGCCGCCGTACGAGCTCGTGATCGTACGGCGGCCGAAGACGTGGCTCTTACGCGGTCGCGGGGTGCGGCGGTGCTACCGGTCGGCCTTCAGCGCCGTGGTGAGCGAGGCCCAGGACGGGGCGGGGATGGTGAGGTGGCCGCGGTCAGTGTCCTTGCTGTCGCGGACGGGGACGATGGCGGAAGTGCGGGCGGCGACTTCCACGCAGTTGCCGCCGTCGCCGTTGCTGTAACTGCTCTTGCGCCACGCTTGTGTGCCCAGGGTGAGGGTCGTGCGAGTCATTAGAGCTGAACTCCTTTAGGGCCGCGCGGATCATCTCCGCTGACGCTTCCGGTGGCAGGGCGACTGCTCGGAGGCGATCGTATGTCTGCTCATACTCCGACGCGCCCACCGGGTCTTCAACGAGCTCCCCGGATTTGAATCCTTCCAGGTACGCGACCAGCGACCGATTGGGCAGGGTGAGCAACGTCAACGAGCCGCCCAACGCAGGGTGTTCGCCCAGTTCGTACGGCACTACTTGGAGGGTGACCACTCGGTTCTCCACTGCTTGAAGCAGCGCTTTGAGCTGGATCACCATGGCCTGTCGGCCCCCAACAGGCCGATGGAGCACAGCTTCATCGAGTACCACCCAATAACGCGGGCGGCCGAGACCAACAAACCGGGCTTGGCGCTCCAGGCGAGCAGCGACTCGTGTTTCGACTTCGTCAGGGGACGCGTCAGGCGAGTTGCTTTTGATCAGCGCCCGTGCATAGTCCGGAGTTTGCAGCAACCCCGGCACGACATGCGCCGCGTACTCCTCAATCTGCTCCGCCTTCGCATCCAGATCCATGAACCGCTTGTACCGGTTCGGATGCACGTCCTTCCGCGCGGCCGGATACATCCGCAGGAACATGCCGTCAGTCTCGAAGAACGCGTCCAACTGCTCGGAGAGCCCCGGTGGTACGGGCGTCTCGCCGCGCTCGATATCAGACAAAAAGGCTTTGCTCCGGTGAAGGTTTTTCGCCAGAGCGTCGAGCGACGACCCCGCGGCGAGCCGCAGGCGTCGAAGTTCCGCGCCGTACAGGCCGCGTGGTGACGACGGATCGAGTTCCCGCAGGTGAGCGGCCAAAGCATCTCCCTTCCAAATGTTCGCGCGTGGTGGCTCGAACATGTGGCTCTCCCCAATCGTATGCCGGATGCGCAACCGTCGATACACACACAGTGAACATCGCAACGACGGATCGGACACCATGCAGCAGACGGCACCGGGCCGCCACACGGCCACACACGCGACCCATGCGGCGCGGCAACTTGCGATGGCGATGCGGGCGGCAGGCTTCGATTTCCCGCACATCCAGCCGGGGTTGCTGCCCGACGGATCTGCGGGCGTCGAACTCGGCGTGATCCCGGACGCGTTCGCCGCCCGATTCGCGGAGTGGATCGAGGAGCGCGCGTGAACGCCGACGAACAAGCGTCCGACGAGACGCTGGTTCGACCGTACGTCCTGCGCAGCGTCAGGCCCGCACCCTTCGCCACGCCTCCGCACTCGGCACCCAAGTGGGAACCGCTCGCCCAGTACCCGCGCGTCGTCCTCATCGCCTGGGGCGTCGACCAAGCCCACGTGATGCGCGCGATCAACCGTGCTCGCGACCACGCCTCGGAACGAGCACTCGCCATCGTCGACACCGTGGCCAGTTACGGCCGTTCCGTGCGCGAGGCGCCCTTCGCCGACAAAGCCGCACGCTTGGCCTTCGCCCGCGAAGTCGACTACGGCCACGCGTGGTGGCTGATCTCCGACGGGGTCATCCCTCCGGAGGAGATTGCCGCCGTCCAAGCCCGCCGGCGCGAGGGGTGGTTCCGCGAGCCGGAGTTGCGCTCATACGGTTCGGGAGCCTCCGCGGACCTTCGACAGCGAAGTGCGACGGGCGCGGATAATTGAACTGCTTGCCGAGGGCTTCCGGCGGCTCGCGATTCCTCGGCGAGGAATGCGGAACCGACTCTCACGCTTTATTCACTGCTATCCAATTTGCGAGGTACGGCCTTCGGGCAGGTCGACAGGTTGTCAGTACCATACGCAAATGGTTGAACACAAGGCGCTCGCCGCGCCCTTCGAAGTGCCCCCGCCCAAGTACGCGAGACTCGCGCGAGCGGTGCAGGAGCGTATAGAGGACGGGACGTATCCGGTCGGTGCCTTGCTTCCGACGGAGGCGGCGTTCGCCGAGGAGTTCGGGTGTTCGCGGCCCACGGTCGTCAGGGCCTTGGAGATCCTGGCCCGCAACGGCTGGCTTCGGGCCCAGCAGGGCCGGGGGCGGTTCGTGCTCGCGCGCCGCGCCGCCGAACCGGAGCGTCGGGGCACGTGCCTGTTGTCCCTCGACGAGGCACCGGCCGGAACTCTGCTCAGAGTCGGATACGTCGTCGCGTCGCCCCGGGTGCGGGACATGCTGAACCTGCCGGACGGAACGCCCGTTCTGGTCCGCCGGATCCTTGTGCACGCCGATGGCAGGCCGGCCGAGCTCATATCGACGTATTTCCCGCTGCCGGTGGTCGAAGGCACGAGCCTGGGCTCGGAGGCACTCGTTCCGGGCGGGCTGAGAGCCCATCTTGAGGACCGCAAGGGCATCCGCCTCGCACGTGCCACCGAGGCCGTGACGGCTCGGGCCGTCGACGAGAGCGAGGCGGAGGCGTTGGAAACAGCGCCCGGAACTCCCGCGCTGCTGATCTGGATCGCCGTCATCGATTCGGCGGGAAACCCGGTCTTCGCGGTCGAGAACATGCTTCTTCCGGGGCAGCGCGAGTTGGAGGCCTCGTACGCCCTGGGCTGAGTCGAGATGAAGAAAAAGGCCTTATTGACCGTTTGACAGGTCAACCGGAGCTGCCAAGAATATTCGCACTGCTTCCCGGGTGGATCCCTTGATGTCAATCGGTCAGGCCATTTATCCCATAGGCGCCAGGGCATAGTGAATTCGTCGTGCCGAATTTACCATTCCGGCATGAACGATGACCGCCACGGACTGGGATTGGGGTTGGGCGCATACGGGCTGTGGGGGCTTTTTCCGCTTTACTGGCCCCTGCTCGATTTCGCGGGTTCCGTGGAACTCATCGCCCACCGCACGGTGTGGTCGCTCTTTCTTATGATCGGGTTTCTTGCGATACGGGGACAGTGGGCGTGGATCCGGGGAGTGGTCCGCGCACCCGCCCTGCTGGGCAGAATCTGCCTTGCCTCCGCCGTGCTTTCGTTCAACTGGTGCGTCTACATCCACGGCGTCAACAGCGGCCGTGTCGTGGAGGCGGCGCTGGGCTTCT
The DNA here is from genome assembly GCF_051388935.1 of Yinghuangia sp. YIM S10712. Classification (NCBI taxonomy): domain Bacteria; kingdom Bacillati; phylum Actinomycetota; class Actinomycetes; order Kitasatosporales; family Streptomycetaceae; genus Yinghuangia; species Yinghuangia sp. YIM S10712. The sequence goes on from NZ_JBPKBI010000013.1 coordinate 39,358, forward strand.
TCGTCGCACCACTGGCCATCGTGGGGACAGGCGTCCTCCTGCTCGGCGAGCGATTGCGCGCGACACAGTCGGCGGCGGTGGCCCTGGGGCTCGGCGCGGTGCTCGTCCTGATCGCGGCGTACGGACACGTGCCGTGGATCGCGCTCGCGTTGGCGGGCTCGTGGGCGGTGTACGCGTACCTGAAAAAGACCGTGAAGCTGCCGGTGGCACACTTCATGACGGTCGAGATCGCCGTGATGTTCATTCCGGCGTCCGCCTGTCTGGCGTGGTTGGCGTGGCGCGGCACCGGCACATTTGTCGCAGCGGGAACCGGAAACTCCCTGATGCTCATCACCACCGGCCTCGCGGTGACTCCGCTGCTGCTTTTCGCCGCCGCCGCACGCAGGGTGTCCCTGAGCACACTCGGCTTACTCCAATATCTGGAGCCCGCCATGCAGTTCGGCATCGGAGTCGCCATCCTGCACGAACCGATGCCGACCGCCCGATGGATGGGCTTCGCCCTTGTCTGGGCCGCGCTGCTCCTCCTCGTGCACGACTCCAGGCGCTCGACTCAGATGGCATGACCGGGCGTTGTCCGGGGGTAACCGGCAGGGCCGAGCCCGAGCCGGCCGGTGAGCGGTGACGTGTGTGGCGCCCGATGTGCGGGCAAATTCTCCTCCGGAAGGAAGGTTTCCGCTACCGGGCGCCGACATGTGGCCTACTGTCGGTTGCGTTACCGTGGAAGACATATGCGTCAAAACGGCGTCAACGGTACCTGTGGGGAAGGGTGGCCGATCATGCTCAGCGCACGCGGCATACTCCAGGAAATCCACCGCGACGACGACGCGTTCCGGTTGTTCTGTAGCATCGCCGCCAAAGGTGAGAGCCAAGGCGGTTGGGAGAACGCCCGGATCGCGGCCCTCGTCCCCGACGCCGAACTCGCGCCCAAGGTCGCGCGGCACGGCGCCGACGAGGACAAACACGGGCGAATCTTCCGTGCGATGCTGCATCGGCGCGGGCTCGAACCGGTCGACGTGCCACCCGAGACCGACTACTGCATGCTTCTCGAACGCCAGGGCATCGGGCTCGCGCACGAGCGCCTGAAGCGCGACGAGCCGATGACCGAAGCCGACATCGTCGACTACCTCGTGCACAGCCGCGTCACCGAGCAACGCGCCGCCGAGGACATGCGGTTGCTCCGCCGCTATCTCGGCGACGATCCCGACGTCGGACGCGGCATCCGCATGATCTGCGACGACGAGGAGAACCATCTCGCGTACTGCCACGAGGAGTTGCTGCGGCTCTCCGACAACGGCGGTGCGGCGCGCATCAAGCGGGCGTTGCGCAAGACCGCGCGGGCCGAGATCAAGGTCAACCGCGACGTCAGCCTCGCGGTCATGGAGCACATGGGCCGCATCCTGCGCTGGCCCCGGGCCCAACGCGCGCTCCTGAAGGCCGGCATCCAGGCGACGTACCTGTACGACCGTCTCTGGGGCACGCGCCGCATGGTCACCCTGCGTCCCCCGGAACGCCGCAACGCGATGGCCCCCAAACCCGGTTCCACCCAGCCGAAGTTCGCCTGACCCCACGGGCACGGCCCGCCCGATACGTCACCCGCGCCCGGGGCCGGACGGGCGCGGTGGCGTCATCGGGCGGCATCGGGCCAGGCGGAGCACGGGTGCCTGCCGGAGACACGCGCCTCGGACCTGAAGGCCGCGAACGCCCCGCACGTCACTGCGGCACCGCGGTCTCCGCGGCGAGCCAGGCGAGGTACGCCGGGCTGCCCGCGGTGATCGGGGTGGCGATGACTTCGGGGACGTCGTAGGTGTGCTCGGCCTTGATGTGGGCTTCAAGGGCGGGGTAGCGCGCGGCGGTCGTCTTGAAGACGACCTGCCACTCCTGTTCGCGCTGCACCTCGTCCTCCCAGCGGTAGACACTGGTGATCGGGCCGACGATCTGCGCGCAGGCGGCCACGCGGGCGCGGACGGCGGAGTCGGCGAGCGCTTCGGCCGCCTCGGCGGTGCCGGTCGTGGTGAGGACGGTCACGTAGTCGGTCATGCGGCGAGCGTAGTCGGGCCGCCTGACCGCGAGATGGGCGAGTTGCGTTCTTTGCTCCCGGTCTCGGATCGCCAACACACGTCCCGCGGCCGGGATTTCGGCGTGGCGGCCGTCGTGAGATCGACTTCTCCACTCGGTGGAAACCTCGCATGTCAGACGGGTTTCGGGCGGTCCGGATCCAATTGGTGGAGCAGGGCCTGGGGTGTGTCGGGCCCGGCGTTCGGCTAGCGTCGTCGCATGCGTGAGCTGGAACCCGGCGAACCCCGCCGCCTGGGCGACCATGAGTTGGTCGGTGTCCTCGGCACGGGCGGTTTCGGCCGGGTGTACGTCGCCCGTGCGCCACATGACAAGTGGCTCACCGTCAAACTCGCGCATCCGCATCTCCTGCGTGCCGACGGGCGGTTCGTCGAGCGCTTCGAGGAGGTGATGGGTGATCTCTCCCGGGTCCGCAACCTGGGTGCGGGACGCATCGTCCAGTGGGACGCGGAAGACGCCCGCCCTTGGTACGCACGCCGGTTCGTGCCGGGTGCCTCGCTGACCGAGCTGCTGGCCACGTGCGGTGCCCTCCCGCGCGCCGCGGGCCGGATCGTGGGCGGCGTCGCGCGGGGCCTCGCCGCGATGCACGCGGTCGAGCTTCCGCACGGGGGCGTCTCGCCGGGCAACGTCCTGGTGTCGGTGACCAGCGCGCAGCTCGTCGACGGCGGCCTGATCCGGCTGTTCGACCGTGGCACGTCTGAGTCCCGGGGGCGACTCCCGCTCGCCGGACGGGCGTTCGCGCCGTCGGACGACGAACCGGAGACCATGGCCGCCGATCTGTACGCGCTGGGCGTGCTGTTGGTGTTGTGCGCCCGGGGGACGCTGCCGAGCGGGGCCGGCGACGTGGCCGAACTCCCGGAGGATCTGGCGGCGTTGGCGCAGGCGCTGATGGACCCGGTGCCGCTGGCCCGGCCGCGTGCCGCCGAAGTCGCCGCGTGGCTGGGCGGCCAGGGTGGCGAGCGCGGCGTCGTGGCGGGCATCCACGTGCGCGGCCGGCTGCTGCTGCCCGACCGCGAGCGGATCGGCGAACAGGCCAGGCAGCTCGGTTCGTTGCTGCCGCGTGCCGCACGCGACGTCATCGCGTGGCACGCGCGGTCGGCGGACCACGCGGGTCTCGGCGGGCTGGCCGGTCTACCCGCCCAGATGGCCGACGCGGTCTCGGCGGCGGTCGCGTCGGGAGGACCGGGCCGGGCACTGGTCCCGGGGGCCAGGCGAGGTGCCGAATCCCTGGCGACGCAAGCGAGTTCGCGCCCACCAACGGCGGCTTCCGCCACCGGGAACGCTACGGGCGGACAACCTCAGGCGCCTGCTGCGACGGGCAGTGGAACCGGTGTGGTTGCCGCCCCCGAGGACATCGCACCGGCTGAAGTTGCCGACAGCGCCCCGGTCGTCGCGTCGTCGCAGGGAACGCGGGCCGCCGAACTGCCCGCGCGGAGCCTGTGGACCCATCGCATCCCCGGAGTACAGAACCTCTTCGCCGCCGACGGGATGCTCTTCGCCGACGGTGACAGCCTGACCGCTCTCGACGCGCAGACCGGCGACCTGGTGTGGTCGAAGCCCGGTTGGCGCATGGCCGGTGAGCCGCGCGACGGGCAGGCGTACCTCGCGCAGGGCACGCGCATCGCGCTGGTGGACGCCGCGAGCGGCACGGAGGTGTGGCGTACCGACATAGCCGCCGCGCGTGGGTTGTGGGCGCGCAGTGCGGGGCGGCTCGCGCGTGCCGAGCGGTCGTTCCGGGTGCACGCGGTGTACCGGCCGGTGCCCGGGGCCGTGACCGCGATCGGCGGGCACAGCGAGTTGTTCGGCCTCGATCCGGTCACCGGCAATCTGCTGTGGAACCGCCGCGAGGCGCGGCGCACCGCGTTCAGCCGGGACGGCGCCGGCGCGGTCTTCCTCAGCGGCGACGGCCGTGAACCGGTCCACGCCCTCGACGCCGCGACGGGCGAACCGCTGTGGCGCGACGACGCGGAGGACTCCATAGTCACGGCCGTGGACCGTGACCTGGTGCTGTGCGCGCGGTTTCGGAAAGGCACCGCCGAGATCGGCGAGTACGTCGTGCGCGTCGCCCGCAGCGGCGAGTTGCTGTACAGCGATCCGAACCCCGGCGAGATGGCGCTTCTGGACGACGGCACGCTGTACATCCTCGGCGGCGGGCGGCTGCGCGCCGCGAGCCCGGCCCTGGGCAAGGCGCTGTGGGACGTCGAATGGGCGGGCGGAAGCGCGGGGATCGCGTTCGCCCCGGCCGGGAACGTCGCGTTCCTGCGCGGGGAGGACCGCCGGGTCTACGCCGTCGACATCGTGAACGGCAGGCGCCGGTGGGTCAGCGACCCGATCCCCGCCCGTCCCCCGCTCGACCCGGTCGGCGGCCAGTTGGACCGTACGCTGCCGGTGCTGGCGGCCGGGGACGTGGTGTGCGTGCGCTCGCACAGCGATGCCGTGCTCATCGTCCTCGACCGCGAGGACGGGCGCGAACGCTGGTGGTGGCGAGCGGCGTTCGGCACGTTGACGATGGTCGCGCCGGTCGTGGTGGGACAGTTCGTGTACGTCGTCGACGGCGACCGGGTCCGGGCCCTGACGGCCCGTCAGACCTAGCCGGTTCGTCTCCCCGGCGCCGCAGGGGGATCACCGCGCAAGCATGTCGTCCAGGCTCTTGGCGAGGTCGTGCAGTGCCTCGTCGGCGGGCGCGAGCATGCCGGCGAGCAGGACGAAGTTGTGCCACAGGTCGGGGTATTCGAGGTGGTCGACGCGAACTCCCATGGCACGGGCGCGTTCCGCGAAGGCCGTGCTCTCCGGGGCCAGGATGTCGTCGGTGCCGTTCTGGACGATCGTCGGAGGCAGGCCGGACAGGTCGGCGCTGCGGGCGGGGGCGAGGAGCTCCCGGTCGATGCCGTCCGCGTACAGGACGCCGCAGCGTGTGAGCCAGGACGCATGCAGGATCGGGTCGTGGTGGTAGACCGGCTCGTACGGCCACGGGCGCAGCGGGTCGAGCCACGGCGACAGCATGACCAGCGCGTCCGGGGCGCGGGTCGGGGTGTCGGCGGGGCCGTTGGTGCCGGTTGCGAGGGCGACCGTCAGGGCGAGTCCGCCACCGGCCGCGTCGCCCGCGACGACCATCGGGGTGTCCGGGCCGGTCTCGTCCGCAAGTGCGCGCCACGCGGCGCGGGCGTCGTGGACGGCGGCCGGATACGGGTGTTCGGGAGCGCGGCGGTAGTCGATGACGTACACCGTGGACCGCGTCGCGCGGGCGAGGTGCGCGGCGTAGGGCAGGTGCGAGCGCGACGATCCGGTGACGTAGCCGCCGCCGTGCAGATAGAGGACCGCGCGTTCGGGCGCGACCGGGCCGACGGACACGCGCCGCCCGGGTACGCCTCCCAGGAGTCGGCGCAGGATGTGGGCGCCGGGCGGGAGCGGCGTGAGGGCGCCGGCGGCGTCGAGGCGCAGGCGCTGCACGGCGACGGGTACGCGCGGGCGCAGGAACGGGCGGACGGTGCGGCGCACCAGGCCGCGGGCCAGGGGAACGGAGAGCTCGGGCACGACGGTCCTCCTCGACGGGGCCGGTGCGATGACCGGAAAGGTTCGTGCCCCTGCGGACCGGGAAGCCCGGCGGATCCGTGAACCCGCCGCTTCGGCTGAGCTTGGCGGATCGGAAACCCCGGACCGGCGAGCCCGCCGAACCCGGCGAATCCGCCGGCCCACTGAGCCGACCGGCCCGCTCAATCCCTCAAGCCCGCCGACCCGCCGACCCGCCGATCCCAGCGAACCCGCCGGCCCTTCCGAGCAGACGACGCAAGAACCCTTCCGGCCGCAGCATCGGTGCGCGTGCGGTGCGGCCTCCTTCCACGGTGGCACCGGAGACCGAGGCTGACCAGGGTCCAAGCGATACGAATCGATGGAAAACCGGTGGTGTGGCGCTGTCGGGGCCATGTCGCGGCCGTGACGACTTCTCCGCGCGCAACCGGCCGGTCACGCTTCCGGGTTGCCCGCCGTCCCGTTACCTTGCCTCGGTCAAGCAATCGGGGTATGCGGGAGGGCGCATGGCCGGCCGTTGGTCCGTCACCGTGAACGACCTGGTCCGACGGCGGGCCGGCGACCCGTCGCCCGGTGTGCGCTGCGGCGACGCGCTGTGGTCCTGGGAGGAGCACGTGCGCCTCTCCGCCCAGCGCGCGGCCTTCCTGGACGCGCAACGCACCGCCCTCCAAGGGGCATCCACCACCTTCCACATCGGCGTGCTGCTGGAGAACGTGCCGGAGTACTCGTTCCTCCTGGCCGCCGCCGCGGTCTCGGGAACGGTGGTCGTCGGCCTGAACCCGACCCGGCGCGGCACCGAACTGGCCCGCGACATCAACCACACCGGCTGTGCGCTGCTGCTCACCGGCGACGCGCACGCCGACCAACTCCGCGACGCCGTACCGGACTTCCCCGAGTCGCGGGTGTGGAACACCGACGATCCCCGGTGGGCCGAAGCGCTCGCGCCCTACGCGGGTGCCGCGCTGCCGCCGGTGTCGCCCGCCCCCGACGACCCCTTCATGCTCATCCTCACCTCGGGCACGACCGGCGACCCGAAGGCCGTCATCTGCTCGCAGGGCAAGATCGCGACGCAGGGGTCGAGCCTCGTCGCGGCCGAGAAGCTGACCGGCGACGACGTGGCCTACTGCGCGATGCCGCTGTTCCACTCCAACGCCGTGATCACCTGTTGGGCGCCGGCGGTGGCGTCCGGTGCGACGCTCGTGCTGCGCCGCCGGTTCTCCGCCTCCGGCTTTCTGCCTGACGTACGCAAGTACCGCGTCACATACGCGAATTACGTCGGTAAACCACTGTCGTACATCCTCGCCACCCCCGAGCGCCCGGACGACGCGGACAACACCCTGACCCGGGTGTTCGGCAACGAGGGCGGACCGCAGGACGTCGAGCGGTTCGCCCGCCGCTTCGGCTGCTCGGTGCGCGACGGCTTCGGGTCGACCGAGGGCGGCCTGTCGTTCATCCCCGTGTCCGGCATGCCGCCCGGCGCGCTCGGCACCGCCAACGGCGACATCCGCGTGATCGACCCCGAGACCCGTGAGGAGTGCCCGCGCGGCCGGTTCGACGCCGCCGGGCGGCTGCTCAACGCCGACGAAGCCGTCGGCGAGCTGGTCAACCTCGACGGCGCCGGCGCGTTCGAGGGCTACTGGAACAACGACGACGCGACCGCCGACCGGCTGCGCGACGGCTGGTACTGGAGCGGCGACCTGGCCTACCGCGACGCCGACGGCCTGTTCTTCTTCGCCGGGCGCAGCGGGGAATGGCTGCGCGTGAACGGCGAGAACTTCGGTGCCGCCCCGGTCGCCCGCATCCTCGCGCGGCACCCGGACATCGCCCTCGTGGCCGTCTACGGGGTGCCGGACGAGGCAGCCGGCGACCAGGCGATGGCCGCGGTGGTACTGCGGGAGGGCGTCGGCGCCGAGGAGTTCGCCCGGGGCTTCGCGGCATGGCAGGCCCGGCAGCCCGACCTGTCGCCGACCTGGCGCCCGCGCTACGTGCGGCTGTCCGCCGAACTGCCGCACACCCACACCAACAAAGTGCTCGTACGCGTCCTCGCGCGGCAGGCCTGGTACGCGCCCGCTCCCGACGAGGTGTGGTTCCGGTCGGGGAGGGATGCCGCGTACCGGCCCCTGACCGACGCCGACGTCGAGGCGACGGAGGGGCGCTTCGCGGAGCACGGGCGCGCACACGTGCTGGACCTGCTGGAGCCGCCGGAACAGCCCCGGCAGTAGCGGTCGAGGCAGCGGCCGGGTGGCTTCGCTTCGGCCGTGGTCGTCTCCGGTGACGCCGCTTCCGCCTACGGCTTCACTTCCGACTTGGCGGGCACACCGTCGACCGGTGCCTTTGCCGGCGCCGGTGCGGGTGCCGCCGCCGAAGACCGCCGCGTTTTCCGGCCCTGCCGCAGTGCGTCGAAGGTCAGCACCGCGAGCGCGGCCCAGATGAGGCCGAAACCCGCCCAGCGGGTCGCCGGCATGGCCTCGTGGTAGATCCACACGCCGACGGCGAACTGGAAGGCGGGGGCGAGGTATTGGATCATGCCGACGGTCGAGAGAGGGATGCGTACCGCCGCCGCGCCGAACAGCAGCAGCGGGAAGGCGGTGACGACGCCGGCGCCGATCAGCAGCAGCGTCTGCCCGAACGACACCGTCCCGAACGTGCCCTCGCCGGTCCACGACAGATACGCCAGGTAACCGGCGGCCGGCAGGAACATCACCGACGTCTCGGCGGTCAGCGACTCGGTCGGCGCCAGCCCGACGGTTTTTTTGACATAGCCGTAGACGGTGAAGCTGACCGCGAGGACCAGCGCGAGCCACGGCAGGCGCCCGTACCCGACCGTCAGCACGAGCACGGCCCCGACGCCGAGCGCCACCGCGATCCACTGCGCGGCCCGCAGCCGCTCCCCGAGCACGAGCACGCCCACGGCGATGAACGCCAGGGGGTTGATGAAGTAGCCGAGCGAAGTCTCCACCACCTGATCGGAGTTGACCCCCCAGATGTACAGGCCCCAGTTGGTGGTGATGGTGATCCCGGCGATGCCGATCTTGGCCAGGCGTACGGGATCGCGCAGCAGCCCCCGGACCCACGACCAGCGGCGCACGACCGTGAGGACGACGAGCATGAAGACCATCGACCACACCATCCGGTGCGCGAGGATCTCCACCGCCCCGGCGGGCTTCAGATGCGGCCAGTACAGGGGGAAGAGGCCCCACAGCCCGTAGGCCGCCACGCCCAGCCACAGACCGCGCCGCTGCTCCGTCGTCTCCCGTATGTCGCTCACGGCCGGATGCTAGTCGGGGCCCGTCCGCGAGTCCCGGGCCAATTGGCGGCCGGTGGCCTGGGCCGGTTCGGCCGGATCGCCGATCTTGCGGCTGAATGAAAACGCGTTCTAGTTTGTGAGCGCCGCGTCGCATCGGCGCGGTCCGGAGACGCAGGCCGCAGCCGGGACGCGCCGACCACACCGGATACGGCCACCCGGCACGCCGGTCGCAGCCGGGCACGCCGACCACATCAGAGAGGGGACGTCATGCCCATCGACGTCACAGCCGCCACCGGCGCCCAGCCCCGCGAGGGCAGCATCGGTTGGACGCGCAAGGACGTGATCCTCTACCACCTGGGCCTGGGCGCGGGAATCCCGCCGACCGACGCCGACGAACTGCGCTACACGTACGAGAAGAACCTGCACGTCCTGCCCACCTTCGCGGCCGTGGCCGGGTTCAAGGCGGGCGGCGACCTGGCGTCGCTGCCGGGCATCGACGTCGACCTGCGCGCGGTGCTGCACGGCGGGCAGGAGGTCGTCCTCCACGGCCCGCTGCCCCCCGAGGCGACCGACATCGGTGTGCGCAGTCGCGTCGCGGACGTATGGGACAAGGGCAAGGCCGCCGTCATCGTGCTGGAGACCTCGGCGGCGCTGCCCGACGGCACGCCGCTGTACGACTCGCGGTCGGAGATCTTCGTGCGCGGCGAGGGCGGCTTCGGCGGCGAGCGCGGACCGTCGACGAAGATCGACGTTCCCGAGCGGGACGCGGACCACGTCGTGGAGGTGTCCACGCGTCCCGACCAGGCGCTGCTGTACCGGCTTTCCGGCGACTGGAACCCGCTGCACGCCGACCCCGACTTCGCGAAGGCGGCGGGCTTCGACACCCCGATCCTGCACGGGCTGTGCTCGTACGGGGTGACGCTCAAGGCGGTCGTGGACACGGTCCTCGGCGGCGACGTGGCGCGGGTGACGCGCTACCGCACGAAGTTCGCCGGGATCTTCTTCCCGGGCGAGACGATGCGCGTCCGCGTCTGGGACGAGGGCGGCACGCTCCACGTCCGCGCCTCGTCGGTCGAGCGCGACGACGCGGTGGTGCTGTCGGACACGGTGGTCGAGTACGCCTCCTGACCGCGCGGTTCTCGGGGGACAGTGGCCCGCCACACGATCCGGGGCGTGTCCGGGATACGGCTTCTCGGCGCGCCCCGTACGTATTAGCTTGACCCTGTCATTTATCTTGCCCCAAACGAGAACACGTTATATTTTCGCGGTCGACGACCCCACGGCACGGCCGGGACGACGAGGAGCAGCCCATGCGCGCAGCCATCCTGCACGAGACCGGACAGGACAAGCTCGAAGTCCGCGACGACGTCGAAGCCGTGGGCATGGGTCCCGGCAGGGTCCGGGTCAAATTGCACGTCACCGGCGTCTGCCACTCCGACCTGTCGGCGATGACCGGCGTCCTGCCGCAGCCGGCGCCGTTCGTGCCCGGCCACGAGGGCGCCGGGGAGATCGTCGAGGTCGGCGACGGCGTCACCTCGGTCGCGGTCGGCGACAAGGTCGTCATCTGCTGGGCGCCGCCCTGCGGCGTGTGCAACTTCTGCACCGGCGGCCAGTCCAACCTGTGCCTGTCGGGCTTCATGAACGCCGGCAACAAGAACTTCACGTTCGGCGGCACCCCGGCCCACGGCTTCACCGGCACCGGCACCTTCACCGAAGAGGTCGTCGTCGCCGCGCCGTGCGCGATCAAGGTGCCCGACGACGTGCCGTACGAGGTCGCCTCGCTCATCGGCTGCGGCGTCACCACCGGCGTCGGCGCGGTCTTCAACAGCGCCGCGATCGAACCGGGCGCCACCTGCGCGGTCATCGGCGCGGGCGGCGTCGGCATAGCCGTCATCCAGGCGCTGCGCGCGGCCGGCGCCGCCGACATCGTCGCGGTCGACCCGGCGACGTCCAAGCACGCGTGGGCCAAGAAGTTCGGTGCCACGCACGCGGTCACCCCCGACGAGGCGCAGGCCGCCAAGAACGACCTGACGGCGGGTCAGGGCTTCGACTACGTCTTCGAGGTCGTCGGCAAGTCGTTCACCGCGCGCAGCGCGTACGAACTGACCCGGCGCGGCGGCAGCGTCGTCATCGTGGGTGCCGGGGCGATGGACGACAACGTGCAGTTCAACATGTTCGAGCTGTTCTTCGACCAGAAGCAGATCATCGGCAGCATCTACGGCGGCGGCGACATCCACCGCGAGTACAACCGCATCATCCGCATGTGGCGCGCCGGCCGCCTGGACCTGGAGGCGATGATCACCCACCGCCTCGAACTCGCGGACATCAACGACGCGTTCGACCTCATGAGGTCCGGCGAGTCGATCCGGACCATCATCACGCTCGCCTGACCCGCCACCGGACCCACCCCCGACGGCCGTCGAGTCGCGTACGGGCACCTGTTGTCCGCGCCCGGTTCGACGGCCGTCCCACGCAAACCTTGGAGGCGCCATGCCCACGTCCCTTACCGGCAAAGTCGCCGTCGTCACCGGTGCCGGCGGCGGCCTCGGGCGCGCCGAGGCACTCGAACTCGCCCGGCACGGAGCGAAAGTCGTCGTCAACGACTTCGCCCCCCAGGACGCGCCGAACCCGGCGCAGGCCGTCGCGGACGAGATCGTCGCGGCGGGCGGCGAGGCGACCGCGCACCGCGGCGACATCTCGCAGTTCGCGGTCGGCGGGGAACTGGTCGGGCTCGCGGTCGACACGTACGGGTCGCTCGACATCCTCGTCAACAACGCGGGCCTGCTGCGCGACCGCATGCTGTTCTCGATGACCGAGGCCGAATGGGACATCATCCTCGCCGTCCACGCCAAGGGCACGTTCAACACCTCGCACCACGCCGCGAAGTACTGGCGTGACAAGTCCAAGGCGCAAGGCGGCCCGGTGTACGCACGCGTCGTCAACACCGCCTCGGAGGCCTGCCTCGCCGGATCACCGGGCCAGGCGAACTACGCCGCCGCCAAATCCGCCGTCATCGCGCTCACCATGAGCACCGCGAACGGCTGCCACCGCTACGGCGTCCGCGCGAACGTGATCGCCCCGCGCGCACTCACCAAACTGACCAGCCACGTCTTCACCGCCAAGGACGACCTCGCGGAGGGCGAACTCGACCCGCTGGCACCCGAACACGTCTCGCCGCTGGTGGCGTTCCTCGCCGGCCCCGCCGCCGACCACATCTCCGGCCAGCTCTTCGTCGTCCACGGCGGCTTCGTGGCGGTCATCGAACGCCCCACACTCCAGGCCAAGTTCGACGCGAAGGGCGACGCGTTCAACACCGACGAGCTCGAAGAGCTGCTGGTGCCGCACTTCGCCGACAAGGAGCTCAACGAGGGCTTCTCGGCGCCGGACCTGCTCCGTCTGCGGCGCGAACGCTGAGCCGACACCAGCGGCCCGAGGTGGTGAGCCAAGGGACGAAACACGCCGCCGGACGGCACGCTTCGTCCCTTGCGCGGAAACTCCGGGGCGTCCCGCTCAGCGGACGTCCGGCTTCCCCACGTAGATCGTGACGCTCGTCATGAGGGGCACCTGGGCACCGGCCGACGGGTACGTGGCAACCACCACGCTGTACTCCTCCGCCTTCGACGTCAGCCTCGGCTTGACCGACACCGCCAGGCCCGCCGCGCGTATCTCGGCCGTCGCGCTCTCCTCGTCCGAGCCGACCACCTCCGGCACGGTCGTGTTGCCGTCCCGGACCGTGATCGTCACCGTCGCGCCCTCGCGCACCGTCTCCCCGGCCGCCGGGGACGACTCCAGGACCTCGCCCTTCGGCCCCTTCGAGTTCGCCCGCACCTGCACGCGCGGCACCAGGTTCCGCTCGCGCAACGCCTGCCGCGCCGCCTCGACGTCGAGCCCGACCGTTTCCGGTACGACCGTCTCCGACTTCCCGGACGCCCCCGACGTCACCGTCGACGACACGACCGGCGGCTGCCGCCCCGCGCCCTTGGACGGGGACTCCACCGCCGCGGAAGGCGGTTCGCCGCCGGACGGGGTGACGCCCGGCAGGATCACACCCGCGGTGGCGCCGTCGCCCACCGGCACCTGCTGCGCCGCGTCGCCCCGCGGGGCCGACGCGGAGTCGCCGTCGTCCGACGTCACCGCGACGACGGCGGTGGCCGCGACGATCAGCGCCAGCACCGCGCTGCCGACCAGCAGCGGCACCGAGCGGGCGCGCGAGAACCCGTCGGGGCGGTCGGTGTCGAACCGCCGCGGGACGTCCACCGCGAACGCGGCACACGCCGCCCCCTGGTTCGCGGTCGTCGACACCACCCGCAGCGCGACACCGAAGCGCTGTGTCCGCCCGTCGTTGACGCGTCCGGCCGCGTCCGCGCCCGGCACCCCGAAGCGCGACGCGACGTCGATGCCCAGCCGGGTGTGGTCGCGCGGCAGCGTGTAGCGCACTTCCACGACCCGGGTCTGGTCCGCAGCCAGCGGGAAGTTCAGCACCGACGCGTCGAAGTCCAGGCTCCCGTGGACGCGTTCGACCGGTTCGACGCGGAAGGTGTCCGGCCGCGCGCCCGCGTTCCGCACCACGAGCCGGACCGTCACGGTCGACCTCGGCTCGCCGCGCTGCCGCTCCGGCTCGCACCACGCCTGGACGCCCGTGCGGTCCCCGCCCAAGAGGTCCGCGCCGCAGTGGTTGCCGGGGCAATACGTGCCCAACCGCTCCCTACCGTCCGCCCGCGCCCCGCACAGCCGGCAGAAGTGCCTCATCATCCCCCCTCGGGCTCTTCGCGGCAGCACCTTTCCGCCGGAATGATTGGGGGACGCGAACCGGGGGCGGCCCGGTTCCGCACGGAGGATGTCCGGGAACAGCCGTCGGACCAGGGCGCTTCCGCGGCCGTCCGAGGTCCCGGCGGGGCACTACCTGCGCGGATGAGGGGTGAGCGACCAGCGGCCCATCAGGTCCGCGTACAGCGCCGATCCGGCCAACAGTTCGGCGCGGCGGGCCGAGTCCATGCGGTGCGCGATCACGACGAGCACACCCGGGCGGGCGGCGAACGCGGCCTCGGCGAGCGCTTCCGTCGCGGGATCCAGGTGACATGTCGCCTCGTCCAGGATCACCACCTCGGCAGGCGAAACGAACACCCGTGCCAGCGCGATCAGTTGACGCTCACCCGCGGAGAGCGCGGAAGGATCGGCGAGCTCGGCGTCGTAACCGCCCAGCCGGGTGACCAGGTCCCGGCAACCGACGAGCCGCACGGCACGGTCGAGTTCACCGTCGGTCGCCCCCGGCAGCAGGTACGCCAGGTTTTCCCGGACCGTTCCGGCGAAGACGTACGCCTCCTGCGGCACCACCGCGATCTCTCGCCGCAACCGCTCCTCCGGGATCCGGTCGAGTGGCTCGCCGCGCAGCAGCACCGCGCCCCGCTGCGGCTCCAACAGCCCCGCCAGAAGCGCCGCAAGCGTCGACTTGCCGATGCCGCTCGGCCCCACGACCGCAAGATGGCCCTGCTCGGGCACCGCGAGATGCAGCCCGTCGACAACCGGCGCCGCGAACGGACCGTACGCGAAAGCCACATCGCGCACGGACAACACCGCCGGACGCGCCGACACCACGTCGCCCCCCGCACCGGGGACCGGGGGAGCGGAGGCGCGCGCGGGCCGCCGAACGGCGCCCGCCTCCGCCAAACGGCCCGCGACGACGCCGAGTTCGAGGATCCAGTCCCCGACCGTCGCGGTGAGGGCGCGCAGCGCGGGCGCGAGCTCCTTCACCAGATACAGCACAGCACCGGCGAGTTCGCCCGGCGACAACGTGCCGTCGCGCACGAGCATGGGTGCGACCAACACCAGGATCACCAAAGGAAGTTGGCCGCCCACTCCGACGACCGTCAGCCGCAGTGAGGACGCCCGGGCGAGCGCCCGGGTCGCCTCCGCCTGTGCGTCGATCGCCGCACCGAGCCCCGTCCCCAACGGCACGTGGTTCACGCACTCGTGCTGCGCCCAACGCTGCTTCCCCCCTCGCGTCCGGTCCGGCGGACCACCCCGGTCCTCGGGCCGGCGCCCGGAAAATGCCGCCGACACCCGTCCTGATGACGGGATCGGTGCGAACTGCCCACCCGTTGACCGGTGTTGGTCCGAACCCGGCGAGACGTGAAAGACCGTACGGTTCGCTTTCGCAGCGGCTCAACGAGTTGTCGGGGGGTTCACCCGCATGGGTGAAGTAACCCGGGAACGCCCAACACGAGGGGTTTGACAGCGGTAAAGAGCATGGTGTGACGATATGGCGGATGGGATGCGCAAGAGTCGGCAGCGGCCCGCGAACACCCCTGTGGCAAGCCGTTTTCCCGTCTCACGGAAGTCCCGCCGAGCTGCCGGGTGCCGCCGGGCCGGTCACCGTCCGCAGCGTCAGTCGCCGTCCTGTCTCGACGCGACGCGCAGCGACACCTCCGACCCCGCCGGCGCCGAGCCCGTCGGCGACTGCGACACCACGACGCACCCCGCAGCCGACAAATCCCCCCGGCACGGCCCGGAGCCGGACGCGCCCACCTCGAAACCCGCGCTCTCCAGCACCGCGCGGGCCTCGGTGTACCCCGACCCGACGACGTTCGGCACCGGCACGGTCGACGGCGGCTCCGAAGACGGACTCGCCGAGGGCGACGGGCCCTGCGACCCCGGCGGCGTGGACGGCGTGCCCGTGCCGGGCCCGCTCGGCACCGGAGGCCAAGGCACCGGCGGCGGTGTCGTGGCCCCACCGCCCGGCCGCGTCGCAGGACCCGGCGCGCCCGACTTGGTGCCGGACGCCGACGCGCCCGGCGAGCGGATGCTCGGCGGGCGCGTGGTCACCGTCGCCGACGCGGTGCCGTCGGTTGTGGACGGAGCTGTCGACGGGTGACTTGGCAACTCGGTCGGGATGCCCTCGTTCCCCGGCGGCGGTGACTCGCCGACCGGCAGGCGCGGCGTCGTGGCCGGCGCGGCCTGCCGGGTCGGCGCATCCCGGTCGCCGCCACCCGATCCGGCCGAGGCCATGCCGACGATGAGGGCCGCGACGACCGCCACCGCCGCGACCGCTCCCGCCGCCGCGAACTGCGTGTTCCGGGCCCGGCGGCGGGCTCGGTGGCCCGCCCGCGAATCGCCGCGCGGGACGGGGAACGGCACCGCGTCCAGCGGTGCGGCGTCGGCGGGATGGACCGAGAACAGGGTCACGGCCGCCACCCGCCGGTCGTGCGTCGACACCACGCGCAAGGGGATGTCGAGCACTCCGGCATCCGGCGCCCGGTCGTGCGGCACCGCGTACCGCACGGTCCACTGGCAGGTTTCGCCCGGCGCGAGGCCGCCGGGGGCGCTGCTGCCCCGGACCGTGACGCGGTCGCCGATGTCGCGGCGCAACTCCAGGACGTACCTGTCGGGTTCGCTGCCCGCGTTGCGGATGGTGAGCGTGGTCTCGACGAGTTCCCCGGCGTCGGCCTCGGCTTCCGCCGGATCGCCGTACACCTGGACCGCGCGCGTGGGGTCCCCTTCGCGCAGCCCGACGAGGTCCGCACCGCACCCCAGGCCGGCGCAGTACCGGGCCGTGACGTCGTTGCCGGTGCCGCAGAGTATGCAGTGCACCATCGATGCCGCCCCCAGACGGATCTCCCGGGTCGCCCGGACCGGACGGTCCAAGAGCCCGGGTGCGGTTGCTTCAGGTCGGACGCCGTTCGCGACGCCGGTCCTACCCGTTCTTCCGGACGGTTGGGGCGGCTTGACGCAATCGTGACCGCGCACGGTCGCCGTTTCCCCGGGTATCCGAGGGTTTGCCGTGGTATGGGGACAGCCGCACTCCGAGGCCGCACTCCGAGGCCGCGCACCGACAGTCCCCACCCGGCCGTCCGCGTCCCCGGCGGGGCCGGGATCACCCCAGGCGTTCCCTTCTCCGGGGCGCCGCGGCCACCGCGCCCACCCGCACCCGCGCCCCACGCCGCGTCACAAACCCGCGCCCGACCGAGTCCGGGAACCCTTGATCCCCGGCGGTCAGGGCCCTGCGGCCGGTCGCGGTAACCTCGACCCCGTGCCCAAGCTCTCCGACGTCCTTGCCACACTGCACCGCCTCTACGACCCGGCGTGGGCCGAATCATGGGACGCGGTCGGCCTGGTGTGCGGCGACCCGGGCGCCGAGGTCGGCAAGGTGATGTTCGCGGTCGACCCCGTCCAGGCCGTCGCCGACGAAGCGCTCGCGTGGGGCGCCGACCTGCTGATCACCCACCACCCCCTCTTCCTGCGCGGCGTGCACTCCGTCGCCGCGACCGGGTTCAAGGGACGCGTCGTCCACAGCCTCATCAAGGGCGACTGCGCGCTCGCCGTCGCACACACCAACGCGGATTCCGCCGACCCCGGCGTCTCCGACGCCCTGGCGAGGGCCCTCGGCCTGACCGTCACCGGCCCGCTCGACCCCAGCGCCGCCGACCCGCAGGGCTGCCGCGGCATCGGGCGCGTCGGGACGCTGCCCGCACCGGAGTCGCTGGCCGCGTTCGCCGCCCGCGCCGCGAAAGCCCTGCCCGCGACCGCCGCCGGGCTCCGCATCGCCGGTGACCCGGACCGCGAAGTTCACACCGTCGCGGTGTGCGGCGGCGCGGGCGACAGCCTGTTCGAGGCCGCCCGGCGCAGCGGCGCCGACGTCTACCTCACCGCCGACCTGCGCCACCACCCGGCGTCCGAAGCGCTCGAAGCCGGCGGCCCGGCACTCGTCGACGCCGCCCACTGGGCCACCGAGTGGCCCTGGCTGGAGCAGGCCGCCCGGGAACTGACGGCCGCGACCGCCGCGTCCGGGGCTACGGTGGAGACGTACGTCTCGCGCCTGGCCACGGACCCGTGGGCCTTCCACGTCCCCGGGCCCACCGCGCCGCAAGGCCCGTGACCACGGGGGCCGGAGCCGGGCCGCGACGCGGCGTCGCGCCACGACCGACGCGCACGACGCAACAGGCAACAACACCAGCACGCAGCAAGCTTCGGACGAACCGCGACGAACCGCACAGAGCCGCGCACCCCAACGACCGCGATAACCCCGCTGTAAGGAGAACCCGCTGAACGCCGCGCCCGCCGACCAACTCCGCCTGCTCGACCTCCAGGGCCTCGATTCGCGCCTGGACCGGCTCGCGCACCGGCGCCGCACGCTGCCCGAGCACGAGGAGATCGACCGCCTCGGCAGCCGCCTCGCCACCCTGCGCGACCTCGTCGTCGCCGCCGAGACCGAGGACAGCGACGCCGCACGCGAGCAGACCAAGGCCGAACAAGACGTCGACCAGGTCCGCAGCCGCGCCGAACGCGACCAACAGCGCCTCGACTCGGGCCACGTCACCTCGCCCAAGGAACTGGAGAACCTCCAGCACGAGATCACCTCGCTGGCCAAACGCCAGAGCGACCTCGAAGAGGTCGTCCTGGAGATCATGGAGCGCCGCGACGAGATCCAGACCCGCCTGGCCGGGCTCGTCGAGGAACGCGACGCGGCCCAGGCCGAACGCGACGCGGCGACCGCCCGGCGCGACGCCGCCCTCGCCGAGATCGACACCGAGAGCGCGGGCGACGCCAAGCAGCGCGAGGTCGTCGCCGCCGCGGTCCCCGCGGAACTGCTGAAGTTGTACGAGAAGATCCGCGAGCAGCAGCACGGCGTCGGAGCCGCGGCCCTCCACCAGCGCCGCTGCGAGGGATGCCGCCTCGAACTCGGCATCACCGACCTCAACGCGATCCGCTCGGCGGCGCCCGACACGGTCGTGCGCTGCGACAACTGCCGGCGGATCCTCGTACGCACCGCAGAGTCGGGCCTTTGAGCGCCCGCCGGTTCGTCGTCGAAGCGGACGGCGGCTCGCGCGGCAACCCGGGGCCGGCGGCGTACGGAGCACTCGTGCGCGACGCGTCGTCCGGCGCCGTGCTGTGGGAGATGGGCGAGTACATCGGCGTCGCCACCAACAACGTCGCCGAATACCGGGGCGTGCTCGCGGGGTTGACGGCCGCGCGCGACATCGACCCCGACGCGGCCGTCGAAGTCCGCGCCGACTCCAAGCTCGTCGTCGAGCAGATGTCGGGGCGCTGGAAGATCAAACACGCGGACATGCGCGAACTCGCGGCGCAGGTACGCGCGCTGTACCCGGCCGGGCGAGTCAAATACACGTGGGTGCCGCGCGAGAAGAACAAGTACGCCGACCGCCTCGCCAACGAAGCGATGGACCTCGCGGCCAAAGGCGAGGTCTGGCGCCCGACCGCGCCCGTCGCCGTCGACCCCCAGCTCGTCGACGAGACCACCGCGCCGGCCGAGGAGACCCCGGTGGCCGGCCGGGCGGCTGCCGAGACCAAGCCCCTGCCCCCGCCCGCCGGTTGGGGCCCCGACCTCGGTACGCCGACCACACTCGTCCTGCTGCGCCACGGCGAGACCGCGCTCACTCCGCACAAGCGGTTCTCCGGAGTCGGCGGCGACCCGGAGCTCTCCGAGACCGGACGCTGGCAGGCCGAGCGCGCCGCCGAACTCCTCGCCGCGCGCGGCACCGTGCAGGCCGTCGTGACGTCGCCGCTGAGCCGCTGCCGCCAGACGGCGGAAGCCGCGGCCGGCCGCCTCGGCCTCCCCGTCCGCGTCGAAGAAGGGCTCCGCGAAACGGACTTCGGCGCCTGGGAGGGCCTGACCTTCGGCGAGGTCCAAGAACGCTGGCCCGACGAGCTGTCGGCCTGGCTCGCCTCCCCCGAGGTGGCACCGCCCGGCGGCGAAAGCTTCGTCGAGGTCGCCCGGCGCGTCATCGTCGCCCGCGACAAACTCCTCGCGCGCTATCCCGGCAAGACCGTTCTCGTGGTCACCCACGTCACCCCCGTCAAGACGCTCGTGCGCCTCGCCCTCGACGCGCCCGCGCAGTCGATGTTCCGCATGGAACTGTCGGCGGCGGCGATCACCGTCATCAACTGGTGGGCCGACGGCAACGCCTCACTGCGCGTCTACAACGACACGGCACATCTGCGCGCCCCGCGGTAGGGCCCAGGGAGACGCGAACCGACGAGGGCGCCCCGCCCTCGTCGGCGGGGCCCGGCGGGCTCCCGCTCCTCGGAGCGCTCGGCCGTCAGACCTCCGAGACCACCACATCCAGGGCCCACGCCGCGTTGCGCTTCGCGGGCTTGCCGACCTCGACGGTCCAGCCGAGGTCGCGCAGCGCGGCGGCCAGTTCCCCCGGGTCGGCCGGCTCCGCGCCCGCGGTCAGCAACTGCCGCGTGAGCCGCCCCTTCGTCGCCTTGTTGAAGTGGCTCACCACCGACCGCCGCGTGACGCCGTCCACCACACGCTCGTGCAGCACCCGGACCATCGCCGTACGCGCCGCCACCTCGCCCACCGGCCGCCACGCCGGCACGTACGCCGCCGACCGCAGATCCAACACCAGCCCCTCGCCCGCGAGTTCGGGCAGGGCCTTGTCCATCGCCTCGCGCCACAGCCCCGGCAGCGCCCCGAGCCCCGGCAGCCGCACCCCCATCGACAGCCGGTACGGCGGCACCCGATCGTTCGGCCGCAGCGCACCCCACAGCCCCGAGAACACCAGCAGGCTCCGCTCCGCCCGCTTCGCCGTCGCCCGGTCGAGCGTGCCGAGTCCGAGCGCGTCGTACAGGACCCCGGTGTACAGCTCCGACACCCGCAGCGTCGGGGCCTCCCGCACGTCCAGATTGCGCAGCACCTCGCCGCGCAACTTCGGCCCGAGGCCGAGCACTTCCAGTGCCTTCGTCTCATCGCCCTCGCACAACGTCACCAGCGAGTCGAGCACGCGCTCACGCGTCGCCGTCAGCTCGGGAAGCGACAGCCCGGCGAGATCGAGAACGGGGCCGGGACCCCCCGACGCCTTGCCCTCCGAGGGCGGCAACAGCACGAGCACGGACGGAACTCCCAAGACGTACGGACGAGTAGCGCCCCTACCCTATGACGCCGCAAGACCCGACAAGCACCGCAAGACCGGCCATCCATGACGAACCCCCCCGCCGCCCGCGTGCGGCCCGCCGGGTGCGTGTCGCGCCCCCGGGCGCACACCGACCGCCGCGGCGCCCGACCGGCACCGGAAAAGGGCTAATCGGGGCGAACGGGTCCTTCCGCAAACCTTCTTCCTCCGGACGGGTCGGCGGTTTATCGGTCCCGCGGCCTCAGGGCTAAGGTTGGGGAGCGGCGGAAGAGCCGGCCGGGCGGTCGCGTCGGAACCCTCGCGGTTCCGCCGAGGAACGTCCGGGCTCCACACGGCAGGGTGGTGGGTAACACCCACCTGGGGCGACCCACGGGACAGTGCCACAGAAAGCAGACCGCCAGGCGTCCACTCGGACACCTGGTAAGGGTGAAACGGTGGTGTAAGAGACCACCAGCGCCCGAGGTGACTCGGGCGGCTCGGTAAACCCCACCCGGAGCAAGGTCAAAAGGGAACCCGACGGGTTCCTGCGCAGGCGATCGAGGGCTGCCCGCCCGAGCCTGCGGGTAGACCGCTGGAGGCCGGCGGCAACGTCGGCCCTAGATGGATGACCGCCTCCGCGCGGACCGCAAGGCCCACGCGAGACAGAACCCGGCGTACAGGCCGACTCTTCCGCCGCCCGTCCGGGGCCAGGTGCTCTGACATACGTTTACGCAGGCCAGAGCGCCTGGCCCCGGTCATGCCGACTGGTGGCCGAACCCCTGGTTCACGGTGACGGCCGTGCGGCGGGCATCCGCGTCGGGTTCGTTCCATATCGCCATATAAGGGCGGGCGAACGCGTCGGCAGCGGTGAAAGGCATGCCCTCTGCTCCTGTCGTTGTACGTCGGGCCTTGTCATGACCCGGCCGCCGGTTGTGGTTCGGGGGCTGCTTCGGTCGACGGCGCGTGGTCCGGATCGGGAGTCGGGGCCGCCGCTCGGGGGTCCGGCAGCAGCTGGGCGATCGCGCCCAGCGCCGCCGCGACGGCGATCAGATAGATCAGGCTCTGCCGGAACGCTTCCGTGATGCCGTGGTCCGCGGCGCCGTAGTACACAACACCGACAATGCCGACCCCCAGAGCACCGCCCACTTGCTGGGCGGTGGTCAGTACCCCGGCCGCCGATCCCGCGTGGCGGGGTGAGACGCCGGCCAGGACCGTGCCCATGATCGGCGCGAGGGCGAGGCCCATGCCGAAGCCGTCGGCCAGCAGCGCGGGGACCATCCAGAGAAGGGACGCGTCACACCCGACCGCTGTGAGGAGACCGCCGAGTGCGAGCACGCGGAGCACGGCACCTGCGGCGACGACCTGGCGCCCGTGACGTGCGGCCAGGCGCGGCGCGGCCCGCGACGCGGCGAGGTAGCCGGCGCCTATGGGCGTGAAGATCAGGCCCGCCTGGAGTGCGTCGAGGTCGCGCGCCTGCTGCATGTAGAGCGCGAAGACGAGGAAATAGGCGGCCATCCCCATGGTGAAGACCAGGTTCGCGAACAGTCCCACGGTGAAGGCGCGTTCGCGGAAAAGCGCGGTGTCGACGATGGGTGATTCGTGGCGCCGCACGGCGTATCCGGCCAGGAGCAGGGCGGATGCGACGAACGAGAACCACGCCCACAGCGGCCAGCCCTGCTCGCGGCCTTCGATCAACGGCAGCAGGGTCGCCGTCAGGGCCAGGATGATCAGCACGGTCCCGACGAGGTCGAGGCGGGGCGCCGTGTCGGCGCGGCTCTCCGGCAGTACGCGCTTGGCGGCGGCCAGAGCAACAACGCCGATCGGCACGTTGATGAGGAAGCAGGCGCGCCATCCCATACCGAACAGGTCGGCCTGGATCAATGCGCCGCCGATGAGCTGCCCGAACACCGCGGCCAGGCCCATGGTCAGCGCGTACGCCCCGATCGCCCGCGCCTGCGCGGCGCCGGCGTAGACGGTTCGGATGATCGCCAGCACCTGCGGTGCGAGAAGCGCCGCGGCGATCCCCTGGGCGATGCGGGCGGCAACGAGTGTACGGGCGTCGGGAGCGAGGCCGCACGCGACTGAGGCCGCCGTGAAGAGCGCCAGGCCGAGGGTGAACATGCGACGGCGGCCGTGGATGTCGCCGAGTCGGCTGCCGAGGATCAGGCCGGAGCCATACGCCAATCCGTATCCGGCGACCACCCACTCGATGGCGGTGGGTCCGGCATCCAGGTCTTGCTGGGTGGATGGTATTGCGACGTTGACGATGAAGAAGTCGAGGATCGTGACGAAGACCCCGGTCAGCACGAGGGGCAAGGTGCCCGCACGAGGCATGGCCGCTCCTTGGGGTAGAACGATTGGTATACGCGGATTAGATAGACCAGTTGATCTATCTGTCAACTGCGTGGGAGACTTGCGCCATGAGCACGACGCGCCCCGGCCCCCGCGAACGCCTCCTCGACGCCGCCCTCGAACTGACCTACAGCGAAGGCGTGCACGTCGGTGTGGACGCGATCCTGAAGAAGGCTGACGTCGCGCGCCGCTCGCTCTACCAGCACTTCGGCGGCAAGGACGGCCTCGTCGCCGAGACGCTGCACCGGGCCGCGAAGGAGAGCCGCTACCGCGCGGTGATGGACTCGGCCGGCGACGCTCCGCGCGCCCGCGTGCTCGCGGTGTTCGACGAGTTGGAACGGATCACGACGGCCCCGACCTTCCGCGGCTGCCGCTACACCTCGGCGGATCTGGCCCTCGCCGACCGGGACCACCCCGCGCACACGGAAATCCGCCGTTACAAGGACGGCCTGCACGCCCTGTTCGCCGACGAGTTGACCCGCCTCGGCCATCCCGCCCCCGACCTGGGCGCGGACCAAATCCTCGTGCTTGTGGACGGTGTCCTCGCGCATGCCGTCACCCGTCCCGATGCCCATCCGGCACTGGCGGCGCGCGAGATCGCGGTGCTCATCCTCGACGCGGCCGGTGATCGGGCGGCACGCGGAACAACGCAGGCTCGTCCCCGGAACGCCGCGCTCTCCCGGGAGTAACCCGACCCGCGGTACGCAGGACGCCTACGTGACCGAATCACACTGCAAACCGTGCAGCGTCGTGAACCTTGGCGATGAACAGGTTCGGGGCCGCGGCTTCCTCGACGCTGAAGCCGGGATTCGCGGCCGTCAGAGGTGCGGTTTGAACGCTTCGGTGTCCACGGCGAAACCGAACGGGTGGGGGAGCCACAGGCGTTCGCCGACAGGGCAGATTGTGGGTGGGGTGTAGCCTCCTGGCCCGGGTTCGGCGTAGAGGAGGACGCGGGCCTGTTTCCGGTCGACGACGAGGTAGAGCGGCACGCCGGCCTCCGCGTACACCCAGGGCTTTCCGGGGTTTTCGGCGGTGTGGGTGAGCCCGAGGTCGGCGGCGCGGGTCGAGGGGGAGGTGACTTCGGCGAAGAGCCACACTCCGTCGACGCCTTGGACGTAGCCGTCGGATTCGGGGGCGTGCCGGTCGTAGTCGAGGACGAACAGGTCGGGGATCTTCTTCAGCCCGGCGACGACGAAGCCGGCGTCCTGGTTGACGTCGAGGCCGCGTGTGTCGTTGCCTCCCAGGCCGGCGTCGAGTTGGCGGCGCAGTTCGCGGATGATCGCGCCGTGTGCCAGGTCGGCCGGGCTCATCGCAATGATGCCGGTGGGTGTGGTCTCGAAGCGCACGTCGCCGACGAGTTCCGGGTGGTCGTCGAGCATGCGCAGCAGCCGGTCGAACATGGCCCGGTTGTCGTCCAAGGGGATGTCGGCGCCCATGCGCCTGAGTCTACTGCCGGGCCGGTCACCCAATTTCGCCCCATCGCTCCGGGCGTCAGCGCTCCCGACGAGGTGCGGCCGGCCATGGGTAACTCCGTCGCCGTGAGGCCAAGCCACGCGGACTTTGGCGTGAAGTGAGTGCAGGTGCGGATGGTGAATGCCGGGTCCGCGTGTCGCAGCTCATGACCCCGAAGACGAGCCGGTCCGGCGGTTCGTCACAGGAACGCGGCGGTGCTGCCGCCGAGTGGCATGGGGTTCATGCCGAGCTTGCGGTGGTCCCAGGAGCGGGTCCGGCTGGCGTTCACGCGGACGGCGACGCGGTTGTGCAGCATGACCTCGACCAACGGCCGCGCCGCTTCGGTGTACGGGCCGTGGTAGCGCTCC
This sequence comes from Yinghuangia sp. YIM S10712, assembly GCF_051388935.1. Classification (NCBI taxonomy): domain Bacteria; kingdom Bacillati; phylum Actinomycetota; class Actinomycetes; order Kitasatosporales; family Streptomycetaceae; genus Yinghuangia; species Yinghuangia sp. YIM S10712. The sequence continues at coordinate 64,230 of NZ_JBPKBI010000013.1, forward strand.
CAGATGCTCACGCCCACCGCGAACAGCGCCTCGGGGTCGTCGACGATCTCGGCGGTACCGTCCAGGGAGACGCCGCGCAACTGGTCGTAGGTATGGCCGGATTCGACCATCACCGTCACCCTCGGGTCGCGGCGCAGGTTCGCGGCCTTCTGCGACTTGGCCTTGGTCTCGAACCAGATGACGCCGTCGATCACCGCGTACCACATGGCCACCAGATGCGGCCGGCCGTCCTGACCGAGGGTGGCCAGGGTCGCCACCCGCTGCTCCCGGAGGAACTCGGTGACCTCCGGTGCGGACATGGTGATCTGCTTGCGCTGGTTCACGCCCATACGGAACGGCTCCGTTCGGTCGGCCCCCGGGCGCACGGGCACGCCGGCCCTCACTTGCCCCCGAATGAGACAGAGTTCACTATGAGACTATGTCTCGCAGTGAAGCGCAGGGCCTGCAAAATCGCAAGAGGCGCGCGACGGCCGCCCGTATCGCCGCCTCCGCGGCGCGGCTGGTCGCCGAACGCGGACTGGCCGCCACCACCGTCGACGTGATCGCCGACGACGCGGACGTGGCCCGGGCCACCTTCTTCCGTTACTACGACGCGAAGGAGAAGGCCGTCGCGGAAGGCATCACCGGCCCCGTGCTCGACCGCCTCGTCACCACCATCGCCGCGCAGCCCCCGCACCTGGACGCGATGGGCGCGATCACCGCGGCCTTCCGCGAGATCGCCGAACGCAACCCGCCCAGCTACGGCCGGATCCGCGAGTTCGCGCGCCTGACCCGCTCGTCGAACATCCTCGACGCGTGGGTGCTGCACGCCTACCGCCGCTACGAGACCGCCATCGCCGAGGCCATCGCCCCGCGCTTCCCGCACCTTGCCGACCACGACCCACGCCCCCGGATGACCGCCGCGATGACCATGGCCGCCGTACGCATCTCCCTCGACGACTGGATCCGGCACGGAGGCTCGCTCACCACCCGCATCAGCACCGCCCTGCACTGCGTCACCGTCGGCCCCCCACCCCAAGGCGCCCCGGAAGTGCAGTGACGTGGTTCCCGCTGCTCGGGGACCACGTGCAGGGCGTCGTCGCCCGGCGCCGTGAAGACCGTCCGGTCCGGGGCTCCGCGGGGGTGCGGTCATCGCGCGCAGCAAGTGTCGCGGTCCGTCCCGCAGTTCGCCGCCTTCGCCGTGCGGGATCCGGCGGCGCACGTTCGCCGCGACCCCGAGCGCCGGCACATCGCCGCAGCCGCTCGTACCGTCGTCCGCACCACCCGAACCCGCCACGGCACCATGCTCGTCGGCAGTCGGACGGGCGGCAACCGCCTTCTCCCGCCCGCTGTTTCGCCGCGTCGCCGGACCGTCGCGCGGTGTTGGACGCGCGGATCCCGTCAGCCGCCCGCGCCTTGGCCCGTGCCCCGGCAAGTCGAACAATCGACCCACTCGCGGCGTTCGACGACCTTGCCGTCCTTGACCTCGGTGACGAGCCGGTAGTAGCCCTTGCGGCCCCCGCACACGCCGCACTCCATGGAACGCCCTCCGTCCGCCTCAACGGCCGTTACCGTGAGTGTAGAACCCCTCACGGCAGACGGAGAATCCCGTGGACGACAACAACGGCTGGCGGAACACTTGGCCTTTCCGATGTCACGACGACGTGCCGCACGCCTGGAAGTACAACGGCGAGTACGTGCCGGGCAAACCCTGGTCGAAGTACTGCGCGGTGTGCTTCATGGTGAAAGCCGGCAACACGACCGACAACGACCCCACTTCCGAGGCGGCCGTCGTGTCGCCCCTGGCGAACGGCGGATGACCGCACGGCTGTTGCCCACCCGATGCCGCCTCGCGAAGCCTCGGAACGCGGAGCCGTGCCAAGTAACCCCGCCGGGTCCCGCCCGCGGCGCACCGGAACCCCTACCGTGTGCCCTCCGCGTACCCCGCGGGGCGGGAGCCGCGTTCGTGCCGGGCGCCGACGGCCTGCGGCATTCGCGTTTTCGCGCGTGACCCCGGACACTTTCCCTACGAAACCGACCGATAAGCGATGACCGGAAGTAGCGCCTCGGTGCCATTCCGGTCAGCTCGGAACCCTCGGCGGCCGGGACGACCACCGAGCAGCGATGATGGGACTGCCTTCGTCGCATCTCCGCGCTGTGCAGGGTGGCGCCGCGCTTGGGGAGATCATGGTCAACAGGGCGGAAGAAGGGGTGCCATGGACCGTACGGATCGCATCGGCAAGCGGGCCCGAGTGGCCGGATGGCTGCGCCGCGCACAGCGACGGGACCCGGAGGCCGGGCGCGACAGCCGTGCGGACCTGCTCCTGGAGGTCGTACGCCTCGGCTGGCCGGTATGCCCGGCCGCGCACCCGCTGGAGTACGGCTGTTCCTGTGACCGCGTCGGATGCCCGTCGCCCGGCATGCACCCGCTCTCCTCCGCCTGGCAGACCCAGGCCACATCCGACGCCGCGCAGGTGACCCGCTGGCTCGACCGCTATCCGGACGCGAACTTCGTCACCGCGACCGGTGTCGCCCACGACGTCCTCGACGTCCCGGCCGAGGCCGGCGAGATCGCTCTCGAAGCGCTGGGCGACGAAGTCGGCCCGGTCGTCGCGTGCGGCCCCGACCGCCATCTGTTCTTCACCGCCACCCGCGGCACCCCCGTCGACGAGGACGAATGGTGGCCGTGCGAGCTCGACTGCCACCCGGAAACCCTCGACGAACACCCGGGCCTGCGCTGGCACTGCCGGGGCAGCTATGTGCTGCTGCCGCCGTCCGGCCACCCGTCCGGTGCCGCCGTGAGCTGGATCCGCGGCCCCGAGGCCCCGCTGCCCGACCCGCTGCGGGTGCTGGACGTGCTGACCGACGCCTGCGACACGGTCGGTGCCGGTTCGACCGACTCGCGCTGGCTGATGGGAATGTGACCGCCCGCCGGGCACGGCTGTGCCCGGCGGCACGCGTGTCGCCCGGTCGCCCGCGGGATCGCGCGTTCACTCGCCTTCGGCGCCGATGAGCCCCGACATCGTGGCCACCAGCCGGACCTGCCCCTCGCCCACCGGCGGCACGACCGCCGCGTATCCGGTCAGCCGGTGCTCGGTCACGGACTTCTTCGGTGGCGCGGCCATGAACGCCTGCTGTTCCGGTTCGATCTCGCCCAGGACGTTGGGCGGTTGGACCGTCAGCTTCATGCTGTGCGCCACCGCGAAGAGCACCAGCGCGCCGCCGCCCTTGGTCCGGATCGCGAGCGGCGGGAAGTGCGCGGCGGGCGTGTCGATGAACTGCCGTACGAATCCGTTCTGCACGGGTTCCTCGCGCAACTTGCGCTGCTCCGTCGTGCTCGGCCCGTCGGCGAACAGGCCCGCCCATGCCTGACCATCCGTCAGGTACGCGGTCAACGCGCCCGCGGCGTCTCGCGGCGTGACGACCAACCCGGCTGTGTCGGCGGGGACTTCCACGACGTGGCCCTTCGCGTCGCGATAGGGCTCGGGGAACGTCTCACCGGGCCGCAGGGTCGGCCCCCAGGCCGCCTGCCACGGCGCGTCCGGGTTCTGCTTGGTGAAGACCAGCAGCATCGGGCGCGCGTTCGGGTACGACGGCGTGTTGTGCACCGCGAACCACTTGGGCCAGCCGATCGTCCGGGGTATCCAGAAGTCCGGCTGATCGTGCGTGAACTGCGGGATCTCACGCGTCAGTTGGGGATCGGTGAACTGCATGATCCGCAGCGACGCCTGGTCGATCGCGCCGACCGGCCCGGTCTCGATCTGCGCGTTGAGCGCCAAGTCGCGCTTGGCGTACACCTCGTTGTTGCGCGCGTCGAACTCCGCGAGCACCTGGGCCGCTTCGCGGGCGTCCAGCGGCGCGACACGGGTGTGCTCACCGTCGACGGTGACGCACCCGGTGACGGCGAACACGAGCAGGACCGCGAACAGCGCGGCGAGCAGCGGGACGGGCCGGGTGGGCGGCACGGATATCTGCCGATGTGAAGTGTGTGCGGTACGAGCCACGACGGGGAGACTACGGCAGCGTCAGGATCTCCGCGCCGGCGTCCGTGATGACGATGGTGTGTTCGAACTGCGCGGTGCGCTTGCGGTCCTTGGTCACGACGGTCCAGCCGTCGTCCCACATGTCGTATTCGTGGGTCCCCAGCGTCAGCATCGGCTCGATCGTGAACGTCATGCCCGGCTCCATGACGGTGACCGCCCGAGGGTCGTCGTAGTGCGGGATGATCAGGCCGGAGTGGAACGTCGAGTTGATGCCGTGGCCGGTGAAGTCGCGTACGACGCCGTAGCCGAACCGCTTGGCGTACGACTCGATCACGCGCCCGATGACGTTGATCTGCCGGCCCGCCCGCGCCGCCTTGATGCCCCGGTGCAGCGCTTCCTGTGTGCGTTCGACGAGCAGCCGCGACTCCTCGTCGACGTCCCCGACCAGGTACGTCGCATCGGTGTCGCCGTGCACCCCGTGGATGAACACGGTGACGTCGAGGTTGACGATGTCGCCGTCCTCCAGCCGCGTGGTGTCCGGGATGCCGTGGCAGATGACCTCGTTGACCGAGGTGCAGATCGTCTTCGGGAAGCCGCGGTAGCCCAGGCACGAGGGGTACGCGCCGTGGTCGAGGATGTACTCGTGGGCGACGCGGTCCAGTTCGTCCGTCGTCACACCGGGCGCGACGTGCTTGGCGGCCTCCACCAGCGACCCGGCGGCGATCCGCCCCGCGATACGCATCTTCTCGATGGTTTCCGCGCTCTGCACGTCGGAACCCTCGTAGCGCGCGGGCGCCGCCTTGCCGACGTACTCCGGCCGCGGGATGTCGGCGGGCACGGTACGGATCGGGGTGGGCTTGCCGGGAACGAGAGTGGCCATGAAAAGCGAGTGTAACGACCGTGCGTCGGGCAGCATCACCCGCGAGCACGCACGGACGAACGGCGGACGAACGGCAGGGGAGTGCGTCATGTTCGGGTGGTGGCGGCGGCCGAAGGGCCGCGAGAACGAATGGTTCTACTGCGTGCGGCACGGCCGGGTCGAAGAGGGGCCGGAGTGCCGGGCGCTCGACCGGTGGGGCCCGTACGACACGCGGGAGGAAGCCGAACACGCACTGGAGACCGCGCACGAGCGCAACCAGTCGTGGGAGAGCGACCCGCAGTGGAACGACCGGAAGCCCCAGGACTGAGCGGCGGCTGTGAGCGGATCCGATCAGTCCCGAGCAGGACCGGGCGGCATCGCGTCCATGTGAGTCCTGTGGACCCGGACCGGCGAACCGCATGGGCCGGCTCCCCGGACTGCCGCACGCCCGCGACCGGGGGCCGATCCGAGAAGCACGACGGCTTCGGAGCGCGGCCCGGCGGCGCGGGCGTGCAAGGCGGGCGATCGGTCGGGGCTAACCCACGGCTACCTCGCGGCGCCGACGCGGCGCGGCATCGAGGTCTTCCGGGCCATGGCGGTTCCGGCGGTCCTGGCCGTGGTCGCGGTCTTGCGGGCGGTGCGCTTCGTCGCGGGGCCGCGCATCGCGGTCGACTTGCGGGCCGGTGCCTTGCGGGCGGTCTTCTTGACAGCGGACTTCAGCGCGCCGACCTTCTTCGCGACGGTCTTCCTGGCGGTGGTCTTCTTCGCCGAGGTGCTCTTGGCCTTCTTGACGACGGACTTCTTCGTGGGCGTGCGGCCACCCGCCATCGAGCTCCTGGCGCCGGCCCGGTTCGCCGTCGTCTTCTTCGCGGACGCGGACGCGGTGCGTGCGGCGGCCTTCGCGGTGCGCTTGGCGGTGCGCTTGGCGGCGGTCTTCTTCGACACGGCCTTCGACACCGCCTTCGCGGTCTTCCGAGCGGGCGCCTTCGCCGACTGCGACATCACGGCGCTGGTCCGGTCGTCCACCTCGCTCATCGCGTCCATGCGCTGCACGGAGCGCAGTGCGGTCATCGCCTCGCGCTTGGTCGAGTACCCAGGGGACTTCGCGAGTGTGGTGCCGTCGGCGGCTGCCACGACGAAGCTGTACTTGCCCGTACGGCCCTTGCTGAGAACGAACTTTGCCGGCATCGGTGCCTCCCGTGTGCGGGACAAATGTCCGGCCCGTCGCCGAACGATTTACGTATCAAACAAACACGGGTTGCAGCATTTGTCACACTAGTTGTGGCTTTAGGGTGAAATACCAAAGAGTCTGAATTGCCCAAGATGCCAGCCATGCTGGGAATTGAGCTGTGACCTCGGCTGCATCTGGGCGCCGCCTGCTGCCTCTCGCCGACCCCCCTGGCAGGATCACGCCATGACTACCCCCTCCAACGCTCAGCGCGACCCGCGCGACCTGCCTGACGTCGGAAGTCTCGTCGTCGGCGTCCTCGGTGGAACCGGCGAGCAGGGTCGCGGCCTCGCCTACCGTCTCGCCGTCGCGGGGCAGAAAGTCGTGATCGGTTCGCGGAGCGCGGACCGCGCGGCGTCCGCCGCCGCGGAGTTGGGTGCCGGAGTGCGCGGTACCGACAACGCGACGTGCGCCGCCGAGAGCGACGTCGTCATCGTGGCGGTCCCCTGGGACGGCCACAAGGAGCTGCTCGTCTCCCTCAGCGCGCAGCTCGCGGGCAAGATCGTGGTCGACTGCGTCAACCCGATGGGCTTCGACAAGCGCGGCGCGTACGCGCTGCCCGTCGAGGAGGGCAGCGCCGCGCAGCAGGCCGCCGCCGTCCTGCCCGAGTCGCGGGTGACCGCGGCGTTCCACCACGTCTCGGCGGTGCTGCTGCTGGACCCCAACGTGGAGTCCCTGGACACCGACATCATGGTGCTCGGCGACGAGCGCGCCGCGACGGACATCGTGCAGGCGCTGGCGAGCCGGATCCCGGGCATGCGCGGCGTGTACGCGGGGCGCCTGCGCAACGCGGGTCAGGTCGAGGCGCTCACCGCGAACCTCATCTCGGTCAACCGCCGCTACAAGGCGCACGCCGGCCTGCGGGTCACCGACGTCTGAGCCCCGGAGTTCCGGGCGGGCGTGTCACCTGTCACGCGCCGATGCGCCCGCGTACCCATACATATAAGGACATGCGTGAAGGCCCGGCACGTTTGTGCCGGGCCTTCATGCATGTCCTTAGGGCGGGCGGCGTCAGCCCGCCAGCGACGTCATCCAGGCGCCGAGCGACTTTACGTGCGTGCCGCCGGTGTTCGCGCGCACGGCGTCGTCGAGGGCGGCGAGCAGGAACTTGGCCATGCCCGCGGTCGCCGGGTCGTTCAGCGTCACACGGGCCTGCTCGTCGACGCTCAGGCGGCTGTGCACCTCCGTCACCGCGATCTCGGGGCCGTGCACGACGTACGCCCCCAGGTTGCGGAGCTGGGAGCGCAGCTCCTCCTGGGCGCGGATGCCGCCGCCCTGCGGGCCGGGAGACGCGGACAGCGCCGCGACGGGCTTCCCGAACCAGGACGACTGGCCGTACGGGCGCGACGCCCAGTCCAGCGCGTTCTTCAGCACGCCGGGGACCGAGCGGTTGTACTCGGGCGTCGAGATGATCACGCCGTCCGCAGCCTGGATCGCCTCTCGCAGGCGGACCACGGAGGCTGGTACGTCGGCCTCCAAGTCCTGGTTGAAATGCGGGAGTTCGTCGATGCCCTTGAAGACCTCGATGGTCATGCCCTCGGGGGCGAGGGCCGGCAGCGCGTGCAGCAGGGCGGTGTTGAACGACTGGGCGCGGATCGAGCCCGAGATGGCGAGGACGCGGGTCATGGGTGCCTCCGGCAGCGAGTTGGTTGAACAGTGAACAACTTATACCCATGATGTTTCGTTTTCAACTTGCACGGGCTTCCCGCGACAAGGCCGCTCCCGGGCGCGTTTATTCCCCGGCCGGGCCCTCGGCGACAATGGAGGCCGGCGAACGCCGAGTCACCACCGATTCCGATCCTCGATGCCGCCCTCCGGGAGCCGACCGCATGCCCTCCACGCCCACCCCCGCGCCGCGCACGCCACGCGTCGCCGTCCTGGCCGCAGTCGTGGCCGTGCTCGCGCTTGTCGCCGCGGTGATCGCCTTCGTGGACGGCAGTTGGCTCGGCATTCCGTTCGTCCTGCTGGCGGCCGTGGACGGCAATATCGCGTGGTTCTACCTGCACCGCGCCCGCCGCGACGCGGGCTCCCGCTCCTCATCGGCCACTCCGTCGGCGGAGAACGCCGCCTGAGTGGACTGTCCCGGCAGGGCCGTGGCGCGTGGCACCGCGACGTTTCCGTCACTCGTTCGCGTCAACTTGACCCGGTCAGAAGGGCCGGGTTTGGAGGTAGTGGCCGGCTGGCTGCCGGGTGGGCTCCCCCGTTCAGACACCCACTAGGGGGTGGCAGGGACGCGTGACTCACGCCCCGCTGTCCACGCAGCAGCGCCGCGAGTGGCGATGTTGCGGGAAGCGTTCCGGTCCGCGTGGGCAACGACCCCGCAGCTCCGGCAGATGAAGAGACCCTGGTCGACCCGGTTGCGTTTGTCGGTGTGTCCGCACTCGCTGCACTGCTGCGAGGTGTAGGCGGGATCGACGTGCACCAGCGGCACACCGGCACGTCGGGCCTTGTAGACGACCAACTCCCCGAGTTGGGCGAAGGCCCAGGAGTGGAGCGCGACCCGTTGGGGCTTGCGGAGCCGTACCCGCTGCCGGATGCCCTTGAGTTCCTCCAGGGCGATTCCGTGTGCGGTGCGTTCAGCCTCGGTCACGATCGTCTTCGCGATGATGTGGTTCGTGTTCCTGACGTGCCGCTGCTCACGGCGGGCGCGGGCCTTCAGCCTGCGCTTGGCAGACTTCGTCCGCTTGTTCTGGAGCTTGGCCCGTAGCGCGAGCTGCCGGGCGCGGTACCGGTTCAGGCCACGCCCGGCGGCCCGGTAGCCGGTGGACGCGGTGGCGATGTTGACGATCCCGAAGTCCACACCGACGAAGCCGTCCGGCTCGTACACCTCGGGTTCGGGGATGTCGCAGGTGGCGGTCAGGTAAAACGCGCCGCCGCGCACCACCAAGTCGGACTCGCCCCTGCGGTACTGCCGCAGCGTTTCGAGGGCGTCCGGAGAGCACGCGAACGCGATGTTCTTCAGTCGGCCCGCCGTGGTCCAGAGCGACACAGTCTGTGCGTCCAACTGCCAGGACAGGCACCGGTCGTCGTACGGCTGCGCCGCCTCCGGGCGGAAGGCGATTGGCTTCGACCCGGCTTTGGTCCGGCGCTTCGAGCCGGGCTTACCGAGGTTTCCCGCCCTGATGTTGGCGTGCAGGGCCGTGTATGCGTCCCGGACCTTCTTGATCACATGCTGTGCGACCTGCGCCCCGAGCCCACGTTCCTTCAGCTGTGGGTAGGTGTGCGTGCGCAGCTCGTACTCGCGGGGAACGCCCCGCTCGAACGCGACGGTCGAGACCCAGCACGCCGCCTCGTTGACCGTGCGAAGGGTCGCCCCGAGCGCCGACGCCTGCTCGGACGTCGGCAGGAGCTTCACCTGCACCACGATCTTCACGGCTGTGACCGTATCATCGCCCTATGTCACCACGAGGGGGCCCAATCCTGATGCGCATATTTGGTCTTCGTCTTCAAGGCCAGGGCTCTTCGCAGGAACGTGCTGAATCTCGCCCCGCGCCGGGTGTCGCTGTCGAACTCGAACATGAGTTCGCATAGGCTGGGTGCGGGACTTATCCACAGGTGTGTGCGGACGCGTCCCGCGATGTCGGTGGGACGGGTTAGCGTCTGGACAATGAAGCGCACACCACGACCCGACAGGGCGGCATCAGCGATGGCACCAGGACAGGACCGCGAGAAGGCTCTCGACGCAGCCCTCGCACAGATCGAGCGGCAGTTCGGCAAGGGCTCCGTCATGCGCCTCGGAGACGACGCGCGTGCCCCGGTCGAGATCATTCCCACCGGGTCGATCGCCCTCGACGTCGCCCTCGGCATCGGCGGTCTCCCGCGAGGCCGCATCGTCGAGGTGTACGGCCCGGAGTCGTCCGGTAAGACGACGATCGCCCTGCACGCGATCGCGAACGCGCAGCGCGCCGGCGGCGTCGCCGCGATCGTCGACGCCGAGCACGCGCTCGACCCGGAGTACGCCAAGAAGCTCGGCGTCGACACCGACGCCCTGCTGGTCTCCCAGCCGGACACCGGCGAGCAGGCGCTCGAAATCGCGGACATGCTGATCCGCTCCGGCGCCCTCGACATCATCGTGGTCGACTCCGTCGCGGCCCTGGTGCCCCGAGCCGAGATCGAGGGCGAGATGGGCGACTCCCACGTCGGCCTCCAGGCCCGGCTGATGAGCCAGGCGCTGCGCAAGGTCGCCGGCGCGCTCAACCAGACCAAGACCACCGCGATCTTCATCAACCAGCTCCGCGAGAAGATCGGCGTCATGTTCGGGTCGCCCGAGACGACGACGGGTGGCCGCGCGCTCAAGTTCTACTCGTCCGTGCGCCTCGACATCCGCCGCATCGAGACCCTGAAGGACGGCACCGAGGCGGTCGGCAACCGCACGCGGGTCAAGGTCGTGAAGAACAAGATGGCCGCGCCCTTCAAGCAGGCCGAGTTCGACATCCTGTACGGCGTGGGCATCAGCCGCGAGGGCGGCCTCATCGACATGGGCGTCGAGCACGGCTTCATCCGCAAGTCCGGCGCCTGGTACACGTACGAGGGCGACCAGCTCGGCCAGGGCAAGGAGAATGCCCGCAACTTCCTGAAGGACAACCCCGACCTCGCCGACGAGATCGAGAAGAAGATCAAGGAAAAGCTCGGCGTCGGCCCGCACGCCGATGCGGACGCCTCGGGCGAGCCCGCCGCCGCGGAATCGTCCGCGCGTACGACACCGCCCGCGAAGACCTCAGCGGCAAAGGCGACTCCGGCGGCAGCACCCGCGGCCAAGGCGGCTCCGGCGGCGGCCCCCGCAGAGCCGGCGGCAAAGGCGGCGAAGGCGTAGGGGCCGCGCGAGTGGACGGTGCGGGACCGACGCTCTCGCAGCGCGGCGGCACGCCGGGACCAGCCCGAGTTTGCCGCGGCCCGCGACACGCGTGCGGGCGGCGGAAGGAGTTCACCGCTTCCTTCCGCACGCCACGGCACGAACTCGCGATCGACGAAGCGGGGGAGTGGGCGGTGGCCGTGCTTCGGGACGCGGTGCGCCGGAGAAGTGCGGACCGGTCGCCGCGGGCGGGGCGGTATCCGACCCGACCCCGGCGAACCGGCGAATCCAGGCGCGGGCGAGTCCACGGTCGCAGTGCGGTTGCCGGAGCGGAGCGAGGGGCGAGCGCGGTTCCGAGGATCCGGTTCCGGCCGCAAGAAGGGGACACACGTGCGAGGGCGTCGCGGCGTGCGCGGCGAGGCTTCCGACACTGACGGAGCCGCCGCGCCCGATGACACCGCGGAATGGAATGACACCTGGGCGGGAGAGGTCAGCGCCGAGGAGCAAGCGCGTGCCCGCGCGCTGCTGGGGCAGGCGCTGGCCGGCGGCCACGACACCACGGTCGCCGTAGAGGAGTGGGCGCGGGCCCGCAGCCGTCCAGGGCGGCCGGAGCGCCGCGTGGGGAGTCGCGGGGGACGCATCGGCGAGGCGGATGCGGCGTCCGACGATGACGCGGTGGGGCGGCAGGACGACGACGGGTCTCAGGCAGGTGGTTCGGACCGCCTGAGCAGGGCGGACGCGGGTGGCGTCGACGGCTTCGACGGCACCGACACCCACGACGGCACCGACGGCCACGACGGCTCCGATCGTGCGACGGGACGCCGTCGTCGGGGCAGGCGTCGCGGGCGCGGTGGAGGGCGGGATGCGGTCGCCGACCCGGGAGCGGAGCCGACGAGCGGCACCCGCCCCCGCGAGCGGCGGTCGGGGCCCGCGCAAATCGATCCGGACGCCGACCCCGAGGCCGCCGCGCGCGCGATCTGCCTGCGGCAGTTGACCGGTCAGCCCCGGACCCGCGCGCAGTTGGCCGACGCCCTCAAGCGCCGGGGCGTGCCCGATGACGTGGCCGAGCACGTTCTCGGCCGGTTCACCGAGGTCAAACTCATCGACGACGCGGCCTTCGCAGCCGCATGGGTCGACACCCGGCATGTCGGGCGCGGCCTGGCCCGCCGTGCGCTCGCCCGCGAACTGCGACAGCGCGGAGTCGACCCCGACCTCGTCCACGAAGCGGTCGAACGCCTCGACCCCGAACAGGAGTTGGCAACCGCTCGGGCGCTGGTCGCCCGCAGACTTCCGAGCACCCGGCGCCTCGACCGACAAGTCCGCATGCGCAGGCTCGCCGGCATGCTCGCGCGCAAGGGGTACGGCGAGGGGTTGGCGCTCCGGGTCGTCCGCGAGGCACTCGACGCCGACGAGGACGACGACGCGTGGCACGGTGAGGGCCTGGCGGGCAGCGGCGACTACGACGACGATCCTCCGCCCGAACCGGAACCCTGAAGAGCACGCGGACGCAGGCCGCCGGCATTCGCCTGACACGCCAGGTGACGCCCCGCCTTCCCCGGATGCGGTCGTGGGCCGGAACCGCCACTGGGAGGAACCGGGCGCCCGAAACCGCATCGTCGCCGTCAGCGAGGCCGCGTCCTACTCCCGCCACCTCCTCAAGTGCGGCCGGGCCGTCCCCGTCAACCTCAATGTCCCGCCCGCGACTCGAACGTCCGCGCGATCCGGCATGCTGAGGGGATGTACGAGGAGCGGGTATCGGTGGTCGCCGGTGCCGTTGTCTGGCACAAGCGGACGGGCGAGCTTCGGCCGGCACAGTCGCGGGTTCTGCCGGACGGGTGCATGGATTTGATCTGGATGCACGGCGATCTGGTCGTCGCCGGGCCGGACACTGTCGCGCATGTCGTCGGCGGTGAGCCCTCGGCGCACACCGGGATCCGCTTCGCGCCCGGCCTCGGGCCCGCGGTCTTCGGCGTGCCCGCCGTCGAACTCCGGGACCGGAGGGTGCCGTTGGCGGATGTGTGGCCCGCGCGTGAAGCGCGTGCGTGGGTCGAACACATCGGCGAGTCCGCGGACCCCGGGCCGGTCCTGGAGCACATCGCGGCCCGGCGCCTGCGTGAGACCGCCCCCGATCCGGTTGCCCAGGCCGTTGCCGCAGGGCTGGCGCGCGGCGCGGGAGTTGCCGCACTTGCCGACCAAGTGGGCTTCAGCGGACGTCAGTTGCATCGGCGGAGCGTCGCGGCGTTCGGTTACGGCGCGAAGACGCTCGGCCGTGTGCTCCGTCTCGGCCGCGCGCTCGAACTGGCACGCGGAGGAGAGCCGTTCGCCGACGTCGCAGCGAGGGCGGGGTACGCCGACCAGTCCCACCTCGCGCGCGAAGTGCGGTCGCTGACCGGCGTCCCGCTGACCGCCTTGGTCGGCGGCTGAGAACGGCCCCGTCAGTCGGCAGGCAGCGCGGCCAGCAGGTCCACGCCGTTGCCGTCCGGATCGAGGACGGTCGCGTAACGCTGCCCCCAGGGCGCGTCGAAGGGCGCCAGATGGCTCCGGTAGCCCGCGGAGACGAGATCGTCGTGCGTCCGGTCGACCGACGCGGGGTCGGTGCAGGTGAAGGCGAGGCCGATCCGGCCGCCCCGGGGCGCCTCCCAATGCGGGGCGAAGGAACGCACGATCTCTGCGGTGTCCCAGACCAGCAGCAGCCCGCCGGGCAGGGGAGCTTCGACGTGCGGCTGTGTGTCGGCGTCGGCGGGGATGTCGAGGCCGAGCCGCCGGTAGAAGGCGAGTGTGGCGGCCATGTCGTCGACGACGCAGCCGATGAACGTGAACGCGGGTGCGGAATTCGTGCTGCTCATGCCGCCACCGTAGGTCTGCGGCGGGTGGGCGGTCTTGAACGAATCGGACACACCGCGGACGGGTCAACGGCGGCCGAGATCGTCCGCACGACGTCACCAGGGACGTCCGCGACAGCCGCAGGAACCCGCACGATTCCCGCAAGCCGATCGGGATGGGCTTCACGACGGCCGCCGGACGGACAACGACGCCGGACCCCGCGCGGTCCGTGGGTTGGCGCCGACCCGGCCCGTGCGCTCGCCGACGACGGCCACCGCCACGTCGGCACCGGCCCCGGCCGCGTCGACGGTCGCAGCGTCCAGAGCCGTCTCGGGCTGCGGGGCGAACGAAACAGGCCGGGGGAAGGCAAGGCGCACGCTGCGTGCTCGTCAGAGCGACCGAACTCGCGCGCGTCGCAGACGCGACCACGGGCTTAGCCCGCGCGGCCGCGGTCGAGTCGCTGGTCGTCGCCGCGCGGCCCGGCCTTACTCCGGCACACCCGCGACGACCGCCTCGCGGGCGCGGCGGCCGACTGTTCGCAGGGCCGTCGTGATCAGTTCGCCGTCGTGGCCCGGGGGCAGCCAGGCCGCAAGGTAGCCGTCGGGGCGTACGACCAGCAGGGTGTGGGCGGTCGCCTCCGGATACTCCGGGGTGACGACCAGCTCGGATGCCACCGGGAGTTCGGCGAGCCGGGCGCGGAGCAGGGGCATCAGGCCGGCGTCCCGCCAGCGTCGCCCCTCCCAAACTTCTATGCCGGGGGCGACAAGGACCACGACCAGGCCGGCGTCCAGGCAGTCGGACAGTTGGGCGCGCTGTCCGTCGGCGCGGACCACGGGGACGTCGTCGGCGATCGCGCCGACGCCGGGGCCGGGGGTGAGCAGCGGCGAACCGGCGTATTCCGGCTGTGCGTCCGCGACGAGCGTGCGCGGGTCGAGGCGTCGGAGCGTCGTGCCCTTGCCGCGCGCGCCCATCAGGGTGAGCCGGCGCCCGACCTTCTGGGCGGTGCCGCGCGGGCTGAAGAAGTGCAGTGCGTCCTCGCCGTACGCGAGCCTGCGCCGCGCGGCGCTTCGGCGTTCGCCGTGGTAGGTCTCCGCGAGGCGTTCCGGCGCGCGGCGGCGGATCACCAGCGCGAGTTTCCAGGCCAGGTTGCGGGCGTCCTGGAGGGCGAGGTCGACGGCGTCGGCGACCGTGGGGTGGACCAGGTGCGCGGCGTCGCCGGCGAGGAGGACCCGCCCGATGCGGAATCGCCGGGCGAGGCGCTGGTGGACCTCGAACTCGCCGGTCCAGACCAGGTCGTAGACGGGGTCCGCGGCGGTGTCGGCGTCCGGGTTCATCGCCTCCAGCGTGCGCAGGACCGCCCGAACGCGGTGCGTCGTGCGGCGCGGATCGCCCGGGTCGCCGTGCACGGGGATGAGCGCGGTGGCGTCGGCGGCCTTGGCGATGCCCTGGGCGAGCGGGAGTTGCCAAGTCAGCCGCCACATGTCCGAGGGCAGCGGCTGGGCCAGCACGGTGCCGTCGCGTTGGAAGGGCGGATCGACGAACAGCCAGGGTTCGACGGGGGATTCGTCCCAGGGCGGGCGCGGGAGCGCGACCTTGACGTCGGCGCACAGCAGCCGGTCCACGCGCGGGCGGCCCGGGAAGCGCACGCCCAGAGCGCGGCGCACCGCGGAGTGCGCACCGTCGGCGGCCACCAGCCACGCGCCCCGCTGCTGGATGACGCCGCGGGGGCCGCGGGCGAGGACGGTCACGGAGTCGGTGTGCTGTTCGATGCCCTCGACGCGGTGCCGCCACAAGGCGGTGACCAGCGGGGTCGCCCGCACGGTGTCCAACAGGGCCTGTTCCAGGCGCTGTTGGGAGAGCCCGAAGCGCTCCGTGGAGGCGGGCTCGGCGGATTCGTCCGGGCCGCGCAGTGTGGGCACGTCCGTCGACCGCCGCCGGATGCGCAGCGGTCCCCACGGCTGGCCGGCCCCCGCGAGGCGCCCGCCGGCCAACCCGGCGGCGAACGCGTATGTCGCCGCGTCGAGTGCGCATGACCGGGAGCCCTCGCGCGCGGTGCCGTCTCCCGCGTCGATCAGCACGGTGGGGACGCCCTGGCGCGCGAGGGCGAGCACGGACGCCAGCCCCGCGGGCCCGGCCCCGACGACGATCACCGAGTCCCGGTGGGGATGGGATTCGGCCGTGCCTGGCATGCGGTGCCTCCCGGAGGAATCGAGTCCTGACGTCGTGTCAGGGGATCCGCGCCCGGTACGCCGCCGCCCGGCCGCGGCCGGTGCGCGTCGCCGGCGGGCAAAGTTCCCCTGAAACGGCACAGAGGCAATCATCCGGCACTGTGCGGGCCGAGCGTGACAGCGCCTCGCTGCGCGAACGCGTCGGACGAAGTTCGCGTGCCGGTGTGCAGGCCGTGTACGCGCCGTGCATAGTACGTGTCGACAGCGCGCGTCAGTATCGCTCGATCGGGGGAATCGGCGGCGCGGGGACACCGGATACGCCGAGTGTCGCGTCGTACGCCGCCTTCCAGTTGCCGTTCCGGGCGTTCGCCTCCAGGGCGGTGTTGACGGCCTCGCGCAGCACCGGGTCGGACTTCGGCAGGCCGATGCCGTACTTCTCGGTCGTGAACGGCTGCCCGACGACCTTGAGATTGCCGGGGTTCCGCGCGGCGAAGCCCTTCAGGATCGCCTCGTCGGTGGACACCGCGTCGACGACTTCGGCCAACAGGTTGTCGACGCACTGGCTGTAGTCGTCGTAGAACACCGCCTGTGCCTCGGGGAAGTCGACCTGGAGTCGATTGAACGCGGTCGAGCCCTTCGCGGAGCAGACCCGGCGGCCGTGGAGTGTGTCCTTGCCGGTGAGCGCGGTCTCGTCGGCCCGGACGAGGAAGCTTTGGCCGGAGATGTAGTAGGGCCCCGCGAAGCCCACCGACTGCTTGCGTTCCTCGGTGATGCTGTAGGTGCCCACGTACAGGTCGACGTCGCCGTTCCGGAGCGCTTCCTCGCGGTTGACCGACGCGATGGTCTTGAACTCGATGCGCGCGGGGTCCAGCCCGAGTTCGGCGGAGACCATGCGCGCGATCTCGATGTCGAATCCCGAGCGGCGCAGCGTGGCGGGGTTCAGGTAGCCGAGGCCTGGCTGGTCGTCCTTCGCGCCGACCACCAGGTGGCCGCGCTGCCTGGCCGCGGCGAGGGTCGGAGAGGGAAGGTCGACGTCCGCTCGGACGTGGTAGGTCGGCAGCGGAGGCGTGGTCGCCGGTGCCGGCCGGGTCGTCGCCGCCGCGGCGCCGCCTGTGTCACCGCCGCACGCGCTTGTCAGAACTGCGGCGGCGACGGCGCCGACGGCCGCCATCGTGGTGCGCCATCCCATGGCTGAGGATCCCCCTTGGTCCCGAGCCGGGGGCACGAGCCACACGACACCTGCTCGTCGCGGCGACCCCCGGTACCGAAGTGCCCATCATCGGGCAAGCCCGGGTCGGGGCATGCGGCGCGGGGTCGGGTGGCCGGACGTGCCGGCGCCCCGCGACGGGGTGGCATCGCGGGGCGCCGGGGCGTGCGGGGCGTGTCGGGGGCGTACGCGGGGGCGTGGCGGGTGGTCGGTCACACGCCCGCGGCGACGCCCGGTGCCGCGATGGACTCGCCCGTCGGCGGCTTGATCTTCGGTGGGCGGCCCTTGCGTCCGCGGCTGAGGAAGCGCTCCAGCCACACGGCGAACGCCGAGAGCAGCATGCAGATCACGATGTAGATCGAACCGATGACGATCGCCGCCGGGATCAGCGGCAGGCCGTAGTCCTGCACCGCGCCGATCTGCTTCGCGGTGTACAGCAGTTCGGGGTACGTGATGATGAACCCGAGCGACGTGTCCTTGAGCGTGACCACCATCTGGCTGATGATCGTCGGCAGCATCGCGCGGATGCCCTGCGGTACCAGGATCGACGCCATCACCTGGCTCTTGCGCATGCCGATCGCGTACGCCGCCTCGCTTTGTCCGCGCGGCAGCGCCAGGATGCCGGCGCGCATCGTCTCGGCCTGGACCGTGCCGTTGTAGAGCGTGAGGCCGATGACCAGCGGCCACATGGGGTCGTCGTTGATGAAGTCGAGGAACCCGGGCCAGCCGCTGAGCTTCGCGGGCGCGATGTAGAGGAAGAAGATGAGGATCAGCAGCGGCATCGCGCGGAAGAACGTCACGAACGCGGTCGCCGCCCACCGGACCACCTTGTGGTCGGACAATCGGCCCGCGGCCAACAGGGCGCCCAGGACCAGCGAGAAGACCACCGCGAGCGCGAACGCCTTGAGCGTCGACTTGAGGCCGTCGAAGATCAGTTCCTGGATGCCGGAGTACTGGAACGGGTCCCACTTCTGCTTCTCGAACTGCCCGGTCTGGTCGAACTTGTGGTAGATCCAGTACCCGCCGAGCGCCAGCAGCGCCACGCCGACGACGCCGATGATGTTGTTGCGGACCTTCGCCCGGGGGCCCGGCGCGTCGAAAAGGACGGTGGCCTTCTGGCTCATCGCGCCACCGCCAGTTTCTTCTCCAGCGCCGCGAACAACGCGCTCATGGTCAAGGTGATGATCAGGTAGCCGATGGCGATCCAGAAGAACACCCACAGCACGTTCTCGCTGTTCTCGACCATCTGGGCACTCGTGCCGAACAGGTCGATCACGTTGAACGCGCCGGCGATCGCCGAGTTGCGGACCATGGCGATCAGCAGCGAGCCGATCGGCGGCACAACCGCGCGGATCGCCTGCGGCAGGACCACGTGGCCGAGGGTCTGGGTGAAGGTCATGCCCAGGCTGCGCGCCGCCTCGGCCTGGCCGATCGGCACGGTGTTGATGCCCGAGCGCACCGCCTCGCAGATGAACGCGGCGGTGTAGCAGCCGACCGCGAGCACGGCGAACTTGAAGTACGACATCTGGATGTCGAGCTTCGGGAAGCCGAGCATGACGAAGAACATCAGCAGCGTCAGGGGCGTGTTGCGGATGATGTTGACGTACGCCGTCCCGAACCAGCGCAGCGGGGGCACCGGCGACACACGGCACGCCGCGAGCAGGGTGCCCAGGACCAGGGCGACGATGCCGCACCAGAACGTCAGTTCCAGCGTCATCACGAAGCCGTCGCTGATCAGATCCCAGTTGTCGGTCAGAACGTTCATCGTGCACCCGCTTTCCGGCCCTCATGCGGGCCCGTCGTCGGGGCGGCTGTGTTCGACAGCGGACCACCGACGTCCGCTGGGCATGTGTTCACGGTGATCCCCGCAGGTCTGGATCGGACGTGGATTCGAGGTGCCGGGGGTCGGCCCGGCGGCGGAAACCGTCGGGCCGACCGCGTGGTGACGGCGCGTCAGTAGCGTTCGAGCGGGGGGACGGCCGGGGCGGGCGAACCGGACAGGCCCAGCGTCGCGTTGTAGATCGCGAGCCAGGTGCCGTCCTTGGCCTTGGCGTCGAGGGCGTCGTTGACGGCCGCGCGCAGCGCCGCGTCGTCCTTCGGCAGGCCGATGCCGTACTTCTCGACGGAGAAGTTGTCGCCGACGACCTTGAGGTCGTCCGGCTGCTTGGCGGCGTAGCCCTTGAGGATCGCCTCGTCGGTGGTGACCGCGTCCACCTGGCCGCTGAGCAGGTTGTCGACGCACAGCGAGTACGTGTCGTACTCGACCGCCTCGGTCTGCGGGTACTCGGCCTTGATCTTCTGGATCGGCGTCGAGCCCTTGGCCGAACAGACCTTCTTGCCCGCGAGGTCGTCCTTGCTCTTGATCGACGTGTTGCTCTTCTGCACCAGCAGGCTCTGGCCGGAGATGTAGTACGGCCCCGCGAAGCCGACCTGCTCCTTGCGCTTGTCGTTGATGCTGTAGGTGCCGACGTAGTAGTCGACCTCGCCCTTCTGCAGGGCCGTCTCGCGGTTGACCGACGCGATGGTCTTGAACTCGATCTTCTTCGGGTCCAGGCCCAGTTCGGCGGAGATCATGCGGGCGATCTCGACGTCGAAGCCGCTGCGCTCCTTGGTCGCCGGGTCCATGTAGCCGAGGAACGGCTGGTCTTCCTTCACACCGACGACCAGGTGGCCGCGGTCCTTCGCCTTCTTCCAGGTGTTCGACGCGGACAGGTCGAAGCCCTGCTTGACGGTGTACGTCGGCAGCGTCGGCTTGGCCGACGGAGCACCCGAGCCGCCGGCGCCGCCCGTCGTACCGCCGCCGTTGTTGTTCGATTCGGGGGTGCCGTCCTTGCCGCAGGCCGTGCCGAGCAGGGCCAGGGCGGAGATGCCGACGACGGCTATGGAAGTGCGCATTTTCATGGCCCGTACTCCTTTTGTGTCTTCTGGGTGGTGGGCACAGCTGGGAACGGTCTGCGGCGGGACGGCCGGTCGGCGCGGTCGCGGATCGGCGGGCCCAGGGGTCGGCGGCCCGCGAGTCGGCGACTCGGGGGACCGACAGCCGGGGGTTCCGGCTGATCAGTGGTGCAGGATCTTCGACAGGAAGTCGCGGGCGCGGTCGCTGCTCGGGTTGCCGAAGAACTCGTCGGGGGTGTTCTCCTCGACGATGCGGCCGTCCGCCATGAAGATGACGCGGTTCGCCGCCGAGCGCGCGAAGCCCATCTCATGGGTCACGACGACCATCGTCATTCCGTCCGCCGCGAGGCTCCGCATCGTCTCCAGGACCTCGTTGACCATCTCCGGGTCGAGCGCGGACGTCGGCTCGTCGAACAGCATCACCTTGGGCTGCATCGCCAGGGCGCGGGCGATCGCGACGCGCTGCTGCTGACCGCCGGACAACTGGGCGGGGTATTTGTCCGCCTGGTTGGCGACTCCGACCCGGTCGAGCAGGTCCCGGGCGCGCCGCTCCACGGTCTCGCGCGCCTCGCGGCGCACCTTGAGCGGGCCCAGCATGACGTTCTGCAGCACCGTCTTGTGCGCGAACAGGTTGAACGACTGGAACACCATGCCCACGTCGGAGCGCAGCTTGGCCAGCGCCTTGCCCTCCTGCGGCAGCGCGCGCCCGTCGATCGTGATCGAACCGGAGTCGATGGGCTCCAGGCGGTTGATGGTCCGGCACAGTGTCGACTTCCCGGACCCCGACGGGCCGATCACGACGACGACCTCGCCCTCGTGGATCGTCAGGTCGATGTCCTGGAGGACGTGCAGCGCGCCGAAGTGCTTGTTGACCTTCGACAGGACCACGAGCGGTGCGGCCGGCTTCTTGTCCGCCGGCTGCTTGTCCAAGGACGGCGGCTTGTCCAGGGCTTCGGTCACGGTGGCCTCGCTCCTCCGGATCGTGTGGTGCGCTCATGAAAGCGAGAAGCGCCGCAGGCCGTACCGGATTTGAGCTTCACCTGAGGTCAAGAGCGGATAACGGAGCGTTGTTCGTCCTCGGCCCTCGGCAGATCTTGGTAAGTCTGCTTAGATGACGCATCCTGCGGCGCCCCGGCCGCGCCGATGGCCGCGCCGCGTACCCTTCACACCGAACGGTCCTTTTCGTCCCCCTCGGACCGACCCGTGCTTCCCCGCCTTGACGCCCCGAGAGGAGCCCACGCCATGCGGCTGCTGATGGTCGAGGACGACTTGCGCATCGCCGCCCCGCTGCGCGCCGTCCTGGGACGGCACGGCATCGACGTAAGCCACGCCTGCACCGGCGAGGAGGCGCTCGACGCGCTCACCGGCGACGTGGACGTGATCCTGCTCGACCTCAACCTGCCCGACCACGACGGCTTCGAGGTGTGCGCACGAATACGCCGCTTCAGCGAGGTCCCCGTGATCATGGTCACCGCGCGCGCCGACATACGCTCACGCGTCCACGGCCTCAACCTGGGGGCCGACGACTATGTGACCAAGCCGTACGACATCGCCGAGTTGCTGGCCCGCATCCACGCGGTGAGCCGCCGCGCCCGGCACGAGCCACGTCCCGAAACCGTCCCGGCCGCCGTGCCCGCCACCGCCACCGCGCCCGCCGGGAACGCCGCCCCCACCGGCGGCCTCGTCGTCGACGCCGCCGCCCGCCGCGTCACCGTCGACGGCACCGAAGTCGTTCTCACCCGCAAGGAATTCGACCTGCTGGCCCTGCTCGCCGCGCGGCCCGGCGTGGTCTTCCGCCGCGAACAGATCATGAGCGAGGTCTGGCGCACAAGCTGGGCCGGCAGCGGGCGCACCCTCGAAGTGCACGTCGCCTCACTGCGCGCCAAGCTCGGCACCCCGCGCCTCGTCGAAACCGTCCGCGGGGTCGGATACCGCCTGGTCCCCGACGCCTGACCGCTGCGACGACAGCGACCACGGCAACGACTGCGACGACTGCGAAGACGACCTGTGCGCACCCGACTCCTCGCCCTGCTGCTGGCCCTCATGGCCGCGGTGCTCCTTGCGCTCGGCATACCCCTGGCCGTGTCGCGCGCCGCGGGCCACCAGCAGCAGGTCGTGCGCGACCGGGCCGACGACGCGGGCAGCTTCGCCGCCGCGTACCAGACCACCATCCGCGACGACGAGTCCGTCACCGCCCTCGAACCCGCCGCCGACACCGGCGCCGAAGACGGCGAGAGACAGCAGATACGCGCCCAGCTCGAACAGTACGAACGCGTCTACGGCATCACCGCGGCCATCCTCGACCGCAACGGCAGGCCCATCGTCGCCTCCAACCGCGCATACGCCCTCCCCGAGTCGGGACGGGCCCGCGAGGCGTTCCTGGACGCCCGGGCCGGGCGCCGCAGCGACGACCCGCCCCAGGTGTGGCCCTGGCAGGACCGCCGCATCGTCGTCGCGATGCCCGTCGTGCACCGCGGCGACGTCGTCGCCGTCGCCCTCACCGACTCGCCCACCGGAAAAATGCGCAGCCGCGGCTGGGACGCGTGGCTCTTCCTCGCGGCAGGCGAGGCGGTCGCGCTGGTCGCCGCGCTGCTCGCCGCCAGCCGGCTGACCGGCACGATCCTGCGCCCGGTCCGCGTCCTCGACAAGGCGACCCACGAGATCGCCACCGGCAAACTGGGCGCCCGCGTCGCCGCCGCCCAGGGGCCGCCCGAGCTGCGGCGCCTGGCCAAGGCGTTCAACGAGATGGCGGACAACGTGGAGACCGTCGTCGAGCAACAGCGCGCCTTCGCCGCCGACGCGTCGCACCAACTGCGCAACCCCCTGTCGGCGCTGCTGCTGCGCATCGAGGAACTGGGCCTGTCGCTGCCGCCCGAACACCAGGAGACCCTCGACGGCGTGCGCGAGGAAGGCCGCCGGCTGACCCACGTGCTCGACGAACTCCTCGCCCTCGCCCTCGCGGAGAACGCCGCCAACACCGGGCCCGACCTCGTCCCCCTCGACATCGCCGCGCTGGTCCGCGAACGCCTCGACGCCTGGGAGCCGATCGCCCGCGCCCGAGGGCAGCGGTTCGACCAGCAGGGCCCGCGCGCGCTCACCGGACAGGTCGACCCGATCGCGCTCGGCAGCGCCCTCGACGCGGTCCTCGACAACGCCCTGAAGTTCAGCCCCGACGACGCCGAGGTCACCGTCGCGGTCGCCACGGTCGGCGGGCGGCTGGAGATCCGCGTCGCCGACCGCGGCCCCGGCCTGGAGGCCGGTGAGCTGCGACGCGTCGGGGACCGCTTCTGGCGCAGCTCGCGGCACTCCAACGTGGACGGCTCGGGCCTCGGGCTGTCGATCGCCCGGACCCTCCTGCGCGCGACCGGCGGCGGCATCGACTTCGCCGCGCGGGACGGGGGAGGGCTCGTGGTCACCGTGACCGTCGACCGGGCCGTGTGAGGCCGCCTCGCGGTGTCCCCGGTCGAGTCGCCGGTCAACTACCGGTGTTCGCCGCGCACTTCGGCGGTCGCGGAGGGAGCAGGCTCAGGCGGCCGAGGGTCGCGTCGTACGCGCGCTGCCAATCGCCGTTCTCCACATGCCGGTTCAGCGCGGTGCACACGGCCTCCGCGAGGGCCGCGTCGCCGCGGCTCAGCCCGACGCCGTACGGCTCCTGCGAGAACGGGCTGCCGAGCACCCGCAGTTCCTCGGGGAACTGTGCGACGAAACCGGCCAGGATCGTGTCGTCGGTGCTCACCCCGCGCACGTTCTTCTTACGCAACTCGTCGACACACTCGGAGTATTTGCCGCGCTCCTCGACCTGCACGGTCGGGAACTTCTCCCGGATCCGGGCCGCCGACGTCGATTCGCGCACCACGCACACCCGGCTGCCGGCCAGGTCCTCCGGCCGCTTGGCCGCCTGGTCGTCCCTGCGGACCAGGAAGTCCTGGCCCGCGACGTAGTACGGCCCGGCGAACGAAACCAGCTGCAAACGCTCGGCGTTGATGGTGTAGCTGGCCACCACGATGTCGACCTGGCCGCTCGCGATGCGGTACTCGCGGCCCTGCGTCTCGACGTCCACGAAGCGAACCCGGCCCGAGAAGCCGAGATCCTCCGCGATCATGCGCGCGATGTCGGCGTCGAAGCCGATGTACTGCCCGTCCGGGCCTTTCTGGCTGAGCCCCGGCTGATCCGGCTTCACACCGATGATCAGATAACCGCGCTGCATCATCGCCTGGTACGTCGGCGACTCCTCGCGCAGCGCCGCGAACGCGTCGGACCCGGAACCGGTGAGCGCCTTGACCAGCGGCACCGACGCGGCGATCAGGGCCAGGACGACGACCGCCGGAAGCAGCACCCGCATCTGCCGCCACCGCCGGCGGCGCCCTCCGGGAAGGCCGCCGCGATCGCCTGTGCCGTCGGCGGGCGCGTCGCCGGGGTCGTCGCCAGCCCAGGTCGGGTCCACCGGGTCGAGTCCGTCCCGCGCCTCGGGGCCGTACGCCCCCCGGTCCTGCGCCCCGGCGCCGCGTGCGTCGCGGCCCTGCGCCGCGGTGTCGGAACCGTACGGACCGCCGCCTCCCTCCCCGCCGACCGCGTCCGGACGCGGAGCGCTGCGGTGCGTCACCGTGTGCCCGGTGCCGAGCCCGGCCCGGTACGCCCCCGCACCCGGACCGCCGACCAGCCCGCCCGCCCCCGGCGTCGGGCGTGTCGGCATCTCGCCGCCCCACGTGGGTGCCAGTGACTCCTGGACGACCCGGATCAGCAGTTCCTCGGCCTCCTTGGCGTCCATGCGCTCGGCCGGGTCCTTGCGCAGCAGGCCCATGACCACCGGCTCCAGCGGCCCCGCGTGGCGAGGCGCGAGCGGATCGTGGTTGACGACCGCGTCGACCACCTCGACCGGAGAGGAACGGCTGAACGGCGGACGGCCCTCGACCATCTCGTAAAGCGTCGCCCCGAGCGACCACAGATCGGACGCCGGGTCCAGGACCGTGTCGCCGCTCATCCCCAGCGTTTCGTCCGACCGGCGGGAACGGGCCGCCGCGCCGGCTCCACCGGGGGTGTCGCCGTCCTGCGCCGCCGCCGGGGTGTCCGCCGCGGGCCCGCCGCCCCCGGTCGCGAAGCGCTCGGCCCGCTCGGGAGCCAGGTAACCCGGCGTGCCGAGGAGCTCACCGACGTGTGTCACCTGCGGGGCGTCCACGAACGTCGCGATGCCGAAATCGGTGAGGACCACGCGTCCGTCGAGCCCGAGCAGCACATTGGCGGGCTTCACGTCCCGGTGCAGCACACCCTTCGCGTGCGCGGCCCGCAGCGCGCGCAGCACCCCGAGGCCGATGCGCGCGGCCTCGGCGAAGTCCAGCCGGCCCTCACCGCGCACGGCCTCGGCCAGCGAGCGCGAGATCACCAGCTCCATGACGATCCACGGGCGCCCGTCCTCCTCGAACACGTCGTGGACGGTCACGACGTTCTCGTGGCGGATACGCGCCGCCGCGCTCGCCTCACGCCGGCTGCGCTCCGACCACGTTCGCTGGGCGCCCTCGTCCAACGACGGGGGAAGCAGCAGTTCCTTCACGGCGACCTCGCGCCCGAGCGCGGTGTCGACGGCGAGCCACACCTCGCCCATTCCGCCCCGGCCCAGGCTCCGGCTCAGGCGGTACCGCCCGTTCAGAACACGGCCTATGTCGCCCTCGGACACCGCGGTACGCCCTCCTCCCAGGTGCTCCAGGTCCTGCTGACGGGGGGTCAGAGATTAGGAGGTCCACCCAACTGCGCTTGGTCA
Organism: Yinghuangia sp. YIM S10712; assembly: GCF_051388935.1. Lineage (NCBI taxonomy): Bacteria > Bacillati > Actinomycetota > Actinomycetes > Kitasatosporales > Streptomycetaceae > Yinghuangia > Yinghuangia sp. YIM S10712. The sequence continues at coordinate 89,919 of NZ_JBPKBI010000013.1, forward strand.
GCCCCAAGCATGTTCCATCGGGCGCATCATGCGCGACGTCACCCGCGTCACGGTTTTGCGGATCTGTACCAGAGCCGGGCGCCTTCGTGCAGCAACAACGGCGGAAACGTGAGGATGGCGGTACGCGGATCCACAAGTTGCGCCGCATGCACTTCCCGCCCGATCGCTTCCCGGCCGCCCATGACCGTGCCGGTCACCCTCCGGATCAGATCCGGGTCCGCGTCCGCCCGCGTGACCAGCAGATTCGGCACCGCGACCGTCGCCACCTCCTGCCGGACCCCCGGCAGCGTTCCCCCGGCCTGGTACGCGTCCGCGGGGATGACCGCCTCGCGATACACCTGGTGGTAGCGGTCGCGCAGCGTCCCGGCGACGTCGCCGAGCGGAACGAAGCGGATGTCGGTCCCCTCGGCCAGCGCGCGCACCGCCTCGGTGGGCAGGCCGCCCGACCAGAAGAACGCGTCGATCCGGCCGTCGCGCAGCTTCGCCGCCGCGTCGCCGATGCCGTCCTCCGCAGGCACCATGTCGCGGTGCTCGTCGAGGCCCGCCGTCTGAAGGATGCGGTGGGCGATCAACTGCACACCGGACGCGGGCGGCCCGATCCCCACGCGCTTGCCGCGCAGGTCCGCCACCGTGCGCACCGACGACGAGGCGGGGACGACCAACTGCACATAGTCGTCGTACAGGCGTGCGATCGCGCGCAGTTGGTCGCGGTCCGCCGGCGCCAGGTCGGCCACGGCGTCGGCCGTCGCGATCGCCAGCGTGAAGCCGCCCCCGACCAGTCGCCGCAGGTTGTCCACCGAGCCCGCGGACTCGTCGATCGTCACCGGGACACCGAGGTCGCCCTGAAGTCGCGGGGCGAGCAGTTGCCCGTACCGGTAGTACACGCCGGACGGAACACCCGTCGAAATACTCACGGGACCGCCCCGGTACGGCCGACTGTCGTCCGAACTGACCCACAGACCGCCCGCGAACAGCACGAGTGCGACCGCGAGGACCACCGCGACCATCGTGCGCGTGCGGCGAACCTGCGTCCCGCCCGTTCGCGGAGGTGCCTCGCGGCCTTGCGTCATGGAAGTTTCCGTCCCAATAAACCCGTCGCCATCGCGGCCCCGGGACCGCGTAACCTTGGTTCTCGATATGAGCGCGCGATCCTACGAGGTGCGCACCTACGGGTGCCAGATGAACGTCCACGACTCCGAGCGGCTGTCCGGCCTCCTGGAGGACGCGGGCTACGTCCGCGCGGGCGCGGGCGAGGAGGCCGACGTCGTCGTCTTCAACACCTGCGCGGTGCGGGAGAACGCCGACAACAGGCTCTACGGCAATCTCGGCCACCTCGCGCCGAAGAAGGCCAGACGCCCCGGCATGCAGATCGCCGTCGGCGGCTGCCTGGCCCAGAAGGACCGCGACACCATTGTCGCCAAGGCCCCCTGGGTCGACGTCGTGTTCGGCACCCACAACATCGGCTCGCTGCCCGTGTTGCTGGAGCGCGCCCGGGTCCGCGAGGAAGCCCAGGTCGAAATCCTGGAATCCCTCGACGTCTTCCCCTCCACCCTCCCCACGCGGCGCGAATCCGCCTACGCGGCCTGGGTTTCGATCTCGGTCGGCTGCAACAACACCTGCACGTTCTGCATCGTTCCCGCGCTGCGCGGCAAGGAGAAGGACCGCCGCCCCGGAGACGTCCTCGCCGAGATCGAGGCGCTGGTCGGCGAAGGTGTGATCGAAGTCACCCTCCTCGGCCAGAACGTCAACGCCTACGGCTCCGACATGGGCGACCGCGAGGCGTTCTCCAAACTGCTGCGCGCCTGCGGGGAGATCAAGGGCCTCGAACGCGTCCGCTTCACCTCGCCGCACCCGCGCGACTTCACCGACGACGTCATCGCGGCGATGGCCGAGACGCCGAACGTCATGCACCAGCTTCACATGCCGCTGCAGTCCGGCTCCGACGACGTCCTGCGTGCGATGCGGCGCTCGTACCGCCAGGACCGCTACCTCGGCATCATCGAACGCGTGCGCGAGGCCATGCCCGACGCGGCCATCTCCACCGACATCATCGTCGGCTTCCCCGGCGAGACCGACGCCGATTTCGAGCAGACCCTGCACGTCGTACGCGAGGCCCGCTTCGCGAACGCCTTCACCTTCCAGTACTCCAAGCGCCCCGGCACGCCCGCGGCCACCATGGACGGCCAGATCCCCAAGGCCGTCGTCCAGGAGCGCTACGAGCGTCTGGTCGCCCTCCAGGACGAGATCTCCTGGGACGAGAACAAGAAGCAGATCGGCCGCACCCTCGAAGTCCTCGTCGCGGAAGGCGAAGGCCGCAAGGACGAAGCCACCGCCCGCCTCTCCGGCCGCGCACCCGACAACCGCCTCGTGCACTTCCGGCGCCCGGCGGACGAGATCCGCCCCGGCGACGTGGCCACCGTGGCGATCACCTACGCCGCCCCCCACCACCTCCTCGCCGAGGCACCCCCGACCGCCGTCCGCCGCACCCCGGCCGGCGACGTCTGGGCCAAGCGCAACAACGCCCCGGCCGCGACCCCCGGCGTGCTCCTCGGCATGCCGAAAGTGGGCGCGCCCGCCCCCGAGCCGACCCCGGCCACCGGCGGCTGCCACGCGAACTGAGCGCACACGCCCGGCCGACGAGCCGCGAGCGAGCCGGGTGCGCTGACGGGCTTGCCGCGGCCGCGAACCGCGACGCGCGCCACGGCGTCCGACCGTGAGCGCGCTGGAGGCACGTTCCCGCGGGCCCTCACGCGGGTCGGAGGCACGACGCGGCGGCCTGACGCTTCGGCACGGCGACAATCGCGGCGGAACATCCGCACGGGACCCGCCTCGCCGAAGCTCGCCCGAGCGGCCCTCCCCGGTCCGCTCCGGTCCGCTCCGTCCTCCGAGCACCTCGGCGCCTCGGCCCGCGCCCCGGAGGCTCGCTACGCGCCGCCGCGCTGGTTCCAGCCCTTCATCACCGGCTGCTCGTGCTCGAAGCCCAAGAAGCACACGCCCGCCGTGGCGAGCCAGAACAGGCGGCCGCCCGCCGGGTCGAGGCCCAGCCAGCGCGCGGTCAGGACGCGCAGCACGTGTCCGTGGGCCACCAGCGCGACGTCGTCGCCGGCGGCGAGCAAGGGGCGCACGCGCGCCAAAACCCGGTCCACGCGTGAGCCGACCGACTCGACCTGCTCGCCCGGGTGCTCCGCGTCGCCCGGGATCACCCCGTCACGCCACAGATACCAGCCGGGGCGCGTCTCGCGGATCTGAGCCGTCGTCAAACCCTCGTAGCCGCCGTAGTCCCACTCCATCAGGTCCGGTTCCGCGACCGCGTCGGGCAGTCCCGCCAAAACCGCCGTCTCACGCGCGCGCCGCAGCGGGCTGACGAACACGTGGTCGAACTGCCGGTCGGAGAGCAGTTTCCCCGCCGCGCGGGCTTGTTCCTCTCCTGTCTCGGTCAGCGGGACGTCGGTCCGCCCGGTGTGCCGGTGCGCACGGCTCCATTCGGTCTCGCCGTGCCTGATCAGGGTGAGCTGCGCCATGAAGCCATGAGACCACGGCCCGGTACCCTCGTGCCGTGCTCGTTGCCGCCGCCGTGTGCCCTCATCCGCCGTTGATCGTCCCCGACCTGGCCGCCGGCGCGGCGGGCGAGTTGGAGGGGTTGCGCACCGCGTGCGACGCCGCCGTCTCGGATCTGCTCGCGGCCAGGCCGGACCGGCTCGTGGTCGTGGGAACAGGGCCCAAGACGATCGAGTTCGCCGAGGGCGGGGTTGGGACCTTCTCCCCGTACGGCGTGAACCTGTCGGTGCGCCTGGGAGCCGGCGGTGCGGGCGACATCGAGGAGCGGCTGCCGCTGTCGCTGACGATCGCCGCGTGGCTGCTCGGCCGTACACCGGTCGACGTGCCGGTCTCCGGCCTTTCGGTGGCCCGCGACGCTGACGCGGTCGACTGCCTGGCCTCCGGCGCCGAGCTGGTGTCCGGCAACGAACGGACGGCTCTCCTGGCGATGGGCGACGGCTCGGCCTGCCGGACCGAGAAGGCTCCGGGCTACCTCGACGCGCGGGCCGAGGCGTACGACGCCTCCGTCGCCCTCGCCCTCGCGGACGCGGACGTGCTCGCACTGGCCGCCCTCGACCCGGAGCTCTCCGAGGAACTGTGGGTCGCCGGACGCGCCGCGTGGCAACTGCTTGCCGGCGCAGCCGACGGCGCCGGCTTCGAGGGCCGGCTCACCTACGACGAAGCGCCTTACGGTGTGGGTTACTTCGTCGCGGTGTGGAGCTGACGGGGGCTCATCTCCCCAGCCGGGTACGGTCGTTCGACGCGCCGCCGACGGCCGTTTGGGAACAGCGCCTGCGGCGTGCCGTCACCCCGCCGCCACGACACCCCTCAACCTGCGCGGCTCCGCCGAGAAACGCGGACAGCCGCAGGCTTCGGTGCCTGCGGCTGTCCGCGTGCGCGCGGGGCCGGGGGAGCAGGACAGAGCACAGTCTGTGGCCGGGGCGCACCCGGCGAGGCCTACGTCGGCCGCGAACGGGCTTCCCGGTGCCGCGCGAGCTGATGCGGACGCTGATGCGAAGAGCTGCATCAAGCCCGTTGGCGTCGTTCCCGACCACCGGCGCCATCTTGGTGCCCGGGCCGCTCGGCTCAGGGGCGCGGGCCTTGCTCCGGCGGCACTTCGCCCGGCACTTCGCCGGCCGGCGGAGCCTCGGGGGCCGGTGCGGCCTCGTCCTGGGCGAGTGTGTCCTTCGCCTTTTCCGCGCCCTTGTCGATCTGGTCGCCGTATTTGCCGCCGGTCTTCTTGTCGACCATGTCGGCTGCCTTGTCGACGCCCTTTTCGACCTTGTCGTGATGGGGCGCGAGCTTTTCCTTGATGCTGTCCAAGAGACCCATGTCTTGTTCTCCTTCGGACTCCCCTCCCGCACCGGGAGGCTGCGGGGCGGCGGCGGAAATCGGATCCGCACCGACCTTGCCGTCCGCACCGCCCGTGCCGGTCTCGCCGTCGGACTCCTCCGCGGCGGTCTTCTGCGCGGGGATGGCCGGCTCGGTCGCGGGCCGGTCCGCGACGAGCGTTCCGACGCTGCCGGTCTCGTTCGGCTCCGGGGAGTCGGCTTGGTCTGTGGCTCGTGTGGCCGAATTGCGCCTGAACCAGTCGAAAACGCCCATATCCTGCTCCTTGACCCTACGTCCGACACGGAAGCCGTGCATGTCGTGTGCATGTCGGCCACACCGTGTGTGCATGCCGTGTCTGGCATGCGTGTCGGACAACAACGACCGGCGGGCACGAGCGGTTATGTGCTCGGTGCGGGGCGTACCGCATCGGGTGACGATCGAATGACCGGTGCGGCAGGCCGTCCGGCAGACTTGTCCCGTGAGTTCGCGATCTCGTTCCGAAGCCGACGCCGCCACCGCCCCCGAGCGCGCGGCGGACGGTGACGCCGCGCACGGCCGTGGCCCGCGCGTCGTCGCCGTGGTCGGTCCGACGGCCGCCGGCAAGTCCGACCTCGGTGTCGCGCTGGCCCGTGCGCTCGGCGGCGACGTGGTCAACACCGACTCCATGCAGCTCTACCGCGGCATGGACATCGGCACCGCGAAACTGTCGGTCGCGGAACGCGGCGGCGTGCCGCACCACTTGCTCGACGTCTGGGACGTGACGCGTACCGCGAGCGTGGCCGAATACCAGCACGACGCGCGCGTCGTCGTCGACGGACTGCTCGCCGCCGGGCGCACGCCGGTGCTCGTCGGCGGCTCCGGGCTGTACGTGCGCGCGGTCGTCGACGACCTCGAATTCCCCGGCACCGACCCGGACGTCCGCGCCCGCCTCGAACGCGAACTCGACGCCGACGGCCCCGGCCCGCTGCACGAGCGCCTCGCGGGACTCGACCCGGCCGCGGCGGCGGCGATCCTGCCGAGCAACGGCCGCCGCATCGTGCGCGCCCTGGAGGTCATCGAGATCACCGGGCGGCCGTTCACGGCGACGCTGCCCGGCCCGGTCCCGGTGTACGACTGCGTCCAGATCGGCGTCGACGTGCCCCGCCCGACCCTCGACGAACGCATCGGCGCCCGCGTCGAACGCATGTGGCGGGACGGACTCGTCGACGAGGTACGCGAGTTGGAGAAGCAAGGGCTGCGCGACGGCCTCACCGCGTCCCGCGCCCTCGGCTACGCCCAGGTGCTGCGGCAGTTGACCGGCGAGATCGGCGAGCCCGAGGCCAAGGAGGACACCGCGCGGGCCACGCGGCGATTCGCGCGGCGCCAGGACACGTGGTTCCGGCGCGACTCGCGCGTGCGGTGGCTGGCTTTCGACCGCCCGGACCTGGTGGAGGAAGCACTCCGGCACGTCGCGTTCGACCAATGATTCGACCAGTGTTCCGACCGATGTCCCGCGGCGTCGCGCACCGGGTCCGCGCGTCCGCCGGTTCACACGGACGGCCGTAAGATCGGTTCGTGAGCACTCTGCGATTCCTCAAGGGCCACGGGACGGAGAACGACTTCGTCATCGTTCCCGACCCCGACGGCGCGATCGAACTGACCGCGGCCGACGTGGTTGCGCTGTGTGACCGGCGGGCCGGTCTCGGCGCCGACGGAGTGCTGCGCGTCGTCCGGTCGGCCAAGGACCCCGCCGCCGTGCACATGGCCGGCGAAGCCGAGTGGTTCATGGACTACCGCAATTCCGACGGCAGCATCGCGGAGATGTGCGGCAACGGCGCCCGCGTATTCGCCCGCTACCTGGTCGAACACGGTGAGGCATCGGCCGGCGACCTGCGCATCGCCACGCGCGGCGGCGTCCGCGCGGTGCACGTGCCCGCGGACGGCGGCGACGTCACGGTCGGCATGGGCCCCGCCCGCCTGCCCGGGCCCGACGGCATCGCGGTCACCCTGCCGGACGGCTCGGTGTACGACGCGGTCCACGTCAACATGGGCAATCCGCACGCCGTCGTCTTCGTCGCCGACCTCGACGACGCGGGCGACCTGCTGACCGCGCCGGTGCTGTCGCCGCCGACGGCGTACCCCGAAGGGGCCAACATCGAATTCGTCGTCGACCGCGCGCCCGGGCACGTCGCGATGCGCGTACACGAACGCGGTTCCGGCGAGACCCGCTCCTGCGGCACGGGAGCCTGCGCGGTCATGGTGGCCGCCGCCCGCCGGGACGCCGCCGCGCTGCCCGCCACGTACACCGTCGACGTCCCCGGCGGACGCCTGGTCATCACCGAGCACCCGGACGGCGAGGTCGAGATGACCGGGCCCGCCGTGATCCTGGCCGCGGGCGAAGTCGATCTGGGCCGCCTGACCGCGCGCTCTGCGTGACCGGGCGCGGGGAGCAGTTCGGGGCGGGCACCCGGGCTGGCCGAAACCCACGTGCCACTGCGGGGCCCGACGTGGCACGATCGGGATGACGGACATCCCAGGCGACGGAAGAACAACGCCCGCCGCCGTGTTGAACAGGACAATATGACCTCCGCATACGATCGCTTCCTTTCCGACGACGACTCCGCAGTCGAGCTTTTCGACGACATCGACCTCGACGGACTCGACGACGGCAACGGGTCGAGCGACGTTGCCGGGTCCGGTCCTGAGGACACGGACTATGACGGCGACCAGTTCGACCTCGCCGACCGCAACGCCCTGCGCCGCGTCGCAGGCCTGTCGACCGAGCTCGCCGACGTCACCGAGGTCGAGTACCGGCAGCTCCGCCTGGAGCGCGTCGTGCTCGTGGGCGTGTGGACCGACGGGACCGCCGAGGACGCCGACAACTCCCTCCAGGAGCTCGCGGCCCTCGCCGAGACCGCCGGATCGCAGATCCTCGACGGCGTCGTGCAGCGCCGCGACAAGCCGGACCCCGCCACGTACATCGGCTCGGGCAAGGCCAAAGAGCTGCGCGACATCGTCATCGCCACCGGCGCCGACACCGTCGTGTGCGACGGCGAACTGACCCCGGCCCAGCTCATCCACCTCGAAGACGTGGTCAAGGTCAAGGTCGTCGACCGGACCGCGCTCATCCTTGACATCTTCGCCCAGCACGCCAAGTCCCGAGAGGGCAAGGCGCAGGTCTCGCTCGCCCAGATGCAGTACATGCTCCCGCGTCTGCGCGGCTGGGGTCAGTCGCTGTCCCGCCAGATGGGCGGCGGCGGCAGCAGCGGGGGCGGCGGCATGGCCACACGCGGCCCCGGTGAGACCAAGATCGAAACCGACCGCCGGCGCATCCGCGAGAAGATGGCCAAGATGCGCCGCGAGATCGCCGACATGAAGAAGGCGCGTGACACCAAGCGCGCCGAGCGGCGCCGCAACAAAGTGCCGTCGGTGGCGATCGCCGGCTACACCAACGCCGGCAAGTCGTCGCTGCTCAACCGGCTCACCGGCGCGGGCGTGCTGGTGGAGAACGCCCTGTTCGCCACCCTCGACCCGACCGTACGCCGCTCGGAGACGCCGTCCGGGAGGGCCTACACCCTCGCGGACACCGTCGGCTTCGTCCGGCATCTGCCGCACCAGCTCGTCGAGGCGTTCCGCTCCACGCTGGAAGAGGTCGCCGACGCCGACCTGATCCTGCACATCGTGGACGGCGCGCACCCCGAACCCGAGGCGCAACTCGCCGCGGTACGCGAGGTGTTCGTCGAGGTCGAGGCGCACAACGTGCCGGAGATCGTGGTGGTCAACAAGGCGGACGCCGCCGACCCCGAGGTCCTCGCGAGGCTGCTGCGCCGCGAGCCGCACGCGGTCGTCGTGTCGGCCAAGACCGGCCAGGGCATCGACGAACTCCTCGCGCTGATCGACGAGGAGCTGCCGCGACCCGAGGTCGAGGTCGAGGCGCTCGTGCCGTACCACCGCGGCGACCTCGTGGCCAAGGTGCACGACACCGGCGAAATCCTGGAGAACGAACACCGCGCCGAGGGCACGTGGCTGCACGCCCGCGTCAGCGCGGTCCTGGCCGCCGAGTTGCAGGCCTTCGCGGTGGCCAAGCGGTAGCGGCCACGGACGGGTGAGTCGGCCGAGCCGACAGACCCGGCACAAACGCCGACAGACCCGGCACAAACAGCGGGGGGGGGGGGGGGGGGGGGGNGCGGTCCTGGCCGCCGAGTTGCAGGCCTTCGCGGTGGCCAAGCGGTAGCGGCCACGGACGGGTGAGTCGGCCGAGCCGACAGACCCGGCACAAACGCCGACAGACCCGGCACAAACAGCGCGCCGAAGCGGCGGGTTCCCTCGTGGGCCCGCCGCTTCGGCGCGCTCTGCTTCCGTGGCGGTGAAAAGCGTTGGCCGAACCGTGTTCGGGGCCGTCCCACGTCGTTGGACAGAGCGTCCGGAGCCGGCCACACGGTCACTCGAACGGGTTGCTCAGTTGCGATACGTGACGCGGGTCAGGTAAGCCTTGCCTCCTTGCGATGTCGCCGCCCTGCCGCGTCGCCGACCCGCCGTCGGCCGCCTGCGCCGCGCTTCGATCCCGATCCCAGGGGAGGCCCGTCCATGACCGCAGCACCGACCGGAACCGACACCGTCGGGGCGGGCACCGGCACGGGTTCCGCCGGCATCCTCATGCGCCAGGCCCGCCGGGAACCCGCGGCGCGGATACACGCCAGGTCGCTGCCGATCGTCCCGGTGCGCGCCCGCGGGATGACTGTCGACGGCGCCGACGGCCGCCGCTACCTCGACTGCCTGTCGGGTGCCGGCACGCTCGTGCTCGGGCACAGCCACCCCGTGGTCCTCGAAGCCATCCGCGCCGTGCTGGACGCCGAGGCACCGCTGCACGTGCCCGACCTGGCGACACCCATCAAAGACCGCTTCGTCGAAACATTGTTCGACACGCTGCCGCCGGAGTTCGCCCGCGACGCACGCATCCTGTTCTGCGGTCCGGCGGAGGCGGAGGGAGTCGTGGCCGCGATCAGCCTCGCCCGCAGTGCGACGGGACGGCAAGGCGTGTGGATGACCGCCGGAGCATGCCACAGCGCGGGTCCGGCGGCGGGTGCCCTGGGTGCGGTGACGCGGCTTCCGTACCCGCGCGCGCCCCGCAGCGCCCCGGATGCCGGGGACGAGAACCGGCCACACGCGGCGCGCCGCGCCGAGGAGTTACTGGCGGACGCCGCCGAACGCGCCGCCCTCCCCGCCGCGATCGTGCTGGAAGCCGTGCGGGGCGACGGCGAGGTCGTCCCCGCCCCCGAGTCGTGGCTGCGCGAGATGCGGTGCATCGCCGACCGCCACGGCATCCCCCTCGTCGCCGACGAGACGCAGACCGGCCTTGCGCGCACAGGGGCTTTCTGGGCCGTGGAGCACAGCGGGATCCTGCCGGACGCCGTGGTCATCTCCAAGGCGGCGGGCGGTTCGCTGCCGCTCGCGGCCGTCGTCTACCGCGGCGACGCGGACCCGTGGGCGCCGGGTGCGCACGCCGGTGCGTTCCGCGGGAATCAACTGGCGATGGCGGCCGGGACCGCCACGATCGCGCACATCCGCGAGAACCGCCTCGACGAGCACGCCGCCCGCATCGGCGCGCTCCTGCTCGAAGGGCTGCGGCACCTGCGGGCGGACCACGGCATGCTCGGCGACGTGCGCGGCCGAGGCCTCATGATCGGCATCGAGATCGTCGACCCGGACACCGGGCCGCAGCCGGACGGCGCACGCTCCCCGGCTGCCCCCGCCCCGGCTCTCGCGTCGGCGGTGCGCGCCGAGGCACTTGACCGCGGTCTGATCGTCGGCCTCGGCGGTCGGCACGGCACGGTGATCCGGCTGCTGCCGCCGCTGACGATCACCGAGGAGCAAGCCGAAGCGGTCCTGGCCAGGCTGTCGGACGCGGTGGCGGCGGCCGGTCGGCGCCGAACGAAGCCCGTTGACGCACAGGAGAGTTGACGGAGCATCACAGGCCGGACCGCGGGCCGTGGTTCCCGAGCCGGGTGCGGACGCCTCGGTCACGCAGGGGCCTTGGGCGGCGGGGTCCCGCCGTCGCGTCCCTTTCGGAGTGTGGATGGCGCCTGGCGATCATCGCGAGGTGCCGCGTGTCGGTGGGGCCGCCGGGGTGAGTGCCGACGCCGGCCTCACCGGGCACGCTCGCGCAGTTTCCACCGGAGCGTGCGGTCGCGGCACGGTGTGAGGCCCGCCAGGGCGGATCTGCCTGTCAACGCCCGGTGCGAGGCGGCCTGAAGACTCGTCGCCGGGTGTGCCGGTCGGGATGTCCAGTCCTGTGCGGGTGTCGTCGCGTGTGCCCGTTTCTCTCGTCGTGAGCCCTGCGCCGACGCAGCGATGGACGCTTGCCGTGCACTGACGGACCGTCAGAAGTCCCATTTCTTCTGATTTATCCGAAACGCGGGCTAAATGATCGACTTCGGAGGAAAACGCCAGATCATCGATGGGTGTCGGCCCGCCTGGCCCGAGTCGAACCGGGAGCCATGATGACGAGTGCAGGCCCCGCCGTGCGCCCCGGCGACGCCTCCGAGCCCGCGCGCCCCGAACGCACATCCGCAGGAGGCGTCCCCGCATGACCATGCCCCCGCTGCCCCCCACCGGCAGCCCCGCCGACGCGGCCATCGACGCGGCCGTACAAGCCGCCGCCGAGAAGGCCGCCGAGAAGGACAAGGAGAAGGCCGCCACAACCACTTCCCGGTCGACCGGCAGGACGGGCGATACGGCGACGTGCGACGAGACCGACGAGGACACCCTCCGCCTCACCCGCGACAGACTCCGCGCGGGCCTCTCCGGGCCGCTGACCGAAGCCGGCCGCTGGGGTGCCGTCAGCCTGGCACCCGGCCGCTTTTCGTTCCACGAACTCCACATCAAACGCGACCTGCCGATCATCCACACCTGGATGAACGACCCCGAGATCGCCCGCTGGTGGGACCTCGCCGGCGACATCCGCACAACCGCCGCACACCTCGCCGAACGCATCCGCCTGACCCACGCCACCACGTACGTCGGCTGCCTCGACGACCAGCCCGTCAGCTATTGGGAGTTGTACCGCGCCGACCTCGACCCACTCGCCGACCACTACGCCGCACGACCCCACGACGTGGGCGTGCACCTGCTGATCGGTCCGGCCGCGTACCGAGGGCGAGGGCTCGGCTCTCTGCTGCTGTGCGTCGTCAGCGACCTGATCCTGCGCGCGGCGCCCGAGACGCAGCGCGTCATCGCCGACCCCGACGTACGCAACTCCGCTTCCATCGCCGCCTTCCGGCGTGCCGGGTTCCGCCGCGCGGCCGACCTCGCCCTCCCCGGCAAGACCGCCGCGCTGATGCTGCGCGACCGGAGCCCCGTCGCCGGCAGCGCGACCCGTTCTGCCGCGTCCGCGTGAGCGTGTGCTCGCCGCGAGAGTCGTCTGTGCGCCCCCGCTTCGCGCCGACAACGTGGCCGCGGGCGTGAGGAGTTCGCCGGACGGGCGCGGGTGCACTCGCTTGTGGTGGCGCGAACTCCGCTGAAGGCTACACAGATTCGCACACTTTCCCCTTCGGGTGCGGGCGCGTCGGGGCGCCGGCTGTCGCGCGGATCTCCTCGGATCAGCCCCGTGTGGAGTCCGGACGGTGTGAGTGTGCGTGGCAGCGCGCGGGCTCGCGGGGCGTGCGCTCGCAACCCCCGGGCGTGCGTCGTCGGCCGCGACCGCCATTCCACGCCGTGTTGTGGTGCAAAGCCCGACCGGATACGCCCTCCTTGGGGGCCGTCGCAGCGAACTCACTGTCCGGAAAAGGCCGTTCGCCGCGGCCGTCCGGTGGCCGGCGGGCACCCCGGCAACAGGCCGGTCGCGTCGGCATCGGCACGGTGACCAACCAGCGAGACCGCGCCGAGGGATCTCGCAAACCAGTTCGACCAAGCACAGCGAGTGCCCCGACGACCATGGTGTGATACCGATCACGGTGCCAGAATGCGCCCGTGACGTTGGATCGAGCGCCCCTGCGCGTGGCTGCTGCCCAAGCACACGCCCTGCCCGGAGACGTGCCGGAGAACGTGGCCACCGCCGCCCAGCTCGTCCGCTTCGCCGCGGCCGAGGGAGCCGACGTCGTCGTCCTCCCCGAGCTGTTCCTGTGCGGGTACGATCTCGACCTCCTGCGCCGCGACCCCGCCCTGTGCGAGATCGTTCCCGGAGACCCGCGCCTGGACGACCTGCTGGCCGCCTGCTACTCCACCCGGACCGTCGCCGTCGTCGGCGCCTGCGTCCGCCGCACCGCCGGCACCCGCACATCGTCCGTGCTCGTGGCCGGTATCGACGGGGAGGCACACGTCGCGTACGACGCCGAACACCTTCCTCCCGGCGCCCGCAACCTGTTCACCCCGGGAGACCACGGCTGCTCGGTCGAAATACGCGGCTGGCGCCTCGGGCTCGGCACCCGGCACGACATCGGATTCCCGGAGCACGTCCGCGCCGCGACCCTGGACGGCTGTGACGCCTATCTGTGCAGCGGCATATTCACCCGCGGCGACGAGGAACACCGCCGCAACCTCTACCTCGCCACCCGCGCCCTGGAGAACACCTGCTACACGGTCCTCGCCAACCACATCGGTGCCACCGGCGAGGGCCCGGGCTGCGGGCGCAGTGCCGTGTTCGGGCCGGACGGGCGCGTCGTCGTCGAAGCGGACGCCGACCGCGTCGATGTCGCCCTGGCCACGCTCCAGGACTTCGAGGTCGACGCGGCCCGTGAAAGCCTCACGATGCTCAGCGAACTGCCGTGCCCGGAAAGCAGACGCGAGCGGATCAAGCTCGACTGACCCTCCCCACCCGGGCCGAGTCGACGCATGCCGGACCAGAGCCTCTGGTCCGTTCGCCACAAGGGGCCTAGGCTCACCGGAGCTACCCGGCGGTAACCGCCGGGTGGGTGCGACCCGGGACCGGCCGCGCGACGGCGGCACGGGCCGGCAGCCGAGACCGAGCAACCCGACCGACAGCGACCGACGCCGACTGGGACCGACCGAAGGAGACCGAACGTGGGCCATGGACGACGCCGTACCGCCGCGGCAGCCCTCACCGCGGCGATACTCGCCCTCGCGGCGTGCTCCTCCGACGACGGCGGTTCCGACGACCCCACCGGCACCCCCGCGAACTCCGCGGGCGCCGGAGGAGCCGCAGCGCCCCCCGGAAACCCGGCACCCGCAGCCGTGCCGCCCCAAGCAGCCCCCGGTACGGGCGGCTCCTACTACGTGGCCCTGGGCGACTCGTACGCAGCGGGAGTCCGCATCCCGGAAACCGTCGCCGGCACCCCCGAGATGTGCAGCCGAAGCAACAGCAACTACCCGCACATCACCGCGCGGAAGCTCGCCGTCCCCACCTTCACCGACGTCACCTGCGGAGGCGCCACCACGGGCGACCTGACCACTGCGCAGACCGGGCGCGTCGGCAACGGCCCGGCGCCCACCGCACAGTTCGACGCGCTTGGCCCGCAGACCAAACTCGTCACCCTCGGCATCGGCGGGAACGACATCGGCTTCAGCGAAATCGTCACCACCTGCGTCCTCAACAGCGGCAGCACGACGTCGCCGACTCCCTGCAAGGACAAGTTCACCGAGAACGGCCAGGACGTCCTCTCCCAGCGCATCGGGGCCACCGGCTCGAAAATCGACGCCGCCCTCCGAACGATCCGCGAGAAGTCACCGGGGGCCCGAATCCTGCTGGTCGGCTACCCCGCGATTCTTCCCGAGACCGGCAACGGCTGCCCGGCGCAACTTCCGCTCGCCGTCGGTGACCTCGGCTACCTCCGCGGCGTGCTCGACTCCCTCAACACGATGCTCGCCGAACGCGCCGCCGCCGGGAACGCCACATACGTCGACACCTACACCTCCGCGGTCGGCCACGACGTGTGCACTCCCGTCGGTACCAAATGGGTCGAAGGCCTCAACCCGCAGTCTCCGGCCGCGCAGGTCCACCCCAACGCCCTCGGACACGAAGGCATGGCCGCGGCGGTCATCGCGGTCGCCCGGCAGACCTGAACCGACGTGAAGCCGTCCGAACCGATCTGAACCCGCGTACGGCAATCCGGCCGACCGGCCGCCGCGTCCCCCGCCGCCCGTAGGCTTGCCCACGATGACCGACACCGCGGAGACGACCGCCCCCGAGACCCCCGCCGAGCCCGTCACGGACACCGGCGCGAACACCGGCGCAGAAACCAGCCCGGAGACCGGCCCGGACGCCGGGCCCGCCGACACCACCCGCGGGCCCGGCAACCGCCACGACCTCGGAGAGCTCCTCTCCGCCGCGGTCGGGGCGGTCGGCGGCACCGAACGGCCCGGCCAGATCCGCATGGCCGAGGCCGTCACCGGAGCCATCGCCCGCCGCGAACACCTCCTCGTCGAAGCGGGCACCGGCACCGGCAAATCCCTCGCCTACCTCGTCCCCGCGCTCTCCGGCCACCGCCGTGTCGTCGTCGCCACCGCCACCCTGGCCCTGCAACGCCAACTCGTCGAACGCGACCTCCCGCGCACCGTCGAAGCCCTCCACCCGCTGCTGCGCCGCCGCCCCACCTTCGCCACCCTCAAGGGCCGCAGCAACTACGTGTGCCTGCACCGCCTGCACGACGGGCCGCCCGACGACGCCGACGCGCTCTTCGACCCGTCGCCCACGTCCCCCACCGGCCGCGACATCCTCCGCGTCCGCGACTGGGCCGACGACACCGAGACCGGCGACCGCGACGACCTCAGCCCCGGCGTCAACGACCGCGCCTGGGCCCAGGTCTCCGTCTCCTCCACCGAATGCCTCGGGGCGAGCAAATGCCCCTACGGCGAGGACTGCTTCGCCGAACGCGCCCGTGAGATCGCCAAGCAGTCCGACATCGTCGTCACCAACCACGCCCTCCTCGCCATCGACGCCCTCGAAGGCGCCCCCGTCCTGCCCGAACACGAAGTCCTCGTCGTCGACGAGGCCCACGAACTCGCCGCGCGCGTCACCTCCGTCGCCACCGACGACCTCACCATCGGCACCGTCGAACGCGCCGCCCGCCGCGCGGCGAAGCTCGCCAACGAGAAGGCCGTCGACGCACTGCAAGCCGCCGCCGAGGCGTACGCCCGGGCCATGAGCATGCGCGAACCCACCCGCCTCGCCGAACCCGACCCCGAACTCGGCGACGCGCTCGTCTTGTTGCGCGACGGTGCCCGCGGCGTCATCACCTCCCTCGGCGAGGTCCGCGACAAATCCCTCACCGACGAGGACGCCGCCCGCCGCCAAGCCCTCGCCGCCGCGGAGGCCGTCCACGACACCTGCGAACGCATCCTGTCGGGCTCCCCGTACGACGTGCTGTGGATCGAACGCAACGACCGTGTCGGCCCGTCACTGCGCATCGCCCCCCTCGCCGTCGCCGGCCTGCTGCGCGAATCGCTCTTCGCCGACCGGACCGTGGTCCTCACCTCGGCCACCCTCAAGCTCGGCGGCGACTTCACCGGCGTGGCCCGCAACCTCGGCCTCCACCCGGAAGGCATGCTGCCCACCCCGGGAGAACCGGTGCCGGTCACCAGGCCGAACGCCAAAAAGGCCGCCCGAACCGAGGACATCACCGACGAAGGCGACGCCGAACTCGACGCCGAACTCGCCGCGTGGCGCTGCCTCGACGTCGGATCGCCGTACGCGTACCCCAAGCAGGGCATCCTCTACGTCGCGAAACACCTCCCCCCGCCCGGCCGCGACGGCACGGCCCCCGCGACCTTCGACGAACTCGCCGAACTCATCGAATGCGCCGGGGGCCGCACCCTCGGGCTCTTCTCGTCCCGTCGCGCTGCGGAAGCCGCCACCGAGGCCATGCGCGAGCGTCTCGGCTTCCCGATCCTGTGCCAAGGCGACGACTCGCTCCCCGAACTGCTGAAGACCTTCGCCGGCGACACCGAGGCCTGCCTCTTCGGCACCCTGTCGCTGTGGCAGGGCGTCGACGTGCCCGGACCCGCGTGCCAGCTCGTCGTCATGGACCGCATCCCCTTCCCGCGCCCCGACGACCCCCTGATGAGCGCCCGCCAGCAAGCCGTCCAGGAGGCCGGTGGCAACGGCTTCATGGCCGTCGCCGCGACACACGCCGCGCTGCTCATGGCCCAGGGCGCCGGGCGCCTCATCCGCTCCGCCGACGACCGGGGCGTCGTCGCGGTGCTCGACCCGCGGCTCGCCACTGCCCGCTACGGCGGGTTCTTCCGAGCCTCCATGCCCGACTTCTGGTACACCACCGACCGCAACCAGGTGCGGCGGTCCCTGGCGGCGATCAACGTCTGACCACACCTCTTCGTGACGCCCCGCCCGGCTCGGCGGCCGGGACGGGCACTCACCCACGGATGCCGACCCGACGCGATCCGTATCCTCATACGCGCTCGCCGGACCGCGAGTATCGAGCGGGACGATGTGTTTTCAGTCAGAACCGCCGCCCCGCGAACAACCGCCCCAGGGGCTCCAGCCGCGCCTCGTGTCAAACCCTGCCGGTGCCCGAGTCGGCCGGCACCCTCGGCGTGTGGCTGCACGAGCAGCGCGTCATCACGGGCACCCGGAGCATCGTCGCCCGGGACATCGCCGACGGGCCGTGGGGTCGGCAAGGTCACCGCACCCGTCGGCGGTTTCTGCGGCACGACGACGAAATTTCGCGCGGGACAGGAATAGCGCTGTACGGGCGGGAAGGCGCGTGTGACACCACCATCGCCGTCGACTTCGCCTCCGTGACCTCGCGGTGGGACAAGAAGACCAAACGCGAAACCAGCACCGACGATTTTCGGACAGTGCACCCCGGGGTCGACGGAGAAACGTCGTCCTTTCCACCGCGACCGGCTTCTCCGGGCCACGACATCGAGGACGGACCCGAACGCTTGTCGTGGATTCCGTCCGAGCGGTTCGGCGTCTTCAACGGTTGCAACAGACGCACGCAGTGGCGGCGGAGCCGGACGGATACGCGTCGATGAGGGCGCTCAGCGATTCTCCCGCGGTCATCGAGGTCGCGGACGAACGCGGCGAATATTTCGTGCGGCCTGCAACGACCGCAGCCAAACGCGTGCGGGAAATCCGAGTGGGAATCCCGAGCCACGGCCCGGAAGGCAGCGTGGCGATCGACCAACCTCGGCGACGACGACATCGTCGGCCGACGCGACACCGGCATGCACGTGCCCGAACCGCCGGCGCCCCGGCAAGTTCGTGGCTTTCCGGCGCGAGGACCGATCAACGGCCGACGCCCAAAGCGTCAACGGCGAGGAAGGCTTCTGCTCGTCGTCGGCGCGGCCCAGTGGCGGGCCTGAGCACCACCTGATCGAGGTCAGCGGGGCGACGAGTCGGCGGTGACGGTGTTCACCCGACCGGGACGGGGGGGGGGGGGGGGGGGGGG
>NZ_JBPKBI010000013.1:108184-147849 GCF_051388935.1 Yinghuangia sp. YIM S10712
GTTCACCCGACCGGGACGGGCGGGCACGCGACGGCGTGCCCGCCCGAGCCGAACGAACGGGGTGTGTTTGAAGCGGGGCTCAGACGCGCCGCATGACCGCCACGACCCGGCCCAGGATGGTCGCGTCGTCGCCGGGGATCGGTTCGTACGCCGGGTTGTGCGGCATCAGCCAACGGTGCCCGTCACGGTGCCGCAGGCGCTTCACGGTCGCCTCGCCGTCGAGCATCGCCGCGACGATGTCGCCGTTCTCCGCGACCGGTTGGCGACGCACCGCGACATAGTCGCCGTCCATGATCGCGGCCTCGATCATCGAGTCGCCGCTGACCTTCAGCAGGAACACCTCGCCATCGCCGACCAACTGGCGGGGGAGCGGGAACACGTCCTCGATCGACTGCTCGGCGAGGATGGGTCCGCCCGCCGCGATGCGGCCGACGACCGGGACATACGACGCGGCCGGGCGCTCCGAGCCGTTCCCGTTGCTCGCCGGCGCGGTGGCGGTGCTTCCCGGCGCGGTGGCGAGGCGGCTGCCGTCGGGCGAACGGACTTCGTACGCGCGCGGGCGGTGCGGATCACGGCGCAAATAGCCCTTGCGCTCCAGGGCCATGAGCTGGTGTGCGACCGACGATGTGCTCGACAGGCCGACGGCTTCGCCGATCTCCCGCATGCTCGGCGGATAGCCGCGCGATTCGACCGACGCGCGGATCACCTCCAGAACGCGGGTCTGGCGCGGCGTCAGACCACTGGACCCGCGACGCGGCAGCGACCGCACCTGAGCCGGTTCCGACCTGTCCCCCCCGGGTGCGTCCGTTGCTGTCGCGGTGTTCCGGGCTGCACTGGCAAAGGCCGGGGGCTGGATGCCACCGGTGGCTTCTCCGGACACGGGTTTCCCCTCTCGACGGATTACTCGCACACGGAGAACGGTAGCTGGGTTCGAAAGGTTGCGCCAAACACACGTTCGAGTGAATTTGAGCTAATCCGCCTGCGACGGTCACTGTGGGCGTAGTAGTAAATCGTACAGGTATTCGAGTCACGATATGCCTGGCGCCCGCCGCGCCGGCTCCCCGCCCGGCCTTTCCCCGGACCGCCCCGCCGGACCTCTTCGGCGACACGCCGCCGCCAGGCTGAATTTTCCCCGGCGCGGCCGGGGGTCCCCCGGCATGACCTGCGCCGATGACGAGAGGTTGCCCCGACGTCCCCGAGCGTCAGGGTGTCAGCTTGCGGCGCCACGGGCCGAGCTCTACGGTAGCCACTACATCTTGTGGTCCCCGACAGGGAACTAACCCACAAGTTGTGGTCGCCTTATATACCACATCCCGAAGCGCACCAAGCGACACCCCGCCGCGGTCACCCCGGCGAGGCCCTCGGAGAGAATCGCCGGGGCGCGGGAGGCGACCCTGCGGAACGACACCCCGCGCACCTCCGTGCGCCCGGTGCCGCCCACAGTCACGGCAGAAAACTCAGGGGAGGACGAACCAGTCATGCACTGCCCCTTCTGCCGACGGCCCGACAGCCGCGTCGTCGACAGCCGCACCACCGACGACGGCGCGGCCATCCGCCGCCGCCGCTCCTGCCCGGACTGCGGTCGCCGCTTCACCACCATCGAGTCCGCCTCGCTGACCGTGGTCAAACGCAGCGGCGTCACCGAGCCCTTCAGCCGCGACAAGGTCGTCACCGGCGTCCGCAAGGCCTGCCAAGGCCGCCCCGTCACCGAAGACGCCCTCGCCCAACTCGGCCAACGCGTCGAGGAAGCCGTACGCGCCACCGGCTGCGCCGAACTCAGCACCCACGACGTCGGCCTCGCCATCCTCGGCCCCCTGCGCGAACTCGACGAAGTCGCTTATATGCGCTTTGCATCCGTTTATCGCGCGTTCGACACGCTTGAGGACTTCGAGTCCGAAATCGCCCTGCTGCGCACCGGTGTCACCGGTGACCTCGCCATCGCCCCCCCGCGGCCCGCCGGAGACAAGCCCCCCAAGCCCGGGGGATCGAATCCGGCCGCCGACGGCGGACCGCAGAAGCCGCACGACCCCCAGCCCGCGCCCGGCGCCGGGCCGCCAACAGGCTGACGTTCACCGCAGCCCGCATACCGCACGACACACCAGGTGGAACGCGAACGACGAACCACCCGATCGGGCATGCCGGAATCCCCGACGGTGCCCTCGGCGTTGTTCAGGAGGAGATACGTATGACAGAGACGACGAGCGGCTCAGCACGTGGCGCAGGCCGGGCCAAGCCTGGCAAGGGCCTCCGGATCGAGCGCGTGTACACGACCCCCGGAACGCACCCGTACGACGAGGTGGTCTGGGAGCGCCGTGACGTCGTCATGACCAACTGGCGCGACGGCTCGATCAACTTCGAGCAGCGTGGCGTCGAGTTCCCCGACTTCTGGTCGGTGAACGCGGTCAACATCGTGACGAGCAAGTACTTCCGCGGCGCGGTCGGCAGCGACCAGCGCGAGTGGAGCCTCAAGCAGCTCATCGACCGGGTCGTGAAGACCTACCGCAAGGCCGGCGAGGACAACGGCTACTTCGCGTCGCCCGCCGACGCCGAGATCTTCGAGCACGAGCTGACGCACACCCTCCTCCACCAGGTGTTCAGCTTCAACTCGCCGGTCTGGTTCAACGTCGGGACGATGCAGCCGCAGCAGGTCAGCGCCTGCTTCATCCTGTCCGTCGACGACACGATGGAGTCCATCCTCGACTGGTACAAGGAAGAGGGCCTGATCTTCAAGGGCGGCTCCGGCGCCGGCCTCAACCTGTCCCGCATCCGGTCCAGCAAGGAACTGCTCTCCTCCGGCGGCAACGCATCGGGCCCCGTCTCCTTCATGCGCGGCGCGGACGCGTCCGCCGGCACCATCAAGTCGGGCGGCGCCACCCGCCGCGCCGCCAAGATGGTCGTCCTCGACGTCGACCACCCCGACATCGAGGACTTCATCGAGACCAAGGTGAAGGAAGAGGAGAAGATCCGCGCGCTGCGCGACGCCGGCTTCGACATGGACCTGGGCGGCGAGGACATCACGTCCGTCCAGTACCAGAACGCCAACAACTCCGTCCGCGTCAGCGACGAATTCATGAAGGCCGTCGAATCCGGCTCCGAATTCGGCCTGCGGGCGCGGATGACGGGCGAGGTCCTCGAAACGGTCGACGCCCGCAAGCTCTTCCGCAAGATGGCCGAGGCGGCCTGGGCGTGCGCGGACCCGGGAATCCAGTACGACGACACGATCAACCACTGGCACACCTGCCCGGAGTCGGGACGCATCACCGCGTCCAACCCCTGCAGCGAATACCTGCACATCGACAACTCGTCGTGCAACCTCGCCTCGCTGAACCTCATGAAGTTCCTGCGCGACGACGACACATTCGACGTCGAGAAGTTCACCAAGGTCGTCGAGCTGGTCATCACCGCGATGGACATCTCGATCTGCTTCGCGGACTTCCCGACGCAGAAGATCGCCGAAAACACGCGTGCCTTCCGGCAGTTGGGCATCGGCTACGCCAACCTCGGGGCGCTGCTGATGGCGACCGGACACGCGTACGACAGCGACGGCGGACGGGCCCTCGCCGGTGCCGTCACGTCGCTCATGACCGGCACGGCGTACAAGCGCTCCGCCGAACTGGCCGCAGTGGTCGGCCCGTACGACGGCTACGCCCGCAACGCGGCGCCGCACAAGCGCGTCATGAAGCAGCACGCGGAAGCCAACGACGCCGCCAAGCGCATGGACGACCTCGACACGCCGGTGTGGGATGCCGCCACAAAGGCGTGGAAAGAAGTCCTCAAACTGGGCGAGAAAAACGGCTTCCGAAATGCGCAGGCCGCGGTACTCGCGCCCACGGGAACTATTGGCTTGATGATGGATTGTGACACCACCGGTGTCGAGCCGGATCTCGCTTTGGTGAAATTCAAGAAGCTCGTCGGCGGCGGCTCGATGCAAATCGTGAACAACACGGTTACGCGGGCTCTTCGGAAATTGAATTACCAAGACGAGCAAATCGAGGCGATCGTCGAATACATCAGCGACCACGGTCACGTGGTCGACGCGCCGAGCCTCAAGTCCGAACACTACGAGGTGTTCGACTGCGCGATGGGCGAGCGCGCGATCGCGCCGATGGGTCACGTGCGCATGATGGCTGCCGCCCAGCCGTTCCTGTCGGGTGCGATCTCCAAGACCGTCAACCTCCCGGAGAGCGCGTCCGTCGAGGACGTTGAGCGCATCTACCTCGAAGGCTGGAAGCTTGGTACCAAGGCGCTGGCCGTATATCGAGACAACTGTAAAGTTGGCCAGCCGCTTGCCGCCAAGAAGAAGCAGGCGGTCGCCGAGGAGAAGCCGGCGGTGGTCGAGAAGGTCGTCGAGTACCGTCCGGTGCGCCGACGTCTGCCCAAGAGCCGTCCCGGCATCAGCACTTCCTTCTCGGTCGGTGGTGCCGAGGGGTACATGACGGCGAACTCCTACCCGGACGACGGTCTGGGCGAGGTGTTCCTCAAGATGTCGAAGCAGGGCTCGACCCTCGCCGGCATGATGGACGCCTTCTCGATCGCCGTCTCGGTCGGCCTCCAGTACGGGGTGCCGCTGGAGACCTACGTCTCGAAGTTCACCAACATGCGCTTCGAGCCGGCCGGTCTGACGGACGACCCGGATGTGCGGATGGCGCAGTCGATCGTCGACTACATCTTCCGCCGCCTGGCGCTGGACCACCTGCCGTTCGAGACGCGCTCCGCGCTCGGCATCCACTCGGCCGAGGAGCGCCAGCGCCACCTCGACACCGGTTCGTACGAGCCGAGGGAGGCGGACGACGAGGACGAGGATGTCGCCACCGAATCTCTCGCCCAGTCGGCACCGCGCGAGCACAAGTCGAGCCCCCCGGAGCTGAAGGTCCTGCCGGCGACGGTCCACTCGTCGACCGAGCTGTTGGAGGCCCAGCAGGGCCGCAGCGCCGATGCGCCGCTGTGCTTCTCCTGCGGCATCAAGATGCGCCCGGCCGGTAGCTGCTACCTGTGTGAGGGCTGCGGATCAACCAGCGGCTGCAGCTGATCGAGGATAGGCCGATCGGGTGAACTATTCGGCGGGCTACGGGTTTTGGAGCCCGTAGCCCGCCGATGTGTCAGTGGGGCTGTCTTGCCTTGCGCACATGATTGTTTCGCGCGGTGCCCTCGCCGGGGCGACGTTGGTGTCGACCGAAATCGGCTTGCTGCATCTCCATCAACTGGCGGCGATCTCGGCTGTCTCCGGCCACCCTGAGGTATGCGCACAGGGGGCGAGCCGAAACGTCCCGCTGCGTTGCCTCCGAACCGTCGGTTCCCATGACCTTCGGCGGGTCGTGACGGATTCCGGGTTCTGCCTCACCGGCCGCGCACACCAGCAGATCGCGGTTGTGGACGCGGTGTCGGGCACGCGGCGGTGGACGCGAATCGGCGACCTCGCGCCGGGAGTCGTTGTTCCGATGCGCTTCGGTGAGTTCGTGGGCGCGCCGCGACAGGTGCCGATGCCGGTTTTGGGTCAGGCGTACTACACCGGTGATTGGGCTGTTCGCGTTCCCGAGACGTTCACGACCGAGTTGGCTGAGCTGGTCGGTTACTTCATGGGGGACGGGAGCCTGCACAGCAAGGGGCTGAGGTTCTGTGTTGCGGCTGAGGACACGGATGTTCTGCGCTTGATCGAGTCGAGCGTGTTCCGGCTGTTCGGCATCACTCCGAAAGTCCGATCGCTCCCGGGCTACCACGAGGTTTCCGTCCATTCGACGCGGTTGGTCGCGTGGTGGAGCGCTGCGGGGTTGGGGAAGAAATCGCCGCGGGCCGGGCACAGCGGGAAGGGATGGACACCGCACGTTCCCGCAGTACTGCGCGAGACCAATTCACCGGCTGTTTACGCCGCTTTCCTTCGGGGCCTTTTTGAGGCGGACGGGACGGTGAACGAAGGTGTGCCGAGCCTGAGTACTTCCTCGGCGCCGTTAGCGGCGTCGGTGCGTTCGATGCTCACAGGTCTGGGGTTGTTGACCACCACACGCGAAACAACGAGTGGTCTCGGCGGTCGCGTTTTCCAAATTCGCGTGCGCAACCTGGACTATGCGATGCGCTACCGGAGTGCCGTTGGTTTTATGGGCCGACGGAAGTCCGAGAAGGTGCGTACCGACGGGCCCGCGCGTTCCGGAAGGCGTGATCGGATCTTTCTGCCGCGTCAACGGTGGAACGATGTCGCGCCACGCGGGCATCCGCGCCGAGCGGCGCTGCTTCAGTCCCTGCGCAAGCACGGGAGCGTTCCCCGGCAGCTTGCGGAAAGTCTCGGGAACGGCTGCCCGGACCCACGGCTTGAGCGCGCCCTCGGCGACTTTTACGAGACCGTGAGGGCCGTTGTCCACGAGTCGGCGGATGCGGTCTACCACTTGTGTCCGAGTGTGGATTCGCCGTTGACGGCGTCAGGCTTCGTGGTGCGTTGAAGCCCAGTGGTGTCCGACTGGCCTGCGTGGACGGCGCGTCGGCGGGTCAGCCGGTGAGCTGGGCGTCCTTCTCCGCTCGGCGGGCGAAGACCGCCTCCTTCATCGACTCCATTTTTTTCAGGGCGTCCTTGCGGTCGCGCTTGGAGAGGCGGTCGATGTAGAGGTAGCCGTTGAGGTGGTCGGTCTCGTGTTGGAGGCAGCGGGCGAAGTAGCCGGTGCCTTCGATGACGAGGGGGTTGCCGTGCTTGTCGACGCCTCGGGCGACGGCGCGGTCGGGGCGGGGGAGGTCTTTGTTGGGGCCGGGGACGGAGAGGCAGCCTTCGCCGGCTTCTTCCAAGTGGCGTTCGGCTGCGGGAAGTTCGTCGAGGACGGGGTTGAGGATGTGGCCGATGTGGCGGTTGCCGTCCTCGTCGGTGCAGTCGTAGACGAACAGACGGATGCCGACGTCGACTTGGTTGGCGGCGAGGCCGACGCCGTCGGCGACGTACATCGTGCGGAACATGTCGTCGATGAGCTTGTCGAGCTCGGGGGTGCCGAACTCGGTGATCTCGGCGCAGGGGCGGTGGAGGACGTCCTCGCCGACGACGGTGATGCGCAGTGTTTCGCCTCGGGCGGCTTCGGGGGCGAAGTCGGGGTAGCTGTCGACCGGTTGTCCTTGGACGAAGATCCGGGCCCCCGTGTGGCTTGTGGTGTGGGTGTGCGGCTCGGACATCGCGGATGTGCCTTTCGGTGGGGGATCGGCGGCGGTCGACGGCGTTGCGGGTGTGCGGACGGCGGTACAGGGGGAGGCCAACATCCTGCCATGGGCGGGCCGTCCGTATGGCGGACGGGTTCCGGGCCGGACGGGCGCGGGGGCGGTCACGGGAGCAGCGCGGAGGCCTTGGCGCTGACGGTGACCGGGCCGGGGGCGGTGACGGTGATGCGGGTCCAGTGGTCGGGGCCGGCGGAGAGTTCGACGCCGGAGCGTTCGGTGGTGAACCACGCGGTGTAGTGGATGCGCATGGTGAAGGTGCCGGGTTGGTCTGCGGTGAAGGTGAAGCTGCTCGGGGTGAGTTCGGTGAGGCGTCCGGGGCCGTCGAGGAGCGGGGTGGCGTCGACGACTTCCCAGATTCGCCAGTGTTCGTCGGACCAGACGGGGCGCAGTCCTTCGGCACCGGCGCGCAGGATCTCGGCTTCGCGGTAGGCGGAGGGGTCGAGGGGCACGTCGGGGAGTGCGACGTACCGGACGCCGGTCTTGAGGAGCCAGGCGCGGTATTCCTCGGGGGTCATGTCGGGGTCGTAGAGGGCCTGGTTGCGTCCGCGGTCGAGTTGGCGCTCCCAGCCGCGCGCGAGCGGCATGTGTTCGGCGACGTAGACGCTTTCCCAGTGGCCGCGGGTGAACGGGATCTCCACACGGCCGACGGGCTGGTTGTGGGTGGTGAGGAAGTCGAGCATGCCGGCGTAGTAGTCGTCGTTGTCGGCGGCGCTGTCGGCGAAGTCGTGGGCGACGGCGATGCTCGCGGACGAGAGCTGCCACGCGAGGAGCGGGACCGCGAGGAGGGCGACGAGGCGGCGGCGGCCGAGGGAGAGCAGGACGACGGCGGCCAGGGGGCCGGCCATGACTTCGCCGAGGCGTGCGACGTTGCCGCCGACGGCGCTGGGGATGAGGTAGAGAACGGTCCCGGAGACGGCGTACAGCCACAGGAAGCGCCGCGCGGTGCGGTGGGTGTCGGGCAGCAGGATGAGGCCGATCGCGGCGAAGCCGAGGATGGCGCCGAGTCGCCACAGCGGGAATCCGAAGTCGCCGCTTTGCGGGAAGACGAGGGCGGGGACGAGCCCGGCGGCGGCCGGCGCGAAGCTGATGCGGGTGGCCCAGACGCGTTCGGCGGGGACCCATGCGAGGACTGCCATGAGCAGGAACGCTCCGGCCAGCGGGCTGGCGAGGCCGCTGAGCAGGGCTGCGGAGGCGGTCAGCAGGGGGCGGTTGTGGCGCGCGGCGAGGAAGGCCAGGAGCGCCGCGGCGATGCCGAGGGCGAAGGGGGTGCGGCCGATGAGGTATTCGACGCTGATGATCGCGGCGAACCACAGGGAGGCGACGCGGCGGGGTAGTCCGGGCTTGCCGATGTCCAGGCGGCCCCAGGCCCAGGCGGCGAGGACGCAGGACAGCGCGGTGAGGGTGCGGGTGCCGATGGCGCCGGCGAGGGTGGGGGTGACGACGCTGTAGCCGGGGAGGAGGTGGCCGCCGTACCACTGGTTGTTCCACAGGACGGCGCCGTGTTCGCGGACGAGCCAGGCGCGGAACATCTGGGCGGGCCAGTCGGGTCCGTGCAGGCCGGCGGCGGTGAGCAGGCCGACGAGGGCGAGCGTGACGAGGTAGGGCCGGTCGCCGAGGTACACGGCGGTCGCGCGCAGGCGTGCGTGTCTGATGTGGCCGGGTTCCTTTGCCGGGACCGGTGGGACCGCCGGGGTGCTGCTCATGCGTGCCGAGTTTTCCAGAGTTCACGCTCTGCCGTGTGACCGGGAGGCGGGGTTGCGCCGGTCAGGGGGTGTTTCCGGTGGGGGCCATGCCCCCGTCGATGCTGGGCAGTTCGTCGTCCTCGGGGGCGGGCTCGGGCGGGTTGGGGAGTCCTGCGCGGGTGCGCAGGTCGCGCGGGTCGCGCGGACCCTCGATGCGGCGGATGACCGACAGCGCGGCGGCGTTGAAGGCCTCGACGAGGGCTTGTCCGTCGTCGGCGGTCCATTCGGCGCGTTGTACGGCGTGCATGTTGTGGTCGAGCTCGCACCAGCAGGCGACTTCGACGGTGGCGGTGACGCTGACTCCGGTGCCTTCCTGCTGCCAGACGTCGAGCCCGAGTTCGAGCCAGTCGCCGTCGGACTCGTACAGCAGGAGGGCTGTGCCGAGGACGTGCGGCTGGGGTTCGGGGTCGGGCTGCGGGTCGGCGGGGTCGGGTTCGTTCCAGAACCAGCGTGCCGGGTCGTCGAGGGACCTGCGCAGGTCGAGGGCTCTCGCGGCGGCGGCGAGGCGTTCGCGGCCGGAGTCGTCGAGCTGCGGGAACAGCCGCTCGAACGGAATGTCCGAGGCCGGGCGTTCGGTCGGGGGCACGCGGGCATTCTGCCGTGCGTTGGGGTCGCCCCGTCAATGTCGGATGCGTGATCGGCCGGTCTTCGGGTGTGTTCCGCGGGGTTTCGGGGGTGTCCGATTTCTTCCGCGCAGCTTTGTGGCCTGGGGGGACGCGGTGTCCGATGGGTTCTCGGGTCGCCGTTCGCGGGCCGACGAATTTGTCGGCCCTTTGTCAGGCGGTCGGCGCGGTGAACGGACTTCGCCGGTTCCGGTTCCGATCAGGGCAGCATCTTGGACAGTTCGGCCCGGACTGTGACCGGGCCCGCCTGTTCGACCACGATCTGTGTCCATTCATCGTCTTCGTCGGCTTTGATCTCGACGCCCTTGCGGTCGGCGACGAACGAGGACGTCGGGTGGATGCGGATCGTGAAGGTGCCCGGTGCGTCGGCGACGAACGAGAACTCCGACGGGGTGAGGCTCGTGAGTCTGCCGGGTCCTTCGAGGAGGGGGCTGGGGTTCACGACCTCCCAGACCTGCCAGTGCTGGTCGGACCAGACGGGTTTGAGCCAGGGCACACCGGATTTGAGGAGTTCGACTTCCGGCTTGGCGGAGTTGTCGATCGGCACGTCGGGCAGCGCGACGAACCGTACGCCCATCTCCTCGACCCAGGCGCGGTACTCGGGCGCGGTGAGCATCTCCTGGTACAGCACGGAGTTGAAGTGACGGTCGAGCTGGCGTTCCCAGCCTCGCGCGAGGGGCATCTTGTCGGCGACGTAGACGCTTTCCCAGTGGCCGCGGGTGAACGGAATCTCAATGCGTCCGAGCGGTTGGTTGGCTTGTTCGAGGTACGTGAGCAGCCCGGTGTAGTACTCGGACTTCTCGCCCTTGCTGTCCCCGCGGTCGTTGCTGATGGCGATGGCGGCGGATTGGAAGCCCCAGAACAGCAGGGGGACCGCGAGGATCGCGACGAGGCGGCGGCGGCCGAGGGAGAGCAGGACGACGGCCATCATCGGGCCGGCGACCATTTCGCCGAGGCGGGCCAGGTTGCCGCCGAGCGTGGTCGGGACGAAGAAGAAGACGATGGCGGCGGCGGCGTACAGGACGAGGAAGCGGCGTCCGCTGCGCTGTGAGGGGGGCAGCAGCCACAGGCCGACCGCGGCGAGCGCGATGATCGGCCAGAACCGCCACCAGGGGAACGGGAACGTCCCTTCGTTGGGGAAGACGAGTGCGATCCCGAGGCCGACGGCTGCGGGGGCGAAGCTGAGGCGCGTGAGCCATTCCTTCCGGCGCGGCACCCAGGCGACTGCGGCGAGGAGCAGGAAAGCCCCGGCGAGCGGGCTGGCCAGGCCGGAGATGAGGGCGGCGAACCCGGCCCAGTACAGGCGCTGGTTGCGCGCGGCGAGGATGGCGAGGAGGCCGGCGGCGACGCCGAGGGCGAAGGGCGTCCGGCCGATGAGGTAGTCGACGGACGCCATGACGGCGAACCAGACGCTGCCGACGCGGCGGGCGAGGAGGTTGCGGCCGACGTCGAGCCGCGACCACGCCCATGCGGAGGTGACGCAGGACAGCGCGGTGAGGGTGCGCGTGCCGATGCTGCCGGCGAGGAGGGGCGTCAGGACGCTGTAGCCGGGCAGCAGGTGGCCGCCGTACCACTGGTTGTTCCAGAGCAGCGCGTTGTGTTCCTCGACGAGCTTCGCGCGGAAGATCGCGGCGGGCCAGTCGGGTCCGGAGAGGTTCAGGACGCTGATCAGACCGATGAGCGCTGCGGTGATCACGTACGGCCGGTCGGCTATGGCGATGCCCACAGGGCGTAGGCGTCGGAACATGGCAGAGCCGGTCAGGCCTGCTTGTGTCGCGGAGGCGTCGGTGGTCACGTAAGTGAAGTGTTCCAGACGGCGGCGTCCGGCACCTTGGCCAGGGGCGGATGGTCAGTTTTTATGATTCTTGTCGTTCTTGGTAGGTATTTTCCTGGGTTGTCGGCCTGATCAACTGCGGGTGGTCCTCGTTGCGGGTCAGCGCCGCGACCAGGGCTCCGAGCAGGCTGAGGGCCGCGCCGAGGAGGAGCACGCGGTGGCCTCCCGTGGACAGTGCGTCCAAGGGGGTGTCGCCCGGGGCGGACTGCACGACGGCGACGACCAGGGCGCCGCCCAGCGAGGCACCGGTGTAGCGGGCGGTGTTGGAGGCTCCGGCGCCCATGCCCGCGCGGTCCGGCGGCACGCTCTCGACGGCGAGGCGCGTGGATGCGGCGTTGAGCAGGCCGAGGCCGACGCCGGCCACGACGAGGCCGGGGACGACGACGGCCCAGGGCGCGCCCGCGTCCATGCCGAGCAGGCCGAGGAATCCCGCGCCGATCACCGCGAGGCCGAGGGCCATCTGCCGTCGCGCGCGCACGCCGCTCGACACGCGGCCGGCGATGAGCGATGCGGCGACCGAGGTGAAGGACCAGAAGCTGAGCACCGCGGCGGATTGGAGCGGGCTGAGGCCGAGCAGCCCCTGGAACAGCGTGGGCAGGTAGGACGCGACGGCGATGACCGCGATGCCGGTGATGAGCGAGCCGAGGACGGACAGCCGGAACGCGGGGCGGCGCAGCAGGCGCGGGTCGACCATGGGGTCGCGGCCGCGCAGTGCGGTGGCGGCGTACGCGGCGAGCAGCACGGCCGCGGTGACGAGGAGGGCCGCCACGGTCGGACGGCCCCACCCTTGGCGTCCTTCGACGAGCGCGGCGGTCAGGGTGCCGATGCCTCCGCCGAGGGTGAGCGCGCCGAGGGGGTCGAGGCCGCGGCGTGCGGGGGAGCGGGATTCGCTCAGCAGGCTCGTCGAGGCGACGGCGAGGGCCAGTGCGGCGGCGGCTTGGAGCAGGTAGGGCGCGGCGTAGCCGGCGACGCGGGTGAGTTCGGCGGCCGCGAGGGGGCCGACGGCGATGCCGGCGCCGAAGGTGGCGCCGACGGTGGCGGTGGCGCGGACGCGTGCGGCGCCCGTGGGGAACGCGTGTCCGACGAGGCCGAGGCCCGCGGCGAGAAGGGCGGCTCCGGCGATGCCCTGGAGGATTCGGCCGGTGACGAAAAGGGCGAGGGAGCCGGCGAGCGCGGTGAGCGCGGAGGAGGCGGCGAAGCCGACGGCTCCCGCGATGAAGACGCGGCGGCGTCCGAGGATGTCGGCGAGGCTGCCGGCGGTCAGTTGGGTCGCGGACAGTCCGAGGCTGATGGAGCTGAGGATCCATGCGGGGCCGGTGGGTCCGCTGTCGAGGTGGCGGACGGTGTCGGGCAGGACCGCGAGCGGCGTTGTGAACGCCATGAGGACGAGCAGGGCCGCGGTGTTGACGGCGGCCAGGGTGGCGGCCGGTCGCGCGGGGCGGTCGCGGGGGTGCGGGCCGGTCGGGGCTTCGCCGGTGGTGTCGGCGGCCGGCGGGGCTGGTGTGACGGCTGTCACCGAAGTGCCGGACATACAGATCCCTCGAATAGTTGGTTCATTCACTGAACTCACTGGATGTGGCGACTGTAGCAGCAAGAGTTCAATGAATGAACCAAGGGGGTACGCTGGTCCGCATGGCACTCGGCAAGGACTACGCCGGTCAGCAGTGCGCGCTGGCCCGCGCCCTCGAACTGGTCGGCGAGCGCTGGACCCTGCTCGTCGTACGCGACGTCTTCTACGGCGTGCGCCGCTTCAGCGACTTCCAGGCCCACCTGGACATCCCGCGCGCAGTCCTGACCGCACGGCTGACCGCGCTGGTCGACGCCGGAGTGCTGGAGCGCCGCCGCTACCAGGAGTCGCCGCCGCGCGACGAGTACGACCTCACCGACACCGGGCGCGCCCTGTGGCCGGCGATCTTCGCGCTCGCCCAGTGGGCACTGGAGTACGTCCCCTCGGCGTCCGGCTCGGTGCGCGAATTCGCCCACGCCCCGTGCGACCGCGTCGTCGACCGAACCGGCGTGTGCCCGGACTGCAACCGCGTCGCACCCGTCGAGGAACTGGAGATGCGCCCCGGACCCGGCATCCTCGCGCACCCGCGCACCGACCCGGTCACCCTCGCGCTGCGCCGCCCGCACCGGCTCATGGAGCCCCTGGACCTGTCCCCGGCCGCGACGCGCGCCTGACCCGTCCGGAGACGATCTCGCACCGCACGGTCGCGGCGTCCCGGCACGCCCCGCAGTCGATCTCCAGCCAATAAGGTGTCAGCGGCGGTCGCGGCCCGGCCGCCGGACGGATGGGGCGCCCGGGGGCGGCACCGGAGACAGAGGGGGCGTGGGCGTGAGGGCTGCGTATCTGCGGGCGATCGCCGCGGTCGGAGCGCTCGGCGCGCTGTATGTCGCGATCGCGCTCCCGTTCGTCGTCCTGGCACTCGTCATCGGCGGCCTGCTGCGCGGCGCCGAGCTGTTCACCTCCGGCGAGGCCGTGATCGTTGCCGAAGTGGTGATCGCCCTGGTCGCGCTGAGTCTCGAACTCGTCGGGCCGCGGCGCCTCCCGTCGGGGATATCCGTCGGCCCCGGCGACCAGCCGCGCCTGTGGGACCTCGTTCGCGAGACCGCCCGCGACCTCGACGTCCCCGAACCCGACGGCATCGTCCTCACCGGCGGCACCGCCGTGGGCCTGCGTGCGGTGCGCCGCCCGGGCATCACGCTGCACCGCCACCTCGTCTTCGGCTGCGCGGTTCTCGACGGCCTCAGCGAGCGGCAACTGCGCGCGGTGACCGCGGTGGCGCTGGGCGGCCTTCGCCGCCGTCGCCCGCCGCTCCCGGACCGCATCGCGCTGCACGGCGTCGACATGGTGGACGGCCTGGCCGACGCCGCCCGCGGCCGCGGCGGCCTCGGCGACGCGGCCGAGCGCTTCGCCGAGCGTTACGCACGGGTCTGCGCCCCCGTCCTCAGCCTCCAAGAGCGCGTCCAGGACCGGTTCGCGGCCGGTACGTACGGCACCGAAGCGGTCGCCGACGGCCTCGACGCGATGCGGCGGCTGCGAACGGCCTGGGGCTGGTACCGGCGCGGCTACATCGACGCCGGCCTCGCGTGCGGCTGCGTGCCCGCGGATCCGCTCGGCGACTTCAAGGCCCTGCTCGCCGACCCCGAGCGCATCGCCGCGCTCGCCGAACTTCCCGCCGGCGAGCCCCCGCACCCGCTCGCCGTACGCGCCGAACGGCTCCGCGCGAGGCCGCTGCCGGCGAAGGTGTCCCCGGACGGACCGCTGGCGGCGTCCGCGCCGGGGCTCGACGACCCGCGCCGCGTCGCGGCCCACCTGCACCCGTACCTCGTCGTCGCGGACACCCACGGATTCGCCTCCGTCTCGGCGTTCCACGTGCTGGACGGCATGACGGCCCTCGACCGCGAGGCCTTCCTGCGGCAGGTCAACGGCTACCGTGCCGCCTACCGCGCGGCGAGACTCGCTCCGGCGGCACGGCGCGCCGGAGCCGAACCGCCGGTGACGCTCGGCGGAGTGCTCGCGCTGCTGGTGAACGGCGAAGGAGCACGCCTAGCCCGCGAGTTCGACGCCCGGCCCGCAGCCGCCGACGCTTCCGCCCCCGAGGCGGAGACCGCGCGTGCCACGGACGACACCGACCGCACGGACGACGCGTCCGGCACCGGACCGGACTCCCCCGTCGCTGCCGCGCTCGCCGCGTTGCTCGCCTGCGCGTGGGTGGACGCCGGCCGAGCCCGCTGGAAGACGACCTGGTCCGGTCGCGACGAGGTCACCGCACACGACGGCACCCCGCTGGACCTTGCCGGCCCCGCGGCCCGCGCCCTCGCGACCCGTGACGGCGCCCGCGACCTGCGCGCCGCGATCGCCGACGCCGGGGTGTCGCTCTACTACGAGCCGCGCGTGCCGATATTCGCCGCCGCGAAGGAACGCGAGACAGCGGCCGGCCACCGCTGACCGCGACCGTGTTCTTGTGGTCGGCGCCGACGAGGCACAAATTCCACGAGCCGCAACCGACGTCCGACGCCGACCCGGTCGTCGAACCCCCGTGCTCGACCCCGGGCTTCACGCCCCGATCGCTTGGCCCCGACCGCACGCAGGGGGTGCGGAGCACGGTCCAGGGGCCGATAGCCTGAAGGAGTGAGCATCTCGGAGCAACCCCGCATGGCAGCCGCGAAACGTCCCGTGGTCGCCGCGGGGGCCGCGCCCGAGGACGCGGGGAGCGTCGACGCGGCGCCGGCGGTGAGCACCGAGACCGCGACTTTCAAAGCCGCGAACGTCGCCGCGCCGGCCACGACAGCGAAGACCACGAAAACCGCCAAGGCCGCCACGGCGGTGAAAGCCACGAAGGCCGCGAAAGTTGTCAAGGCGGTCAAAGCCGCGAAGTCTGCCAAGACCACGAAAGCCGCCAAAACCGCCACAGCCGCCACAGCCGCCACAGCCGTCAAGGCAGTCAAGTCGCGCAGAACCGCCAAGTCCACGAAAGGGCCCGCGGGTCCGACCGACACCATCGAGTGCGAACTGCGGGCAGCCGGCGCGCTCGTCGTCGCCGGCGTCGACGAGGTCGGGCGCGGTGCGTGGGCCGGGCCGGTCGTGGTCGGAGCGGCCGTGTCCGCTCTCGACGCGCCGCCTTCCGGTCTGACCGACTCGAAGCTGCTGACCGCCAAGCGGCGCGAGGAGTTGGAGCCGCTCATCGCCGCGTGGGCCGTCGCGCACGCGTTCGGTGCCGCGTCCCCGGAGGAGATCGACGCACTGGGCATGACGGCCGCCCTGCGCCTCGCCGCGGTCCGCGCCCTGGAGGCCCTCCCCGTGCGACCCGACGCGGTGGTGCTCGACGGCAGCCACGACTTCCTCGGCGACCCGTGGCGGGTGCGTACCGTCGTCAAGGGCGACCAGGTCTGCGTCGGTGTGGCCGCGGCATCGGTCCTGGCGAAGGTGCATCGTGATCGGTTGATGGCCGAACTCGGCGTCGACCACCCCAAGTTCGCATTCGGCGACAACGCCGGCTATCCGTCTCCCGTGCACCAGGCGGCACTTGAGGAGCTCGGGCCGACGCCGTACCACCGGTTGTCGTGGGCGTACCTCGACAACCTGCCGCGCTGGCGCCACCTCAAGCGCGTACGCTCCGAACTCGAGGACGCCGGGCAGACCACCCTCGACTTCTGACCCGCCGTCACCACCCCTTCGCCGACAGCGTCCACGGCATCCACACGGCAACGCCCCACGACGCGTGTCGCTCTACGATCACGGTTCCGTGCACCTTCGCCCGGCCGCGCGGAGCGGGCGATAGGTTGCCCGGGTGACTGCCTCGATACCTCCCGGCTGGTACGACGACCCTTCCGCGCCCGGCATGGAGCGCTGGTGGGACGGTTCCCAATGGACCGAGTCCTCGCGCCCGCGTTCCGACAGCTCGCCCGGCGTCCCGCCCGCCCCCGGCATGATGGCGGACCAGGTGCCCGGCAACTTCACCGGGCAGACGCCGACGTTCCCGCCCTACGCCACATACGGCCCCGCGGGCAGCGGACCCGGCCCGTCGTCCGGCAACCGCAATCGCAACCTGATCATCGGCGTCGTCTCGCTGCTCGTGGTCGGTGGCCTGATCGCCGCGCTGATCGTGCTGCTCGGCGGCGGTGACGACGACAAGGCCGCGACCGCGGGAACACTCTCCGACCCGGGGACCGGCGTGTCGATTCCGCAGCTCAAGGGCTGGGACGTACCCAAGCCGTCCACTGAGCCCACGCACCAGGTGATCGGCCGCATACCGTGTGAGGACGCGTCGTCCGGCGCTCCGTCGGACGGGCCGTCCGACGATCCCTCGGGTTCGGCGAGCCTGGACGACTGCTACCTGGGCGAGGCGTACGTCGACACGCTGTACGGCAAGTCGTTCGCCGAGGCGGTCAAGGACTTCCAGAGCCAGATCGAAGACGACGGCAGCGGCTACAAGGTGCTCAACACCGAGACGTCCGAACCGATCAAGGTCAACGACAAGAACGCGCACCTGCTCGCGTACAAGGTCGAGGAGACCGAAGCCGTCGGCGGAGCGAAGCGGGTCTTCTTCGCCCAATTCGTGATCATCGATGCGCCGGTCGACGACAACGAGTACCCGATGGTGTACGCACACGTGTACGACATGCCGAATGCGCCCTCCAAGGCCGCCTTGGAGAGCATCAAGACCGGCATCAAGGTCGGCCTTCCGCAACCCTCGGACAGCGCTTCCTGAGGACGAAGCGGACCGGGACCGGGGCGGTGCGCGGGTGATCCGGCGTAAAGTTCGGTCACCCGTGCGGTGCCCCGCCGCGAACGGGTCCTGGCCGAGGGGCCGCCGGAGTGTCCAAGCCGGGGGGCTGAGACCCGCGGCCGTCGAGAGCATCCCTGGGGGGTGACCGTGCGTCTTGGGGACCGCCTGCAGTGTCCGGGCTACGCCGTCGTGGGGGTGGAGACCACCGGGCTGTCGCCGCACCGCCACCGCATCGTGGAGGTCGCCGTCGCGCTGTGCGACCTCGACGGGCAGGTGACGGACTTCTTCACCACGCTGCTCAACCCGGACGGCCCGGTCGGCGACTTCCAGGCACACGGGCTGTTCGACGACGATGTGGTCGACGCGCCCGCGTTCGGCGACGTCGCTCCGTGGCTCGTCGGGCTGCTGCGTCAACGCGTGGTCGTCGCGCACAACGCCCGCTTCGAACTCGGTTTTCTCGAACGCGAGTTCCAGCGCCGCAGGCAGCCCGCGGTGCCGCCGCTGACCATGCTGTGCACGATGCGCGAGGCACCCGAACACGTCCCGGAGGCGCCGCGGTTCACGCTGCTCGCGTGCTGCGAGGCGGCGGGCGTCCCGGTCGAATCGGGGTACGGCGCGGCGGCCAAGGCCATGGGCGCCGCCCGGCTGCTGGCGTACTACATCACCCAGGGCGCCGGTGAGGCGCGGCACTGGCAGCAGGCGCGTACCGTCGCCGCATCGCTCAACTGGCCGCGCCGCAAAGCCGATCCGTCCCGCGTCTACACGCGCGACGACGCGCACGCCGCGCGGCGCGCCCGCGAGGAGGCCGAACAGGCCCGGCGCCGGGTCGCGGTGTCGTACCTGGAGAAGGCACGCGCGTACGGCCCGCCCACCGGCGTCGGCGAAGGCCCCGACAGCTATCTCGCGGTGCTCGACGCGGCCCTCGAAGACCGCGTCATCACCCCCGAGGAAGCCGCGGACCTCGCCGAACTCGCCGTGTCGCTGGGCATCTCCGAAGCCCAGCGCAAGGACCTCGACCGGCTGTACGTCACCACGCTGGCCGCCTCGATGGTCGCCGCCGGCCCCGTCATCGACCGCGAGGAACGCGCCGACCTGACGCGCGTCGCGGCGCAGCTCGGCATCCCGCGCATCGCGCTCGACGACATCATCGAGATGGCCCGCGACACCGCCGCCGACCAGACCGCGGGCGGCACCCCCGTCCCCGGCGGTTCGCGGATCCTCGCGCGCGGCCGGGCGCTGCGCCCGGGCCAGCACGTGCTCTTCCACGGCTATCTGGCGGTCTCACGCGCCGAGTTGGAGCAACGGCTCGCCCTCGCGCGACTCGAACTGGCGTCGGGTATCCACGACCGCGTGGACGTCCTGGTCGTCGCCG
This sequence comes from Yinghuangia sp. YIM S10712, assembly GCF_051388935.1. Taxonomy (NCBI): domain Bacteria; kingdom Bacillati; phylum Actinomycetota; class Actinomycetes; order Kitasatosporales; family Streptomycetaceae; genus Yinghuangia; species Yinghuangia sp. YIM S10712. The sequence goes on from NZ_JBPKBI010000013.1 coordinate 127,174, forward strand.
ACCCGGACGAATCCGCGGACCGGACCTACTGGGCCCGGCAGCGCGGCATCCGCGTCCTCATCGAGCCGGTGTTCCTCGCGCTCCTCGCCGACCTCGAACGCGAGTGCGGATCCGCGGCGGACGCGGCGTCCCGGGAAGCCGCCGGCGCGCTGGCGCATGCGGGTGCGTCCATGGTGTCCGGGACCCTCGGCGGTGCGCCGCACACGCGCACGACCAGTGGCTTTCTGCTGCCCAGGCCGGGGAGTTCGGGGCACACGCCGCCTCCGCCGCCGTTCCAGGGCGGGGACGAGGCCGGGGAGCCGCACACCGAGGACGTCACGCGCGACGAGAGCGCGCCGCTCGCCGACCCGGTCCCGGTCATCCCGCCGCCGCCTCCACCGGCCGTCACGGCGGCGCTGAGCACTGCTCCCGCCCCGACCGAGACCGCGCCACCCGGCGACGGACAGCCGCCGGCCGTGCCCGTCGCCACCGAGACCGCGCCGACCGACGGGACCGGACGACGGGACCGCAGGCACCGCGGCCTGACACCGTCCGCGACCGCGTCCCGGACGGCTGCCGGGCCCGCGCCGGCGAGCTCCGACGACGCCTCTGCCACCCGGCCCCAACAGGCGCCGCCGACGGCCGACCCGTCTCCGACCGCACCTGCCCCCGCGGACGCGTCATCGGCCGCACCGGCTCGGACCGCCCCGCCGCCTGCCGTTCCGTCCCCGGCCGCTCCGCCGCCTGCCGTTCAGTTCCCGGCCGCTCCGCCGCCCGCCGGTCCGGCCCCGGGAGCGACCGACGAGACCCCCGCTGCTCCCGAGCCCCGGCCGGCCGCCTCCGACCGCCCCACGCAGCCCCCCGCCCCGCCCGCCGACGAGCCGCACGCGCTGACGCGCGGCCAGGCGGTCACCATCGACCAGCTCGGGACGTTCACCGGCGCGCTCCGCGTCGAAGCCGCCTGGTGGGGGCCCGAGACCGTCGACGCCGACGTCGTCGTCCTGGTCCTCGACGACGACCGCCGCGTGGGCGGCGACGAGGACCTGGTGTTCTACAACCAGCCCGTACACCCCAGCGGCGCGGTGCGCCTCGCGGGCAAGTTGCAGGACGGCGAACCGGGTTCGGACTCGGTCGACATCGACGTCACCCGCCTGCCCTCCGGCCGCGTGCGCGTACTGGTCGCCCTCGCGCTCGACGCCGAGACGGGTACCGCGTTCGACCAAGTCCCCGTCGCCATCGGTATCGTCGACCCCGTCACCCGACGCAGGCTCGCCGACTTCCGCCTCACGGGCGGGGAGGAGACCGTGATGATCCTCACCGAGGTGTACCGTCGCGGAGACAGTTGGCGGCTGCGTGCGGTCGGGCAGGGGTACGCGGAAGGGCTCGCGGCCCTGGTGACCGAACACGGGGTGGTGGTGGACGAATAGCGCCCACACACCACCACGCCCGCACACGATCTCCGTCCCCCGTCCGGGCCCCGCAGGCGGCCGGATCCAGCCCGTCCCGTCCCACCCACACCGACCCGGTCTGTGCACGCCCGGGGCGGCTTTGATAAGACTGGCGACCATGCCGCGTGTGCTTCCCGGGAGTCCGGACGCCGACCCGTCCGGGGCATCTCCGCGTACCTCCGCGTCCAGGCACTCCGGACCCACCGACAACGAACCCACCGTTCCCCAACTCACGACTGCGAATCTGGTGACGACAGCAAAGTCCGCGGCACCCAAGCCGTCCGCTTCCCGTAACTCCGCCCACGCTGCCGGCGCGCCCAAGCCCGGGCCCCGTCCGGCCGCGCCCAAGCCCGGCCCGCCTCGCCCGGCGCCGGGCAACGCCCCTGCCTCCCCGACCGCTTCGACGGCTTCCACCGCCGGAGCCGGGGGATCGGGTTCCCGCGGCCCGGCCACACCGACCGTGCCCGCCGCCCGTCAGGGCGGGCGTTCCACGGGCCCGGACATCCGCCTGGTGTCCGCTACCCCGGAGACCGCCCTCGACGTCGCGGACGAGACCGTGGACCGCCTGCTCGACCAGGGCGCGGCACCCGACTCGATCCTGGTCCTCACGACCGGCGAGCCGCACCCGTGGCAGCAGCACGAAGAGTCGTTCGGTGCCGAGCAGTACTGGCGGCAGTACACCGAGGGCCGCGACGTGTTCTACGCGCCCGCGCTGAACGACCGCCGTCTGCGCCGCGAGACCGTCGTGCTGGTGGTCAACGGCTTCGCCGACCCGACGCGTTCGACGGACGCCTTGGTCTCCGCCATCGGCGCGGGCTCAGGGTCGGTCATCGTGTGCGGCGACCTCGACCAGGTGCGTGCGCTGACCGGCCTCTGAGCGACAGGTCGCAGGCCTTGCCCGGCACGCCGACGCGGCCGGGCGGTCAGTGCTGCCCTGCCGCACCTGTACTCGTGTCGGGGAGTCCTGCGACGACGCACACGCAGTCGCCGGAAGTCGGCTACGGTTCGTATCCATGTCGGAATCGCCTTCGGTAGCCCGGCAAGCGGGCTCGTTCTCGGCCGAAGCCAGTGGGCTACGGTTCCCTTCCATGTCCGAATCACCCTCGATAGCCCAGCTTCTCGACCGCTTCCTGAGCGATCAGGAGGAGCGGTTGACGCTCCAGCAATACCGCGCCTGCAGCACTGTCGTGGACATGCTGGCCGCGTACCTGAACCGGTACGCGTTCACCACCCTCAACGTCGCGGACCGACAGGAGTGGGACCAGGCGTACGAAGCCGGGGATACCGAGGCCTTCTGCAATCTGTTCGGCGTACGCAAACTCGTCGCCGGCATCAAACCGTTCCACGGTGAACACCTCAGGACGCGGCTGCGCGTCCCCGAGATGGTTCAGGAGCACGCGCTGACCGTCACCAGCGAGCTCGCCGACTGGCTCTCGTCGAGCGGACACCGGGACATCTGACCCGGGTCCTTGAGGGGCGGTGGATGCGGGGGCGCTGGTCGTCCCCGAGGCCGAGCGCGTCGGCGGTTCCTGCCGGCTGAGCATCAGCGCGTCTGTTCCGGCGTCGACGCGGCGGTCCATTGCGAACCCCGCCGTGTGCTCCGCGTCGTCCGGGCGCCGGCGCGCAGTGCAGCGCGAATGCAGCACGGGGCGGCGGCGTGGGCCTCCGCCCCTCCGCACCGTTGCGCATGAACCGCGACACCTTGACGTCGCCTCTTGGCCGAACCAGGACCGCGAAACCCCGCCGCGACGGGCCTCACGGTCTTCGCCCGTCGGCCAACGCCCGCGTGCGGCCACCGCGTCAGTACGAATCAGCCACACACGGGGCGGTTGCGGGCCGTTCGGCAGCCGTTCCCGCCGTGCTCCTCGTCGGTTTTCGGGTGCGCGTGAGACCTGCCGTATCGATTCGGCGGCGCCGAATGCACTTGCCGTCGGCATCGAGCGCGAACTTGCCGCAGCCATAAGTCACTTCGTGAGTCATGAGGCGGTTTCGACGGAAGTCCGTCTGCGGCTTTCCCGTGGCGCGTGGCGCCGTGGCCGCCCACGGGCCGGGCTTGTGCGAGGTTCCCGGCCCGGTCCTCGTGCCCCTGCCGGGCGGCCTACCCCCGGCGAAAATCCCGTCGGCGGGTTTCCGTGGCGGGAAGTGTGGTGGCCGCCTATGGGACGGTCGCGCGGTGCTTCCGGCCCATCCGTGTGCCGCCTGCCGGGCGCTGTGCCCCTGCCGTATCAACGGCCCTGCCCTCCACGGCCATTGCCGCCGTCACCGTCGCAGGCGCCGCGTCCTACGCCGACGAATACTGCAATTCGTCGGTGACGTCCGGAACCAGCCGCACCACCGCCCGGCCGACCGGCGGCTCCACGTCGTTCAGCTCGTCCAGCCGGTCCCTCGCGCGCTGGTCGTCCGGGACGGATGTCGCGGCGGCCATGCCAGGCGGTTCCAACCTGCTTGGCGGACCGGGTTGTTCGGTGCGCGGCGAGGGAATGCCGGGCGTGCCCTCGGGCCTTGGCGCGGTCTCCGCGGGGGCCTGGTGTGGTGCCGGTTCCGGCGCGACCGGAAGCGGTGTGGGCGCCCGCGGGGGCACCGGGACGGGCGTACGGCCGCCTCGCCCGTCGCCGACGACCTGCCAGCCGTCCTCGGCGGAGACCACGACCGCGCCGCAACGCAGCCCGTGCAGGCCGCAGGCGTCGCGGAGGCCCCACATCCAGCGTCCGTCCGCAGGCTCCCACCCGCGCTCGCCGTCGCGGCACACGAGGAGCACGGTGGTGCGGGACGGTGTCGCGCGGCGCAGGTCGTCCGGGACGATGAGACGCAGGTGCGCCAGGATGATGTTGCGGCATTCCCATCCGTCGAGGACACCGTGGTCGGTGTCGATCGCGAAGGAGGCGCTGGCGACCGGTCGTTCGTCCGCGTCGAGCACGGCGACGATCGCCGTGCCCGTTTCGGGGCGGTGCAGGTCGTGGAGCCGCTTGACGAGGCTGCGCGGGTGGCGCAGGAGCGGGGTGCCGGTGGCCCGCCAGTCTTCCGGTCCGATGGTGCGGACCGGTTCGGTGGCCGGGACCAGATGGCGGATCAGTCTGGAGCGGACGGCGGCTGAGGCGGTGGCGGTGGGGGGCACGGCCCTCCTTCGGTCCGGGGGCGGCCGGGGAGAGGACCGCCGTCAGCCGATGTGATTCGCGCGAGTGTGTCCATGCGGGTGTCGTCGCATCACAAAGTGATGCGACCCGAGAAGATCACCAGGGCGCTATGTCGATTCTTCCGTGTGCATGGGACGGGTGGCAACGGGGAAGCCTGATCAACCGTTTGTGGAACTGGTGTTTCACGTGGGGGACATGCGGCGTTGACACGCTGGCCATGGCCCCTGATGTGCTATCAAATGCTGGTTTATGCATGCCTGTTGATCGCATGGACAAACACCTCGATCAGGTGAAGTCCGCGTGAACTGCCCTTGTGCGCCGACCTGTCGGTGTGTCAATGAGCCACCAAATGATGGCGGGGTGCGACCGGCGGGGCGGGGGTGTCGGAGGCGCCTGGCCGCATCATCGGTCCGGCGGCTGACAATAGTTCTTTATCGATTTTTGGGTGAATCTCGGGTCATGCCTCGACCGCCAGAACCATCGGCAGCACTTCGTCGGCGCCCGCCCGCCGCAGCAGTCGCGCGGCGACCGTGATCGTCCAACCGCTGTCCGCCCGATCGTCGACCAGCAACACCGGTGCGCCCAAATCCGCGACCGCCGCAGCCAGTTCGGGGGGAACGACGAATGCGTCAGCGAGTGCCCGCAGCCGCCGCGCGCTGTTGGTGCGGGAGCGCAACGGCTCGGCGCCCGAGGCGTATTCGAGTCCGCCGAGCAGCGGCAGCCGGCCCACCTGGGCGAGCCGTGTGCCGAGGCTGTCGACGAGGACACCGCGGGAACGCGAAGGCATCGTCACGACACCGGCCGGACGTCGTTCCCAGCCCCACGCCGCCAGCACCTCGACGACCGCATGGAACACGTCTTCGGGAACCGGTCCGTCCGCTGCATCCGCAGCGAAGAGCGCACGCAGCCGGTTGCCCCAGCCGATGTCGCTGAGGCGTCCCAGCGCCCGTCCTGTCGCGGCCTGTTCAGCCGCCGGGATCCGACCCTTGAGCGCGACACCGGCGTCGGTCATGCCCGTCGGCCAATTGCGGCGCGGCTCCAACTCGACGCCGGGACGCCCCAGCGCGGCGCGTGCCGCGTCGAGCGATCCCTGGTCCACGCGGTCGTCGTAGCGGGGCCCGGCGCAGGTGTCGCAGCGACCGCAGGGGGACGCATCCGCGTCGTCGAGCTGACGGCGCAGGAACTCCATACGGCACCCGGTGGTCGCGACGTAGTCGCGCATCGCCTGCTGTTCGTGCGCCCGGGCTTGCGAGACGCGCGCGTAGCGTTCGGCGTCGTACCGCCAGGGGCTGCCGGTGGCGATCCACCCGCCGCGCACGCGCTGCACGGCGCCGTCGACGTCGAGGACCTTGAGCATCAGCTCCAGCCTGTTGCGACGCAGGTCGACGCGTGGTTCGAGGGCGGGCGTCGACAGGGGGCGGCCCGCGTCGGCGAGCGCGTCGAGCGTGCGGCGGACCTGATCCTCGGGCGGGAAGCCGAGCGATGCGAAATACCTCCAGATCGCCTCGTCTTCGCGGCCGGGAAGCAGCAGCACATCCGCGCGCTCGACGGCTCGTCCGGCGCGGCCGATCTGTTGGTAGTACGCGATCGGCGATTGCGGGGCTCCCAGGTGGACGACGAAGCCGAGGTCGCCCTTGTCGAACCCCATGCCGAGTGCCGACGTCGCGACCAGCGCCTTGACGCGGTTGTGGAGCAGGTCCGCCTCGGCGGCGCGTCGCTCGGCGTCCTCCGTGCGACCCGAATACGCCGCGACAACGTGGCCGCGTGACCTCAGGTAGGCGGTGACCTCGTCCGCGGCGGCGACCGTGAGCGTGTAGATGATGCCCGACCCCGGCAGGTCGCCCAGATGCGAGTCGAGCCAGGCCAGCCGGTGCGCGGCGTCGGGCAGGTGCAGGACGCCGAGGGTGAGGCTCGCGCGGTCCAGCGAGCCGCGCAGCACGAGCGCGTTGGCGTCGTCCGCCCCCGTGCCGAGCTGCTCGGCCACGTCGGCGGTCACGCGCGCGTTGGCGGTCGCCGTGGTTGCCAACACCGGGACACCGCGAGGCAGTTCGCCGAGCAGGGTGCGAAGCCTGCGGTAGTCGGGGCGGAAGTCGTGGCCCCAGTCCGAGACACAGTGCGCTTCGTCGACCACGAGCATCCCGCAGGTCGCGGCGAGCTTGGGCAGCACGGTGTCGCGGAAGTCCGGGTTGTTGAGCCGCTCGGGGCTCACCAGGAGCACATCGACGCCGCCGTCGGTGACTTCGGCCTGGACGGCGTCCCAGTCGTCGATGTTGGCCGAGTTGATGGTCCGGGCGCGGATGCCGGCGCGCTCGGCGGAGTCGATCTGGTTGCGCATCAGCGCCAGCAGCGGCGACACGATCACCGTGGGCCCGGCGCCCCGCGCGCGCAGCAACGCGGTCGCGACGAAGTAGACCGCGGATTTCCCCCATCCGGTGCGCTGCACGACCAGGACGCGGCGCTGCTCGGCGACCAGGGCCTCCACGGCACGCCACTGGTCCTCGCGCAGTCTCGCGGCATCGCCCGCCAGCCCGCGCAGGACGGCGTCGGCCTCTGCGCGCAGAGCGGAGGAGGCGGGCACCGGCGAGGGCGTGCCCGAGGCCGAACGTGAGGCGTCGGCGTCCGGATCGGGGGTCGAGGCGAGGTCCATACGCACCTTTCTAGCCGTTCCGCCGGACAACCGGAGCCCGCGTCCGAGAATCTGTGGAAAAACGATTCTGCGTGGATTCGCCGTCAACAAAGCCCGTTGCGGGGCTTGGCCGGCATGGTGTGGAGGGCAAGGCTGGAGTCCGGACCACGTCCTGCCGGGAGGCACGATGCGTTATCTCGATGTCGACGGATTCCCCAGGCTCGGCCGCGTCGGACTGGGCACGTGGCAGTTCGGCTCGCGGCAGTGGGGGTACGGCGACGCCTACGCCGCAGTGACCGCCCGCGCCCTCGTCGGCCGGGCATTGGAGCTCGGCGTCACGCTGTTCGACACCGCCGAGGTGTACGGCGGGGGCCGCAGCGAGCAGATCCTCGGGCAGGCTCTCGGCGCGGACGCCGCGCGCGTGGTGGTCGCGACCAAGTTCGCCCCCGTGTTCCCCCTCGCGAAGGTGGTCAAGAAGCACGCCAACGCGAGCCGGGCCCGCCTCGGCATCGACCGCATCGGCCTCTACCAGGCCCATTTCCCGAACCCGCTGTTCGGCATGGACACGACGATGCAAGGGCTCGCGGAACTGCGGGACGAGAAGGTCGTCGACGAGGTGGGGGTGAGCAACTACGACCTGGCCCGCTGGCGTCGCGCCGAACACGCGCTCGGCAGCCGCGTGCTCTCGAACCAGGTCGAGTTCAGCCTCGTCAGGCCTGATGCGCTGGAGACGCTGGTGCCGTGGGCCGAGGCGCACGGCCGTGTGGTCATCGCGTACGGCCCGCTCGCGCAGGGACTGCTGGGCTGCCGGTATGACGCCTACAACCCGCCCTCGGGATTCCGGTCGCGCAGCCGGGACTTCCGCGCCGGCAACCTGCGACGCGTGCAACCGCTCCTCGAACTCGTGCAGGAGATCGCGGCGGCCCACCACGCCACACCGGCGCAGATCGCCCTCGCGTGGACGCTGCACAGCGGGCCTGTGGTGGCGATCCCGGGCGCTTCGTCCGTCGAGCAGTTGGAACAGAACGTCGCCGCAGCCGACATCGCACTGGCCGACGACGAGTACACCGCACTGACCGCACAGGCGAGGCGGCCGGCTCGGAAACCCCGACGCTTCGGCCGCCGCCTGCGGGCGCACGAGGCCGCAGGCGCCTGACCCGGCAGGGGATTTCCGCCTCTACCAAATCGAGTGGACGGTCACAGTCCCCCTCGCGGGTGAGTTCTGTGCCGGAACTCGCCGGTTGTCCACAGATTCGCTGCCCGTGGCCGGGACGCGGCGACGGCTGCCGCAGGCTCGACGCATGAGCGAAACATCCCTCACCCCGATGCCCAGCCAGACCCTCGTGCGTGTCTCGTCGCCCGCCGAACTCATCGAGGCAGTGCCGTACTTGCTCGGTGCCGAGCCCACCGACAGCATGGTCCTCCTCGGTATCCGACCCGATGACAAGGGCCGCGTCGAGCCGGCCCTCCGCCTCGATCTGCCGCCTCCGGAGCACTTCGTCGAGGCCGCCCACCGGCTCGTGTCCCTGCTGGTCCGGCACGGAGCCCGAGCGGTGTCGCTGATCATGCACGTCGACACCGCACCCGCCGACGGGACAACCGGATTCACCTACTACCGGCCCCTGTTCGAAGCCGTGGCGGACGCGTGCCGGGTCCGCGGAGTCCGGCTCTTCGAGTCGGTGTGCGTGGAAGGCGGCAGATGGTGGTCGTACGTGTGCCGGAAGAGCACCTGCTGCCCGCCGGAGGGAACACCCCTGTCCACCGAACGCGGGTCCGCCGTCGCGGCGGCGGCCGTCACGGCGGGCCTGCCGCCGCCCGCCTCGCTGGCCGAATTGTCCGCGCGGGTCCGTCCCCCGGAGTTCGTCGCCCGGCAGGCCGTGCGCCAGGCCTTCGCGCGCGTACGCGCCGACCTCGGCCGCCGTGCCGACGACCACACCGCGGAAGTCGGCATCCGCAACGAGACCATCGCGCTCCTCCAGGCCGCGCGCGTGCGCTTCAAGCGGGGCGACTGTGACATCTCGTACGACGAAGCGGCTCGGCTTGTCCTCGGCCTGGGCGATGTCCAGGCCCGGGATCAGGCCATGTCCTGGGAGGACGCCGACCCCGCGCACCTGCTCGGTCTGTGGACAGCGCTCGCACGGCGGTCGCTCGCACCCGACTCCGCGGCCCCGCTGACCCTCACCGCGTGGACGGCCTGGACCGGCGAACAGCCGGCGCTCGCCCGAGTCGCCGTCAACCAGGCTTTGGAAGCCGATCCCTCCTACGCGATGGCCCAACTCCTCCACGTCGCGATCAACAGCCCTCTCGACCCCACCGAATCCCGCCGGCAGCTCTTCCCCCGCCGCAGACCCCCGCGGCCTCGCGAGGTGAGCTAACGGCACCCGACGCCGGGGCGGAGGCGCGCAGCACGGTTTTCGAGGCCCCCGCCGTCCGGGCGATTCGACACGCATCGTGCGGCGCATCGCGTCCAAAAGCGCGCAGCCGGTTCTCAAAGCCCTGCCTTCGGCGGCCCTCTCGCGCTCTGCCGGCCACCACCCGGCCCGCGTCTCGGCAGCGGACGAGCGTCGACCGCCGGCTCACCCGGGCAGCCGCCACAAAGCAGCCACAACCGGGACCGCCGCCCGGCGGGCACCGTGATCCGCCGGTCGGCCGTGCATGTCGGGGCCCCGAGCAGGGTGGTGGGCGGCGAACCGGCGTGACCGTGGGCCCATCGGCGCGTTGGCCAAGCCGACGGGTACGCGGAGCGCGCGTGCCGTGTGGTCGCGGTGCCGGGCGGACCCCCATCGCGGCGACGAGCGGAGCCGCCGACGAGGAGCACTGATGTGATCGGGACCAAAGTGCCGCATCCCCTCGCGTACGACGCCTTGATCGGTGTCGACGCCCCGGGGATGGCGATCAGTCCGCGTGACGGCCAGTTGCGCGGGCACGGCCTCCACGGCCTTTTCCACGCCGGCCGCAGGCTGCTGACGCGGTTCCTGCTGACCGTCGGCGGCAGAGAACCGGAGCTGCTGTCTTCACAGGTGGTCGGCGCGGGCGCGACGCGTTTCCTGGCGATGCACCGGGCAGCGGCGGAACCCGTCCCGGACCCGGTGCTGGTCGTCGACCGGATGCGCCGCGCCGACGGACGCGAGCGCGTGGTGATCCGCAACACCACCTCCCGGCCGGTTCGCATCCCGGTCGAGCTCACCCTCGGCGCGGACCTCACACCGCTCACCGAACTCCGCCGGGGCAGACGCGCTCCCGACCTCCCCGCCCGCGTCTGCCCGGGCGGTCTGAGCTGGACGTCGCCAGACGGATGGAACGTCCGCGTGGTGGCGGCCCCCGCACCCGAGACCGTCCTGGCCGCGTCCGGGCTCCTGCGTTGGGACGTCACGCTCGAACCGGCCGCCTCGTGGGTGCTCGAACTCCGGGTCTCCGGCGAACGCGCCGCGACCCGGGCACCGGCCGGCGCGCCGACCCCGACCGGTGCCATCCCGGCCCCCCGGGCGCCGCTCGGCCCCCCGCCCTGGTCCGAGGCGCGCGTGCGCTGCGACGACCAGCGGGTGACCGCGTGGGTGCGGCAGAGCCTCCTCGACCTGCGCGGCCTGCTCGTCGCCGACCCGGAGCACCGGACCGTCCCCCTGCCCGCCGCCGGAGCGCCGTGGCAGTTGATCCCGACCGGACGCGACAGCCTGTGGACCGCGCGCATGTTGCTGCCCCTGGGCACCCGTCTGGCGTCCGGCACCCTGCGCATGCTCGCAGCCAGGCAGGGCACCCGCCACGACCCGGCGACCGGCGAAGCCCCCGGCAAGATCCCGCACACCCTCGGCCCGGCCCGCCACGCGCTCCGCTACGACTGCGTGGGGTCCACGGCGCTGTACGTCACGCTCCTCGGCGAGGCACGCCGCTGGGGGCTGCCCGACACCGAACTCGAACCGCTGCTCGCGCACCTGATTCGGGCGTTGGCGCACCTGGCCGCAACGATGGACGAGCATCCCGACGGCCTCCTGCGCATTGGCCGACAAGGGCCTGCGCCCTGCGAGTTGCAGGGTCAGGCGTACCAAGCGGCCGTGCACGGCGCGGCCCTGTTGCACGCGACGGGATCGGACGGCGCCGAGGAGTGGGGCGACCGCGCCGCCGCGCTGCGAAAGGTGTTCCGCGCGCAATTCCGCACAGAGGACGGCGCGGGAGCGTACTTCGCCGCCGCCCTCGACCCCGACGGCAGGCCGGTGGCCGTGCCCAATTCCGCGATGGGCCAACTCGTCGGCACCGGGATCCTCGACGACGACGCGTGTGCCGAGGTGGCCCGCCGACTGCTCAGCCCCGACCTCAACTGCGGCTGGGGCCTGCGCGGCGTCGGGTCACGGACGCCGGGCTACCACCCGCTGGCGGTGCGCGGCGGCGTCGTCCGGGCCCACGAGACCTGCGTCGCCGTCGCCGGACTGGCCGACACCGGCCACGCGGACGCGGCGTACGAGTTGCTGGCCGGACTCCTGGACGCCGCACCGCACTTCGGATACCGCATGCCGGAAATGCACGCCGGAGAGCAGAGCGCCCCCGGCCTCGCCCCGGTGGCGCACCCCCTCGCCTGCCGGCCCCTGGCCCGTTCCGCCGCCGCGGTGCTCCCGGCCCTGGTGGCACTCGCAGGGGTGCGGCCGGACGCTCCCGCGGGCAAGGTGGCGGTCCGGCCCCCGGGTGCCCCCGTAGTCGGCGAACTGGAGCTGGCCGACCTCCGGATCTCCGGCGAGCCGTTCACGGTCCGCGTCAACCGTCGCGGACAGGCCGTCGTGGAGGAGGCCCCCGAAGGCCTGCAACTCGTGGTGTGACGCACGGGGACGCGGAATGTGGAGGCACCCGGGATCGACGTCATCGGACGGTCGATCGGTCGATTCACGCTGGACGGCTTTTTATCGTCAGGCAGACGACTAAGATCGACTCATGTCGCCCTCCGACGTCTCGCACTTCCCGCCCTTCGGGGTCACCGTCGACCTGGTCGTGCTCACCGTAAGGGACCACACACTCAACGCGCTCACGATCCGGCGCGGCGAGCCCCCCTTCCAGGGGCAGTGGGCCTTGCCCGGCGGTTTCGTCCGCCCCGACGAGGGCTTGGAGGCAGCCGCCGCACGGGAGCTCGCGGAGGAAACCGGACTGGATCAACTGCCCGTTCACCTGGAGCAGTTGGCGACTTTCGGCGACCCGGGCCGGGACCCGAGGATGCGCGTGGTGAGCGTCGCGTACCTGGTTCTCGCCCCCGACCTGCCCGCTCCGCGACCCGGCGGCGACGCCGCAGGCGCCCGGTGGGCCCCGGCCGCCGACCTCACCGACGGATCGCGGCTCGCGTTCGACCACACGCGCATCCTCGACGAGGGTGTGGAGCGCGCCCGCGCCAAGATCGAATACTCGTCGCTCGCCGCCGCTTTCTGCCCCGAGGAGTTCACCGTCGGCGAGCTGCGCCGGGTCTACGAGGCCGTCTGGGGCGTCGCCCTCGACCCCCGCAACTTCCACCGCAAGGTCACCGGCACCCCGGATTTCCTGGTGCCCACCGGCGGAACAACCACGCGTCAAGGCGGGCGCCCCGCGCAACTGTTCCGCCGAGGATCGGCTGAGAAACTGAACCCGCCGATGCTGCGCCCGGAGGCCTGACCAGCCCGTCCGGCTGAGAAACCGAACCCGCCGATGCTGCGCGCGGGGGCCGACCAGCCCGTCCGGCGGCCCGGCCGAGGCGTGCCCGCCGCGCTCGGTCAGTCCTGGCCTCCTAGGTCCAACGACAAGGCTTCGTAAGCCAGTTGGTTGTCCCGGTGGCGATGGTTTCCCCACTGTTCCAGCAGTTCGCGTACGCGCGGACGCGCGTCGGGAAGCGTCTTCTTGTCGACGTCGTCGCGCGACATCCACCTGTCGAGGTCGTCCACCATCGCGCACAACCGCCCGTGCTCGCGCCGCAATCGGGCGACCGCGCAGCACAACCGCGGTTCGTCGCGCCGTACTTCGTCGTAAAAGCCGCCCGGCCCCTCCATCGCGGCGACGTGCTCGCGCAACTCCGCGCGCAATTGCCGGAGGCCGGAGCGCAGCAGGTGGACGCCGTCGGCGTCGGTCGTGGGGGAGAGGCCTCGGCTCAGGAGCGTCAAGGCGTCGGCGGACGGCGTCGTCGTGCCGGTGACGTCGGACCACATCGGGGCTGGATACATGGCTGACATGCCGGCCTCCGGGCGTTGGCGATCGGTCTTTCGATGGTCCTCCCGCGCCGTGATCTCTGTCCAGACTTGCATGCATCCTTTATCCCTCGGACTCTTCACGGCTTATGCGACCTGGTTACAAGAAAACGCATATTCATCCATGTACGGTGCGAAATGTCCGCATGCCGCTGGCGCCCCCGCACCGAGGAACACACGATGATCGAGGTCCAGGAACTGACGCGCAGGTACGGCGGCGCGGTCGCCGTCGACGATTTGTCGTTCGTGGTGAAACCCGGCAACATCACGGCGTTCATCGGACCCAACGGCGCCGGCAAATCCACTGCTCTTCGCCTCATGCTGCAACTCGAACGCGGCAGCGGACGCACGCTGTTCTGCGGAAACCGCTACCGCGAACTCCGCCACCCCGCCCGGGAAGTCGGCGCGTGGCTCGGCGCCGCCCCCTCCTGCCCGACCCGCCGCGCGCGCACCGAACTGCGCATGCGGGCCGCCGCGCACGGCATCAAGCGCTCGCGGGTCGACGAGGTGCTGGAACTCGTCGGCCTCACCCCGGTCGCGGGGGGGGGGGGGGGGGGGGGGGGGGGGGGGGGGGGGGGGGGGGGGGGGGGGGGGGGGGGGGGGGGGGGGGGGGGGGGGGGGGGGGGGGGGGGGGGGNCTGGAACTCGTCGGCCTCACCCCGGTCGCGCGCGCCCGCGTCGGCACTTTGTCCGCGGGCGCGCTCGGTCGGCTCGGCATCGCCGGCGCTCTCCTGGGCGACCCGCACACCCTGATCCTGGACGAGCCGTCCGCTGGACAGGACCCCGAAGGGGCGCGCTGGCTCCCGGAGTTCCTGCGCGCGTTCGCGCGGCAGGGCCGCACCGTCCTGGTCGCCGGACACGGATTGACCGAGCTGGCCGACTGCGCGGACCGCGTCCTCGCCATCGCGCGCGGCCGGCTGGTCGTCGACGAATCGGCGGCGGATTTCCGGGCGCGGGCCACGAACACACAGGTCTCCGTGCGGACGCCGCAGGTGGACCGGCTGGCCGAGCTGCTTCGTGCGGAGGGCCTGATGGTCCAACCGCGCGGCGGTGCGTTCCTGGCCGTGACCGGTGCCGACCGCGCGCGGGTCGGCGAGATCGCCTTCCGAGGCGGCGTGCTGATCCACGAGCTCGCCCAGCGCGAGGCGTCGGTCGCCGACGCCTTCTGTGCCGTGGCCGCCGAGGCCCGGGCCATCGCGGCCCAGCGCGCAGCACTCGCCGACACGGCGGCGAAGTCGTCCCGCAGGCGCACTTCCCGCAAGGCGACGGGACGGCACGCACGGCCGCCCCTCGGACTCGACGTCCTTGACGATGTCGACACCGTCCATGATGTCGACGGCGGTTACGGCGGCGGCTACGGCAGCGACGAAAGCCGCGCCCACCGCCGGCAAGCGGTACTCCGGGACACCATCGTCCTCGACAGACCGCTGCCCGGCCCCGCATCCGCCGAGGCGGCGGACCACACCCTGTCCTCCGGCCTCCCCAACCCGGCGGAGGCTGCCGCGGGTGGGGTCCCGAACGCCGCAGCGGAACTCGTCCCCGGTGCCCCCCACCGTCGTCCCCGGCGCCGCCGCTGGCGTACCCGGCCGGAGGCCGATGTGCCGGGCGGGCCCGACCAGGCAGGGCCGTGCGCCCCGGTGGCGAAGTCTCCGAAGGGCGCGACCGCGTGACCGCGGGCCCGCGCCCGGCACAGCTTCGGACGTCCGCCGCGAGCCCGTTCGCCGGGTCCACCTGCTCCGCCGCCACCGCGCGCGGGCCGGGCAAGCCGGTCAGTCCACGCCGCACCGCGGACACCGCGCCCGAGCGCCTCGCACCACCCGCAGCCCGTTCGACCGTCGATGAGGTGACCACGTGACCGCGATCCGCTACGAGCTGACCCGACTGCGGACCGTCCGCGCGACGTGGGCCACCGCCGCCGGCGTGCTGGCGGTGGGCGCCGCAGCCACCTGGGTCGAGGCCCGGGACCTCGGGGCGACTCCTGCCGCAGCGGACCACGCCGCACAGGTGATCACCTCCGGCGCCCCCGGTGCGGCGACACCGCTGGCCGCCGTGGTCGTGGCGTTCGCCGCGGTCCTGTCCTGCGCGCGCGAGCAGCGTCGCGGGCACCTGGAGACGCTGCTGCTCGTCCTGCCGCGCCGGGGTCGTGCCCTGGCGGCCAAGACCGTCGTGACCGCCGTGCTGGCGGGATGCGTGGCCGTGCTGAGCCTCGCGGTGAACGCCTTGGTCGCGGACGCGGTGTTCGGCTCGGAGTTCCGCGCCCTGGCCTGGGATCAGGTGCCGGTTCCGCGCCTGCTCGCCGGATACGTGGCCTACCTCGTCCTCGCCGCCGTCCTGGGCCTCGCCGTCGGCATCCTCACGCGCGGTTCGGCCGCGGCGGCGGTGGCCGTCGCCACGCTGCCGTGGACGGTCGAGCCGCTCGTCGGGCGCGCGGCCGACGCCGTTCTCGCCGAGCCGTACCGCGACTGGGACGCGTATCTGCCGTTCAGCGCAGCGGACCGCATGCTGTCGACCGGCGCGCCGGGCCTGGCGCCGGGCACCGGAGCGGTCGTCTTCGGCTGCTGGGTCGCCGCGGCCTTGCTGGGGGCCGCGATCGTTTTCGCCCGCCGTGACGCGGTCTGACGCCGAGCGGCTGCCTGAAAAGGCAACAAGGATTATGCAAAAGACAAAAGCTGACATCGCGCCGCGGGCGTCGCACACGTGAGCGACGTCCGCGCAAGGCCGATCACCCTTTCGTGTTTTTTTCAGCCGGGATCGACGGAACGGCTCAAGCCCGGCCTGCCCCGCGCCGAGATGAAGGAGCGTGAGTATCGCTCCCCACCAACCCATGCCCGCCGCAGGCGCGACCTCCGTCACGCCATCGTCCGACCCGTACCGAGTCGGCGTCGCGGACGTCCCGACGCCCGGTCCCGAGACGACCGTTCCCCCGCAGCATTTCGCGTGGGATGGCGCCGAGCCGGAGCCCATGCGCGCCGGCCGCAAGCCCGGCGCCGGCCGCGGTCGCGGTCTGCACGGGCAACTCGTCCAACAACTCGGCCAGATGATCGTCGCCGGCGAGGTCGGCGTGGAACGGCCGCTGGTCCCCGAGGAGATCGGCCAGCGCTTCGAGGTCTCGCGTACGGTCGTGCGCGAATCGCTGCGCGTGCTGGAAGCGAAGGGCCTGGTCAGCGCCCGCCCCAACGTCGGCACGCGGGTGCGCCCGGTGGCCGATTGGAATCTCCTCGACCCCGACATCATCGAATGGCGCGCGTGCGGTCCCCAGCGTGACGCGCAGCGCCGCGAACTGTTCGAACTCCGCTGGGGAATCGAGCCGTTGGCCGCACACATGGCGGCCTGCCGCAACCACCCCGAGGTGGTACGACGCCTCTCCGAGGTCGTCGTCATCATGCAGCGCTCGGTCGCACAGCCCGATGCGCTGACGTACTCGCGCGCCGACGCCGAGTTCCACATCCTGCTTCTTCAGGTCGCGGGCAACCGCATGCTCGAACACCTCGCGGGCATCGTCGCGTCCGCGCTTCAGATCTCCGGCGGTCACGCGGTCGGCTGCGAGCACCTGTCCGAGGCTTCGGTCGGACTGCACGCGCGTCTCGTCGAGGCGGTCGCGGCCGGCGACGGTGACAGCGCGGAGGCCGCGATGCGCTCGCTGCTCGCCGTCCACCCCGAGGTCGAGCGGATGTTCCCGGGCCCGCGCGAAGGCTGACGGACGAAACTGCCGGCCGCATCGCCGATCGGCCAACTGACGGAACGTCATCAAACAGGCGCCGGTGGCGCGTTCACCCGGACACCCGAGAGGTGGCCGAAGACGCGCCGCCGGCGCCTGTTGCCGTTGTCACCCCGCGGATCGAGTCGGGCGCCGTACGTACACGCGGAGCCGGTTCCCACAGCCGAGGCGACCTCTCCCGACGACACAAGCGACTGGCCCCGTGACATGCGACTTTCTCCACGTCGGCGACGTGCGGCGCGCAACAGAGGTGCACCTTTTCCGCTGTCGGGCCTGGCAGTGCTCCGAGGTGTCATCGACCGCGGGACGGGCATCCTCGCAGTGGTCGACGCCGGACCCCCTGCGCCTGCCGGAGGCCGGTCGCCGGACCGCCGGGAGGGGGGCGACGGCGTCGTGATTCCCGGGTGCCGGGATCCTTGGTTCGCGGACGTCGTAGTGTTGATGTGACGCCCGCCACCGAGAGGGCGCGTAACACTTCGGCGCCCAGCCCGATGATTACGAAGGTGGCAGCCGTTCAGGAATACCCGAAAGCGCCGAAGTGCTGTGCTGGTGCACAGTCGTCGCACGGTCGGGTCCCTGCACCGCCGCCCGCCTGAGTGTCGTTCGCCAGGCGGCGAGCGACCAGCTTCATGTCGAACGCCGTCCAGATCCGTCGAGAGGTTGTTTGTGTCGGCCAGCACATCCCGTTCGCTCCCCCCCGAGATCGCCGAATTCGTCAACGTGAAGGCGTTGATCGAACGGGGTGAGGCTCAGGGGTCCATCGCCAGCGACGAGATTCGCCAGGCGTTCGAGGCCGACCAGATCCCGGCCACCCAGTGGAAGAACGTCCTACGCAGCCTCAACCAGGTCCTTGACCAGGAGGGTGTGGACATCGTGGTTAACGCCGCCGATTCCGCCGGCACCAAGCGCACCCGGAAGAGCGTGGCGGCGAAGAGCACCGCCAAGCGCACGTCGACGAAGACCGTGGTCTCGGGCACCGCGGCGCGTGCGGCTGCCCCGGCGGCCGCGCCTGCCGCGGCGCCGGAGGACGCCGCCGAGCAGCCGGTGAAGGCCGCGGCCAAGGCGCCCGCCAAGAAGGCCGCCGCCAAGAAGGCGGCCGGTGAGGCACCTGCGAAGAAGGGGGCCGCGAAGAAGACAGCGGCCAAGAAGGCGGCTCCGAAGGACGGCGAGCCCGAGCTCGACGCCGAGGAGCTGACCGACGAGCTCGAAGGCCCGCCCGCCGAACCGGTGGCCGGCGAGCCGGAGGACGAGAACCAGGGCTTCGTCCTGTCCGACGACGACGAGGACGACGCCCCGGCGCAGCAGGTCGCCGTCGCGGGCGCGACCGCCGACCCGGTCAAGGACTACCTCAAGCAGATCGGCAAGGTCCCGCTCCTCAACGCCGAGCAGGAGGTCGAGCTCGCCAAGCGCATCGAGGCCGGCCTGTTCGCCGAGGACAAGCTCAACTCCGGCGACAAGCTCGCTCCCAAGCTCAAGACCGAGCTGGAGATCATCGCCGAGGACGGCCGCCGCGCCAAGAACCACCTGCTTGAGGCGAACCTTCGCCTGGTCGTGTCGCTCGCCAAGCGCTACACCGGCCGCGGCATGCTCTTCCTGGACCTGATCCAGGAGGGCAACCTCGGTCTCATCCGGGCCGTCGAGAAGTTCGACTACACCAAGGGCTACAAGTTCTCGACGTACGCGACGTGGTGGATCCGCCAGGCGATCACCCGCGCGATGGCCGACCAGGCGCGGACCATCCGCATCCCCGTCCACATGGTCGAGGTCATCAACAAGCTCGCCCGCGTGCAGCGCCAGATGCTCCAGGACCTGGGTCGCGAGCCCACCCCGGAAGAGCTGGCCAAGGAACTCGACATGACCCCCGAGAAGGTCATCGAGGTCCAGAAGTACGGCCGCGAGCCCATCTCGCTGCACACGCCGCTCGGTGAGGACGGTGACAGCGAGTTCGGTGACCTGATCGAGGACTCGGAGGCCGTCGTCCCGGCCGACGCGGTGAGCTTCACGCTCCTCCAGGAGCAGTTGCACTCCGTCCTCGACACACTGTCCGAGCGTGAGGCCGGCGTCGTCTCGATGCGCTTCGGTCTGACGGACGGCCAGCCGAAGACGCTGGACGAGATCGGCAAGGTGTACGGGGTCACCCGCGAGCGCATCCGCCAGATCGAGTCCAAGACGATGTCGAAGCTGCGCCACCCGTCGCGGTCGCAGGTCCTGCGCGACTACCTCGACTGACCTGCCACGCACGGCAACCGAACGCCCGGCTGGGATTATCCCAGCCGGGCGTTCCGCGTCCTGGTACCTCGGCGGCCGAGTATGCGTCATTCACTCGAAAGGACGATGCGCACAGTCACCGGTTGCACCCCTGGCGCAATGGACGTTCCCTGAATGTAGTCGAGGTGGCACTCAGAGTATTCAGGCGGGCGGGCGCGGGAGGCTGCGGTGAGCAGTGCAAGTGTGTCGGGGACCAAGGGAAATCAGCGGATCGAGGGGGAGGGGGCGCGGCCGTTCGGCGACGCCAGGGGCTCGGCCCCCGCTCGCGGTGTGCGCGGGCGCGCCCGGCGGGCGGTGGCGGGTACGGCCGTCGCGGTGATGGCGCTCGGCGGCATCGCGGCGACGCCGCAGATCGGCGTCGCCGCCGAGCGCGCGCCTCAGGGCCCGCCAAAGGTCATCGTCGGCGGCTCGCCGACGACCACGTCGGAAAACCCGTGGGTGGTGGCCTTGTCGAGCCGCCAGACGTTCGGCTCGGAGCGGTCGGGGCAGTTCTGCGGCGGTGCACTCATTGCTCCGACCCGCGTGCTGACCGCGGCACACTGCGTGCTCGAGGACGACGGCACGACGGCCGACCGGCCGGACCTCACGGTGATCCAGGGGCGCACCGACCTCCGCGGCACTCAAGGACGCGAGGTCGAGGTGGCCGCGGTCCACCCGAACCCGTCGTTCGACACCACGAGCGTCGAGGGGGACTGGGCCGTCCTGGACCTGGCCGCCGCGTTGCCGGGGCCCGTGCTGCCGATGGTGGAGCAGGGTGAGAACGTCTACGCGCCGGACACCCCCGCGACCGTCCTGGGTTGGGGCGACACCAGCGGCTACGGCGATTACTCGCCGGTGCTGCGGAAGGTGACCGTCCCGGTCACCTCGGATGCCACGTGCCGCTCGGCGTACCCGGGCGGGGTGCTGGGGACGTACGACGCCGCGAGCATGGTGTGCGCCGGGCTGCCGCAGGGCGGCAAGGACGCGTGCAGCGCCGACAGCGGCGGTCCGATGCTGATCGGCGGTCGCCTGGCGGGCGTCGTGTCGTGGGGCCACGGGTGCGCGCTGCCGCGCAAGCCCGGCGTCTACACGCGGGTCTCGGCGTTCGCGTCGGACATCCGCGCCGCCGCCGGAATGAGCGAGCCCGCAGGAGCCGAGGACGCCGCGTCCGCGCCTGCCCCCACGGGGTCCGGCGCGACGGCCGGGGTGGGGACGTCGGCGCCGGGAAGTGAGTGAACGGGACGTGTCCTGTGAGCGAACTCACGTCGCACTGCCCGCACGGTTGGGACTGATGTGACCGTAGAGACCACAGTGGCGGGCACCGGGCATGGTGGCCG
>NZ_JBPKBI010000013.1:147955-161170 GCF_051388935.1 Yinghuangia sp. YIM S10712
CGGCCACCGGGCATGGTGGCCGCCACCGCTGCGATCCGTCAGGGATCCTCAGGAAGCGCACAAATGGGGTCTCGTCGGGTGGTCGAAGGGTGTTGTCTGATCAGCGCTCTTCTGCGGACGCCGATGCCGGGGTCGCCGTCAGGCGGTCGGTCTCGTCCTGTATTTCGACGGCGACCTTGCGAAGCTCGGGCTCGAACTTGCGTGCGTGGTGGGCACAGAACAGCAGCTCTCCACCGCTGGCCAGAACCACCCGGAGGTATGCCTGTGCGCCGCACCGGTCACAACGGTCGGCGGCCGTCAACGGACTGGCGGGAGTCAGAACCGAATTCACGTCGCCTCTTCTCTACTCGACGAGGACTGCATCGATGTTCACAACATCAAACCAGTCTCGAACGTTCCCGGGGATGATCGTGTCATGTTCGACCCCGGTTGGGCACACCCCATTTTCCCTGAGTTCTTGCCGGAACCCTTCCGTGATGTCCGTCTCGTACGTACAGACTGCGACTCCGGACCAGCTTCGAACGCCGCATCGGTACGTCATCGGTGTGTCTCTGTGCATATGGACGTGCCCCGGCGCGACATGGTTCATGCCATCACTCGATCGTGTCATCGAACGTAAGTTCGACTCTCGGGTACGCTGATGCGGTGAGCCGTCGCCAGGCGGTCACCGCGCCCCGGTAGCCTTGCGTCGGCGTCGCGCGGATGATCGCCCCGGGAGCCGAACCCGCAAGGCCCTACAGGAATCCCGGCCGCACCCGCGCGCCCGCCGACCACAGCACGTTCCACCGACGCACCCAACGACTCAGGGGAGTTGCACCGCGTGACCGCCCAGACGACTGCGCAGTCCACCGCGCTTCTGGCGGGCGAGCCCGACCACTCGAACTACACGGCACGGCACCTGCTTGTCCTCGAAGGACTCGAAGCGGTGCGCAAGCGGCCCGGCATGTACATCGGTTCCACCGACAGCCGCGGCCTCATGCACTGCCTGTGGGAGATCATCGACAACTCGGTCGACGAGGCGCTCGCCGGCTACGGGACCCGCATTGACGTGGTCCTTCACCACGACGGATCGGTTGAGGTGCGTGACAGCGGGCGGGGTATCCCGGTCGACGTCGAGCCCAAAACCGGGCTGTCCGGCGTCGAGGTCGTGATGACCAAACTGCACGCCGGCGGCAAGTTCGGCGGCGGCTCCTACGCGGCATCCGGCGGCCTGCACGGCGTCGGCGCCTCGGTGGTGAACGCGCTTTCCGCGCGTCTCGACGTCGAGGTGGACCGCAGTGGGTCGACACACAGCGTGAGCTTCCGGCGGGGTACACCGGGGCAGTTCACGGGTGACGGACCGGACGCCGCGTTCAGTGCCGGAGGGGGTCTGCGCAAGACCGGCAAGGTCCCGCGCACCCGGAGCGGCACGCGTGTGCGCTACTGGGCCGATCGGCAGATCTTCCTCAAGGAAGCCCGTCTCGATGTCGAGTTGCTGCACAATCGGGCGCGCCAAACTGCATTTCTCGTTCCCGGACTGACCCTCGTTGTTCGCGATGAGCGAAATTCCGAGGCAGTCGACGAGCAGACGTTCCACTACTCGGGCGGCATCAGCGAGTTCTGTGAATTCCTCGCTCCGGACCGGCCGATTTGCGACGTTATCCGCATCAGCGGTGACGGCACCTTCAAGGAGACCGTGCCGGTTCTCGACGACCAGGGCCATATGGTCCCGACCGAAGTGCGGCGCGAGCTCGGCGTCGACGTCGCGTTGCGGTGGGGCACCGGATACGACAGCACCGTTCGCTCGTTCGTCAACATCATCGCCACCCCCAAGGGCGGCACGCACGTGGCCGGCTTCGAGCAGGCGCTGCGCAAGACGGTCAACGACGCGTTGCGCGGCGCGAAGCTGCTGCGGGTGTCCGAGGACGACATCGCCAAGGACGACGTGCTGGAGGGGCTGACCGCGGTGGTCACCGTCCGGCTCGCCGAGCCGCAGTTCGAGGGACAGACCAAGGAGGTGCTGGGCACCTCCGCAGCGGCGCGCATCGTCGCCGGTGTCGTCTCACGCGAGCTGAAGGCGTTCCTGACGACCAACAACCGCACCCACAAGGCGCAGGCACGCGCGGTGTTGGAGAAGGTCGTCTCGGCGGCGCGCACCAGGATCGCGGCGCGCCAGCACAAGGACGCGCAGCGCCGCAAGACCGCGCTGGAGACCTCCGCGCTGCCCGCGAAGCTGGCGGACTGCCGCAGCGACGACGTGGACCGCAGCGAGCTGTTCATCGTCGAGGGTGACTCGGCGCTCGGCACCGCGAAGCTTGCGCGGGACTCGGAGTACCAGGCGCTGCTGCCGATCCGCGGCAAGATCCTGAACGTCCAGAAGGCCTCGGTCACGGACATGCTCAAGAACACCGAGTGTGCCGCGATCATCCAGGTCATAGGGGCGGGTTCGGGCCGCACCTTCGACATCGACCAGGCGCGCTACGGCAAGATCATCTTCATGGCGGACGCCGATGTCGACGGCTCGCACATCCGCTGTCTGCTGCTGACCCTCTTCCAGCGCTACATGCGCCCGATGGTCGAGGCGGGCCGGGTCTTCGCCGCGGTGCCGCCGCTGCACCGCATCGAGATCGCCAGCCCCAAGAGAGGGCAGGAGAAGTACCACTACACCTACTCCGACAACGAGATGAAGCAGACGCTGCTGGAGTTCCAGCGCAAGGGAATCCGCTTCAAGGAGCCGGTGCAGCGCTACAAGGGCCTCGGTGAGATGGACGCCGATCAGCTCGCGGAGACCACGATGGACCCGCGCCGGCGCACACTGCGGCGCATCAACCTCGGCGATCTCGAAGCCGCGGAGCGTGTGTTCGACCTGCTGATGGGCAACGAGGTGGCGCCGCGTAAGGAGTTCATCACGAACTCCGCTGCGCTGCTTGACCGTTCGCGGATCGATACCTAGCAGGACAACGATGCCGACCGGATGACCGTTCGGTGCGGGAAGGGCCCGGAACCACCTGGTTCCGGGCCCTTTCGCATGTCGCGGCGGGCAAGAAACGGGTCTTGCGGGACATTTCATTCGATCGTGTGAACCAGGAGTGACCCGGGCCATCCGAGCGTCGCATGGTTTGCATGCTTAAGTCCGGTCCGCCTCCACGGCTCCGAGGGCGCGACGCGTCCCACCGCAGGGGCGGTCACCGGACGAGGAGAATTTCCGTGACCACCAGTTCGTACCGGGCCCGTGAGCACGGGCTCGCGCCCGACCGAGGGCCCGACCCGGTCGCGCGGACCGACGGCGTCCGCCGGGAGGAACAGCCCGGGGACGTCTACCTCCACGTGCAGGCGAGCCCCGAGTTCCAGGAAATCCGCCGCCGCTACCGGGATTTCGTATTCCCGATGACGGCCTTGTTCCTGGCCTGGTACTTCGCGTACGTGCTCGCCACGACCCTGGCGCGCGACCTCATGGCCCGGCCCATCGCCGGCGAGATCAACGTCGGTCTCGCCTTCGGGCTCGCCCAGTTCGTCTCGACGTTCCTCATCACGTGGCTGTACGCCCGCAACGCGGTCCGCAAGCGCGACCGGGCGGCGCTCGCACTGCGCTGGGAGACGCAGGAGCGCCTGCGGTGACCGGGCCGTACACCATGGCGGTCGGGACGCAGGGAGACCACCGGCTGCTCACCGTCGGCCTGTTCGTGGGTTTTGTCGCCGTCACCCTCGCGATCACCGCGTGGGCGAGCCGGCACAGCCGGACCGCCAACGACTTCTACACCGGCGGACGCGAGTTCTCCGCGGCGCAGAACGGCCTGGCGATCTCCGGCGACTACATGTCCGCCGCGTCGTTCCTGGGCATCGCCGGGCTGATCTCGCTGGTCGGCTACGACGGTTTTCTGTACTCGATCGGCTTCCTCGTCGCGTGGCTCGTCGTCCTCATGCTGGTCGCCGAACTCGTGCGCAACTGCGGCCGTTACACGATGGCGGACGTCCTGGCGTTTCGCATGAGCCAGCGCCCGGTCCGCACCGCCGCGGGGGCCTCGTCGATCGTCGTGTCGGTGTTCTACCTGCTGGCCCAGATGGTCGGCGCAGGCTCCCTGGTCGCGCTGCTGCTCGGTGACGCGGACGGCTCGGTGCGGACGCTCACGATCGTCGCCGTCGGCGCCCTGATGATCGTGTACGTGGCCTTCGGCGGCATGAAGGCCACCACCTGGATCCAGATCGTCAAGGCCGGCCTGCTGATGGCCGGAGCGATCACGTTGACGGTGCTGGTCCTGGTCCGCTTCGGCGGCGACGTCGACGCGATGCTGCACGCGGCGGCCCAGACCAGCGGCCACGGTGAGAAATTCCTGGAACCAGGGCTTCAGTACGGTACGTCGCTGACCAGCCGTCTCGACTTCATCAGCCTCGCGCTTGCGCTGGTCCTCGGAACCGCCGGGCTTCCGCACATCCTCGTGCGGTTCTACACCGTGCCCACCGCCCGTGCCGCGCGTCGCTCGGTCATGTGGGCGATCGGCCTGATCGGCGTCTTCTACCTGATGACCATCGTGCTCGGCTTCGGTGCGGCGGCGGTCCTCGGCTCGGACACGATCCGCGAGTCCAACCAGGCAGGCAACACGGCGCTGCCGCTGCTCGCGCAGGAGTTGGGCGGCGGCGCAGACTCGGTCGGCGGTGTGGTGCTGCTGGCGGTCATCGCGGCGGTGGCCTTCGCGACGATCCTGGCCGTCGTCGCCGGGCTCACGCTCGCGTCGTCGGCGTCGGCCGCGCACGACCTGTACGCGTCCGTGATCCGCAAGGGCCGGGCCGACGAGAGGCACGAGCTGGCCGCCGCGCGCGTGTCCGCGATCCTCATCGGCGCGGTGGCGATCGGTCTGAGCCTGACCGCGCAGCGGCTCAACGTGGCGTTCCTTGTCGCGCTCGCGTTTGCGGTGGCGGCTTCCGCGAACCTCCCGACGATTCTCTTCACGCTCTTCTGGCGCCGGTTCAACACGCGTGGCACCGTGTGGGCGATCAACGGAGGGCTGATCTCGTCGGTCGTGCTGGTGGTCTTCTCGCCGGTCGTCTCCGGCGGCCCGAACCCGCTGGCCACGGGTGTGGACTTCCACTGGTTCCCGCTGGACAACCCGGGGATCGTGTCGATTCCGTGCGGGTTCCTCGCGGGCGTGATCGGCACGCTGACCTCGAAGCAGGGCTCCGACGCCTCGAAGTACGCCGAGATGGAGGTCCGGGCGCTGACCGGCGCGGGAGCGCACTGACCGGCGGGCCCCGGCTGTGTGCGGCGCGCCTGGTCGGCGGATCTGCGCCGGATCGCGTACGCGTCGACCGCGCCGAACAGGTGCCGGCGCGGCCACGGCACATGCGCGAACAGCCGCTGGTGGGCGGTCTCACGCAGCGCGGGTCGGCTTGCCCCTCAGTGCGCGGGCGTGACCAGGCGCGGTCGCATGCTGAGCGGGTTGCCGACGTCCTTGCCGCAGCTCTCGGGGCGGGCGGGGCTCTCGGGCTGCGCGGTGACCTCGACGGTCCACGTACGCCCGTCGACGTGGTCGACGCGGACGGTCCAGGCGCTGTCGCCGTGCGGTTCCGGGGCGGCGACACGCAGCCGGTCGGCGCCGAATTCGAGTATGTCCTCGCGTACGGCCAGCTCGGCGGCCTGGGCGGGCCGCGACCATGTGGAGCGCCCGCGGCAGTCCGCGGTCAGCATGGCGCCGGTCCGCGCGGCGTTCAGTGCGGAGACGGCGGAGTCGGGGTCGAGGCGCCCGTAGACGTAGCCGTCCGGGAGCACGAGCGCGGTGGGGGCGAAGCGGTGCCCGCCGAGGTGCGTCGCCTCCCAGACGGCCCCCGGCACCCGTACGCTCAGCGCCTCGGCGAGCGGCCTCCCGGCCGTGGCACAGCAGCGGTCGCGCTTTCCGTTCGTGCACACCAGGATCAGCGGCTCGTCGTGCGGGGCACCGAGTGTCGGCGGGCGGGAACCGGCGAGTGCGGCGAAGTCGTGGGCCAGAAGATCCGCCGGGGTGTCGATCTCCAGGCGGCGGGCCCAGGTCGCTCCGGGTTCCGTCCAGACCAGGAACACCGTGCGCGGCTGCGCGGACTCGGTCGTGCGCCCCGGGGTGCGGATCAGCGTCGCACGGAAACCGGCCGCGGCCGCCTGGCGTTCGATCTCGCCGCCGATCGCCGGGTCGAGACCGCGGCTGCCCGTCAGCGCCTTGGCCGCCCACGGCCCCGGATGCTCGATGAGCAGCCAGCCGCGCGCGGTCGGCGCCGTGCCGGCCATCGGCTCGGCGTGGGCGCTGGACAGGAAAGAGCAGGTCGTCACGGATGTGTACCGTACATGGTCAACTTCTCGGGCGAGCGGCGCCGGGGGTTCCGGACCGTTCGGCGCGCGCTCGGCGCCGGGTGTACCCGAGACCGCGCAGCCCAATCCGATCCGGCCGCGGCGATCTTCGGTGACCGGAGGCGATCACGGCGGACTACGGTGGGGGGACGAACCGACTCCGGGGGGAGTGGACCGTCCATGGACTCGAAACCCGCCTTCACACTCGACGACGCGGTGGCGCTGGCGAGGCGTGCCCACGAGGGGCAGCTCGACAAGGGCGGCAAGCCCTACATCGCCCATCCGCTGCGCGTCATGCGCGAGGTCGACGGCGTGTGGGAGCAGATGGCCGCGGTCCTCCACGACGTCATCGAGGACACCGACGTCACCGTGCAGGATCTGCGAAGCGCGGGGTGTCCGGAGCGGGTCGTCACGGCGGTCGTCGCGCTGACGAAGCTGCCGGGCGAGCCATTGGAGGCGAGCATGTCCCGCGCAGCGGCCGACCCGATCGCGTGCGTCGTCAAGCGTGCCGACATCGCCGACAACCGCTCCGAGGCCCGCCTCGGCCAACTCGACGAGGCGACCCAGGTCCGCCTCCGCGCCAAGTACGCCCGCTCCCTCGCGCTGCTCGACGGCTACGCCCGCGAGGGCGCGGCACACTGAGCTCACCCGCGCGCCGGCCATCCTGCGCGAACCGGGCGTCAGCGCGATTTGTCGAACGCCGTTTCGCCGCGTCGCACCGTGGCTCTCCCGGTGGACGCACGCGTCGGAAAACGAGAACGCCGAGCCCCAGGCCACACGCCCCGACGATGCCGTGAGTTCGACCCGCCGGTGCCTTCCGTCGCGCCTGCCGGCGCCCTTCCTGTGTTCGACCGCGAGACGCGGACGGGCGCAGGAAGGGCACCGGCCGTGGTCGACGGGACGCTGTCCCGGCGCGAGCACGGTGGCGGGAGTCGCGGCCTACACCGGACCGGCCACCACGGCGACCGGCTTGGCAAGAGGCGTCCCCGAGCCGTCGCGGCGGCGGTCGATGTCCGGGAGCTGCGCCGGGGTGCCCGCGGCGTTGGCCGCACGCGCCGGAGCCGGTCCCGCCCAGGCGAGCGCCAGGGTCGTCTCGCCCTTCAGGAAGCGCTGGCAGCGGACGCCGCCGGTCGCGCGGCCCTTGCGTGGGAACTCCTCGAACGGCGTCACCTTGCAGGTCCCGTGCTCGGCGCCGAAGAGCGCGTCGCCGCTGAACGCCGCGACGGTCACCACGACGGCGTCGGCTGCGGGATCGACCGCGTTGAAGGAGACGACCGAGCGGCCGGTGCCCAGTTTGATCCCGGCCATGCCGCCCGCAGCGCGGCCCTGCGGCCGTACCAGGGAAGCGGGGAAGCGCAGAAGTTGCGCGTCGTCGGTGATGAAGACGAGGTCTTCGTCCCCGGTGCGCAGCTCGACCGCGCCGACGATGCGGTCGCCTTCCTTGAGCGCGATGACCTCCAACTCCTCCTTGTTCGTCGGGTAGTCGGGGGTGACGCGTTTGACGACGCCCTGCACGGTGCCGAGGGCCAGGCCGGGGGAGTCGGGGGAGAGCGTCGTCAGGCAGACGACCTTCTCGTCGGCCTGGAGTGCCACGAACTCGCTTATCGGGGCCCCGCCCGACAGATTCGGCGCGGTGTGGCTCGGCGGCAGCGCGGGCAGGTCGACGACGTTGAGGCGCAGTAGGCGCCCGGTGTCGGTGACCACGCCCAGCTCGGCGCGCACGGTCGTGCCGACCGCGGAGACCACGAGGTCGTGCTTGTGCCGCGCGCCTTCCGTCGGCAGCGCCTCGTCGCCCGGGGTGCGGGCGAGCAGGCCGGTGGACGACATCAGCACGCGGCAGGGGTCGTCGGTGACTTCGAGGGGGACCGCGGCGGCCGGGGAGCCGGCCGATTCGAGCAACACCGTGCGGCGCGGCGTGCCGTACTTCTTCGCGACCGCGGCGAGCTCGTCGGACACGATCTTGCGGAGCCGCTGGTCGGAGTTGAGGATCTCGGTCAGCTCGTCGATCTCGGCGCGGAGTTTGTCGCGCTCGCCTTCCAGCTCGATGCGGTCGAAGCGGGTCAGGCGGCGCAGCGGCGTGTCCAGGATGTAGCTCGCCTGGATGTCGGAGAGCTCGAAGGACTCCATCAGGCGTTCCTTGGCCTGGGCCGCGTTGTCGCTGCCGCGGATCAGCTCGATGACGCGGTCGATGTCGATGAGCGCGATCAGCAGGCCCTCGACCAGGTGCAGGCGGTCCTGGCGCTTGCCGCGGCGGAATTCGCTGCGACGGCGCACGACCTCGAACCGGTGGTCGAGGTAGACCTCCAGGAGCTCCTTGAGGCCGAGGGTGAGCGGCTGTCCGTCGACGAGGGCGACGTTGTTGATGCCGAAGGTCTCCTCCATCGGCGTCAGCTTGTAGAGCTGTTCGAGGATCGCCTCGGGGTTGAAACCGTTCTTGACCTCGATGACCAGGCGCAGGCCGTGCGAGCGGTCGGTGAGGTCCTTCAGGTCGGAGATGCCCTGGAGCTTTTTGTTCTGCACAAGCTCCTTGACCTTGGCGATCACCTTCTCCGGACCGACGTTGTACGGCAGTTCGGTGACGACGATGCCCTTGCGCCGCGGCGTGACGTTCTCGACGGTCGCGGTCGCGCGGATCTTGAACGTCCCGCGGCCCGATTCGTACGCGTCCCGCACCCCGCTCAGCCCGACCACGCGGCCCCCGGTCGGCAGGTCGGGGCCGGGGATGTGTTTCATGAGGTCGGCGAGCGTCGCGTGCGGGCGGCGGATCAACTCGCGTGCGGCGGCGACGACTTCGGTCAGGTTGTGGGGCGGCATGTTGGTGGCCATGCCGACCGCGATGCCGGAGGTGCCGTTGACCAGCAGGTTCGGGAACGACGCGGGCAAGACCTGCGGTTCGCGTTCCTGGCCGTCGTAGTTGGGCGCGAAGTCGACGGTGTCCTCGTCGATCGACTCGACCATGAGCATCGCGGCCTGCGAGAGGCGGCTCTCGGTGTAGCGCATCGCGGCCGGCGGGTCGTCGTTGCCGAGCGAGCCGAAGTTGCCGTGCCCGTCGATGAGCGGCAGCCGCATCGAGAACGGCTGGGCGAGGCGCACGAGCGCGTCGTAGATGGCGCCGTCGCCGTGCGGGTGCAGGCGTCCCATCACCTCGCCGACGACGCGCGCGCACTTGACGTAGCCGCGGTCGGGCCGCACGCCCATTTCGTTGGCCTGATAGAGGATGCGTCGGTGGACCGGCTTGAGGCCGTCGCGTGCGTCGGGCAGCGCGCGCGAGTAGATGACCGAGTACGCGTACTCCAGGAACGAGCCCTGCATCTCGTCGACGACGTCGATGTCGAGGATGCGTTCCTCGAAGGTGTCGGGCTGGTCCTGGCCAGGCGTCTTCGTGCTGCGGCGGGCCATACTGCGGCGGTCTCCTTGGCTTGAGGTGGTCGGGGCCATTGTGTCCCCCCGGTACGACATCCGGGTGCAGCGACCCGGTCACTGCGGGGAACGTCCGGGTTTGCGGGCATGAGGTGGGCCCGGAGCGGGAAGGGGCCAGTGTTCGCCGGTCCCACGCGGTGTAAGGAGGAATGTCATGGACGACCCCCAGATCTTGGACCGCATCCGCTCGATGGTCGAAACCGAGCACGCGCTGCGCGACCAGCTCGCCCAGGGCAGGATCACCGCCGAGGAGGAGCAGCAGCTCCTGCACGCCATCGAGGTAGAACTCGACCAGTGCTGGGACCTGCTGCGCCAGCGCCGGGCCCGCCGGGACGCCCGCGAGGACCCCAACGCCGCGGCGGTCCGTCCGGAGCGCGAGGTCGAGGGTTATCAGCAGTAGGGCCCGTCCCGGTGTCAGGCGCGCGCCGGACGGGCGCGCGCGGCTTTTTGTTCCCGGCTTCGCCCGCCGCGAACGTCTGCGGCGACGGCCCGGAAGCGGCTGTTTTGGTCAGTAAGGTTGCCTGCGGGCCGCCGATGCGGCCTCTCGTGGTGGTGGGCCGCGAGGCGTCGGCGGAGAGGACTGATGGGGCATGGCTGGTCTGGCCGAGACGTTCACGGCGACCGAGCACCGGCTCGCCAACGGTTTGCGGGTGGTGCTGTCGGAAGACCACGTCGATCCGGTTGCCGCCGTGTGCCTGTGGTACGACGTCGGATCGCGGCACGAGAAGCCGGGCCGCACGGGCCTCGCGCACCTGTTCGAGCATTTGATGTTCCAGGGTTCCGCCAACGTACACGGCAACCAGCACTTCGAGTTCGTGCAGTCCGCCGGTGGATCGCTCAACGGCACCACGAGTTTCGAGCGCACCAACTACTTCGAGACCATGCCGGCGCACCAGTTGGAGCTGGCGCTGTGGCTGGAGGCCGACCGCATGGGCGGCCTGCTGGAGGCACTGACCCAGGAGAGCCTGGACAACCAGCGCGACGTGGTGAAGAACGAACGACGCCAGCGCTACGACAACGTGCCGTACGGCACCGCGTGGGAGCGCCTGGTCGCGATGGCGTTCCCGGTCGGGCACCCGTACCACCACATGCCGATCGGCTCGATGGAACACCTCGACGCGACCACGCTCGCGGACTGCCAGGAGTTCTTCCGCACCTACTACGCGCCCAACAACGCGGTGCTCTCGGTGGTCGGCGACATCGACCCGGAGCAGACGCTCGCGTGGATCGAGAAGTACTTCGGCACGATCCCGGCCCACGACGGCAAGCCGACCCCGGCCGACGGCACCCTGCCCCCGGTCATCGGGGCCGAGCTGCGCGAGACGGTGTACGAGGACGTGCCGTCGCGGTCGCTGATGGCCGCATACCGGCTGCCGGTCGACGGGGCCCGCGAGGCCGACGCCGCGGACCTCGCGCTGACCGTGCTCGGCGAGGGCGAGAGCTCCCGGCTCAACATGAGGCTGGTCCGCCACGACGAGCTGGCGGTCTACGCCGGGTTCGGCATCATGCGGCTGGTCGGGGCGCCGTCGGTCGCGCTGTTGGACGTCAAGGCGTCCGGCGACGCGAAGATCGCGGACGTCGACGCCGCGGTCGACGAGGAGCTGGCCAGGTTCGCCGCGGACGGGCCCACCGCGGCCGAACTTGAGCGCGCCCAGGCGCAGATCGAGCGCGGCTGGCTGGACCGGATGGCGACGGTCGGCGGTCGCGCCGACGAACTCGCCCGCTACGCGACGCTGTTCGGTGACGCCTCGCTCGCATTCACCGAGTTGGACCGGGTGTTGGACATCACCGCCGAGGAAGTCCGCGCGGTCGCCGCCGAGCGCCTCGTGTCCCAGAACCGCGCGGTGCTGGTGTACGAACTCGACGCGGACGACACCGGCGACGACGACACCGACTCGCGCACCGACAACCGCACCGCGAACGACGCCGAGGGGCAGGCCGCCTGATGACGCAGACCACGATGGTGTTCCACCCGCGTCCCGGCGCGGGCCCGGAGAAGCCGTGGACGTTCCCGAGCCCGGAGCGCACCCGGCTGGCGAACGGCCTGTCGGTGCTGCGGGTCCACCGCCCCGGCCAACGCGTCGTCGCGGTGGAACTGCTGCTCGACGCGCCGCTGGACGCCGAGCCGGAGGGCATCGACGGCGTCGCCACGATCATGGCGCGGGCGCTCAGCGAGGGCACCGACACCATGGACGCCGAGACGTTCGCCGCCGAACTGGAGCGCTGCGGCGCCACGATGGACGCCGGCGCCGACCACTCCGGTGTGCAGGTCGCGCTGGACGTCCCCGCCTCCCGCCTCGAACGCGCCCTCGGACTCCTCGCCGACGCGGTCCGCGCCCCCGCCTTCCCGACCGACGAGGTCGACCGGCTGGTGCGCCAGCGGCTCGACGAGATCGTGCACGAGCTCGCCAGCCCCGCGCGGCGGGCCGCGATCGCCCTGTACGCCGAGCTGTTCGACGCGTCGGCACGCATCTCGCGTCCGCGCGCGGGCACCACGGAGTCCGTCGCGCGCGTCGACCGGGCCGCGGTCGCCGACTTCTTCGCCGCGCACGTGCGCCCCGCGACCGCCACCGTCGTCGTGGTCGGCGACCTGGACGGCGTCGACCTCGACGGCATCCTCGAACGTACGCTCGGCCGGTGGACCGGCAGCGACGCGCCCGCCACCGAGGTAGTCCCGGCCCCCGCCGACGACACCGCCCGCGTGGTCGTCGTGCACCGGGCGGGCAGCGTGCAGACGCAGCTCCTCGCCGCGCGCCTCGGCCCGGACCGGCACGACGCGGTGTGGCCGGCGCTGAGCATCGGCACCTACTGCCTGGGCGGCACGCTGACCTCGCGGCTCGACCGCGTGCTGCGTGAGGAGAAGGGCTACACGTACGGCGTCCGCGCGCTCAACCAGTCGCTGCGCTCCGGCGCGCTGCTGGCGATCACCGGATCGGTCGAGACCGACGTGACCGGGCCCGCGCTCGCCGACATGGCGACCGTGCTCACCACGCTGGCCGCCGACGGACTGACCGACGACGAGCGCGACGCCGCTGTGCAGAACCTCGTCGGTGTCGCGCCGCTGAAGTACCAGACCTCGCGCGCGGTCGCGGACGCCATCGCCGACGTCGTCGCGCAGCGGCTGCCCGACGACTACCTGCCGGGCCTGTACGCGCGCCTCGGCGCCGTCGCCACCGCCGAGGCGTCGGACGCCGTGGTCGCCGGATTCGACCCCGCGCGCCTGGTCGTCGTGCTCGTCGGCGACGCGACGCAGATCCGCGAACCGCTCGAAGGGCTCGGGATCGGGCCGGTCACGGTGATCGAGTGAGCCGGTGCTCCGGCAGGTCCGGCAGGTCCGGCAGGTCCGGCAACTCCTACCGGTCCGGTGGCCGGGTGACCCGGCGCGGCGACCGACCGGCGTGATCAAAATCGCGTCACGGTTCCTCCGCGACCCATGGGCCACACCCGCACGTTGCGCCAACTCCTGGCAAAGTAGTTCCCAAGGATGACTTGGACGCGCCTCC
>NZ_JBPKBI010000013.1:161295-206842 GCF_051388935.1 Yinghuangia sp. YIM S10712
TCCGCCGTCGCCCGTACGGCGGAGGCGCGCTGCTACCCGCGTACGAAAGTCGCCCCGACTCGTACGCCGCTCTCTCCAGCCCCCTACGGTGATGCCCATGACGCAGGAGACGCAGACCGACGACGTGGCGGTGGACCACGGCATCGACGTGGTCCGAGGGCTGTCCGCCGCAGACGTCGCAGAACGGGTCGCGCGCGGCGAGATCAACGATGTGCCGGTGCGTTCCAGCCGGTCGGTCGGCGAGATCGTCCGGGCCAACGTGCTCACCCGGTTCAACGCGATCATCGGTGTGCTCTTCGTCATCATCCTGGTCGTCGGGCCCATCCAGGACGGCCTGTTCGGCTTCGTCATCATCGCCAACACCGGCATCGGCATCATCCAGGAGATGCGCGCCAAGCGGACCCTCGACCGGCTCGCGGTGATCGGCGAGGCCAAACCGCGCGTACGCCGCGACGGGACCACGCTGTCGGTGTCCGCGCACGAGATCGTTCTCGACGACATCATCGAACTCGGCTCGGGGGACAAGGCCGTCGTCGACGGCGTCGTCACCGAGGCATCGGGCCTGGAGGTCGACGAGTCGCTGCTCACCGGCGAGGCCGACCCGGTGCTCAAGCAGCCGGGCGACCCGGTGATGTCGGGCTCGTTCGTCGTCGCGGGCAGCGGCTCGTTCCGCGCCACCCGCGTCGGCAAGGACGCCTACGCCGCGCAACTGATGGAGGAGGCCTCGCGGTTCACGCTGGTCGCCTCCGAACTGCGCGGCGGCATCAGCACCATCCTCAAGTACGTCACATGGGTGCTGATCCCGGCCGCGATCGCGCTGGTCATCAGCCAGTACCGGATCAACGAGGACGACATCCCCGAGGCGATCCGCCGCATGGTCGCGGGCGTCGTGCCGATGGTCCCCGAAGGCCTCGTGCTGCTGACCTCGCTCGCGTTCGCGGTCGGCGTCATCCGGCTGGGCCGCAAACAGTGCCTCGTGCAGGAGCTCCCCGCGATCGAAGGGCTCGCGCGCGTCGACGTCGTCTGCCTCGACAAGACGGGCACCCTGACCGAGGGCGGCATGAACGTCACCGAGGTCCGCGTGCTCGACGCCGACCTGCCGGTGCGCGCCGCGCTCGGCGCTCTTGGCACCACCGACCCGCGGCCCAACGCGAGCCTCCAGGCGATTATCGAGGAATGCCCGGCGCCCGCCGACTGGACCGAGGCCGCGACGATCCCGTTCTCGTCCGCCCGCAAGTACTCCGGTGCGACGTTCGAGTGCGACGGCGTACGCCAGACCTGGCTGCTCGGCGCGCCCGAGGTGCTGGCCGGCCCGGACGAGCCGATTCTCGCCGAGGCCGAGGACCTCGGCTCGCACGGCCTGCGCGTGCTGCTGCTGGTCCGCACCTACACCCCGATCGACGACCTCACGGCGGCGTACGACCCCGCACACGGGCGTCCCGCGGCGCTGGTCGTCCTCGAACAACGGCTGCGCCACGACGCCGCCGACACCTTGCGCTACTTCGCCGAGCAGGGCGTCGCCACCAAGGTCATCTCCGGCGACAACGCGGTCTCGGTCGGCGCGGTCGCCGCGAAACTGGGCATCCCCGGCGCCGAGCACCCGGTCGACGCCCGCACGCTCCCCAACGACCGCGACGCCATGGCCGACGTGCTGGAGAACAACACCGTCTTCGGCCGCGTCACCCCGCAGCAGAAGCGCGACATGGTCGGCGCGCTCCAGGCCCGCGGCCACACCGTCGCGATGACCGGCGACGGCGTCAACGACGTGCTCGCCCTCAAGGACGCCGACATCGGCGTCGCGATGGGCTCCGGCAGCGAGGCCGCCCGCGGTGTCGCGCAGATCGTGCTGCTCAACAACAGTTTCGCGTCGCTGCCGTCGGTCGTCGGCGAGGGCCGACGCGTCATCGGCAACATCGAACGCGTCTCGAACCTGTTCCTCACCAAGACCGCCTACGCGGTGCTGCTGGCGATCCTCGTGGTGATCGTCAACGTCCCCTACCCGTTCCTCCCGCGCCACCTGACGCTGCTTGCCTGGTTCACCATCGGCACCCCGGCGTTCTTCCTGGCCCTGGCACCCAACAAGGAGCGGGCGCGCCCCGGTTTCGTCGACCGGGTCCTGCGCACCGCCGCGCCGGCCGGTTTCATCGCCGGGACGGCGTGCTTCACGTCCTACCTGCTCGCCCGCGACTACTACGGCGGCACCGACGACACGCGCAGCGCCGAGACGTCGATCGCGACGCTGACGCTGTTCCTGGTGGCTTTGTGGGTGCTGGCGATCGTCGCCCGCCCGTACACGTGGTGGCGTGTCGCGCTGGTCCTGACGATGGCGCTCGGCTTCGCCCTGGTGATCTCCGTCCCGTACTTCCAGGAATTCTTCGAACTCAAGCTCGTCGGCACCACGATGCCGTGGACGGCCGTGGGCATCGCGGTCGTCGCCGCCCTCGCGATCGAGGTGGTCTGGCGCTACATCGGACGCCGTTGGCCGGCCCCGCAGGCGTGACGCGGCCGCGCGTCAGCGCGCGGCCGCCGCGACCGCGATGCGGGCGGCCAGCGCGGCGTTGCGGGTGATCAGCGCGATGTTGGCGGTGAGGCTGGCGCCCGCGGTCTCGCGGTGGAAGTAGTCGAGCAGGAAAGGCGTCACGTCCTTGCCGTGCACGCCGCCGACCGCGCACGCCGCGAGCCCGGCGGCCAGGACGCGGTCGTGCAGGGCCGGGTCGAGCTGGTCGGCCGGCGGCAGCGGGTTCGCGAAGACCACCGCGCGGTCGGAGAGGCCGAGCGCGTCGCGGGCGCCGACGAGCGCGGCCGCCTCGGAGGGGGAGTCGACGCGCCATTCGAGCCGATGGCCGCTGTCGGTGAGGTAGAACCCGGGGAAGCGGTTCGTGGCGTACCCGACCACGGCCACGTTGAGCGATTCCAGGCGTTCGAGCGTCGCGGCGACGTCGAGAATCGACTTCACCCCGGAGCAGACGACGGCGATGCCGCAGCGGGAGAGGGCGTCGAGGTCCGCGGACTCGTCCCACGTCTCGCGCGCCTCGCGGTGCACCCCGCCCAGGCCGCCGGTCGCGAAAAACCGGATCCCCGCCTGGCGGGCGAGGTGCGCGGTGGCGCCGACGGTGGTCGACGCGCTGCCGCCGACGGCGGCTACGGGAGCCAGGTCGCGCAGCCCCGCCTTGGCGACGGTGTCGGACGCGGCGATGCGTTCGAGCGTTGCTGCGTCCAGGCCCACGCGCGCCCGGCCGTCGACGATGGCGACCGTCGCGGGCACGGCTCCCTCCGCGCGCACCGCCTCCTCGACCTGACGGGCCGTCACCAGGTTGTCCGGTCGCGGCAGTCCGTGCGTGACGATGGTGCTTTCCAGGGCCACGACAGGCTGTCCGCCGGCGATCGCGTCGGCGACCTCGGGGTGGATGTCCAGGAGATTCACGGGAGCGACCGTACCGCTCGTCCGCCCCGAAGCGAGCGGGACGGCCGATCCGCCCGAACAGGACTCGGCGTTGGCCGCCCACCCGGAGAACGCGGGGGAAAATCCGACGATACGGCGAAGTGGCTTAGTGTCGGCAGCGTGGAGCCCACCGAACCGCAGACGCCACCGGACAAGCCGCCGGTCCCCGAGCACCCCCGGCACTGGGAGGCCGACGTCGTCCTGCGCGACGGCTCGACCGCACACCTTCGCCCGGTCGCGCCGGACGACGCCGACCGGCTCGTGCAGTTCTACGCCCGGGTCTCCGCCGAGTCGAAGTACCTGCGGTTCTTCTCGCCCTACCCCCGGCTTTCCGACCGCGACGTACGCCGCTTCACCCATCACGACTGGGTCGACCGCGTCGCCCTCGGGCTCTTCGTCGGCGGCGACATGGTGGCGATCGTCCGCTACGACCGCATCGGACCCGACGGCCGCGCGGTCCGCACCGGGCCGAGCGGGCGCTCGTCGACCGCGGAGGTTGCCTTCCTCGTCCAGGACGACCAACAAGGCCGCGGCGTCGGTTCGGTGCTGCTGGAACACATCGCGGCGGTGGCCCGCGAGCGCGGGATCCGGCGCTTCATCGCGGACGTCCTGCCGAGCAACCGCCGCATGATGAAGGTCTTCACCGAGGCCGGTTACACGCAGCAGTCCGCGTTCGAGGACGGCGTCGTACGCCTCACCCTCGACCTGGAGCCGACCGACAGCTCCACCGCCGTCATGCTCGCCCGCGAACACCGCGCCGAGGCCCGCTCGACCGCGCGCCTGCTCGCCCCCCGTTCCGTCGCCGTCATCGGCGCCGGACGCCGCGAGGGCACCGTCGGCAACACCCTCCTGCGCGACCTCGCCGCAAGCGGGTTCACCGGGCCGGTGTACGCGGTCAACCCGGCCGCCGGAAACGAGCCCGTCGAGGGCGTCGCGGTGTACCCGACCGTCGGCGACATCCCCGGCGAGGTCGACCTCGCGATCGTGGCCGTCCCCGCCGCCGCGGTGCAGCAGGTCGTGGAGGACTGCGGCCGACACGGCGTGCACGGCCTCGTCGTCGTCACGTCGGGCTTCGCCGAGACCGGCGCCGACGGCCGCGAGCGCCAGCGCCGCCTCGTGCGCACCGCACGCAGCCACGGCATGCGCGTCATCGGCCCCAACTGCCTCGGGCTCCTCAACACCGATCCCGCGATCAGCGTCAACGCGAGCCTCGCGCCCAGGATGCCCCGCCGCGGCCGCGTGGGGATGTTCGCGCAGTCCGGCGCGCTCGGCATCGCCATCCTCGAATCGACCGTCGAACGCGGCATCGGCCTGTCGACGTTCGTCTCCGCGGGCAACCGCGCCGACGTCTCCGGCAACGACCTGCTCCAGTACTGGGAGGACGACCCCGCCACCGACGTCGTCCTGCTGCACCTCGAATCGCTCGGCAACCCGCGCAAGTTCACGCGTCTCGCCCGCCGAGTCTCCCGCCGCAAGCCGGTCGTTGTCGTCAAGAGCCTGCGCCACGCGGGCGGCGTCCCGCGCGGCCACGGGACGCGAGCTCTGACGCTGCCCGACCACGCCGTGGACTCGCTGTTCCGGCAGGCCGGGGTCATCCGGGTGCCGACGGTCGCGGAGATGTTCGATGTCGCACAGCTCCTCGCGTACCAGCCGCTGCCGGGCGGCGACCGCGTCGCCATCGTCGGCAACTCCGACTCGCTCGGTCTGCTCGCCCAGGACGCGTGCACGAGCGCCGGCCTGGAGCCGCTGCGCCCGGTCGACCTGACCACCTCGGCGACGGCCGAGGACTTCCGTGAGGCGCTCGGCGGCGTCATCGCGTCCCCCGACGTCGACGCGGTCGTCACGGTCTTCATCCCACCGCTGACCACGCCGGGCGACGAAGTCGCGGCCGTCCTCGCCGAGA
Organism: Yinghuangia sp. YIM S10712; assembly: GCF_051388935.1. Taxonomy (NCBI): domain Bacteria; kingdom Bacillati; phylum Actinomycetota; class Actinomycetes; order Kitasatosporales; family Streptomycetaceae; genus Yinghuangia; species Yinghuangia sp. YIM S10712. The sequence goes on from NZ_JBPKBI010000013.1 coordinate 166,641, forward strand.
TGGCCGACCGCGCGGTGGCGGCCGGTAAGCCTCTGCTGACCACCTATCTCGCCCACGAGGGCCTGCCGGACCAACTGCGGCGCCTCGACGACGACGGCGTGCCCGCGCCCGGGTCGGTGCCGTCGTACCCCGCTCCCGAGAACGCCGTGCGCGCCCTCGCCGAAGTCGTCCGCTACGCGGCCTGGCGCCGCCGGCCGATCGGCGACGTCGTCGAGTTCCCCGACACCGACCCCGACGCCGCGCGCGGCTTGGTACGCGCGCGTCTCGGCGGCGCGGACGCGGCCGGCCTGTCACCCCGGGAAGCCGGTGAACTGCTGGGCTGCTACGGCATCCACCCCCTGCCCGCCGTGCGCGTCGACAGCGAGGACGCCGCGGTGGCCGCCGCCGCGGAACTCGGCTACCCGGTCGTGCTCAAGACCATCGCCGAGCACCTGCGCCACCGCGTCGACCTCGACGGCGTACGCCTCGACCTGGGCACCGAGGTCGGCCTGCGCCGCGCGTTCCGGCGCATGTCCGCCCGGCTCGGCGGCCCGGACCAGGCGCGGCTGGTGGTCCAGCGCATGGCACCGCGCGGCGTGGCCACCACGGTGGGCGTCACCTACGACGAGTCGTTCGGCGCGATGCTGCACTTCGGACTGGCCGGACCCGCTTCGGAGTTGCTCGGCGACGTCGCGCACCGCGCGGTGCCCGCGACCGACCGGGACGTCGCGGAGCTCGTACGGGACATCCGAGCGGCGCCGGTGCTGTTCGGCTACCGGGGCGCGCCGCCCGTGGACGTCGGCGCGCTGGAACAACTGCTGCTGCGGCTCTCCGCCCTGGCCGACGACCTGCCGCAGGTCACGTCGGTGGTCCTCGACCCGGTCGTGGTCACCGAGGAAGGACTCAATGTGCTCGACGCGCGCATACGGTTGTCGCGGCCCCCGGCGCGTACGGATCTGGGCCCGCGTTCGATGCGTCAGCCGCTGTGACCCGGCACTGACGCCGGCGCGGTGCGCAAACGCGAGCCGCGGCGGTACGGACCCGTCTCCGGGGCATACCGCCGCAGGCTCGGCCGCTGCGGCGCCGATGCCACCCCGAGCCGTGGCACCCGCGCCGCTGCTGCGGCCTCCGGTCGCGCTCGCCGCCATGCCCCTCCGGTGCACGCCCTCCCCGGGACCGCACCCATGCCGACCAGCCCGTCCGGATCAACCGCGCCCCGCCGGGTTTCCCCGATCCGACCGGCGTGGTGCGGTTGTGCCCGTGCTCCCGGCGCGAGAGCAGGGACACCATGCGCGTCGGACGGGTCACCGCGAGCGGTGCGTCCCTGTCGGCCCGTCCGTCTTGCACACCGACAGTCAACCGCGCCGGAAAGCCTCTGGGGAGGGCGCGTGTGGGGCGCGCGGTTGCGCTTCTTGGAGTAATCCCCGCGAGTGCGCCTCACTGTCACTCTTCCGGGGGCTGTCGTGAGATCGACAAAGAGTTATCGCACGGCTGCGGGCTGTGCCTCGCGGTTGTCCGTCCGATGTCCGCCGAATGGGACGGATCCCCTTCCCGAGGCCCCACATGGCGCACACGGGCCCCGGGAGGTGCCAGGATGGGGGCATGGCGAAGACCACCACCTCGACCCAGGGCCTGCGTACGGCCATTGAGCGCAGCGGCTACTACCCGAGCCTCGTCGCCGACGCGGTCGAGTCCACGATCGGGACCGAGCATGTCGACGCGTTCCTGGTGCACCAGGAGACGACGTTCGACTCCAACGAGGTCCGGCGGCATGTGACGGTCCTCGTGCTCACCCCCGGCCGCTTCCTGGTCAGCCACACCGACGAGCACGCCCCGGACGACACGTCGCCGACTCCGTACGCGACCACGTCCACCGAGACGGTCCGCATCGACCGCATCGAGTCGGTCGTCGTGAGCCGCGTCGTCGGCAACCCCGCGGAGTACGTGCCCGGCGCCCCGCCGCGCGAGGTCGTCCTCACGATCGGCTGGGGCGCAGTCGGCCGGATCGACCTGGAGCCGGCCGGTTGCGCGGACCCGAATTGCGACGTCGACCACGGCTACACCGGCGCGATGACCGCCGACGACCTGTCCCTGCGGGTCAGTGAGGCGGCCGACGGCCCCGACGCCGTCGAGCGCACGCTCGCGTTCGCCCGCAGGCTCTCCGAGGCCATCGCCGGTTCCGCCGGTCCGTCCGGTTCCGGCCGGTGAGCGCCGCCGACCGGTATCCGGAAGCACCGCCCGTCCCCGTCCCGCGCTACGGCGCCGGGGCGCTGTCCGACCTCCTGCCGTCCGTCGCGGCGTCGCTCGGCATGCCCGGCGAGGCGAACGTACTCGGGTTGCGCGAGACCGAGCGCGCCGTGGTGTTCCTCATCGACGGACTGGGCTGGGAGCTGCTGAAGGCCAACCCGGACTGGGCGCCGTTCCTGATATCGCTCGTTCCCGGCGCGTGGGGCGGCAGCGGCAGGCCGCTCACCGCGGGCTTCCCGGCCACCACCGCGACGAGCCTCGCGTCGTTCGGCACCGGTCTGCCGCCGGGCGCCCACGGGTTGCTCGGGTACACCGTCGCGATCCCCGGCGACGCACGGCTGATGAACCAGTTGCGGTGGGACCCCTACGTGCCGCCGCGCGAATGGCAGCCCTACCCGCCGCTGATGGAGCGGGCGGCTGCCGCGGGCATCACGGTCGCCCAGGTGTCCGACCCGATGTTCGAACACACGCCCCTGACCCAGGTGGCGCTGCAGGGCGGCACGTACGTCGGATGCCCGGTCGGCGAGCCGCGCGTACGCGGCGTCCTCGACCAACTGGCCGGCCCCGGCCCGGTGCTCGTCTACACGTACCTGAGCGAGCTCGACAAGGCCGGCCACGGCAACGGCGTCGACTCGGACGCCTGGCGGGTCGAACTCGCCCGCGCCGACGGCCTCGTGCGTCTCCTGGCCGAGCAACTGCCGCCCGGGACCTCGCTCTACGTCACCGCCGACCACGGCATGATCGACGTGCCGATGGCCGACCGCATCGACGTCGACACCGACCCCGAGCTCTCGGCGGGCGTCGCGCTGCTCGGCGGCGAGGGACGCGCGCGGCACGTCTACGCGGTGCCCGGCGCGGCGTCGGACGTGCTCGCGATCTGGCAGGACGTGCTGGCCGACAGCTGCTGGGTCCTCTCCCGCGACGAGGCGATCGCCGCAGGCTGGTTCGGCGAGGTGGAGGACCGGGTGTACTTCCGGATCGGCGACGTGGTCGCGGCGCCGTGGGCGGACGTCGCGATCGTCGCGACGCACAAGGAACCCAACGAATCGCGCATGGTCGGCCTGCACGGGTCGATGACACCGGCGGAACAACTGGTCCCGCTCCTCGAAGTGCACGCCTGACCGGCGCCTCTCGCCGTTTACGCGACGCTCAACGGCACGGAGGGCGCCCCGCCCGGTCGTTGCCGGGAGAACGCCCTCCGTGCCGCGTGGTGCACCGTGGCTCAGACCGCCTGCCTGCGCTTCTTCAGCAGGACGGTGGTCAGGGCCGCGACGACGGCGACCGGCAGGACGATCTTGAACAGCTTGCCCATGGTGGGGAACCCCCTCGACTGGTCGGTGCCGGACCGATCGTCACGCCCTGAGGCGACGCCGCCACTTCGGGTGACGTGGCGTCAACTTGCGGGCGCTGCCCGGCGGTTCCGACTCTAGGCGATGAGGTCCGCCGCCGTGCGCGGCCGATCCGCCGAAGCGCGGGGTGTGGGGAGCGTCACGGTGTGGCGGAGGTTTCGTCCTCTCCGGTGTTCTGCATGACCGAGAACATCGCGCCGTGGAGGTCCTTGAAGCTCGCGTACCGGCCGTACGGCGAATCACTCGGCTCGGCCGTGACCATGCCGCCCGCCTGTCGGACCTTCTCGGCCGCCGCGTCCGTGTCGTCGCTGGAGAACGTCACCGCCCAGTGCGCCGGCACCTCGTCGGGCCAGTTCGCGTCCAAGGTCATGATGCCGCCGGTGGGCCGCCCGTCGACAAGGAACGCGTGGTACTCGAACCCGTCCGAGCTCATGTCCTCGTAGGTGTAGCCGAATACGGCGGCGTAGAAGTCGCGCGCGGTCGTGCTGTCCCGGGTCATCAGCTCGTTCCATACCAGCCCGCCCGGCTCGTTGACCAGTTCGGCGCCGATGTGCGTGCCCGCCTGCCACAGGCCGACCACCGCTCCCGTCGGGTCGCGCAGAAGCGCCATCCGGCCCAGGTCCATGACGTCCATGACCGGAACCACGACTGTCGCACCGGCCTCCTGGGCCCTGGCGGCCGCGGCGTCCGCGTCGTCCACCGCCAGGTAGGTCGTCCAGGCGATGGGCATGTCCGGCTCGGGCAGCTTCATCATCCCGGCGACGCGCTTCCCGCGGATCGTGCAGTTGGTGTAGAACCCGAGCTCTTCCGGCCCGATCTCCCCCGACCAGCCCAGAACGCTGTGGTAAAAGTCCAGCGACGCGCGCAGGTCGGGTGACCCCATGTCGACCCAGCACGGCACCCCGTGTTTGTACGGGCTTGTCACCTCGGTCATCGCTGCCTCCAGCGCGGCGCTTTTCTGGATGTTTTCACCGTTTCGACACTATTTCGATCGTGGCATGCGGCCCCGGCAGTGTCGCGGGGAACCGAACGCCGCCGGATCGGCGCCGGGACACGGCAGGATGCACATGTGAACCCAGTCATCGACACCACAGAACTTGCCGCGGCGTTGCGCTCACCGAACCCGCCCGTAGTGCTCGACGTGCGCTGGAAGCTCGGCGGCCCGCCCGGCATCGACGCCTACCGCGAGGGCCACATCCCGGGCGCCTGCTTCTGCGACCTCGACCGCGAGCTCTCCGCCACTCCGGGAGCCGACGGCCGGCATCCACTGCCTGACCCGGACGCGTTCGCGGCGGCCATGCGCCGCGCGGGAGTGTCGACCGGCAGGCCTGTGGTGGCGTACGACGGCGCCGATGGCGTGGCGGCGGCACGCGCGTGGTGGCTGCTGCGCTACTTCGGCCACGCGGAGGTACGCGTGCTCGACGGCGGCTACCAGGCCTGGACGGCCGCCGGCATGCCGACGACGACCGAGGAACCGACGCCGGACGCGGGCGACTTCGCCGCCAAGCCGGGTGGGATGCCCCTCCTCGACGCCGACGGGGCCGCCGCACTCGCGCGCGACGGTGTTCTGCTCGATGTCCGCACGGCCGAACGCTTCCGCGGCGACAGCGAACCCGTCGACCCGGTCGCCGGCCACATCCCCGGCGCGGTCAACGCACCCGAGACCGACAACGCGCGAGCCGACGGGCGGCTGCGTGCGCCGGAAGAACTGCGTGCACGGTTCGCCGCCCTCGGGTTGACACCCGGCGCGGCGGTGGGCGCGTACTGCGGCTCAGGGGTCACCGCGTCGCACACGGTGCTGGTGCTCGAACGGTCGGGCCTCCCGGGCGCCGCGTTGTACGCATCGTCCTGGAGCGGCTGGATCACCGACCCGACGCGCCCGGTCGCGACCGGGGAGTAAGCGGAGCCGCGCAGGGGCCGGGTGACCGGCTCGGCCCCGGGCGCCTCACGAGGCGGAGCCGCGGCGCGGGGGCCCGGCCGACGGGCCGTCGGGGGACGTCGCGGCGCGCATGAACTCCGCGAGCCACGGGTCGATCGCGCCGAACAAGAGCCGGACTTCGGTGAGCAGGGCGCGCTCGTCTTGGTGAGCGACCCGATCCGACGTTCCCACTCCCATTACGCACCGTCTCCCGGAAGGTACCGCGGAGTAATTCCGACTCGGCCTAGCGGACACAGTAGGGCCCCCGAGGGCGAATGAGGAAGTGATCAGCAGGGTCTGACCAAGATCGGCGAGGTCACTCGCCTGCCGGGAAGCGTCCCGACGTGCCCACGGGACGGCCCGGCCATCGCAGGCCCCGCTGCTCGCACTGCGCCCGCTTGATCCGCTCATCGGTGATTCTGCCGCCCGGATGCTGCGGCGATGTTTCCGCGCGGTGACCGGGTCCGCGGGTGACGGGGCCGGCGGGCGTCTGTCAGTCGCGCTTCTTGCGGCGGCTGCCGAAGACGATCTCGTCCCAACTGGGAACCGTTGCGCGTCGGCCGGGACGCACGCCGTCGGCCTCGGCCTGGCGGTCGGTCGCCCCGATGAGCCGGTCCCGGTGCGGTGCGACGACACGCGGCACCAATACGTTCTCGTACGCGGACCCGGCCGACGAGGCGGCGGCACCCGCGGCGGCCGCGGCGGCCGGCTCCTCGGGCTCCTCTTCGTCCGGCACCGGCGCGGGCACCGGGCGGCTGCGCTCGCCGCCGATCGCCGGGACGTCGATGCGCATCGGCTCGCGCTGCGGCGGGCTCGACTCGCCGCGCAGCCCGGGAACCGCGTCCAGCAGGCTGGTGATCGCGTCGTCGCTGGTGTTGCGCGGCAGCGACGCGAGACGCGGGCGGAACGGGAACGGGGCCTCGGCGCCCGTCGCCTGCTCGCCGACGAGCGACCGGGCTTCGTCGTCGTTGGTGGTCACCAGGCGCCTGGGCGGGTCGAAACTCCAGCTCGCCGAGTGCATTTCGCCTTCGGCGCGGTAGAGGAGCAGAATCTCCCAACTGCCGTCGTCGCGGCGCCAGGAGTCCCACTGGATGGACTCGGAGTCCGCGCCGCGCAAGTGCAGGCGCTCGGCGACGATCTCGCCGAGCAGCGGACCCGTCGTCTCGCCCTGCCGGCGAATAGGGGTCTTGCGGGCGCGCTCGGCCATGAACGCGCGCTCGGCGAGGACGGGACCCTCGAACCGGCGCACGCGGTCGACCGGAATCCCGGCGAGCTGGGCGACCTCTTCCGCGGTGGCCCCTGCCCTTATACGCGCCTGGATGTCGCGGGGGCGCAGTTGGCTCTCGACCTCGATCTCGATCTGGCCGAGGCGCGCGCGATCACCGCGCACGGCGGCGCGCAGCCGCTCGTCGATGGCAAGGTTGAACTCGGTACCGTCGGCAGCCTTCAGCACCAGCCGTGTGCCGTCGTTGCTGACGGCCACGACACGCAGTTCGGGCATGGGGACCTCCCGGGTGGTGCCTGCCGACGTCACCTGCGTCGTTGCTCCCGTTACGAGTGTGACTTGCCCAGTGCCGGCGTGCCACAACCTGACCGATGTGTCCCGGCGTGTCGGATTGTCGTATCTCCTGCGCCGGTATGTCGTGGGCTTTTTGAGTGACGGTTCCTGAGGAATCAGCCGCTCCGACCACGTGCGATCGGTCGCTTCCCCCCTCCACCCATCTCGGTCTTTCCGGAACCTCGCTGAACAGTACTCCATTCGAGGCCGGGGCTGGGTCGCACCGCGCCGTAACGGCGCGTCCACATCCGGGCGAAACAATTCGGCCCGCGTTCGGCGCCCGGTGAGGTTCCTCACAAGATCACCAGGGGGAACAGCCTTGGCGGCGTTGGTTGTCCGTGCGAGCGGGCGGCGTGAAGCGGAGCCCGACATCAGCCGATCGAGTGCAAAGAACGTGTTCCAGAAGGTCGCCGGCGGTGGGCCGGGCCGGCGGTCGTCGGGCCGTGAGGCTCCGGAAGTGGTCGTCGTCGAACCGGTGTTCGGAACGCAGAGAGCCGACGGAATACGAACTCCGCCATTTTCCTGTGCAGTTCGCGGATGCGATCGAGTATTGAGCTGAACTCGTACACGTCCTCCGGCAGGGCATCCGCTGAGGACAGTGTCGGTGCGACCCGTCCGCTGCCGGGTGCGGGAAATGCGAGGATCGGCGGCATGCACGACGTTGCGCCCCACCGCGAAGCCGCCCCCTTCGACGCCCTTCTGCTGCTCTCCTTCGGCGGGCCCGAGGGACCCGACGAGGTCATCCCCTTCCTGGAGAACGTCACGCGCGGGCGCGGTGTGCCGCCCGAACGCCTGCCGGAAGTGGGCGCGCACTACGCGCTGTTCGGCGGCGTCAGTCCGATCAACGAGCAGAACCGCGCGCTGGTGACCGCGATCGAGCGGGTGTTCGCCGAGAAGGGGCCGCGATTGCCGGTGTACTGGGGCAACCGCAACTGGCGGCCCTATCTGACCGACACGTTGCGGCGCATGGCGGACGACGGCGTACGCCGTGCGGCGGTGTTGGTGACGAGTGCGTACGCGTCGTACTCCGGCTGCGGGCAGTACCACGAAAACTTGCTGGCGGCGCGGGCCGCGGTCGGCGAGGGAGCGCCCGAACTCGACAAGCTGCGGCACTACTTCAACCACCCCGGCTTCGTCGAGCCGCTTGTGGACCACGTGGTGTCCGCGCTGGAGCAACTGCCCGCGCAGGCGCGCATGGGCGCCCGGCTCGTGATGACCACGCATTCGATCCCGATGTCGTCCGCGGAGACCGCCGGGCCGGAAGGGAACGCGTACCTGCGTCAGCACGCCGAGACCGCGCGGTTGGTCGCGCGGGGCGTCGGCCGTGCGCTGGGTCGTCCGCACGTCCCGTGGGATCTGGTGTTCCAGAGCCGCAGTGGCCCCCCGCACGTGCCGTGGCTGGAACCCGATGTCAACGACCACCTCGAAGCACTGCACCGCGACGGGGTTCCGGGCGCGGTGCTGGTGCCGATCGGGTTTCTGTCGGACCACATGGAGGTCGTGTACGACCTCGACGTCGAGGCCGCCGCGACCGCCGAGCGGCTCGGCCTGCCGCTCGCGCGGGCGGCGACGACGGGCAGCGACCCGCGGTTCGCCGCCGCCGTACGCGATCTGGTGGTCGAGCGGGCGGCGACACTGCGCGGCGAGGCACCGCAACGGTGTGCGCTGGGCACGCTCGGGCCGAGTCACGACGTGTGTCCGCGCGGATGCTGCCCCGATCCGCGCGGCAAGGGACCCGGCCTGCGGGGGGCGGCCCTGCACGGAAATCCGCTCGGCTAGCACCGCCTATGGGTTCCCGCGCGGTGGTCGGGGGCGGCCTGCCAGGATGGATCCGTGACCACCGCAATTGACGGCGACACCGCCGACCTGCTGGAACTCGCGCTTGATGCGGCGCGGCTCGCGGGCGGGATGTTGCTCGCGGACCGGCCCGCGGACCTCGGTGTCGCGGCCACCAAGAGCAGCCCGACCGATGTCGTGACCGAGATGGACACGGCCGCCGAAAAGCTCATCGTCGAATTTCTGCGTGCCAGACGGCCGCGTGACGGTTTCCTCGGCGAGGAGGGCGGAGGCGAGCACGGCGAGAGCGGCATCAGGTGGGTGATCGACCCGATCGACGGCACGGTCAACTATCTGTACGACCTGCCGGCGTGGTGTGTGTCCATCGCCGCCGAGGATGCCGAGGGGGCGGTTGTCGGCGTCGTCGAGGTGCCGACCCTGCGCGAGACGTTTCACGGGGTGCGGGGCGCGGGTGCCTTCCGCAACGGTGTTCCGGTCCGTGCCAACGCCGCCGTGCCGATGACCGGTGCGCTGGTCGCCACCGGTTTCGGGTACACGGTCGAGCGCCGTCGGCGGCAGGCCGGCGTCGTGCAGCGGATGCTGCCGGAGGTGCGGGACATCCGCCGCTACGGGTCGGCGGCCATGGACCTGTGCGCGGTGGCCTGCGGGCGGGTGGACGCCTACTACGAGCGCGGGCTCAACCCGTGGGACGTCGCGGCCGGTGCGCTCATCGCGCGCGAGGCCGGCGCGCGGGTGGAGGAGATCCGCGCCGAAGCCGACGGGTCGAATCTGACCGTGGCTGCGGCGCCGGAGCTGTACGCGCAGTTGGAAGCGGCCCTGGCCGCGCTGGACGCCTGATCGACGGCGGCCGGGCACGTCGGCAGTTCGGCACGGCGGCCGTGGCCCCGGAAACGACAACCCCCGACCGACGCTGTTCGCGTTCGGCCGGGGGAGGCGTCGCCGGGTGGCTCCGTCTTGTGTGTCCGGGGTGGCTGCCGCTTTCTCGGTCTTGTCGCGGCATCAAGCGGCGGTCTCGGGCAGTACCTGTACGCCGTGGTCCGAGGCCATGCGTACGAGGTCCTGAAGCTCTTCGTGCTGTACTTCGGCCAAGAAGTCGTCGCCGCTGTCGACGGCCTGCTTGAGGGCCTGCTCGGTCTCGCGTATCCGACGCGTCAAATCAGCGGTGAAGTAGTCCATGTTGGGGGCCCCAAGTGACTCGAATGGTCGGTGGCTCCCCGGGTCCTACCCTTGGGTTCGCGCCACGAAAACCAAGTTGCCACCTGTCAGTGTGACGTGCGTCGCACTGATGGGGGGCGGTATGGGAGTTCTTGCCCTGACAGGAAGCATTCGCGGCCGGATGCCCTTACCGACGCTTTACCGTAGCGCGAGGCAAGATGGAGTCACCGTCGGCGCCGTCCCTTCGAGGCAGGGCGGACAGTCAGGCCGCGGGCGGCGGCCGACGGTCCAAATTTGTTTTCGGTTTCGTCGAGTCTTCGCCGGTTTTGATTTCCCCGGCGGTCATTCGTTCTTCATTTGATCTCATCCGAAAGGACGCTCAGGGTGCGGGTTCTCGTCGTCGAGGACGAACAGTTGCTGGCCGATGCGGTGGCGACGGGTCTGCGGCGCGAGGCCATGGCCGTCGACGTCGTGTACGACGGTGAGGCCGCGCTCGAACGCGTGGCCGTCAACGACTACGACGTCGTCGTCCTCGACCGCGACCTGCCGCTCGTGCACGGCGACGACGTGTGCCGCGCGGTGATCGACACCGGGCTGCCCACGCGCATCTTGATGCTGACCGCGTCCGGTGACGTGAGCGACCGCGTCGAGGGGCTGGAGCTGGGCGCCGACGACTACCTCCCCAAGCCCTTCGCCTTCAGCGAACTCACAGCCCGTGTCAGGGCGTTGGGTCGACGGGCGGTCACCGCACTGCCGCCGGTCCTGGAACGCGCCGGGATCCGGCTCGACCCCAACCGGCGCGAGGTGGTCCGCGACGGTACGACCGTCCACCTGTCGCCGAAGGAGTTCGCGGTCCTCGAAGTGCTCATGCGCGCCGACGGATCCGTGGTCTCCGCAGAGCAGATGCTCGAAAAGGCGTGGGACGAGAACACCGACCCGTTCACCAACGTCGTGCGCGTCACCGTGATGACGCTGCGGCGCAAGCTGGGCGAGCCCGCCGTGATCATGACCGTGCCCGGCGCCGGGTACCGCATCGGCGATCAGGCGTGACCGGGCGCTTGCTCGAAAAACGAGAAATTCGCGATCTTCGGGTCCGCCGAGGTTTCTGGTATGCCTGATATGCCTGAGAAGAACAACGACCGAAGCCGTCGAGACGCCGAGGCGAAGAAAACCCCGAAGACGCCGGAATTTCGTCCGGTCCCCGGGGAGGCTGCGGCCTCGGACGCCTCGCGAGCGCCTCGCACGGAAGCCCACGCCCGTGGTCCCGGTGCCTCTCCGCCGCGCCGTCCGTCACACCCGCCTCGGCCGGTGCGGCCGCCGGTCGCCGGAGCATCCGGGCACGCGGGCGGAAGCCACCGCGCCGACGAAGCGCCACCCCGTCCGGAGGCGCCCCCCGCGCCCACCCGGGCGCCTTCGGCCCGGCGGCTCATTCTCGGCGCCGATCCGGGGACTCCGTACACCTCCCGGCTCAGTTATGCGCCGGACTGGTTGCGGCCGTCGATCCGCATGCGCCTGACCGCGCTGTACGGCGGCATGTTCCTGATCGCCGGGGTCCTGCTGCTCGGCAGCGTGTACCTGCTGGTGGGCCGGAGCCTTGCGAACCAGCAGCTTCTGGACATCCGCTTCGCGCAGAACGTGCACATCATCGACGGGCGCGGCGTCGAGATCACGCCGCAGGAACTCACCCGCATGCAAGAACGCTGGCAGACGGACCAGCGCGGCATCGTGCTCCACGAACTCCTCCAGCAATCCCTGCTCGCCCTCGTGCTGCTGTCATTGATCGCCTTCGGGTTCGGCTACCTGATGGCCGGCCGGGTGCTGAGTCCGCTGGGCCGCATTACCGCGGCGGCGCGGTCGGTGGCCGGAACAGGCGGTTCGGGGCTGCACCGGCGCATCGACCTGGACGGGCCGGACGACGAGCTCAAGGAGCTCGCCGACACATTCGACGAGATGTTGGAGCGGCTCGACCGGGCGTTCGACTCACAGCGCAAATTCGTCGCCAACGCGTCCCACGAGTTGCGCACGCCCCTGGCGATCAACCGCACCCTGCTGGAGGTCGCGCTCGGCGATCCCGACATGCCGCCCCAGCTCAGAGACCTGGGTGACAACCTGCTGGCCACCAACGAGCGCAGCGAACGCCTTATCGAGGGGCTGCTGCTGCTCGCCCGCAGCGAGCACGAACTGACCGACCGAAAGCCGGTCGACCTTGCCGAGGTCGCCGGGCGCACATTCGAGCAGACGGGGGCGGAAGCCGCCGAACGCGGTGTCGAACTGCGCGGTGATTTCCAGCCGGCGACGGTTTCCGGCAACGCCGTGCTGCTGGAGCGCGTCGCGCTCAATCTGGCCCAGAACGCGGTCCGCTACAACGTGCCCGACGGCTGGGTGGAGATGGCGACCTCCACGGTCGAGGGCACCGCGCTGCTGACCGTCGCCAACAGCGGTCCGGTGATTCCGGCGGACGGGGTCGAGACGCTGTTCGAACCGTTCCGGCGGATGCGCGGCGACCGCACCGCGAGCGAGAAAGGCGTCGGCCTGGGGCTGTCGATCGTACGGTCCGTGGTCCGCGCGCACGGCGGCTGGATCGAGGCCGAGCCGCGGGCCGAAGGTGGCTTGATCATGCGCATCGGCTTCCCCGACCGAACCGCCGCGGAGCAGAAATCGGGCAGGGCCTGAGCCGGCCCCGAGCCGAACATCGGCTGCCTGATCAGCCCGGCCTGAGCGGGAATCGAGCCCTCATTGGGCCGAAAGGGTGGTTGGGGCGCTTCGCGGCGACGCGCCCCGGGGGAGCCGAACGGGGTAATCCGGCATGTCTGACCGGCGCGGTTGCCCACAGGCCTCCCAACAACCTACGGTGTCGTAAGTTACGTCATCGTAGGAACGCGTTGTGCGCCGAAGCCAGGAGCGCGGCAGCCGACGCAGCCCTTGTCCGAAGAAGTCGAAAAGCCGCTGCGTCCGCATTCCGCGCACTGTCCCGCCGCACCCACGCATTGGAGTCGCTGTGACCTTGATCGCCCCTGAAACGACGGGTATCGACCTGCTGCACGAGCTGGAGCAGGTGGTTGCCGTCGAGCTCGACCGCCATCTGAGCGTTGCCAAAGAGTGGTTCCCGCACGAGTACGTGCCGTGGTCGCGCGGCCGGGACTTCGACGGGGTGCTGGGCGGCGAGGAGTGGCGCCCCGAGGAGTCCGGGCTGACCGAGGTCGGGCGCATCGCGCTCACCCTCAACCTGCTGACCGAGGACAACCTCCCGAGCTACCATTACGAGATCGCCAGCATGTTCGGCCGCGACCGGGCGTGGGGCACCTGGGTGCACCGGTGGACGGCCGAGGAGGGACGCCACGGCATCGCGATCCGCGACTACCTCATGGCGGCCCGCGCGGTAGACCCCGTGGAGCTGGAACGCTCGCGCATGGAGCACATGGAGGCCGGCTACCAGGGCGACCACATGGACAACCCCCTGCACGTCGTGGCGTACGTGACGTTCCAGGAGCTGGCGACACGCGTCTCGCACCGCAATTCCGGCAGGGAGTGCGGCGACCCGCTCGCCGAGCAGCTTCTCGCGCGCGTCGCGGCGGACGAGAACCTGCACATGGTCTTCTACCGCAACCTGCTCAAGGCGGCGTTCGAACTGGCGCCCGACACCGCGATGCGCGCGGTCACCGACATGATCACCGGCTTCCGCATGCCGGGGCACGGCATCTCGGGCTTCGAGCGCGCCTCGTTGAAGATCGCGATCGGCGGCGTCTACAACCTGCGCATCCACCACGACGATGTACTCCAGCCGGTGCTGCGGCACCTGAAGGTCATGGAGCGCACCGACCTCGGCCCGGAGGGCGAGCGCGCCCGTGAGGACCTCGCCGCGTTCCTGACGGACCTGGCGGTCAAGGCCGCGCAGTTCGACGAGCGCCTGGAGGCCCGCAGGGCGCGTCAGGCCGCCCGCTGCGCCTGACCGCCGTCCGACGATGCCCGGCGCCCCGACCCGACGCGGGGGCCGGGCCTCACGAGGCCGGCGACGCGGCCCCGGAGATCCGGAGCAGGCCCCGGCGACCCGCTCAGGAGCGCGGGCCCCAGGCGTCCTTGACGGAGACCTTGCCGCCGGTGCGCAGGACGGCGTTCTCGTACATCCGCGCCGCCGCTCCCATGAGCGCCACCAAGGCGGCCAGCGAAACGCCCGCGGCGACGAGGTTCTGCCATACCGAAACTTCGCCGCCGGCGGTGAGGACGGGTTGCAGCATCGCGGAGAACGGCGGCACGTACGCGAGGATCTGCGCGAACGTGCCCCCGGACTGACCGAAGAAAATCGCCACGAAGAACGACGCGATCAACAACGACGTCATGGGAGTGATGACGTTCTGCAGGTCCTCCATGCGCGAGACACGAGCCGCCGCGGCGGCGAACATGCACGCGTAGATGGCGTAGCCGATCACGAACCACACGACCACCAGCACCGCGGGATAGACCATCGAGCCGGTGAGATCGATCGTGCCCAACGCGGATGCCGCAGCCAGCCCGACCACCGCGGTCAAGGCCATCTGGGCCAGACCCAGCAGGCCGATGCCGATGACCTTCCCGGTCAGCAGCGCGCGGGCCGGCACGGCGGCCAGCAGGATCTCGACGATCCGGCTCGACTTCTCCTCGACCACACCGTTGGCGACCCACACGCAGAAGAGCATCAGCATGCCGTAGAGCATGATCGTCCCGATGATCGCGATGCCCTGCCGCGCCCTGCGCTCGTCGGCGTCCGGGTCGAGCTTGTCCTCGACCAGCGGCTGCACGCGCATGGCGGCGTCGACCGCCGCGGTGTCGATGCCCTGGGCGGCGAGCCGATTGTCGCGTTCGACGGTCGCGTACGCACTCTGCACCACAGCGGCCAACCGGTTCGGCAGCTCACGGTGCACGATGATCCTGCCGCCGGCGACATAGGCGTCCAGGTCGCCGTCCTCGACCGCCTGCTCGGCGGTCGCGTCGTCCGGATACGACTTCACGGCCAGACCGGTGTCCAACAGCGCCGCCTGGGCACTCGCGACCTGGCCCAGCCTCGCCTGCTGCGGGCCGCCGAACGCCACGTCGTAATCGTCGTCGCCGCCCCCGACCGCCGCCGGGATCGCGACGGCCGCCAGCAGCACCACGAGCATCACGGCCACCGACACCAGGAAACCCCGGTCGCGGATTCGCTCGGTGAACTCGCGCCGCGCGACCAGGTGCACCGAGGCCCAGAACCGCTCGGTCGGGTCGGTCTGCTTCGGGCTGGTCACGGTCGGGGCTCCTCACGGCCGGCGGCGTCCGCGAGGAGCGGGCCGTCCTCGGCATCAACGGTGTCCTCGGTGTCCTCGGTGTTCTCGGCGGTGCCGACGGGCTGGTCGCGGGCCGTTGACCGCCTCGCGGAAGAGTTCGGTCAGCGAGGGATTCACCGGAGCGAACGCGCGCACCCGTCCGGCCGCGCGCGCGGCGTCCAGCAGCCCCTGCTCGCTGGTCCCGGGGTGCAGTTCGACCAAGGTGCCCTCGCGGTCGTCGGCCAGCACGGTGACCCCCGGGACGAGATGCGCCCACCCGGCCGGCGCGTCCACACCCACCCGGTAGCGCACCGCCCGGTTGTCGCCGCGCAGCTCGCGGACCGTCCCGACGGCGTGCATGCGGCCGTCCTTGATGATGCCGACCGCGTCGCACAGCCGCTCGACGAGATCGAGCTGGTGGCTGGAGAACACGACCGAGACCCCCTGCTCGACCCGGCTCCGCAGCGCCTGCGCCATGACGTCGACACCGACCGGGTCGAGCCCGGAGAACGGCTCGTCGAGGACCAGCAGTTCCGGCCCGTGCACGAGCGCCGCGGCCAACTGGACGCGCTGCTGGTTGCCCAGGGACAGCGTCTCCAGCCGGTCGCCCGGCGCGCCCGAGACACCGAGCGTGCGCAACCACTCGCCCGCTGCGCGGCGGGCGTCGGCACGGGGCATGCCGTGTAGTTCGGCGAAGTAGACGAGCTGGTCCAGAATGCGCATCTTCGCGTACAGGCCGCGTTCCTCGGGCATGTAGCCCCACCGCCGCCGGACGGCGGCGGTGGCCGGCCGGCCCTGCCAGCGCACTTCGCCGCGGTCGGCGGCCAGCACGCCGAGGGCGATGCGCATCGTGGTCGTCTTGCCGGCGCCGTTGGTGCCGACGAAGCCGAACATCTGGCCGGGCGCGACGGAGAAGGAGAGGCCGTCGAGCACGACCTTTCCGCCGAATCGTTTGCCGAGTCCTATGAGATCCAGCACTCTTGTCCCTGGTCTGGGCCGGACCGGACTGGTCCGGACCGGTCCTCGGTGGGGTGGTCTGCGTGGACCGGCCGTCCCCCGAGGCGGGCCGGTCGGTACGCGTCAGTCGATGCGGCGCAGTTCCTGCCGGAAGCGCCGGCCGTTCTCCACGTAGTGCTGCACGGCCTGGTCGACATGGCCCGGTTTGACGGAGTCCGGTCGGATTTTGGCCGGCACTCCGAGGGCCATCGCGTACGAAGGAACCTCGACGCCGTTGCCCACGAAGGCGTTCGCGCCGACCAGGGCGCCGCTGCGGATGATCGCGCGGTGCTGCACGATCGCCCCGTTGCCGACCAGGCAGTCGTCCTCGATCGTGCAGCCTTCCAGGTGCACGATGTGTCCGATCACACACCGGTTGCCTACATATGTGACCAGCCCCGCAGTGGCATGGAGAACCGATCCGTCCTGGATCGATGTACGCTCCCCGACGACAATCGGGCCGTTGTCTCCACGCAGCACCGCGGACGGCCAGACGGTCGACCCTGCGCCGATTTCCACGTTGCCGATCACGACGGCATCGGGATGGACATAAGCGTCCGGGTGCACGACGGGTACTAGTTCACCGAGCGCGTAAACCGTCACGATTCCTCCTTGTTATACCGACAGACAGGGAGAGTTACAGTTGGCGACCATCCAACCAAGTCACCTCTTCGGGGGTTCGGTTGGGTGTCGATTGAGTAACAAGCCTTGCGATGAGGCAGAATCTGCGCCTCAGGTCGGGCACAACTCCGGCCCCTGATGCGTTACGTGCGCTGAAGGACGTGTTCACCGACGCATCAGCCAGCAGATCCACCCGGAGGGGGAGAGGTAAATGGCGACTGACTACGACACTCCACGCAAGACAGAAGACGACGTCAACGAAGACAGCATCGAGGAACTGAAGGCCCGGCGCGTCGACAAGTCCGCGGGGGCGGTCGACGTCGACGAGTTCGACCAGGCCGAGAGCCTGGAGCTGCCCGGTGCGGACCTCTCGAACGAAGAGCTGTCCGTGCGCGTGCTGCCCCGGCAGGCGGACGAGTTCACCTGCTCGCGCTGCTTCCTCGTGCATCACCGCAGCCAACTGGCCGGCGAGAAGGACGGCCAGGCCATCTGCGTCGACTGCGCCTGACGTCCGATCCTTTGAGGCCGTCGGGCCGGCTCAGGATCGATCATCGGCAAGCGGAACCCTGCGCACGCGACCGGGTCTGGCAGGAGCGGACCGCCCCTGCCGATGATCGATACGAGCACTCGCCGCTCCGGTACCTCGCCCCCCACGAGGTACCACGGCGTCCCGGCAGATCTGCCGGTGCGTTCCGAAACCGTTGCCGCGGTGCGGACGCGGCTTTTCGCCACACCCGACTCAGTCACAGCCGACTCGGTCACACCCACCTCCGCCACACCCAGGACGTCCGCCCAAGACGCGGGCGTTCTCGCATGTCCGGGCCCGTGACTCGGCGCTCGTCCCGGCCGCCGCTCACGTCCGGTGCGCATCGCGGCGCCGCAGCGCGTCCAGGACCTCGGCCAGCCGCGCCGGGTTCCGGGTCGAGAGGTACAAATACGGCGTCGGATCGTCGGGGTCGGTGACGTCGACGCGGACGGCTGTGGGCACGTAGCTGCGCAGCAGCATGAACGCGCGCGGATCGGCGTCCTCCATGCGGAGCGCCCGCGCGGCCTCCCGGTCGAGCGCGGTGGCGTCCCCCAGAGCCGCCAGCGGAAGACGCGCGCGGCCGGCCTCCAGATGCGCCTCGGTGACGCGCAGGCGGGCGGAGCCGTACGAGGACAGCATCCAGGCCGCGAGTGCGGCGGCCACCACGAATGCGACACCGGCCGCCGCCGGACCGACCGGCAGCAGCATGATCGCGCCCACGAGGCCGGAGCCGGCCGCGAGCCACCACCATGAAGTCGGAACGGAGAGCCGCTCGTTATAAGCCTGCATGGGAACAGCCTGTCATCTCAGGGGAAGCCGGCAGACTCCCGGGTCACCGCGCGGCTCGGCGCCGGGTCGCTTTTTCGAGCAGCCGCACGACGCGTTCCGGAGGCGTCCGCAGGCCGGTCGCGACGCCCTTCGCGTAATCGGACAGTGCCCGAGGGGCCAGCGCGTCGAGCACGGCACCCGCCTTGGCGTCCGAACCCACGAGGTAGCGGGGCCGCGGCCGGGCGGTCAGCAGTGCGTGGCGGACGGCCGCGGCAACCGGCGCGGGCGCGGGCAGCGACGCGGAGCGGCGCAGGATGTCGTCGGCACGCTCGTAGGAGTCCCGGTATGCGGAGTGCTTGCGCGGCGGCAGGCGTTCCATGCTCCGTTCCCAGATGTCCGTGCCGTAGCTGCCGGGCTCGATCAACACCACCTTGACGCCGAACTGCGCGACCTCGATCCGCAGGGCGTCCGTGATCGCGCCGAGCCCGTGTTTGCTGGCGCAGTACCAGCCGAGAAAGGGCGCCGCGACCCGGCCGGAAACCGACGAGATGTTCACGATGCGTCCGCTGCGGCGCTGCCGCATCTGCGGCAGGACCAAGCGTGCGATGCGTGCGGGCGCGACGAGATTGGTCTCCAGTTGCAGGCGCGCCTGCTCGTCGTCGACGTCCTCGACGGCGCCGGGCT
This sequence comes from Yinghuangia sp. YIM S10712, assembly GCF_051388935.1. Taxonomy (NCBI): domain Bacteria; kingdom Bacillati; phylum Actinomycetota; class Actinomycetes; order Kitasatosporales; family Streptomycetaceae; genus Yinghuangia; species Yinghuangia sp. YIM S10712. The sequence goes on from NZ_JBPKBI010000013.1 coordinate 185,512, forward strand.
GGGCGAGACCCGCGTTGTTGACGACCGCCCATGGGCCGCCGCCGGTCATGGTCGCGATCTCGGTGAAGGCGCGCACGGTCGAGGTGGCGTCGCAAACGTCCAGCAGGACCGTTCGTACGCCGAGGCCTTCGTGCTCGGCGGCCTCCCGCAGCCGCTGCGCCTTGTCCTCGGTGCGCGCCGTGCCGATCACGTCGAGGCCCGCGCGGGCCAGCTCCAGGGCGGTGGCGAGGCCGATTCCGCTGGTCGCGCCGGTCACGACCACGCTCTTGGTCATGTGCGTCCTTTCGTCCGCGCGCGTCCGCGCCCCTCGCGTCATCCGCGCCCGCCCGGATGCTCCGCCACGACCGTAGTGGCCGGGCCCGTGAGGTGTGCAACAGGCAGGCGGCCCGGGGTGGGTGGCCCCGGCGCGGCCGACCCGCCAAAAGGCAGTAATGTCCACCCGGTGAGTCGACCTACTTCCCTGAGCCCGCCCGCCGGTGCCGTGGTTCCGGAGCCGCGTCCCGGCGCCCCGGCCGTCGGCGCGGCGATCGGAGAGCACTACGACGGCTGCTTCGCCTGCGGTGACGTACAGGACAACGGCCTGAGAGTGCGCAGCCGGGTCGGCGAGGGCGTCAGTGTGCACACGGAGTTCGTGGTGGGCGAAGGCCACCAAGGCGCTCCTGGGCTGGCGCACGGCGGCCTGCTGACCTGCGCGTTCGACGAGGCCCTGGGCGCGCTTTCCTTCCTGCTGCACCGACCGGTGGTGACGGCGCGGCTGGAGACGGACTTCCGCCGACCGGTGCCGGTCGGCGCGACGCTGTTCATCCACGCGCGGTGTACGGGCGTCGACGGGCGCAAGGTCTTCGCCCGGGCGACCGGGCGCGTCGACGCGCCCGACGGGCCGATCGCGGTCGAGGCGGCGGCGCTGTTCGTGCGAGTCGATCTGGACCATTTCACGACCCACGGCCGCGCCGAGGACGTCGAGCGGGCCAAGGCGGACCCCGCGACCATGAAGGTTGTGCGCGGTTACGAGGTGCACTCGTGACGGCTCCGGTGGACATCCTTGTCCGGCGCCTCGACCCCGGTCTGCCGATGCCGTCGTACGCCCACCCCGGCGATGCGGGGGCCGATCTGGTCACGGCGGTCGACGCGGAGCTGGGCCCGGGGGAGCGCGCGGTGTTGCCGACAGGGGTGGCGATCGCCCTGCCCGACGGCTTCGCCGCGTTCGTTCATCCGCGCTCCGGGATCGCGGCACGTTGCGGAGTGTCGTTGGTCAACGCCCCGGGCACGATCGATGCGGGATACCGTGGCGAGATCAGGGTCATCGTGGTGAACCTGGATGCCCGTGAGAGCGTCTCGTTCCGCCGCGGCGACCGGATCGCCCAGCTCGTCATCCAACGCGTCGAGCGGGCGAAGTTCCACGAGGTCGGCGTCCTGCCGGGATCGGACCGGGCCGAGGGCGGCTTCGGGTCGACCGGGGGCCACGCCGCCGTCGTGGCCGCACAGGCAAACGGCGCCGTGAGCGGCGCCGACACAGTGGAGAACTCGGCTTCCGACAGGGAAGGGATCTGACGTGTTCCGACGTCGCCGACGCAACGAAGAAGCCGACCAGCCCGTCGACGAGCTCGACGACCTCGACGAGCTCGACGAAGACGAGGCCGCGTCGGACGAGATCACGGACGACGAGGCGATGAACCGCCCACTGCCGCCCGCGCCACGCCCCGACGGTCCGTGGGACGAGGACGAGCTCGACGAGCCGCGCGAGGGCCGTATCGACCTGGGGGGCCTGTTGGTGCCCGCGGTCGAGGGCATGGAGCTGCGCGTCGAGGTCGCCAACGAGATGATCATCGCCGCCACCGTGGTCCTCGGTGACAGTGCGGTGCAGGTGCAGGCCTTCGCGGCACCGCGCAGCGAGGGCCTCTGGCACGAGATCCGCAAGGAGATCGCCGGCGGGATCACGCAGCAGGGCGGCCTCGTCGACGAGCTCGACGGCGGGCTCGGCTGGGAGCTGCGGGCGCAGGTCCCGGTGCAACTGCCGGACGGGAAGCAGGGCGCGCAGTTGGTGCGCTTCGTGGGCTGCGACGGTCCGCGCTGGTTCCTGCGCGGGGTGATCTCCGGGCGGGCCGCGGTCGATCCGGAGACCGGTGCGCAACTGGAGCAGATCTTCCGCGACACGGTCGTGGTGCGCGGGTCGGACCCGATGGCACCGCGCGACCCGATCCTGCTCCGTCTGCCGGACAACGCCCAGATCGACCCGGCGAGCGGTGTCGCGCCGGCGGCTCCCGAGGAGGCCGCAGCGCCGCCGAAGAGCCGCTACAGCGGCACGCTGAGCCCGTTCCAGCGCGGCCCGGAGATCACCGAAGTGCGGTAGCCGCGAGCGGCTGCGGTACGGCTTCTGCTCCGCGGGGCCCGGATCCACCGAGAGGTGGGACCGGGCCCCTTCGCGTTGCCCGGAACGCCCGGAACCGGACCGTCAGGGACGCGTCAAGATCACGCCGGTGCGCGTCAAGGGCCCGCTAGCGCCTAGTGATTTGCCCTTTTTGATGGGATTTCGTGGAGCTCGGGACTGCTACCAAGGACACGCAATCGTCCCGATTCCCATCCGAGGAGAGCAGCGATGGCTGATGTGGCCTTCGTACTCGTGACAGTCGCGTTCTTCGCGCTCGTCGTGGCCTTCGCCAAGGGGGTGGCGAAACTGTGAGCGCGCCGAGCGAGCGAACCGAGTTTCGCGAATGTGGTGCCGAGCGAAGCGAGGCGGCTGCATGAGCGCCGATACCGTGGTCGGCCTCTGCGTCGCCGTCGCCCTGCTGGGCTACCTGGTGCTCGCCCTGGTCTTCCCTGAGAAGTTCCAGTGAGCGCCACGGTCGCGGCGATACTCCAGGCCTCCGCGCTGATCGCCGTACTCGCCGCCGTGCACCGCCCGTTCGGCGACTACATGGCCGAGGTCTACACCTCGAACCGGCACCTGCGCGCCGAGCGGTGGATCTACAAGGCCATAGGCGCGAACCCGGATTCGGGTCAGCGGTGGGGCATCTACCTGCGCAGCGTCCTCGCCTTCTCGATGTTCTCGGTGCTCGGCCTCTACGCGCTGCTGCGGCTGCAGGACAAGCTGCCGTGGAGCCTTGGCTTCGAGCCGATGAAGGCCGACCAGGCGTTCAACACCGCGGCGTCGTTCGCGTCGAACACCAACTGGCAGTCGTACTCGGGCGAGTCGGCCGTGGGCCACACGGTGCAAATGGCCGGCCTGACCGTGCAGAACTTCGTCTCCGCCGCAGTGGGCATGGCCGTCGCCGTGGCGTTGATCCGTGGGTTCATCCGGGTGCGCTCGGGCGAAATCGGCAATTTCTGGGTCGACTTGGCCCGCGGCTCCGTCCGCATCCTGCTGCCGGTCGCGGTAGTCGGCACGATCGTGTTGGTGGCGTCCGGCACGATCCAGAACCTCGCCGACCCGCACACGGTCACCACGCTCAACGGCGGCACCCAGACGATCACCGGCGGTCCGGTCGCCTCGCAAGAGGTGATCAAGGAGCTGGGCACGAACGGCGGCGGGTTCTACAACGCCAACTCCGCGCACCCGTTCGAGAACCCGAACGCGTTCTCGAACTTGTTCCAGATCTTCCTGATCCTGGTGATCCCGTTCTCGCTGCCCCGCGCTTTCGGCGTCATGGTCGGCTCGGCCCGGCAGGGCCGCGCGATTCTCGCCGCGATGTTCGCGATCTGGTTCGTCGCTGTGGTCCTGATGACCTGGACCGAGATGCACCACAGCGGGACCGCCCTGGAGATCGCCGGCGGCGCGACGGAGGGCAAGGAACAGCGCTTCGGCGTCCCCGGCTCGTCGCTCTTCGCGGTCTCGACCACGATGACGTCGACAGGTGCCGTGAACTCGTTCCATTCGTCGTACACCGGCCTCGGCGGCGGGATCGCGCTGGGCGGCATGATGCTCGGCGAGATCGCGCCCGGCGGGGTCGGCTCCGGCCTCTACGGGATGTTGATCATGGCGATCCTCGCGGTGTTCGTCGCGGGGCTCATGGTCGGCCGCACGCCGGAGTACCTGGGCAAGAAGATCGGCACCGGCGAGATGAAGATCGTCGCGCTGTACATCCTCGTCGTCCCGGCCACGATCCTGACGATGACCGGCATCGCGCTGGCTCTGCCAGGCGAGCGCGCGTCGATCCTCAACTCCGATTCGCCGCACGGGTTGACCGAGGTGCTGTACGCGTACACCTCGGGCGCCAACAACAACGGCTCCGCCTTCGCGGGCCTGTCGGCGAACACCGAGTACTACAACACGACCATCGGCATGGCGATGTTGATCGGGCGGTTCCTCACCATCGCCCTCGTGCTCGCCCTGGCCGGCCGGCTGGCCGCGCAGCGGCCGGTTCCCGAAACCGTCGGCACGCTGCGGACCCACCGGCCGCTCTTCGTCGGAACCCTCGTCGGCGTGATCGTGATCGTCACCGGCCTGACGTTCTTCCCATCGCTGGCGCTCGGCCCACTCGCGGAGGGACTGGCGTGACCCACGTGCGTGCAACCCCGACGGCCGCCGAAGCCGGCCACCTGACCATCGGCTCGATACCCGGCCCGCTCGCGGAGGGGCGCTGACCATGTCCACGACAACCCGAGTTCCTTCCCGGCCTCCCGCTCCGCCGTCCGAACACGCGCCGGCCCCAGGGCGTGTGGCAGCGGGCCTGTTCGAGCCGCGGCGGCTCGTCGCATCGCTGCCGGAGGCGTTCCGCAAGCTCGATCCGCGTGTGATGGTGCGTACGCCCGTCATGTTCGTGGTCGAGATCGGCTCCGTCCTCACCACATACCTGGCGGTCAAGGACCCCGGCGTCTTCGCATGGGTCACCACGGTCTGGCTGTGGCTCACGGTCTTGTTCGCGAACCTCGCCGAGGCCGTCGCGGAAGGCCGCGGCAAGGCGCAGGCCGACACGCTGCGCCGGGCCAAGACCGACACCGTCGCGCGGCGGCTGGTCGACGGGCGCGAGGAGCGCGTACCCGGCACCGATCTGGGGATCGGCGACCTGGTGGTGTGCGAGGCCGGCGACGTCATCCCCGGTGACGGAGACGTCGTCGAGGGGGTCGCCAGCGTCGACGAGTCGGCCATCACGGGGGAGTCCGCCCCGGTGATCCGCGAGTCCGGCGGAGACCGGTCCGCGGTCACCGGCGGCACGAAGGTGCTGTCCGACCGCATCGTCGTCAAGATCACCACGAAGCCCGGCGAGACGTTCATCGACCGCATGATCGGCCTGGTCGAAGGCGCGGCCCGGCAGAAGACCCCGAACGAGATCGCCCTCAACATCCTCCTCGCGTCGCTCACGATCATCTTCTTGTTCGCGGTGGTGACGCTGCAGCCGCTGGCGGTCTACTCGGGTGCGGAGCAGTCGATCGTCGTCCTCGTGGCGCTGCTCGTGTGCCTGATCCCGACGACGATCGGGGCACTGCTGTCCGCGATCGGCATCGCCGGCATGGACCGGCTCGTGCAGCGCAACGTGCTGGCGATGTCCGGCCGCGCGGTCGAGGCGGCGGGTGACGTCAGCACGTTGCTGCTCGACAAGACCGGGACGATCACGTACGGAAACCGCCAAGCCGCCGAGTTCGTCGCCGTCGCGGGTGTGGCGCCGGCGGAACTCGCCGAGGCGGCGCAGCTCTCGTCGCTCGCCGACGAGACACCCGAAGGGCGCTCGATCGTCGTGCTCGCACAGTCGGCGTACGGCCGGCCCGAACGCCGCGACGGCGAGCTTGCGAACGCGGACTGGATCGCCTTCTCCGCGCAGAGCCGCATGTCCGGCGTGGACGTCGACGACGGCGGCACGGTCCGTCGCGTGCGCAAGGGCGCGTCGTCCGCGGTCACCGCGTGGGTCGCCGAGCGGGGCGGCACCGTGCCGGCGCAGGCCGGCCAAATCGTCGACGCCATCTCCGCGACAGGCGGTACGCCGCTGCTCGTTGCGGTCGAGGACGTCGGCGGCGCCCGCGTCCTCGGCGTGGTCCATCTCAAGGACGTCGTCAAGGACGGCATGCGCGAACGCTTCGACGAGCTTCGCCGCATGGGCATACGGACCGTCATGATCACCGGCGACAACCCGCTGACCGCCAAGGCGATCGCGGACGAAGCCGGGGTCGACGACTTCCTCGCCGAGGCCACGCCCGAGGACAAGATGGCGCTCATCAAGCGCGAGCAGGCCGGCGGCAAACTTGTCGCGATGACCGGCGACGGCACCAACGACGCGCCCGCGCTCGCGCAGGCCGACGTCGGGGTGGCCATGAACACCGGCACGTCGGCCGCGAAGGAGGCCGGCAACATGGTCGACCTAGACTCCGACCCGACCAAGCTCATCGAGATCGTCGAGATCGGCAAGCAGCTGCTGATCACGCGCGGCGCGCTCACCACATTCTCGATCGCCAACGACGTCGCGAAGTACTTCGCGATCATCCCGGCCATGTTCGCGGTCGCCAGCGGCCCGGCGGCACTCCAGCCGCTGGACAAGCTCAACATCATGCACCTGGCGACGCCGGAATCCGCGATCGTCTCCGCGGTGGTCTTCAACGCCCTCGTCATCGTCGCGCTGATCCCGCTGGCACTGCGCGGGGTGCGCTACCGGCCCATGTCCGCCGACCAGATGCTGTCGCGCAACCTGGGCGTCTACGGCCTGGGCGGGCTCGTCGCGCCTTTCGTCGGGATCAAGCTCATCGACCTTCTCGTCTCGCTCATCCCAGGAATCGGTTGATCACATGGCCACCCACACAAGCACCCGCATCCGCGTGCTCCTGGCGGGACTGCGCGCCCTGCTGGTCCTCACGGTCCTCCTCGGCGCCGCGTATCCGCTGGCCATGACCGGGCTCGCCCAGGCCGCGTTCCCCGACCAGGCGAACGGCTCGAAGGCCACCGTCGACGGCCGGGAGGTCGGCTCCAGCCTGATCGGCCAGAACTTCGACCTGGTCGACGCGGACGGCCGCCCTCGGCTGTTCGACGCCGCGGGACGGGAGGTGGCCGCCCACGAGGCGGCGGACGGCACGACGGCCTACACGTACCTCGACGGGGGAGCCGCGCTCACCGACGAGCAGGCGGCAGGCGTGTCGAGGCAGCCCGACCCGAAATGGTTCCAGCCGCGGCCGTCGGCCGGCGCGTACGACCCCCTCGCCTCCGGCGCGTCCAACTACGGGCCGGAGAACCCCGAGTTCATCGAGTTGGTGAAGGACCGCAAGGCCGCCGTCGCCGCGTTCAACGACGTGCCGGAGGACCGGGTCCCGGCCGACGCGGTCACCGCGTCCGGATCGGGGCTGGATCCGCACATCTCCGAGGCGTACGCGCTCATCCAGGTGGACCGCGTCGCCCGCGCCCGCGGACTCGACCCGGCGCTCGTCCGGAAGCTGGTCGAGGACCACGTGGAAGGCCGCGTCGTCGGCTTCCTCGGCGACGAGCGCGTCAACGTCCTGGAACTGAACATCGCGTTGGACCGACAGGCTCGCGGCTAGTGCCGCGCGCTCCGCAGAGGACGACCGAGGACCACAGACGACAATGGACGCCATGGGACGCGGAAGGCTGCGCATCTACCTGGGAGCCGCCCCCGGCGTCGGCAAGACGTACGCCATGCTCGGCGAGGGCCGGCGCCGTCGCGACCGGGGTGCCGACGTGGTGGTCGGGCTGATCGAGTGCCACGGGCGGCCCCGCACCGAGGAAATGCTCGACGGCCTGGAGGCCGTTCCGCGCCGCGTGATGGTGCACCGGGGGTCGTCGTTCACCGAGATGGACGTCGACGCGGTGATCGCCCGGCGTCCCAAGGTCGCCCTCGTCGACGAACTGGCCCACACCAACGTGCCCGGCTCGCGCAACGCGAAGCGCTGGCAGGACATCGAGGAGATCCTCGACGCCGGGATCGACGTCATCTCGACCGTCAACATCCAGCACTTGGAATCGCTGCACGACGTCGTCGAGTCGATCACCGGGGTGCCGCAGCGCGAGACGGTCCCCGACGCCGTCGTGCGCCGCGCCGACCAGATAGAGCTCGTCGACATGTCGCCCGAGGCCCTTCGGCGGCGCATGGCCCACGGGAACGTGTACGCCCCCGAGAAGGTCGACGCGGCCCTCGCCAACTACTTCCGCGTCGGCAACCTGACGGCCCTGCGTGAACTGGCGCTGCTGTGGGTCGCCGACCGCGTCGACGAATACCTGCGGCAGTACCGCGCCGACCACGGCATAAGCGCCACCTGGCCGGCCCGCGAGCGCATCGTCGTCGGCCTCACCGGCGGCCCGGAGGGCGACACGCTGATCCGCCGGGCTGCGCGCATCGCGACGCGCGGGTCCGGCGGCGAGCTGCTCGCGGTCTACGTGTCCAAGAGCGACGGCCTGACCGGGGCGTCCCCCGAGGCCCTCGAACAGCAGCGCAGCCTCGTCGAACGCCTGGGCGGGACGTTCCACTCCGTGATCGGCGAGGACGTGCCCACCGCGCTGCTGGACTTCGCACGCGGCGTCAACGCGACGCAGATAGTGCTCGGCTCCAGCCGCCGCAGGCCGTGGCAGTACATCCTCGGCCCCGGGGTCGGCGCGACGGTCGCTGCGTCGTCGGGCGACATCGACGTGCACATCGTCACCCACGAGCACGCCGGCGTCGGGCGCACGGTGCCCGTACCGCGCTCGGTGCTGGGCCGCCGGCGGCTGCTGACCTCGTGGTTCGTCGCCCTGACCGGGCCGGTGCTGCTGACCTCGGTCATGGTCAACTTCCGCGGCCACCTGACCGTGCCCACCGAAATGCTGCTCTACCTGCTGCTCACCGTGGTCGTGGGGCTGCTCGGCGGGCTGTGGGCGTCCGCGGTCACCGCGGTCCTGGCGTCGCTGCTGCTGAACTACTACTTCACGCCGCCCCTGTACACGCTGACCATCCGCGATCCGGAGAACATCTTCGCGCTGGCCGTCTTCGTCGTGGTGGCGCTGTCGATCGCGACCGTGGTCGACATCGCGGCCCGCCGCACCCACCAGGCGGCCCGCAGTCGGTCGGAGTCGGAGACGCTGAGCTTCCTGGCCGGAAGCGTGCTGCGCGGTGAACAAGCCCTTCCCGCCCTGTTGGAACGCGTGCGCGAGGCGTTCGGCATGGAGTCGGTCGCCCTGCTGCAGCGCCCCGCGCCGCACAGTCCGTGGGCCGTCGTCGGCGCGGCCGGCCCCCGTCCCGTGCACCGGCCCGAGGACGCCGACGTCGAGGTGCCGGTCTCCGAGACGGTGGCCCTCGCGTTGTCGGGGCGCGTGCTGCCGGCCGCCGACCGCCGCGTGCTCGGCGCCTTCGCGGCCCAGGCCGCCGTCGTGCTGGAACGCCGGCAACTCGTCGCCGAGGCCGCCGAGGCCCGTCGCCTCGCCGAGGGCAACCGGATCCGCACGGCGCTGCTCGCGGCCGTGTCGCACGACCTGCGCACACCCCTGGCCGCGATCAAGGCGAGCGTGTCGTCGCTGCGGTCGCAGGACGTGAGCTGGTCACCCGAGGACGAGGCGGAGCTGCTGGCGGCCATCGAGGAGGGCGTCGACCGGCTGGACGCGCTGATCGGCAACCTCTTGGACATGAGTCGGCTGCAGACCGGCACCGTCACGCCGCTGCTCGGCGAGGTCGCGCTCGACGAGGTCGTGCCCGGCGCGCTGCTCGGCGTGCCGGAGTCGGCGGTGGTGCTGGACGTGCCCGAGACGCTGCCGACGGTGTGGACGGATCCGGGGCTGCTCGACCGGGTGCTGGCCAACGTCATAGAGAACGCCGTCAAGCACAATCCGCCGGACCGGCGTGTCCATGTGCGGGCCGAGTTGGTCCGCGACCGTGTCGAGCTGCGCGTCGTCGACCGGGGGCCGGGCGTACCGGACGAGGCGAAGGAGCGCATATTCGAACCGTTCCAGCGCCACGGCGACGCACCCGCGGGCACCGGCGTCGGCCTGGGCCTGGCCGTCGCGCGCGGGTTCGCCGAGGCGCTGGGCGGCTCGCTGGTCGCCGAGGACACCCCCGGCGGGGGGCTCACGATGGTGTTGGCGCTCCCGATGTCCGGCGGCCGTCCGCCCGTGCCGGGTCCGCCGCCCGGGATCGGCGCAGGGACGTCCGTGTCGGCGGCGCCATGATGCGGCGTATCCGCCGGGCCGGATACCGCAGCAGGACGGGCCACGCCGCGGGGGCGGCGGCACGCGCCGGAGGTTCGCCGGGGGCGGCGGGAGACGGGTTCGGGGACAACGGGTCCGCGGCAGTGGTGTCCGCGAGAGGGGGAACCGTGGAAGAGGGCCGAATGCTCACACTCCATATTCGAATACAAGTTCGAAGTGTGTGTCGACGCCACGCCGCAGGAACCCCACGATCGAGTGAACACTTCGGTGGCTGCCGGCGTTCGGCTGCCGAGCGAACGGAAGCCGAACACAGGGAGGCTGTGCGATGACACGCGTGCTCGTCGTGGACGACGAGCCCCAGATCGTCCGGGCCCTTGCCATCAACCTCAAGGCACGCGGCTACGACGTCGACACCGCCGCCGACGGCACCCGTGCGCTCGCCGCAGCCGCCGAACGCCACCCCGACGTCGTCCTCCTCGACCTCGGCCTCCCCGACCTGGACGGTGTCGAGGTGATCCGCGGCCTGCGCGGCTGGACCAAGGTGCCCATCATCGTCCTGAGCGCGCGCCAGGCCTCCGACGAAAAGGTCGCGGCCCTCGACGCCGGGGCGGACGACTACGTCACCAAGCCCTTCGGCATGGACGAACTGCTCGCCCGCCTGCGCGCCGCCGTCCGCAGAGCCGCACCGGCCGACGAGGCGCCGGTCGTCGTCACCGACGCCTTCACCGTCGACCTCGCGGCGAAGAAGGCCCACCGCGACGGCCGCGACGTACGTCTCACCCCGACCGAGTGGCACCTGCTCGAAGTGCTCGTCCGGCACGCCGGGCGCCTCGTCAGCCAGCGCGCCCTGCTCCAGGAGGTCTGGGGGCCGCAATACAGCACCGAGACCAACTATCTGCGCGTCTACATGGCACAACTGCGCCGCAAACTGGAACCCGACCCCTCGCACCCCCGGCACCTGCGCACCGAGCCGGGGATGGGCTACCGCTTCGAGCCGTGAACGCCCTTCGTGCCGTGACCGGTCGTGACCGGCCGTGAGGGGCGTCGCGGACCGGCCATCACCGTGTTCGGCGCGGGTCCCGGGTGCGCGCCCGAGCGGGTACCCTCGCGTGCATGAGTGGTACCACCGGAGTCGAGCGCGAGCCCGGCCGCTTCCGCCGGATGATCAACCGGTTGACCTCGACACACGAGGAGCTGGAGGCAGAAGAGCTTCAGCAGGACTGCCGGCAGCTCGGGTGTACGGCGATAGGGACCGTCGTCGAGCGCGACCTCGTCACGGTCGGCGGCACGCTGCGCACCGTCACGTTCCGCCCGCGCGCGGGAGTGCCGGCGCTGGAGGCGGAGCTGTACGACGGATCGGGTGCCCTCTCGGTGGTGTGGCTGGGCCGCCGCAGGATCGCCGGCATCGAGCCGGGCCGCCAACTCGTCGCGCAGGGCCGTGTCTCCACCGCTTACGGCCGCCCGGTGCTGTTCAACCCCAAATACGAACTGCGGCCGGTCGGGAATGGATGAGCTTGTGACTGCGGGGGAGGAGCGGCCGCGCCCCGCCGGCGGCGGGACGGGTTCGCGGGCGGTCGGCCCCGACGCCGGCTCTGCGCCCACCGGCAAGCCGGTCGCCGCGGAGGGTGGCCCCGACAGCGCGATGTCGCTGATCGCTGCGTTCGGCGGGGTCCGCGGCATGATCGACATGACGGTCCCCGGACTGGTGTTCGTCATCGCGTTCACCATTTCGCGGGAGACCACCACGTCCTCGTACGCGGCGGTGGCCGTCGCGGGGGTACTGGCCGTCGTGCGGCTGGTCCGCCGCGAGACCCTGATGCACGCTCTCGGTGGCTTCCTCGGCGTGGCCATCGCGGCCTACGTCGCGGTCAAGTCCGGGAAAGCGGAGAACTTCTACCTGCTGGGCGTGTTCATCTCCGGCGGGTACGCGCTGGCGTACATCGTCTCGATCCTGGTGCGCTGGCCGATCATCGGCGTCGTGCTCGGACCGATCCTCGGCGAGAACTTCACGTGGCGGAAGAACCCCGAGCGGGCGGCGGCGTACACGAAGGCGACGTGGGTGTGGGTCGCGCTGTTCGTGCTGCGCATCGTCGTGCAGGTGCCGCTGTATCTCGCGGACAAGGTGACGTGGCTCGGCGCGGCGAAGGTGGCGCTCGGTGTGCCGCCGTGGCTCGTGGCGATCTACCTGACGTGGCTCATCATGTCCAAGGCGCCACCCCCGACGAAGGCCCATCACAACGACGCCGCCGAGGACGGGGCCGACGACGGGGCCGCGGACAGTGGAGCCGTCGTGGGCGACGGTGCCTCGGGACCGGGCGACGGTCGGAGATCGGACACTGGGCCGCGCCGGTGACGTGCCGCTCATCGAGTGAAGAAACGACCGCCCGCTGATCAACAGGAGCACCCAAACGGCCGCTTTCGCAAGCGGCCGTTCACTTTGTCGACCACAGTGGTTATTTGCTGACTATTTCCCCGTTCGGCCGTATCCCGGCAACTAGCGTCCCGGTTATGCCTCGTGTGAAAGGAGGCGGGGACGGTGGCCGGAAACGGTGACCTTCGCGCGCTGGTCGAAGAGGCCGGCCTGACGAGGCGTGAAATCGCCCGTTGGGTCAACGTGGTGGCCGAGCGACGCGGGCAACACCTGGGGTGCACCCACACCTCGGTCGCCCGCTGGCTCGACGGCGCCCAACCGCGTTGGCCCATTCCCGATCTGTTGGCCGAGGTGCTCGGCCGCAAATTGGGCTACGAACTGACGGTCAGCGACCTGGGTTTGCGCGACCGGCGCCCGCCTGCGGCGGATCCGTTCGACGGATTGAGCGTCGCTCGCACGGTGTCCGATATTCGGCGGGCCGTGGTCGAGCTGACGGGGAGAGACATGAACCGCCGTAATTTCCTGCTCGGGTCGACTTTCGGGGCCGCGGCCTTCTCCAGTCCCGCGCTCTTCTGGTCGACCGCGAGCGGGGCGGAGCCCGAGCCGGTCGAGCACGGCGGCAACGGCCGTGTGCGGGAGGCGGACGTCGAGCGCATCCGCCAGACCGTCGTGATGTTCCGCAAGCTCGACCGCGCGCAGGGCGGCGGCGATCTGCGCGACACCGTGGTGAACCACCTGAACAAGATCGCCTGCACGAAACTCTCGGGCTCGTACGGCGAGGACGTCGGCCGCGGCCTGTTCCGCGCGGTCGCCGAGCTCACCGAGCTGGCCGGCTGGCTGTCCTTCGACTCCGGCCGCCACGCGCTTGCGCAGCGTTACCACATCCAGGCGCTGCGGCTCGCGCAGGCCGCCGACGACCGGGCGTACGGCGCGTACGTCATGGCCAACATGGCGTGCCAGGCCGTCTACCTCGGGCACGGGTGGGAGGCCGTGCAACTTGCCCGTGCAGCGCAGCAGGGCGCTCGCGGTTCGCTCACGCACCGGGGGCAGGCGCTCGTGCTGGCGATGGAGGCCCGCGGGCACGCGGCGATGAAGAACGAGCGCGCGTGTTCGGAGGCGCTGCGGGCCGCCGAGCGCAGTCTGGAGGCGGCGGACGGCGACGACGACCCGGCGTGGTGCCAGTACTTCGACAAGGCCGAGCTCGCCCACGAGTTCGCGCACTGCCACCGCGACCTCGGGCTGCCCCAGGCCACCCAGCGGTTCGCTCACGAGGCCATAGGGATTCGCGCCGACGGCTACACGCGCCGCTGCGCACAGGACACGACCTTCATGGCCGCCGCGCACCTGGTGGAGCGGGAGCTCGACCAGGCGTGCGCGAAGGCCGGGGAGGCGCTGGACATCGCCAGCCGGCTCAACTCGTCGCAGTGCAACGACTTTCTGCGCGCATTTCGCGCACAACTGAGGCCGTACGCGGGCGAACGCGTCGTCCGCGAGTTCAATGAGCATGCCGAGGAGCTGTACGCGGGGATGGCGGTGTGACGGGCACCGCGACGGGCGTGGCGACGGGCGCCAGGGGCCGCGTGGCCGGGATTCCGCTAGCCGGGCCCGGTGCCGCGAAGGTCCCGCGCCCGGTCCACGGGCGGGGAGAGCAGGTCCTCCAGTTCCTCTTCGCGATCGGGCGCGGCCACGAACAGCAGTTCGTCGCCGGCCTCCAGCGAGTCGTCCTTGCTCGGCACCAGCACGCGGCCCTCGCGGATGATCGTCACCAGTGCGGTGTCCTGCGGCCACGCGACATCCCCGACGCGCGTGCCGACCAGCAGCGTGTCGTCCGGCAGCGTCAGCTCGACGAGGTTGGCGTCGCCCTGGCTGAACCGCATGAGGCGGACCAGGTCGCCGACACTGACCGCCTCCTCGACCAGCGCCGACATCAGGCGCGGCGTCGAGACGGCGACGTCGACGCCCCAGGCCTCGTTGAACAGCCATTCGTTCTTCGGATTGTTGACCCGGGCGACCACGCGCGGCACGCCGTACTCGGTCTTGGCGAGCAGCGAAACGACGAGGTTGACCTTGTCGTCGCCGGTCGCCGCGATGACCACGTTGCAGCGCTGGAGCGCCGCCTCGTCGAGCGAGGAGATCTCGCAGGCGTCGGCCAGCAGCCATTCGGCCTGCGGCACACTCTCGACCTGGATGGCCTCGGGGGCCTTGTCGATGAGCAGGACTTCGTGGCCGTTTTCCAGGAGCTCGCCGGCGATGGACCGGCCCACCGCGCCGGCTCCCGCGATCGCGACACGCATCAGTGTTCCTCCGGAGCCTTCTCGAAGGCCGCCTCGACGGCGACCACGTCGGCCGAGTGCATGACGACGTGCACGAGGTCGCCTTCCTGGAGGACGGTGTCGACGCCGGGCAGGATGCCTTCGCCCAGGCGTGTGAGGAACGCGATACGCGCTCCGGACGCCTCCTCCAGCCGGGAGATCCGGTGTCCGACCCACTCGGGGTTCACGTGGATCTCGGCGAGCTGCACGCTGCCGCTGGGGTCGCGCCACAGCGGCTCGGCGCCGCTGGGCAGCAGCCGCCGCAGCATCTGGTCGGCGGTCCAGCGGACCGTGGCCACGGTCGGGATGCCCAGGCGCTGGTAGACCTCTGCGCGGCGCGGGTCGTAGATGCGGGCGACGACGTTCTCGACGCCGAAGGTCTCGCGAGCCACCCGGGCGGCGATGATGTTGGAGTTGTCGCCGCTGCTGACCGCCGCGAACGCGCCCGCCTCCTCGATGCCCGCGGCACGCAGGGTGTCCTGGTCGTAGCCGACACCGGTGACGCGGCGTCCGGAGAAGTGGGCGCCGAGTCGGCGGAACGACGAGGCGTCGCGGTCGACCACCGCAACGGAATGTCCCTGTTCCTCCAGGGTATGGGCAAGCGTGGACCCCACGCGCCCGCACCCCATGATGACGATGTGCACGGCCGTCCTTCCGGCGTTCGGCTGGTATTGCCCGGCTTGTCCGGGCCGCCGTCGTGGCTGCGGCCCGTCGGCCCTCACGGCCTGTCACCAGGGTGACAGACGTTCGCGCGACGTTACACGTGGGCGGTGTCGGTGGTGCGGTCGGCGTCGGCGCCGAGCGGATAGTGGCCGCCCGCCCGGCGTGGCGCCGGACCGCCACGGCGTACGATCGCCCGCGTGTCAAGACTCGGTGGACTGTCCAAGCGGATTCTTGTCGGGCGCGCGCTGCGCAGCGACAGGCTGCACGAGACGCTGCTGCCCAAGCGGCTCGCGTTGCCCGTGTTCGCGTCGGACGCCTTGTCTTCCGTGGCGTACGCGCCCGACGAGATTCTGCTGACGCTGTCCCTGGCCGGGTTGGCGGCGTACCACTTCAGCTGGCAAGTGGGCCTCGCGGTGGTCGTGGTCATGCTGACGGTGGTGGCGTCGTACCGGCAGAACGTCCGCGCGTACCCCAGCGGTGGCGGCGACTACGAGGTGGCGACCGTCAACCTCGGGCCCAACGCGGGCCTGACCGTGGGCAGCGCGCTGCTGGTCGACTACGTGCTGACCGTCGCGGTGTCGATCTCGTCGGGTGTGGCCAACATCGCGTCGGCGATCCCGGCCATAGGCGAGCACAGGGTGTTGTACGCCGTACTGCTCGTGCTGCTGCTGATGGGGATGAACCTGCGCGGGGTGCGCGAGTCCGGGTCGGCTTTCGCGGTGCCGACGTATCTGTTCATGTTCGCCGTGATCGGCATGACCATATTCGGTTTCCTCCGGTACTTCACGGGTGCCGAGATGCGTGCGGAGAGCGCCGGGTTCGACATCAAGGAAGAGGACGCCTTCACCGGGATAGCCCTGTTCTTCCTGCTGCTGCGCACCTTCTCCTCGGGATGTGCGGCGCTGACCGGTGTCGAGGCGATCAGCAACGGCGTTCCGGCGTTCCGCAAGCCCAAGAGCCGGAACGCGGCCACGACGCTGCTGCTCATGGGGACGGTCGCCGTCACGATGCTCATGGGCATGCTGGCGCTGGCGAACATCACCAAGGTGCATTTCGCGGAGGATCCGGACCACCAGCTCGTGGGGGCGCCGGACGACTACGAGCAGAAGACCGTCGTCGCGCAGGTTGCCGACGCGGTGTTCGGCGGGACCTTCGCGTCGCCGATGT
The DNA here is from genome assembly GCF_051388935.1 of Yinghuangia sp. YIM S10712. Taxonomy (NCBI): domain Bacteria; kingdom Bacillati; phylum Actinomycetota; class Actinomycetes; order Kitasatosporales; family Streptomycetaceae; genus Yinghuangia; species Yinghuangia sp. YIM S10712. The sequence goes on from NZ_JBPKBI010000013.1 coordinate 202,070, forward strand.
TCTACCTGGTCCTCGCGGTGACCGGGTTGATCCTCGTGCTCGCGGCCAATACGGCCTTCAACGGCTTCCCGGTGCTCGGCTCGATCCTGGCGCAGGACCGCTACCTGCCGCGGCAGTTGCACACGCGCGGTGACCGGCTGGCGTTCAGCAACGGCATCATGATGCTGGCGGGTGCCGCGATTCTGCTGATCGTCGCGTTCAACGCGGAGCCGACGAAGCTGATCCAGCTCTACGTCGTCGGTGTCTTCGTGTCGTTCACGATGAGCCAGGCGGGCATGATCCGGCACTGGACGCGGCTGCTGCGGACCGAGGACGGCCAGGCCGCGCGGCGGCACATGGTCCGCAGTCGGGCGATCAACGCGTTCGGCCTGTGCATGACCGGAAGCGTGCTGGTGATCGTCTTGCTCACCAAGTTCCTGCACGGCGCGTGGATCGCGATCCTGGCGATGGTCGTGCTGTTCGTGATGATGAAGGGCATTCGGCGGCATTACGACCGGGTGTCCGACGAGCTTGTGGCCGACCCGGACGAGGACATGAAGCTGCCCTCGCGTGTGCACGGCATCGTGTTGGTCTCCAAGCTGCACAAGCCGACTCTGCGGGCGCTGTCGTACGCGCGGGCGGCGCGGCCGAGTGTGCTGGAGGCGGTCACCGTCGGGGTGGACGCGGCGGAGACCGAGGCGTTGCGGCAGGACTGGGACGACCGGGGGATCGAGGTGCCGCTCAAGGTGCTGGATTCGCCGTACCGGGAGATCACCCGGCCGATCGTGGACTACGTCAAGAACGTGCGGCGGTCGAGCCCGCGCGATGTGGTGACGGTGTACATCCCCGAGTACGTCGTCGGGCACTGGTGGGAGCACATCCTGCACAACCAGAGCGCGCTGCGGCTCAAGGGGCGGTTGCTCTTCACGCCGGGCGTCGTCGTCGCGTCGGTGCCGTGGCAGCTTGCGTCGTCGGACCGGGTCAAGCACGCCAAGGGTTACAACGCGCCGGGCGCGGTCCGTCGCGGTGAGCCGGCGCCGCGCGTCAACCCGCGCGCGGGTGAGGACGACGGGGATCGGTCGGGATCCTGACGGTCCTGGGGCGGCGTTTCGGGCCTTCGCGTGGGCTCCGGATCGACTCGGCGGTGTGCCCTTGTCGTCCCGCGCGGCGACGTGCCCGTCGGAGCCCGCGTCGGATTGTGGCGATCATCGACACGCGCCGAAGCGGCTGACGGCCGAGCAGACCGCATGCGCGCCGCCGGGGACGGCGGCGGTCTCGGGTGTGGCCGCGACCCCCTAGGCTGGGAGGTCGTGCGGTGATCGGGTGCGTTGTCCGTGTCGCCTTCCCGCCGGTCTCGTTCCGATCGTGACTCGTGTCGCGTGCAAATTGTCGTCTCCGAGGAGTTCCGTGCCCACGTTCCGATCCGCCGGATCGCCGCCGTCCACTGCCGATGACGCGGCCGAGTCGCTGGTCGGCACGCGGTACGAGGTGGAGGTCGGGCCCGTCGCGCACGGCGGCCACTGCGTCGCACGCCACGAGGGCCGGGTGTTGTTCGTGCGCCACGGACTGCCCGGGGAGCGCGTCGTGGTCGAGGTGACCGAGGGTGCCGAGACCTCGCGGTTCCTGCGAACCGACGTGGTCGAGGTGCTGACGCCGTCGCCCGACCGCGTGCAGCCGCCGTGCCCGTACGCGGGTCCCGGGCGCTGTGGCGGCTGCGACTGGCAGCACGCGACGCCGGCCGCGCAGCGGGCGCTCAAGGCGGCGGTGGTGGCCGAGCAGTTGCGCCGACTGGCGGGGCTGGACCTGGACGTGCAGGTCGAGGCCGTGGACGGGCCTCCGGGGCTGCCCGAAGGACTGGGGTGGCGTACGCGGGTGCAGTTCGCGGTCGATCCGGACAGCGGAGCGGTGGGGCTGCGCAAACACCGCTCGCACGATGTGCAGCCGATCGACGCGTGCGCGATCGCGGCACCGGGCGTGGAGGAACTGGGGATCGAGCGGCGCGATTGGCGCGGTGTGGCCTCGATCGAGGCGGTCGCGGCAAGTGGTTCTCTCGACCGAGCGGTGGTGGTGACGCCCGCGGAGCACGAGGGGCGCATGCCGATCGTCGAACTCGACCGCCCGGTGGCGGTGTTCCGCGGCGACGAGCGCGGCCGTGCCAAGCGCGTGCACGGGCGGGCGGGTGTTCGCGAGGTCGCGGCGGGGCGCACGTGGCGGGTGTCCGGAGCCGGCTTCTGGCAGGTGCATCCGGCGGCGGCGGACACGTTGGTCGCCGCGGTGCTGGACGGCCTGGAGCCGCGACCGGGGGACGTCGCACTCGATCTGTACTGCGGCGTCGGCTTGTTCGCGGGCGCGATCGCCGACCGGCTCGCCGATTCGGACACCGTCATCGGTGTCGAGTCGTCGCGCGACGCGGTCGAAGACGCCCGGCACAATCTGCGGGCGGTCCCAGGGGCGCGCTTCGAGGCGGGACGGGTCGAGCGCGTGCTGACCCGTCCCGGTTTCCTGCGGCGTGCCGACATCGTCGTTCTCGACCCGCCGCGCGCGGGCGCCGGCAAGACGGTCGTCGAGCGCATCGCCCGTCTGACGCCGCGTCGGATCGTCTACGTGGCCTGCGATCCCGCGGCCCTCGCCCGCGACGTCGGATATTTTGCCCAACGCGGTTACCGCTTGCGGGCGTTGCGCGCATTCGATCTCTTCCCGCAAACGCATCACGTGGAGTGCATCGCGGTGCTGGAGCCCGCACCGAAGGCACCGAAGCAGCGCTGACGGGCGGCTCGGCCGCCTGACAGCCCCGCTGCGCGGTCAGTCCGCTTGCGCGGCACGGGCGTCGGCGGCGAGTCCGCTCAGGAGAAGGCGCAGTCCGCCGCCGAACTCCTCGTCGACGCCCATGTCTCGGGCTTCCTGCGCGGTGTGGGCCAGATGCGGGAACTGGTCCGGATCGAGGGCGGCCAGTGCGGCGGTGCCGGGGCCGGGGAGCGGGCCGTAATACTCCACTTGCAGTGCGCCGAAGACGTACGCGAGCAGTGCTCGGAACGCGACGACGCGCTGCCGTGCGTCGAAACCCGCCGACGCGAGAACACCGAGGACCGCGTCGCCCCACCGCATCGAATGCCGCGACGTGTGGCGGTGGGTCAGCAGCAGGGGGATCACCGCGGTGTGGGCACCGACGGTGGCACGGACGCGGTTCACCAGGGTCTCGATGTGCGTGATCCAGTCGGTGCCCGCTCCGGCGTTCGTGTGGGTGCCTGCGGTTTCGGTGTCCGCGACGTCGGTGTCGACAGCGCTCAGGACGTGATCGACCAACAGAGCTTCCAGTTGCGCCCTGTCGGTGACGTAGCGGTAGACGGACATGGTGCCCATGTCCAGTTCGTTCGCGACGGCCCGCATGGTGAGGGCGTCGAGGCCGTCCCGGTCCAGGACGCGGAGTGCGGCGGCGGCGATCTGCGGGTGCGTGAGGGAACGTGGTCGTGGCATGGGTTGACAGCGTACAACGTACGCCAATAGCTTCGTAGGCGTACGCTGCACGCTTAACTGAGGGGGTTATTTCGCCATGCCCACCGCAAAACGCCCGATAGAGGTCGGCAGCCGAGTCTCCGCACGCGAGTTGGCCGCTGTGGGTGGTACCGCCGCTGCCGTGTCCGTTCCGGAACCGGGACGCCTGATTCATCTTCAGTTCCGGCGATTCGCGGGGTGTCCCGTGTGCAATCTGCATCTGCGCTCGATCGAGCGACGGCACGACGAGATTCGTGCGGCGGGTGTGACCGAGGTCGTCGTCTTCCACTCCCCGGCCGCCGAACTGAGGGAGCACGTCCACGCGTTGCCGTTCGCCGTGGTCGCGGACCCGGACAAGCTCCTGTATCGCGAATTCGGTGTCGAGTCCTCACCGCGCGCGTTGCTCAGCCCGCGGGCCTGGGGGCCGATTTTGGCGTCCTTGGGGCGCAGCGTCGTTCGTGTGTTGCGGGGGCTCGACCGCTTGCCCGAGTCGAAGCAGCCGCAAGGGCGGCTCGGTTTGCCGGCCGACTTCCTCATCGATCCGACCGGGACCGTCGTGGCCTGCAAATTCGGCGAGCACGTCTACGACCAGTGGTCGGTCGACGAACTCCTTGTGCTGGCATCACAGGACGGGCAGCCGGCGGTGGGCTGACGGACCCGACGCGGTGGCGCCGGGGAGTCGTCGTGGCGCGGGAACGTACCGCAAATCCGTGGCTCCGTGCTCGCTACGCCTCGGTTCCTGTGGAGAACGTCGAAGCTCCGTCACTCGAACGAGGGTTGTCTGTCGGGTTGTCCACAGAACCGGGTGATGTGGTTCAGACCGCGGTGCCGGGTGAGCGATCGTGGGGTCATGGCGTCACACCGGCGTCGTTCAGTCAGGCAACCGGGCGGCGTCCGACCGTCGTTCGGCGGCCGCCCTTGAAGGGAGCCCGTCATGATCCCGGTTCGCGCCCACAACGCCGTCGCCCTGGCCGATCTCGACGACGACTTGGCCGTGGCCGCCACCACGGGACAAGGCCTGGCCGCTGCGGCGCGATCGCTCAAGGTGGCGCTGCGCGCGGTGGAGTCCTGGCGCGCAGACCCTGCCCGCGCCGGCTGCCTGTGCCGCGCGGCCGAGGAACTGCGTGTCGCGCTCACGCTTGTTTCCGGACTCACCCCGCCGAGCCTGCGAAGCGCCGCGGCGTGGTCCGGCCCCGCCGACGACACGGCCGTCTACCCGGTGAGCATGATCGCCCGACTCCTCGGCCGCACGGCTCGGGTTCTGCACCGTCTCGCCCGCAGCGGGGTGCCGCGCGGCAGGCC
>NZ_JBPKBI010000013.1:206944-212180 GCF_051388935.1 Yinghuangia sp. YIM S10712
GGGTGCCGCGCGGCAGGCCGGGCCCGGTCGGCGCGCTGCTCGATGCGGAGGGACGCGGGCAGTGCCGCACCGCGTGGGAGAACACCTTCCACGCGCTGGTCCGTCTCCGTGCCGTCCAGGAGGCTTCGACCTGGTTCGCCGATTCCGCCGCCGATCCCTGGTTGTTGCTCGCGGCGGAGTCCACGCCGCGGACGGAGTGCCTGCAGTGCGCGACGGTCGGCCGGGAGGTATCGCCGAGGAATGAACCGGGGCCGACCCGCGAGGCGAGGGTCATCCCGTTCCCGCACCGGGGGCGGAGAGGGGAGCCGCGACCCGGCGAAACGCGTTGACGGCTTACGTCGTCTCCGGCGGGGTGGGGATGTGGCCGCGGTCTTCGGCGCGGTGGCCGACCTGGCCGGTGTGGGCCTCGGTGCGCTGCCCGCGTGCGAGGTAGTCGCGCACGATGAGTTCGACTGCGTCCTGGGGGCTGCTCGTGCCCGACAACATCATCACGTCGATGGCGAGATTGGCGTCCAAGGAGATGGTGACCTTGGCCATGGGCAATCCTCCTGTCGCTTCCGCGGGCTTGTGCCCGGACAAACCCGGTGGTGAGCGCGGGAAGGCGCACGCAATACTCGTTCGGGTGTTCCTGACGATAGCGACCACCCGGCGCCCTGCGACCGATCTTGGGTTTTTGCTGCACAAGCACCCCGACAAAGCACAGCGGTTCGGTGCCTCGTACGGCACCGCCCACGTGTTCTACCCCGAGGCTTCGCAGGATCGCTGTGAGGCGGCTCTGCTGCTGGACGTCGATCCGGTGGGGCTCGTGCGAGGCTCCCGGAAGTCCGGCAAGGCGCCCGACTTCGCGCTCGCGCAGTATGTCAACGACCGGCCCTACGCCGCGTCGTCGCTGCTGGCGGTGGCGCTGGGCGGCGTGTTCCGTACGGCGATGCAGGGGCGGTGCGAGGCACGGCCCGAGCTCGTGGACGAGGACTGGCCGCTCGATGTCTCGGTGCCCGCCCTCCCGTCGCGCGGCGGGGCCTCGATGGTGCGGTCGCTGTTCGAGCCGCTGGGGTGGGACGTCGAGGCCGAACCGGTGGCGCTGGACCGGCGGTTCCCGGAATGGGGCGAATCGCGGTACGTGCGGCTCCGGCTGACCGGGACGCTTCGGGTCTCGCAGGCCCTGCGGCACTTGTACGTGCTGCTTCCGGTGCTTGACGACGCCAAGCACTACTGGGTGTCGCCCGAAGAGGTCGACAAGCTGCTGCGCGCGGGAGAGGGGTGGCTCGCGGAGCATCCGGAGCGGACGCTGATCACTCGCCGCTACCTGTCGCGGCGTCCGGGGCTGACCCGGACGGCGCTGGAACGCCTCGCGGAGGTGGACGACGCCGAGGCTGAGGCGTTTGACAACGCGGTGCCCGCGGAGGAGGACACGGACGAGACGGCGGGCGCTGCGGAGGACGGTGTCGGGCCCGGCATCGCTGCGGCAGCCGGTGACCGCCTGCCGGAGAACGCGGCGCAAGGCGCGGCTTCGTCGCGCAACGCCGGCCCGGCTCGCGGGCTGGCGACAGTGGGGCATGCCGCAGGCGGCGCCGAGGTCCCCGCGGCGGACGCTTCGGACGGGGCGGTGTCTGCGGACGAGGAGGCTCGTGTGACCCTCGCGGTGCACCGGCGGCGCGCGGTTCTTGCCGCGCTGCGCGAGGCCGGCGCGTCGCGTGTTCTGGATCTGGGGTGCGGCGACGGCAAGTTGCTCGCGGAGTTGCTGAAGGAGCGTCAGTTCGGCGAAATCGTGGGCGTGGACGTGTCGGTGCGGGCGCTCGGCATCGCCGCACGGCGCCTGCGTCTCGATCGAATGGGGGAGCGGCAGCGCGGGCGGATACGGCTGATGCAGGGGGCGTTGACGTACACGGACGCCCGCCTCGTCGGGTACGACGCCGCGGTGCTGTCGGAGGTGATCGAACACGTCGATGAACCACGCCTGCCCGCACTGGAGTTCGCGGTGTTCGGATTCGCCCGGCCGACCACCGTCGTGGTGACGACGCCGAACGCCGAGTACAACGTCCGGTACGCGCCGGACGAAGAGGGCGGCCCGGGCCTGGCACCCGGGGCGATGCGGCATGCCGACCACCGGTTCGAATGGGACCGGGCCGGGTTCCGGGCATGGGCCGCGGAGGTGGCCGAACGCTTCGGCTACCAGGCCGCGTTCGTGCCGGTCGGTGACGACGATCCCGAGGTGGGACCGCCGACGCAGATGGCCGTGTTCGCCGTTCGCCCCGCCGCCGACTTCGATGCCGAGGACCTTTCCGCATGACCGAGCTCGCCATTCCCGACCTCAGCCTGGTCGTCCTCATCGGAACGACCGGCGCGGGCAAGTCGACATTCGCCCGTGCCCACTTCGCGCCGACGCAGGTGCTGTCCTCCGACTTCTTCCGGGGCATGGTCTCCGACGACGAGAACAACCAGGCCGCGTCGAAGGACGCCTTCGCGCTCCTGCAACACGTCGCCGGGATCCGCCTGGCTGCCGGCCGGTTGACCGTCATCGACGCCACCAGCGTGCAGCCCGGCGCCCGGGCGCAGTTGGTGCAACTGGCCCGCGAACACGACGTGCTCCCCGTCGCGATCGTGCTCGACGTGCCGGAACAGGTCTGTTTCGAGCGCAACACCGCGCGACCCGACCGCGCTCACCTGCCGCGCAGTGTGGTCACACGGCAGCGCAAGGACCTGGTCAGGTCGTTGCGCGGCCTCCAGCGCGAGGGCTTCCGCAAAGTGCACCACCTGCGCGGCGTGGACGAGATCGCGGCGGCACGCATCACGTACGAGAAGCGCTTCAACGACCTGCGCCACCTCGGTGGCCCGTTCGACATCATCGGGGACATCCACGGTTGCCGTGCCGAGTTGGAGACGCTGCTCGGTCGCCTCGGGTACCGGATCGTCCGGGACGCCGCGGACCGTGGCGTCGACGCGGTCCATCCCGACGGCCGTACGGCGGTCTTCGTCGGGGACCTGGTCGACCGTGGGCCCGACACGCCCGGGGTGCTGCGCCTGGTGATGGGCATGGTCCGGGCCGGCCACGCGATATGCGTGCCGGGCAACCACGAGCAGAAGCTGTTGCGCGCGCTGCGCGGACGCAAGGTGAGCGTCACGCACGGCCTCAAGGAGTCGTTGGACCAACTCGCCGGTGAATCAGAGGAGTTCCGCGCCGACATCGCTGCGTTCTGCGACGGTCTCGTCAGCCACTACCTGCTCGACGACGGCCGTCTTGTGGTCGCGCACGCGGGTCTGCCGGAGAAGTACCACGGGCGCACGTCCGGCCGAGTCCGCAGTTTCGCGCTCTACGGCGACACCACCGGCGAGACCGACGAGTACGGCCTGCCGGTCCGCTACCCGTGGGCCGAGGAGTACCGCGGCCGCGCGATGGTGGTGTACGGCCACACGCCCATGCCGCGCGCCGAGTGGGTCAACAACACCATTTGCCTCGACACCGGCTGCGTGTTCGGCGGCGACCTGACGGCGCTGCGCTACCCCGAGCGGGAACTGGTCGCGGTCCCCGCCGAACAGGTCTGGTACGAGCCGGTCCGGCCTCTCAAGGCGGAGGCGCCCGGCGGCCGGGACGGACGCCCGCTCGACCTCGCCGACGTCCTCGTGCCGGACGACCCGATGGGCCGCCGTGTCGTCGAGACCGCCACAGCTGGTCGCGTCATGGTGCGCGGCGAGAATGCCGCGGCGGCGCTGGAGGTCATGAGCCGTTTCGCGACCGACCCGCGCCGACTCGTCTACCTGCCGCCGACCATGGCGCCGTGCGCCACGTCGGACCGGCCGGGGCTGCTGGAACATCCCGCAGAAGCGTTCGAGCAGTACCGCCAGGACGGCATCACGAGGGTGATCTGCGAAGAGAAGCACATGGGCTCGCGCGCGATCGCGTTGGTGTGCCGCGACCAGGACGCCGCGAAGGGCGCCTTCGACATACCCGACGGCACCGGAGCGTTGTGGACGCGGACCGGCCGGTCATTCCTCGCGACGCCGGATCTGACCGAACGCTTCCTGGCCCGGATTCGCGGTGCCGTCGGCGCCGCCGGCCTGTGGGACGAACTGGACACCGACTGGCTGTTGTTGGACGCCGAACTGATGCCGTGGTCGGCCAAGGCCACGGACCTGTTGCGGCGCCAGTACGCCTCGGTCGGTGCCGCCGCGACCACGGCGCTGCCGGCCGCCGCCGAAGCGCTCGCCCGCGCTGCGGCACGGGGCGTCGACGTCGCCGACCTCGCGGCACGCACCGACCGGCGCGAAGCGAACGCCCGCGCGTTCACCGACGCGTACGCCCGCTACTGCCGACCCGTCGACGATCTCGACGGCCTGAGCTTCGCCCCGTTCCAGTTTCTGGCCGCGCGCGGCCGGGACTTCACCGCGCAGCCGCACGACTGGCATCTCGGCCTCGCCGACCGCCTCGCCGCGGCGGACGAGACCGGGCTGCTCGCCACCACCGGCCGCCTCATCGTCGACCTCGCCGATGCCGACCAGGTCGCGGCGGGCGTGGCGTGGTGGGAGGCGCTGACCGGCGCGGGCGGCGAAGGCATCGTCGTCAAGCCGCTGGCCGCCGAGGCCGCGCGCCCGCCGGGTACGCGGATACAGCCGGGCCTCAAGGTGCGCGGGCCCGAGTATCTCCGCATCGTCTACGGCCCCGACTACGCCGAACCCGAGCACCTGACCCGGCTCCGGAACCGCCACCTCGGCCACAAGCGCTCGCTCGCGCTCCGCGAGCATGCCCTCGGCCTGGAGGCCCTGGCCCGGCTCACGTCCGGCGAACCCCTGTGGCGTGTCCACGAGCCGGTCTTCGCGGTCCTCGCGCTGGAGTCGGAACCGGTCGATCCGCGGTTGTGAGCGGCCGTGCTCGGGCGTCGCCCGCGGACGGCGCCGGAGCGCAGCCCGCTCACGGGGGCGGGCCGTACCTCGGGTGCGATCACGCGCGGTGCGATCTCGTAACCTGGGCATAACGCTCGAAAACCCGTAGGCCGACATGGGGGCCGGATTGTGGGCCAACATGTGGGTGGCACGCGGGCCGATGCGCACGCCGGACAAGCAGGCGAATCGTGGTGCCGAGTCTTCGGACACCCGGCCCGCGTCCCAGCCGCCGGGCGTTGGGTGTGCATCGCGCCGGATCCGTCAGGAGGAGTTCATGGCTTTCCGTGTCCAGTCGGAGACCGGACGGCTGAGGCAGGTCATCCTGCACCGACCGGATCTGGAGCTCAAACGCCTCACC
>NZ_JBPKBI010000014.1:0-54943 GCF_051388935.1 Yinghuangia sp. YIM S10712
CTACCCGAGCTTCCACGACGCCTACTGGAACCCGCTGTGGAAGGCCTGCTGCGACACCGACACCGTCGTGTCCATCCACATCGGCTCGTCCGGGAAACTCGCGGTCCCCGCACCCGACTCACCGCCGGACGTGCTCATCACCCTCCAGCCGATGAACATCGTCTCCGCGGCGGCCGACCTGCTGTGGTCAGGCGTGATCAAGGACTTCCCGGACATCAGGATCGCGTTGTCCGAAGGCGGCACCGGCTGGGTGCCCTATTTCCTCGAACGCGTCGACCGCACCTACGAGATGCACGCCACCTGGACCCTCCAGGACTTCGGCGGCAAACTCCCCTCCGAGGTCTTCCGCGAGCACTTCCTGACCTGCTTCATCAGCGACCCCATCGGCGTCGAACTACGCCACCGCATCGGCATCGACAACATCGCCTGGGAGTGCGACTACCCGCACAGCGACTCGATGTGGCCCGGCGCGCCCGAGGAAATCTCCACGGTGATGGACCAGTTCGCCGTACCCGACGCCGACGTCGCCAAGATGACCCACGAAAACGCCATGCGCTGGTACTCCTTCGACCCGTTCAAGCACGTGCCCCGCGAGCAGGCCACCGTCGGCGCGCTGCGCGCCCAGGCCAAGGACCACGACGTGGCCATCCGTTCGCTCAGCCACAACCAGGTCGATCCGGTCGCCCGGATGGAGGCCTACCGCGCCATGGCAAGCGGGAACAGCTGAACGGCCGCCGCTCCCCGGACCGGGCCGCGTCGTACGGCACGAACCCGGTCATGCACGCTGCCGGCGCCGGCCGTCAGGCTCACGTCCGTCGGCGGTCACCACACCGCACCACCGCTCACCTCGGTTGCCCCGCCCTGGCGGGACCGAGGTGAGCGGTAGTGGTTCGCGGGGAGCTCGTAGGCTCCCGCTCACGCTTCCCGGCCGTTCGCCCCGAGCGTCGGAGCGATGAATACGGGGCCGGCCGGCGCGGGGACGCTCGTCAGGGGTTCGACGTGGTCGAGATAACGCTCCAGGAACTCGATCGTGTCGGCGTGGGATGTCGTCATCCCGGCGGATTGCTCCATCACGACCATCCGGGGCGTGCTCGTGATGAGAAAGACCACGACGTCCGGGGAGACCGGCGCGCCGTAGAACGTACGGTACTTGGGGTTCCCGGCCACCGCGGCCAGCACGCCTCTGCGTGCGTCCTCCCCGGCCTTCGCCATCTCGGAGCGGAGCGTTTTGCGGTGGTTGGCCGCGCCCATGAGCTCGACGGTCAGGGCCGCCGCGTCCTTGTGTTTCGCGTACGTCCACAGCGCGCGCAAGGGCCGGTCGGTACGGAGCCCTTCCTCCAGTTTCCGCAGGCTCCGTTCCGCACGGTCCCTGACCAGGGCGACGAACAGATCGTCGAACGTCGGGAAGTAGTACTGGACAAGCCCGGCGGTCACCCCGGCCTTGGCAGCCAGGCTCCGGTACGAGACAGCCGCGTACCCTTCCTCCAGCATCAGCTGCACCACACAGTCCAAGAGCACGGCACGGGTCTTCGAACTCTCCGTGCCGACACGGCGTGCTGTAGCCATCCGATACCTCTCCCATGCCCCGGTACGTACGCATCGGCCGATAGGTCAACCGGCACGGGCTTCCCTCACTGGGCCACAAGGGATCGGCCGGTGTCAATCATCTCCGACAAGCTGTCGCAAGTCGTCGTCGAGTTCGATGGCGAAGGAACGGAACAACCGCGCCGCCGTCTCGAAGGCACTGACGCTGAAGATGACGTCCATGAGCTGCTGGGTGTCCAATTCGGCGGACAGCGCCGCCCATGTCTCGTCGGAGATGGTTCCGTCGCCCAGCAGTTCGTCGGTCGCCTTGAGGAGCGCCGTCTCCAACGGGTTCCAGAAGCCGGGATCGGGGTCGGCGGCGATGCGTTCGATCTCTTCGTCCGTCATGCCGATGTCCCGGGCCACGACCAGGTGTTGCGCCCACTGGTAGGACGATTTGCGCACGGCCGAGACGCGCAGCATCAGGATCTCGCGCTGTCGTTCGGTGAGCCTCGCGCCGCGCAGCGTGTAGCCGTTGAACGTGAAGAACGCCCGGGCGAGCTCGGGGTGGTGGGCGAAGGTGCCCAAGGCGTTCAGCCCCTTGGGCCCGCCCTTCTTGGACATCGGTGGGTGGAGCGGCACCGGCGGGGCGAGAGCCGCCAGGGCGTCGCGCATTTCGCGCGGCCACTCGGTGGGGGGAATCGGGTCCACTCGTGCCATGTCAGATCCTCCAACTCTTGCGGCCAAGGGAACAGCCGCCGGAAGGCCCGGATCCGGACCGATCAGGGCACCTTCTCCGGCGATCGCATACCGATGTTATACGCTCGTGCAGCGCACATGTTGGTCGATCGCCTAAAAGTTGGGAGACTCGCCGACCCGCCAACCGCCCGACCACCGCGAATGTCACGCCACGCGTCGGCTCGGCATCCCTCGGACACAGCGGAGCGTGGACAAGAAGAGTCCCCGGGCACCGCTCCCGTACCCGGGGAGCACACAGTCCGCGGGGAGACCGGTGGGCGCTCAGCGCGGTTCGACGTGGTCCAGGTACCGCTCGATGTAGTCGACTGTCTCGACGTGAGAAGTCGCGATTCCCGCCGTCTCCTCCATGACGATCATCCGCGGTGTGCTGGTCATCAGGAAGACAAGCACCTCCGGCGAGGCCGCCTCCCGGAACGCGTAGTCCTTCGACGTTCCGGCCAGTGCCGCGAGGGCGAGTTCGCGGGCCTTGCGGCCCCCCTCGGCGATCTCGTCCTGGATCTGCTTGCGATGATTGCCCAGCGCCATGAGCTCGGCGATCAATCCCGCACTGGCCCTGTCGTTCGCGTAGTTCCAGACGGCACGCAGCGGATGGCCCGTACGCAGCTCCTCGGTGAGCTTCGTCAGACTCACCTCGGTCCGGTCCCGGATCAGGGTGATGAAGAGGTCGTCGAGCGCCGGGAAGTAGTACTGGACGAGCCCCGGAGTCACCTCCGCCTTGGCGGCCACGTTCCGGTACGTGACTGCCGCGTTCCCCTCGTCGAGCATCAAGCGCTCCGTGCAGTCCAACAACACGGCCCGGGTCTTGGTCTTCCCTGCGCCGACACGGCGGGTAGTCGTCATGTGCTGCCTTTCGCGACCCGAGGTCTGCCGGAGGCACGCTGTGCCTGACGTCAGTTGACGGCACCGCCACCTGCCGGGGGGCGGTCCGCGCGGAGTCAGAGGTAGCCCGTGCGCGACAACACGCCCGGCCGCGCAGGGCTCGTCGTCGGACTCACCGCCCGGGACGCGCCGCGGAACGGTTGCCGGTCACCGGCTCGCCCAGGCGCTGCTTGTCGCAAACCCGCTGGAGCGCGTCGATGGTCTCGTCGAGCCCCGGGCCGAGACGACGCCCGGGTGTGAAGGTGGCGGGAAGGTGCTTCATGCCGTTGATGAGGCCGGTTGTGTCGTAGTGGACCGTCCCTTCGGGAACGCACGTGTAGTCGGGCACGCGGTCGAGGACGTGGGTGAGCATGGTCTTGAACGACTTGCGGGCGAAGTTCGAGCCGATGCACCGGTGGATGCCCAGGCCGAAGCTCGCGTGCCGGTTGCCCGTGCGGTCCAGGCGCACGGTGTCGGGGTCGGCGAAGACCCGCGCGTCGCGGTTGGCCATCGCCCAGGAGAGCCACAGGCGTTCGCCCTCCTTGAACCGCGTGCCGGCCACCTCGCAGTCGGCCGCGATGGTGCGCCCGTCGCCCACGGCCGGGGTGAAATAGCGCAGGAACTCCTCGGTCGCGCTGTCCAGGAGTGCGTCCCGCTCACGGCTGAGGCGTTCGCGCTCCCCGGGATTCTCCGACAGCCACTCCAGCGAGTGGGCGGTCAGCGCGGTCGTGGTGTCGAACCCGCCGCCGATCAGCAGCATCACCGACTCCGTGATGTCCTGGTCGGTCGGTCGGCTGCCGTTGATGTCCGCGTTGACGAGGGCGTCGATGAGGCCGGGGCGCGGTTCGGCCCGGATGCGGCCGATGTGCTCGGTGATCAGCAGGTAGGACTGGATCAGGCCGTCGATGACCTGGGCCATTTCGGGCGAATCCGGCTTGGTGTACACGGTCGCGTGGGCCGGCTCACAGAAGACTTCCCAGTCCCGCAGCGGCAGGCCGAGCAGGGCCATGGTCATCACGGCGGGGACGATGTTGGCCAGGTCGTCGACGAAGTCGATGGTGCCGGTCTCGATGCGTTCGTCGATGCAGGCGCGGGTGATCTCGTCCATGACCGGCTGCCAGCGCGCGACGGCCGCCGGGGAGAGGTACGGGTTGAGTGCCTGGCGGTAGTGCCGCTGCTCGGGCGGGTCCATCTCCAGGAACCCCCCGCGCGTGCTGACCTCGTCGCGCGGCCGGTGCGGGATGGTGATCCCGAAATAGCCCTTCCTCTCCCCCTTGACGTCGTTGTCGTTGGACAGCAGGTCCGCGCGGCGGGCCAGATCGAACACCTCCTGGTTGCCGCTCGCAAGCCAATAGCCGCCGTGGCGGTCGGTCCAGGCGACCGGACACCTGCCGTGCAGGTCCCGGGTGATCTCCTCGAAGTCCGTCCGGTAGGCGGTGGAATGCCGGTCGAAGTCGATCTTGGGCCTGCTGCGGTCCTCCCCTGCGGCGGGGTGGGCGTCGTCGCTGCTCATCGGGTTACCTCGTCCTCGTGGCGATGTCGTTCTCGTGCGGATCAGTCGGCGGTGATTGCCTGTTCGGGGCAGGACAACACGGCTTCGCGCACCGCCGCCTCATGCGCGGCGGGTACGTGCTCGTCGTGGACTTCGGCATGCCCGTCCTCGTCTCGCAGCGCGAAGATCTCCGGTGCGGTCATCGCACACTGGGTGTGGCCCTGGCACAGGGCCTGGTCGACGCGAACCTTCATGGTGGGGGCCTCCGTTCGTGGACCGGCTCAGAGGTGGTAGCTCTGGAACTTCAGGTACGCGCCCGCGTCGACGCGCATCTGCGTTCCGGTGACGTAGCGGGACTCGTCCGACGCCAGGTAGACCACGGCGTTGCTGACGTCCACCGGCTCGATGTACGGGATGGGCATCGCCTGCTGCGTCGGGAAGGCCAGCTCGGCGTCCTCCCGGGTCGGGTTCTCGATGTCGGGGCGGAACATCTTGTACATCGGCGGGTTGTGCAGCATGGGCGTGTTCACGTTGGTCGGGTGGACCACGTTGGCGCGGATGCCGCGAGAGGCGAGGTTCGCGGCGAGTTCGTGCATGAACTGCGACAGCGCGCGCTTGGCGACCAGGTATGCGGTGCCGCCGGGGTCGGCGCCGATCGTCTCACCGGGCGCGAACGGCATGAAGGCCGCGGCGGAGCCGGTCGCGATGATCGACGCGCCTTCCTTCAGGTGGGGCAGCGCCGCGTGCACCGCGTTGATGGTGCCGACCAGGTTGGTGTCCAGGCCGTCGATCCACGCCTGCACGGCAGGCTCCCCGGCCATGGCCGCGATGGCCGCCTGCGCCACCACGACATCGATCTTCCCGAGCTCGGCGATGCCGCGCCCGACCGCGTCGACCATCTGGGCCCGTTCGCGGACGTCGGCCTCGACCGCCACGACGCGTCGGCCGCATGCCTCCACGAGGCGCGCCGTCTCCTTGAGGTCGTCGGGCGTGGCCATCGGGTAGTTCACGGTCTCGAAGTCGCGGCAGCGGTCGACCGCGATGATGTCGGCGCCTTCCTCCGCGAGGCGGAGCGCGTGGCTGCGGCCCTGGCCGCGGCCCGCTCCGGTGATGAAGGCGACCTTGCCGTCAACGCGTCCCATGATCGTTCTCCCTGTTTTCGTATCGGCCTTCGGTGCAAACAACGCGGCCGCGACGCCGCCGGCGATGGTCAGCCCACCCATGGAGTCGCCGTAGGCGCCCGCCGGTTGGTGGGTCAGCGTCGTGGCTCCCGACGGGGTGACGTAGTCCGCGCTGCCGCTGCGCGCCCAGAAGGCGGTGGCGTCGTACCCGCCCTTGTCCGCCTCGGGACCGGTATGACCGAAACCGGCCCCGAGGGCGTAGATGATGTCCGGGTTGATCGCCCGGATGTCCGCGACATCGATGCCCAGCTTGGCACGGGCTCCGGGAAGGAAATTGGTCAGGAACACGTCGCTGCGGCGGACCAGTTCCTCCAGAACCGACCGCGCCCCGGGTTTGTCCAGCGCCAGCCCGAGGCTGCGCTTGCCGCGGTTCGGACCGTCCATGAGTGGGGCGAACGACGAGCCGTCGGACCCCACGTCATGGCTGAACGCCTTGACGATCCCGCGCTGCGCGTCCCCGGTCTCGGCATGCTCGACCTTGACGACTTCCGCACCCCAGTCCGCCAGGACGGCCCCTGCCGCCGGGACGAAGGTGAACTGCGCGACCTCCAGGACGCGCACTCCCTCCATGGGCCTGAACACCTTGCCAACCTCCCCTGCGCCCCGAGGGACAGCGGTCGATCCGTGGATACGTCACTTACGGTCGTGCTGCTCCGCGATCGGGCAGTGGGCGACGTTCCGTCCCCGCCCCGCGATACCCGTTCTGCCACCGCCGTGGCGCGGCCGAGGCTCAGCCGGTGACCACCGGCATGGTGTCCCACCCGCGAACCGTGGTGGTGGGCGAGCGGCGGGCGTTCGGCATGTCGGCCTCCCAGTCGGGCCAGCGGTTGAGGACCTCGTCGAGGGCGACGCGGCCTTCGAGGCGGGCGAGTGCGGCGCCGACGCAGAAGTGGACGCCGTGGCCGAAGGTGGCGTGCTGGCCCATCCTGCGGTGGATGTCGAAGCGGTCCGGGTTCTCGAACTGCCGCTCGTCGCGGTTGGCCGACGCCAGCATCATCAACATCGCGCTGCCGGCCGGGACGGTCTGCCCGTGGATCTCGACGTCCTCGGTGACGTAGCGAGCAATGTGCGGACCGGGCGGCTCGTACCGCAGAAGTTCCTCGATCGCGTTCGGAATCAGCGACCGGTCCTTGACCAACTCGCGGCGCTGCTCCGGGTGTTCGGACAACACCTTGCCCATCCACCCGAACAGGCGGCCGGTGGTCTCCACACCCGCGCCCGCGATGACCGCGACGAAGATCAGGACCTCGTTCTTGGTCAGCTTGCGGACCGTGCCCGTCTCGTCCTCGAACTCGGTGTTCAGCAGCTCGGTGATGAGGTCGTCGGAGGGGTTCTTCACACGCCAGTCCACGTACTCCGCGTACATCTGGCCGTCGAAGTACAGGCCCTGGCTGACCGGAAGCGGTTCGCCCGGCTTGTTGCGCAGGCTGCGCTGGGCGTGGTCGCGTACGGTCGGCTGCTCCGAGTCGGGAATGCCCATGAGCATCCCGATGGCCCGCATCGGCAGTTCGTTGCCGATGTCGAGGACGAAGTCGAACCGGTCCGACCCCGCGATGGGATCCAGGCACGCGATGCAGAACGCGCGGATCTTCGCCTCGATCTCCCGCATCTTCTTCGGTGAGAACGCCTTTTGCACCAACGCGCGGTGGATGGTGTGGATCGGCGGGTCCTCGTTGATGAACGACCCGGGCGGCATCACCGGGGCGGCCTTGACGACCTCCAGGATGTCGCCCTTCGCCGAGCTGAACCGCTTCGTGTCCATCGCGGCCGCCACCACGTCGGCGAAGCGGCTGAGCCCCCAGAAGTCCAGGCGTTCGTTGTAGTACAGCGGTGCCTCGTCACGAAGGCGCTTGTAGACCGGGTACGGGTCGGCGTCGATCTCGATGTCGTACGGGTCGTAGTAGAGGTCGGTGCGGCTCAAGGGTCCCTCCTCGGACTGTCGCTTGTACAGTCGTATAGGAATCACTGTACGTTCGTAAAGGGCTCCGGCCGAATTGCCCGCTCGCACGACGGAAGACATCCGCCCGGGCTCCTCACGTGCCCTCGCGGGACGGAGCCCAGGCAGGTCGGCACAGCATGATTTACATCTGTACAGCAAGCCCTTTACGGATGTACAGTCCCACGCAACTCGCCCCCCGGAGCACGATCCGGAGGCGGTTCATCCCTGCCGGCTCTCGACACGTGCGGCGCGACCGCAAGCAGACTCGCCCGGAGCGAGCGCCACGCCTCCTTGGTGGCCGTGGAGCCGTCTTCCGCCCGGCCGACTCGCCTCCCCTGGCCCGGTTCGCCGGAGGAGACAAGCCCGCGAGGCGGAACGCCGGTGTCCCGGCGCATCCGTCCGACGATTGGAGATTCCCGATGACCGGCGACAGCACGGACGCCGAGGAGAAGTTCGCCCGCCTCCAGCGGGATGTCCAGTACCTCATGGACCGCACGGCGATCCTCGACTGCGTGGCACAGCACGCCCGCGGACACGACCGCCATGACATCGACCTGCTCACCGCGACCTACCACGAAGACGGTGTCGACGAACACGGTTACGCCATCAACTCCGGCCCGGAGTACGCCTCGTGGGCCAACAAGATCCACGCGGCCGCGTCCAGCCTGCACACCCACAACATCACCACGCACAGCTGCGAGATCGACGGCGACAACGCCCACGCGGAGAGCTACGTGCTGGTCGGCCTCCTCAGCCCGGACGGGAAGACCGCCCAGCTCATGAGCGGCCGGTACCTCGACCGCCTCGAACGGCGCGACGGCACCTGGCGGATCGCGGTGCGGCGGTCGACCGTCGAACTGGCCGTAACCGCCGACGCCTCCCTCCTGCAGAACCCGTTCTTCACCAAACAGGGCTTCGTGAAGGGCACCCGCGACGACCGCGACCTTTCCTACGAACGGCCTTTGCTGCTGAACACCGAGCCGCCCGAGCGCTGGTAGCCGCCTCGCGCCGGCATCCGGCCACCCGCCGGGCGCGAACCGGCCCGTCCGCGCCGGACAGGCCAGAGCTCCGGGGAACGGCAGGCGAGGAGGGCACCTCCGACCCCGTCGTCCGCTGTTCCCCGGTCACAACCTGCCCGTGGCTCCGGAGATCATCGCCGGGGCGGGCGTTCCTGCACCACACATCGCCGGTCCACCAGGAAGAAGCCCATGACAACGTGCAGATCCCGCGGTGCCCGTAGATCGTTCGCCGCCCTCGCGGTCGTCTCCGCGCTGCTGGTCGCCGGCTGCGGACGCAGCGGCGACGGCGGCGGCGAGGAGCAGCCGACCGGGGGGACCGCGGCCCCCACGCCCCTCTCGGCGGACTTCGGCGACCTGAAGCAGGTGTGCCGGCCCGGCACCGCCGCCGGGTCGCCCGCGCAGGGCGTCACCGACAAGGAGATCAAAGTCGGCGTCATGTCCGACATCGGCTTCAACAAGAACCCCGAATTCGGCGACGCCGCAAAGGTGTTCACCTCCTGGTGCAACGAAAACGGGGGCATCAACGGCCGCAAGCTCAACGCCACCGTCCGCGACACCAAGATGATGGAGGTCCGGCAGCGGGTCATCGAGGCCTGCGCCGAGGACTTCGCCCTCGTCGGCGGCGGCGCGGGGCTGGATGCGCTCGGCACCCGCGAACGACTGGGGTGCCTGCTGCCCGACTTCCCCGCGCAGACCTCGCAGCTTGAGAACCAGGGCTCCGACCTCCAGATCTCCGTGCAGGCGCACAGCCCCGTGCACTGGCCTTACGAGGGCTTCTACACGTGGCTGACCAAGGAGGCGTACCCCGGCTCCGCCGGAGCGGTGGGCATCATCGCGGGCGACGCGCCGGTCACCAAGGTCATGACCGAGCGGGCCTCGGAGACGCTGCGGGCCGTGGGCGCGAACGTCACCTACACCGACCTGTACCCGGCCGCCGGCGTCTCCGACTGGACCCCGTACGCGCAGTCCATCAAGAACAAGGGTGTCAAGGGCCTGATCTTCCTCGGCGACTACCGCAACCTCGCCAAGCTGGAACAGGTGCTGACCAATCTCCAGTACAAGCTCGACTGGATCGACGCCAACTCCAACGCCTACGGCCCCGCGTTTCTCGAACTCGCGGGCAAGAACACCCTCGAGAGCCAGAACAACGTCGCCGACCTCGGCGGCTTCACCCCGCTGGAGATGGCTTCCTCCTCCCCCGCAGTCCAGCAGGTCGTCAACCTGTACGCCAAGTACGCCCCCGGCGCCACGGTGACCTTCCCCGCGCTCAAGGCGTTCTCCGCCTGGCTGGTCTTCGCCAAGTCCGCAGTCGCCTGCGGCGACAACCTCACCCGCAAGTGCGTGTACGAGACGGCGGCCAAGGAGACGAACTGGAACGCGGGTGGGCTCCAGGCCCCCATCGACTTGTCCCAGCACCTCCCCCTGAAGTGCTACAACGTCGTGCAGGCCGGTCCCGACGGCTGGAAACCCGCGGACTTCAAGCCCGACAACGGCGCCTACCGCTGTGACGCGACCGCCACAGCGCACACCGGGAACCACGGAAAGCCGCTCACTCTGGCCGACGTGGGGAAAAGCATGAACGACGTCCGGTGACGCATTCGAAGCCGCGGAAGATTCAACAGCGCCGCTACTGACCTTCTCCGCCGGCGACGTCACGGCACAACATGCACAACATAATCGCTCGGAAGCTTGAGCCCCCATCGAACGGTGGGGGCTGCAAGTCGTGCCCAGAAAAAGCACGACGACGAAAAGGGACTGCACCCAACCCGGTATTTTCCACCTTCGCCGACCGGGCTGCGCACGTACCGTCCGGTGCCCGAAGCGGCGTCGAGGCCGGGTTGCCCGCACGCCTGCCCACACGCGCCCACAACGACGGTCGACATCAACCCAAACCGGCCGCGGCGCTCTCACCAGGCAAAACGCCATGGCCACGGGCACGCCACGCTCACGGAGCAGGCCTGGCTTGTCTCCGGCCTGTCGTCCGTCGCCTCAAGCCCGCCGCGATGCAGACACACGCACAGACCGCCGCCGGCCCGCGTCATCGGCTGCGGTTGCGCCCCTCGCGCCTGGCTTTCCTCGATCGCTGATTAGCCGAAAGGCGCCCGGAGAACGTCCTCGAAAAAAGTAGAACGGCACTTCTCAAACACAATAGCCTCGCTCTACTGTTTCCTGCACCAGGTCGGCGGACGACGGTGTGGCGGGAGGCTTTTCCGTGCTGAAGGACGCACCGACGTGCTTGTGGACCGATCTCTGCCGTCCGGGACCGGCGGCGGCACGTCGTACAAAACCGGTCCCGGCGGTCTCGGCCGCGAGCGCGGATGCGACGGCCTTCGCGCATTCCAGCAAGTGAGCACGTGGTGATCGGCGAGCCTCGACCGGCTCGCCCCGGCACGAAGGAGCGGGCATGTCTGCCAACCTCAACCTCGACTGGCTGATCTCGGTCGACGACCACATCCTCGAACCGCCGAACCTGTGGATCGACCGCCTCCCGAAGGCCGACCGCGAACGGGCCCCGCACATGGAGTTCGACGACACAGGCCTGGACTTTTGGGTGTACGACGGTAAGAAATACCCCAGCTCCGGCCTGAGCGCCGTCGTCGGAAAGTCGAAGGAGGAGTTCAGCCCGGAACCGCTTACCCGCACTCCGACTCCACCTGGCCGGACTGCATCACCGTCGTCAAGAACCGCATCAAGCACCTGCCCGAGGAGACCCAGTACAAGATCCTGCGCGGCAACGCCGAGAAGCTGTACCGCTTCACGCCGGCCGAACCGCCCGTTCTCGCCAATGCCTGACACATGGCCGGCGCCACGCCCGATCCCGACCGCAGTACCGGCCCCGTCACACAAAGGCAGCAACGCATGACCGCGCCCATCGAACAACCGCCCGGTGAAACGGCCGGTGAAACGGCCGGCTCCGCAGCCTCGGAAAGTCGCGCGTCGTGGGCGGAGCGCACCACCGACCGTTCCCGCACCGGCCAACGGTCGCGCGGCACACAGCAGTTGCAGGCGATCAGGCGGGCCGCACGCCGGCTGATCGGGGAGAAGGGCACGGCCTTCACCACGGCGGAGCTGACGAAGGAGTCCGGGGTGGCACTCCAGACGGTCTACCGCCACTTCGCCGGCAAGGACCAGGTGATCCTCGCCGTCGTGGAGGAGGTGATCGCCGAGGAGGCCGTACGCGTGGAGGCCGAGGCGCGCCGCTTGGCGAACCCGGTCGCTCGGCTGCGCCTGTACATCACGGGCACACTCAGCTCGCTGCGCCGGGGGGCGGATCTCACCGGCCCGCAGTTCATCACGACCGAGCACTGGCGGCTGTACCAGCTCTTTCCCGAGGACATGGCTCGGGCGGCACAACCGTTCGGTGATCTGATCGAACGAGAGCTGCGCGCGGCGGTGGCCGAAGGACTGCTGGCTTCTCGGGATCCGGCGCGCGACGCCTGGGTGGCGATGAAGCTGGTCACGACCACGTACCACCACTACGCGTTCGCGACGGCCCACGACAGCGTCGAGGAGATCGCCGAGCAGTTGTGGGCGTTTTGCCTTGCGGGATTCGGCGGCGATCCGACGAACGACCCGAGCCAAGCCGTGGCTCCACCCGGCTCGCGGGATTCCGAGACAAAGGAGGTGGCCGGAAATGAGTGAAGCCCTGATCTTCGCCAAGGGCAGGGACTTGGACGCCGCAGCAGCAGCACTGCGACCGTGGCTCGCCGAGCGCCTGGGCGTCACCGACATCGAACTCACTGATTTCGCCTACCCGTTGGGGGCGGGTGTCTCCAACGAGACGATCCTGTTCGAAGCCCGTCACAGCGACCGGGTCGACGAGCTGGTCCTGCGGATCGCCCCGCGCCCCGAGCACCAGATGTTCCTCGACCCGCGGTTCCGCACGCAGTACGACATGCTGGTCACACTCCGCCGCGTGGGCACCGTGCGGGTCCCCGAAGCGCTGTGGTACGAGGAGGACCCGAGGATCCTGGGCCAGCCGTTCTATCTCATGCGCCGGATGCGCGGCCGGGTGCCGGTGAGCATGCCCGTCTACAACTCCACCGGCTGGCTGGTCGACGCGACGCCCGCTCAGCGCCGAACGTTGTGGGAGAGCGCGATGGGCCAGCTCGCCGCGATCCACTCGCTGCCCATCGACGAGTTCGCGTTCGTCCACCGGCCGGAGCAGGGGGCCGCAGGGGACGAGCAACAGCTCACGTACTGGAGCCAGTTCGCGACCTGGGCGCTCGGGGACGACATACCGGAGTCGGTGCGGGCCCTGTTCGACTGGCTGAAGGCGCATCGCCCAGCCACCGACACGCCGGGCCTTTCGTGGGGCGACGCACGGATCGGCAACATCATGTTCGGCGACGACTACCGGGTCGTCGGCGTCATGGACTGGGAGCAGGCGTCGCTGGGCGGCCCGATGGCCGACCTCGGCTGGTGGCTGCTCTTCGACGAGATGCACAGCACCTCCCAGGGTGTGGCACGGCTGGACGGCCTGGGCACGCGAGGGGAAACCATCGATCTCTGGCAGGAGTTGACGGGACGACAGGTCCAGGACCTCGACTGGCACGAGACGTTCGCCGGCCTCAAGGCCGGTTTGCTGGGCCTGCATTCGCGGCGTTCGATGAACCTGCCCAAGGCGGGTTACCCGAACCCGTGGCTGGAACGCGCTTGTCTGCTGGCCGAGATCGACGCACCGGTGGAAATGTCATGAACCTTCCCGACGGTGCACCGCAGGACGAGACGGCGGTCCTGCCCAGGCCAGGGCTCCGTGAGGTTTGATCGGGTCACCCGAGCAATTCGATCCGCCGCCTGCACGGTCGGAAGTGGCATCGGCTCCGGGCGGTCGTGGCCCCGGTGCCCCGAAGCGGACGTGGTCGTGCCACGCCGCAGTCGCCGTCGAGAGCGCGCGTTGAGGTTTTCGCACAGGGACGCCAAGCGGGCGCAACCACGTGCCTCCGCCCGGAGACGGCGTTCGGAGAGTCCGTCAGGAGTTCGGCGAGGAGGAACGCAGTGGAAGACAAGATCAGCAACGCGCGGCGGATTCGCGAACTCGCGGCGTCGTGCACGGGCGAGGTGGTGTTCTGCCACGTCGCCCTGGACGGCGGCGAAAGCGCTTTCACCTGGCGCGAGTTGGACCGGCGGTCGGACCAACTCGCCGGCGCGCTGGCCGAACGGGGACTCGGGCTGGGCGACCGCCTGGGCCTGGCGCTGCGCAACTCGCCGCAGTTCGTGCTGGGTGTGTTCGCGGCGTGGAAGCTCGGCGCGGTGCCGGTGCCGATCCGCTGGGACCTCCCCGACTGGGAGCTCGCCCGGCTGCGCGAGGTCGTCGACGCCCGCGTGCACCTGGGTGCCGACGACCTGGCCTGGATCGACGCGACGGAGGACGCGGACATCCCCGAGTTGCCGGACGTGCTGTCGCCGAACGCGCACGGCATATGCAGCAGCGGGTCCACCGGAACGCCGAAGGTCATCCTGAGCCTGCTTCCCGCGCTCCACAACCCGCTGTTCAGTGCGCCGATGATGGACAGGTGGCGGCCGGTGCCCCGACCGCAGACCATCCTCGTGCTCGCGCCGATGTACCACACCAACGGACTGGCCACGCTGTTCGGGCTGTTGGCCGGCGACCGGCTCGTGGTCATGGAGAAGTTCGACGCGGCCCGCGTCGTGGACGTCGTCGAACGCCACCGCGTCACCACGTTCACCGCGACGCCGACCATGCTCCAGCGGATCGCCGACCTGCCCGGCGTCGACGAGCGCGACCTGTCCAGCCTGGAGTGGATCATCCAGGGCGCCGCCCCCATGCCGCCCTCGCTCGTCCACCGCTGGGCCGGCCTGATCGGCGCGGAACGCATTTTGATGGCGTACGGCATGACCGAGGGGCTGGGGCTGACCGCGATCCGCGGCGACGAGTGGATGAAGCACCAAGGCAGCGTCGGCCGTCCGCTGGCGACAACCGAACTGCGCATCCTCGACGCCGACGGAAAGGAAGTCCCCACGCGGGAAATCGGTGACGTGTACCTGCGGTCGTCCGCGTACGGCGGCTACAAGTATCTCGGCAAGGCACCCGAACTCAGGCGCACCAACGACGGGTTCCAGACGGCCGGCGACGTCGGGTACGTCGACGAGGAGGGCTACCTCTACCTCCTGGACCGCCGCGTCGACATGATCATCTCGGGTGGCGCGAACGTGTTCCCGGCCGAGGTGGAGGCGGCGCTGATCGACCACCCGAAGATCGCCGACGTCGTGGTGATCGGCCTCAAGGACCCCGAGTGGGGACGCCGCGTCCACGCCGTCATCGAACCCGCCGACCCGGCCGCGCCGCCGACCTCACAGGAGGTCATCGCCTACGCCAAGGGCCGGCTCGCCGCCTACAAGGTTCCCAAGACCGTCGAATTCGTCGACGCCGTCCCGCGCAGCGCCGCCACCAAGGTCAACCGAGGCGCGCTCGTCGCGACCCGCGGCGGCTGACCCACCACCTTGCCGCACCCACCACTGTGCGGGACGGACACACCACAGGCGACACCCACCGGGTCCGCCCGAGTGGACGTCACCGCCCAGCAGATCGAAGCCGGCGTCCTGGGATGCCGACAGCACCAAGGAGACAGTCCGTGAGATCCAGAACAACCCTGACCAGCCTTGCGCTGGCGGCCGCACTGTTCGCTGTGGCCGGATGCGTCGATCGCGGCGGTGAACCCGACCGCAGAGAAGGAGCGGGAGCCGCCCCGTCGGCGAACGTTCCCGTGTCGTCCGACTTCGGCGATCTGAAAAACGTGTGTGGCGCGGGGAATCCGACGAGCGCGTCCGCTCAGGGGGTCACCGCCAAGGAGATCCAGGTCGGTGTCCTGTCCGATGTCGGCTTCACCAAGAAGCACGAATACGAGGACGCGGCCAAGGTCTTCACGTCGTGGTGCAACGAGGCCGGCGGCGTCAACGGGCGCAAGATCAAGGCAACTCTTCGCGACATCAAGATGGTCGAGGTCCGGCAGCGGATCGTGGAGGCCTGCCGCGAGGACTTCGCTCTGGTCGGCGGAAGCGCGTCACTCGACGGCATGGGCACCAAGGACCGGCTGTCGTGCCTGCTGCCGGAGTTCCCCTCCCAGTCGACCCAGCGCCAGAACGAAGGGTCGGACCTGCAACTGACCGTGCAGGCTGGTGGACCGTCCTACCTCCGAAACGCGGGCTTCTACGAATGGCTGGTCGCGGAGGCGTATCCGCAGTCGGCGAACGCCGTGGGCATCATCGCGGGTGACTCCCCGGTCACCAAGGTCTCGGTCGACCAGCGCACGGAGTTCTTCCAGTCGCGCGGGACGCCCATGTCCTACACCGAGCTTTACCCGGCTACGGGCGTGCCCAACTGGACGCCGTACGCGCAGACGATCAAGAACAAGGGCGTCAAGGGCCTTGTTTTCATGGGCGACTACGGCTCTCT
The DNA here is from genome assembly GCF_051388935.1 of Yinghuangia sp. YIM S10712. Taxonomy (NCBI): domain Bacteria; kingdom Bacillati; phylum Actinomycetota; class Actinomycetes; order Kitasatosporales; family Streptomycetaceae; genus Yinghuangia; species Yinghuangia sp. YIM S10712. The sequence goes on from NZ_JBPKBI010000014.1 coordinate 16,190, forward strand.
GGCGAAGCTGGAGCAGGAGTTGACCAACATGGACTACAAGTTGGACTGGATCGAGGCCAACAGCAACGCGTACGGCGATCCGTTCCTCAAGCTCGCCGGTCCTGCGGTGTTGGCCTACCAGAACAACCTGGCCGACATCGGCGGGACTCACCCGCTGGAGGAGGCCGCGTCCAACCTTGCGACACAGCAGGTCCTGGACCTGTTCGAGAAGTACGCCCCCGGAGCTCAGGTGACCCTGCCCGCGGTGAAGGCGTTCTCGGCCTGGCTGCTGTTCGCCAAGTCGGCCGCGAGCTGCGGTGACAACCTCACCCGCAAGTGCGTGGTCGAGGCGGCGCGCAAGGAGACGGCGTGGACCGGGGGCGGCTTGCAGGCGCCCATCGACCTGTCCGTCCAGGACGGCCCGTCCAAGTGCATGAACATCGAGAAGGCGACCCCCGAAGGCTGGAAGCCCGCAGCCGACTTCAAACCCACTCAGGGCGCCTACGACTGCGACATCGCCGCCTACAGGCTCACCGGTGACTACGGCAAGCCGGGAACCCTGGCGGATGTCGGCAAGAGCATGAACGACCTCAAGTAGAGGCGGACGGGCCTGTCGGCAGGCCGCGGAAGGCGGTTCGCCGGCCGGCGTGACGGTGGACCGCCGAAGCAGCAGCGGCACGGCGACGCCCGTTCAGGACATCGAAACCGAGGCACCCCCACGACGGCGGGCTCGAACCACGCGCGACAAGCGTGGTCGAGACCCGCCGTTCGGTGCTTTTCCCCGTCACATCCCCCAGCGGATAAAGCGGCGCCACAACCTCTATACGGGCGTATAGCAGTGCGGTATTTTCGTGATGCAACGTTCGAGGGCCCCGGTGATCCAGGGGCACGTTCCACCATGATCCGTACCGCGTCGATCTCGGCGACAAGAACCGTACTGGCTGGTCGACCACGATCGTGTTGCCAACGTCCGCAGCTTGCGGACACCTTCCCGGTCGCCTTTCCGCGGCCGCCCGCCGGGGCCGGCCAACCACCGCAACAGGGGGGAAACTTGCCTTCAGAATCCGGGCCGCGGGGAACCGCGGTCGGTGTCCTCTCCGTATCCCACATAGGCGTGTGCGTTGCCGACTTCGAACGGTCACTCCGCTTCTACACCGAAGGGCTGGGTTTCGAACTCGCCGAGGCCTGGACGATCGGCGACTCCCTCGCTCAGCTCGCCGAGGTACCGCCGCCGATGAAATGCCGTTCCCAGATGCTCGTCAAGGGGCCGGTGAAGCTCGAATTGCTGGGATGGCGAACCCCCGAGGCCGAGGGTGCGGCATTGACGACGCGCCGACAGATCGGCTTCACCCACCTGTCGTTGCACGTCGACGACCTCGCCGCCGTGGAGTCTCGGTTGGTGGAACTCGGCGGGACGCCGATCGAGCACACCCGCACCCGCTTCCCCGCTCCGGACGGCGAGTCCTACGTGTTGTTCCTGGCCGACCCCGACGGCATTCGGATCGAACTCATGCAAGAGACCCGCCGCTGAGCCCGTCAATGCCCGCGCGTCCCCGACGACCTACGAGACACCGTGATCACGGCTGACGACCGCTTGCGCCGTACAGGTGCAGTCTCAGGCAGGCATCGGCTGTACGTCGGCGGGGGTGTGCATGACCCGGTCGTGGCCCACCGGGCGTACGGGCCCGGTGAGGCGGACTGTGCCGCGCAGGTGGACGTCCGCACAGGAGGACCCGACCATGAGGTGGATCTCCCCAGGTTCCACGATGCGCCGGTGTTCGGTGCCGGTGAACGAGGTGCGGTCGGCGTGGAGGCGGAAGACCACGCGGGCGGCCTGGCCGGCTTCGAGGGGGACGCGCGCGAAGCCGGCGAGCTGGGCCACCGGGCGCACGACCTGGGCGACAGCGGCGCGGCATGCGATCCCGCGGCAAACCCGCTGTGGCAGCGGTAGGACGGGTTCCGGGGGCCTGGTGGCGGGATGTTCCGTCGGTTACGACCTGACAGTCACAGCGATGCGTCGTCCGTCCGAAGCGCTCGGTCGCGCTGCTGCCGTGCGTCGACGCTCCCGGCGTCAGGGGTGTAGGCAAGGACGGCGGCCAAGTACTCGCCGATGGCGTCGCGGTTGCGGGTCAGGCAGTGGATGCGCTCGGTCATGCGGTCTTGCTCGCGCTGCAACGTCGCGATCATTTCGGGAGTCGCGTCGGGGAAGTAGATCGTCCGGGGTTTGTCGAGACACGGCAGGATCTGCCGGATGATCCGGGTCGGCAGTCCGGCGTCGAGCAGACCCCTGATCTGGACGACACGGTCGACGTTGCGCTCGTCGTACTCGCGGTATCCGTTCGGTGAGCGGTCGGCAGCGATCAGGCCCTGCTCCTCGTAGTACCGCAGGAGTCGCCGCGAGGCACCGGTGCGTTTCGACAGTTCTCCGATGCGCATATGACCCACCTCACAGAGGACATCACCTTGACCCTCACACCAATGTGAGGGTTCGAGCCTAGCCATACAGCAGACCGGCAGACACCACAGCCCATACGAGGTGAGTTCCATGGACAACCGACTCTTCGACTACAGCCCTGTCGTCGACCGGCAGCCGCTCCACTGGCCGGACGGCGCCCGCATTGCCTTCTACGTCGGACTGAACGTCGAGCACTACCGGATCGATCGCCCGTCGACGAGCATCTTCGCCGACACCCGGCACCTGGCCCCCGACCCGCTCAACTATGGCTGGCGCGACTACGGGCCGCGCGTCGGCATCTGGCGGTTGATCGACACCCTCGACCGCCACCGCGTCCGCGCCAGCGTCATGCTCAACTCGGACGTCGCCGCCCGTTACCCGCAGATCATCCGTGCCGGCCGGGAACGTGACTGGGTGTGGGCAGCGCACGGCAAGAACAACTCCATCCTCCAGGCCGACATGACGGCCGACGAGGAGCGCGCCTACCTGACCGAAGTGGTCGACACCATCGCCGAAGCCACCGGCCGCAGGCCCCGCGGCTGGCTCGGGCCGGCACTCACCGAGACCTTCCGCACCCCCGAACTGCTCGCTGAATTGGGGCTCGACTACGTCCTGGACTGGGCCAACGACGACCAGCCCTACCGGCTGAACGTTCCCGGCATGCTGAGCGTGCCGTACTCCATCGAGATCAACGACATCCAACTGTTCGTCGGCAAAAGCCTCAGCGGCCCCGACTTCGTCCGCATCGTCACCGACCAACTCGACCAGCTCCACGCGGACGCCACCGAAAGCGGTCGCGTCATGTCCCTGGTCCTGCACCCGTTCGTCATCAACCAGCCGTTCCGGCACAAGTACCTGGACCAGGCACTCGAATACGTAGTGAACCATCCCGGCGTATGGGTGACAACCAGCGACGACATCGCGGACCACTACCGGAAAGTCACACAAGCGCCGGCGGATTCGGACACGACAACGAGCCGATGAGCGGGTCAGGGCACCATAGTGGGTTTCAGGCGGGTGGCTCGACGTCGTTCGGACTTGGGACACCCATGGCTGTGTCCCACCAGGCCGGGTAGACGGGTTGGATTTCGGTGGCCGCGTCGAGCGCCGCGAGCTCGTCGTCGTCGAGTTTCAGTGTGGCGGCGGCGAGGTTGTCGTCGAGCTGCTGCAACGAGCTTGCGCCGATGATGACCGAGGTGATGCCCGGCCGGGACAATGTCCAGGCCAGTGCGACCTGCGCGGTGGACACGCCGCGCGACACAGCGATCCGCTCGGTGGCGTCGAGAGCGCGGGCCCCGAGGTCGGGAGCCACGGGAGGGAACGTGTGCTTGCTTCGACGCCCGCTGTCCGCGCCGTCGCGGTAGCGTCCGGTCAGGTACCCGCCTGCCAGCGGGCTCCATACGATGACCCCGACGCCGTCGGCCCGGCACTGCGGGATGAGTTCGTGTTCGGCTTCGCGCCCGACGAGTGAGTAGTAGAGCTGGGCGGCGCTGAACGGCGTGCGGCCCAGTGCCCGTTGGTGGGCCACTGCCGCGGACGTCTCCCAGGCGCGGAAGTTGCTCGTGCCGACAGCCCGGACCAGGCCGCGCGTCATGAGGTCGTCGAGCGCGCGGAGGGTCTCCTCGATGGGCGTCGTGCGGTCGGGGCAGTGAAGCTGGTAGAGGTCGATGTGATCGACGCCGAGCCGACGGAGACTGTTCTCGCACGAGGCGACCACGACGTCGTACGCCAGCGCCCCCGGTCGCGGAGACCCGAAGCCGACCTTGGTGGCGATCAGCACGTCGTCGCGTCGGTGTCGTACACAGGCGCCGAGTATTTCCTCCGACTGGCCGGACGCGTAGACGTCGGCCGTGTCGATCAGGTTCACCCCTGCGTCGAGCGCCCGGTCGATGATCGCGCGGGCACGCTCGCGGTCGACGGTGGCGATCGGCGGCATCCCCGAGCCGAACGTCATCGCCCCGAGGGACAGCTTGGAGACCTCCAGCCCACTTGTGCCAAGGCGTCGGCGTTCCATCGGCTTGTCTCCCAATCCTTGGCATGGCTGCCGAACAGCAGCCGATCGTGACCTCGGCGGCGGGCGGCCCGCCGCCGGATTTCCTCGGTGGCGGCCGAGGGGTGGGGAATGTCCGAGGTCACCGCCGCATCTTGGCGAAGTCCCAACTCACGATCTTCTCGGGCGTGATGCGGAGCCAACCGTGTCGGCCGTCATAGTGGAACGGACGTCCCGCCGCGTACTTGTCGGCGAACAGCTTCTCCGGAACCGCGAGCGCGTCGACCGGCTCCCCGGTGCGAGGCACCTCTCCCACAACCTCGGCGGTGCCCTGCAGTTCGACACCGCGCAGGCTCATGAAGTCCTTGCCGCCGTCGTCGACGATCACGCCGACCCGCGGGTCCCGGACGATGTCGGTCCAACGCTGGCTGCGCGTCAGGGAGTTGAGCCACAACGCAGCGCCGTCCCAGACGAACCACAGCGCGCTGACATGGGGTCGGCCGCTGACACTGACCGTGGCGACCCGTACGACCGGCTGGGATTGCAGGAAAGCGTCCCGCTCCTCCTCGGTCATGGCGATGGCCTTGCCTTTGCGCTGTGTACTCATGTCCCTCAATCTTCCGGGTGGTCGGCCGCCGGACTTGTCGGTTGACGAAGTCCGGCGACCGAGAAGGGTCTTCCGCAGCCGAGAGTCCGAAACGGTTCGGCTCTTTCGGAGTTCAGGCGACGACGTTGCGTATCTTGAGGTCGAGGACGGCCTCTGTGCCCAGGCCCAGTTCGGCGAGCACCTCGTCGGCGTGCTCGTTGAACGTCGGCGCGCGTCGCGGCGTCGGCGGTCGGCCGTCGAACTGCACGGGCGCTGCCGCGAGCCGGAACGGAACACCCGAGGCGGTCGCGCACTCCTGCACGTATCCGTTCGCCACGGTCTGCGGATCCGCGGCAGCCTCAAGCGTGTCCTGCACCACCGCCCACTGGCCGGTGAAACCAGCCAACTTCTCCCGCCACTCGCTGAGCGGGCGTTCGAGGAAGACTTCGCGAAGGATGGCGATCGCCTCGCCGCTGTTGGCCAGCAGAGAGGCTTGGTCCGCGAAACGCGGGTCGTCGGCCAGCTCGGGCCGACCGATCGCCTCACAAGCCGGCCGCCAGTACCTGCCCGCCTGGAGGCACGTGAAGGACAGCCAACGCCCGTCCCGGGTTTGGTAGTTGCGACTGAGCGGGTTGGACCCCTGCTTGTCGGGCGGCGGTGGGGCCCAGGGCACGTCGAGATGCAGCGACAGTGCGAGTGCCTGGCCCATCGACCACATCGCGGTGCCGAGCAGCGAGACGTCCACGGTCGTGGCCTCGCCGGTGCGTTCGCGGTGGAACAGCGCGCTCGTGATCCCACCGGCGATGGTCATGGCCCCGATCGAATCCCCGAAGCCGGGAGCCGGCGGAACCGGCACGTGGCCGTATTCGGGGCGCATCACCCCGGCAGCCGCGCCGGAACGCGACCAGAACGCGAGGGAGTCGTACGCGCCGCTGTCGGCGTCGGGCCCGCGCTCGCCCTGGCCGGTGCCGCGCACGTAGATGATGTGCGGATTGTGGGCCCGAATGTCCTCGACATCGATCCGCAGCTTGGTGCGGACGCTCGGCAGTTTGTTGGTCAGGAAGACGTCCGCCGTCGCAGCGAGCCGGTACAAGATCTCCCGTCCCGCCTCGGACGTCAGGTCCAGGCCAAGACTGCGCTTGCCCCGGTTGGAATGCTCGAACAAGACGTGCACGTCGTCCGGCACCACCGCGATGCCGGAGGACGCGAGGCCGCGCATCGCGTCGCCGCGCTCGACGTGTTCGATCTTGACGACGTCGGCGCCCCAGTCGGCCAAGAGCGCGGAAGCCGCAGGGACGAAGGTGTGTTCGGCGACCTCGAGAACACGAACGCCGCGCATCACCGCGGTCATGGAAACCTCCTACATCGACGCTGCGCCTCGACGTCCGGGACGCGCCACCCGGGGCCCGGCCCTGGCCGGCTTCCCCGCACCGCACACGGGCGATCGGGGCCGAACCGGCGCCCTGAAACCGCACGCCCGCCTTTTGCAAACGTTGCTCGCATTTCATCGTGAGTATGCGAGCGCCGCTCGCATAGTGTCAAGGTGTTGTTGAATGGCGGCGTGCACCAGCAGCATTCACCCGACAAGCCCGACGACGGGCCCCGCCGCCCCGACCACGGCGCAGCCACACCCGCCGAGCCCGGGTCGGCACGCTGGTGGGCCGAACGCCTCGCCGGAAACCGCACACGCCGCCCCCGCGCGGGCGGGCTGTCCACCACGCGCATCGTCGACGCGGCTTTGGAGGTCCTGCGCGCGGAGGGAGTCGAGGCCCTGACGGTACGCGCGGTCGCCGACCGCCTGGACACCACGAGCGCGTCGCTGTACCGGCACATCGCGAGCCGCGACGAGTTGATGGCGCTGATGGCCGATCACGTACTCGGAGACATCCGGGTCACACCCACCGGGCGCGGCTGGCGCGCGGACGTCGAGGCCCTCATGGGCGAGCTGCGCCGGGTACTCCTCGCCCAGCCGCTGCCCGCATCCGCGGGCCGAAGCGGGTCGGGATACGGACCCAACGCCCTGCGCCTCATCGATGCCGCGCTGGGCATGTTCCTCGAAGCGGGACTGCGTACCCGTCAGGCGGCTTTCGCGGCGACCACCATGATTCAATTCGTGGCCGGTGTCGTCGACATCGAGCGCAGCGCCTTCGGCCGCGGAGCGAGAGGAGCGGTCCGCGCCGACGGCTTCGACCAACTGCTCACCGTCCTGCCCGCCGAACAGTTCACCGCCCTGCGGGCAGCCGGCGAGGCGTACCTGTGGATGCCCGCCGAGGAGGTCTTCGCCTACGGCATGAGCCGTTTCCTCGACGGCATCGCGGGCCAACTCCCCGGCAACTGAACGGCGTTCGACACCCACGGTCCGGTTCGCCGACGTGGTGGCCGATTCGTTCCGGTCCGTGGCCACGGTACATTCCTGCCGCGGACACGGCTGTTCGGGTTTCCGCGCTTGAACCGGTCACGCGCGGCCAAACGATCTGACGCCGCATCAGGTCACCTCCGGGCTTCGACCGTTCGGCGGGCCTTCGTCGCACTCCCGGATTCCGTTTCCTGCGCCCGGCCGCCTCGTTGAACTGATTGCGTGATTCGAAGAACGGCGTGGAGGAGGCGGTTGTGCGTCGGAATGGTCGCCGGTACGCGTCACCCACGCGGCCGAGGTGATTGGGGCGATCCGTGATGGCGCGGAGCGGGCAAGCGGTCGGTGCCAAGCAGGACGCCGCGTTCGTCGGGTGTTCGGTGACCTTCGCGGTTGTGGTCCTTGCTGCGATCGTCGCGGCCGTCGTCGTGGTCGGCCAGTGGCTCTGGGGCCGCCTGACCGCGGATGACCCGCCGCCGTTCAAGTGGGAAGAGGTGGTGCGGGTGACGAGTGCACCCGCATCCTTCGACGACGGCGTCAGGCCGAAGGATCGCGAACGCCCGCATGACGAGAACGAGCCTTTCGGCATGAACGATGTCAAGGACGCGATCCACGACGACTTCTATCCCAAGCTGGGGAACAAATCCGCTGAGGTGGCCATCGACTGTGGAGGAGCGACGCTCGAACAGTTCCAATTCGAGTGCATCGCAAGCCACAACGACCTCAAGGTCCCCTATTCGGTGCGCATTTCGAACCTCCGCCGCACCCCCCAATACATCCTGGAGCCCGGCTCGGGCCAGTCGTACACGGGTCTGGCAACCTGGGAACAGGAAGTAACCCCCAAGGTCTCGCCTCTTTTCCGCGATGCAGTGCACCTGAGGCTCTGGAACCAGGCACATCACGACGAAGACAATCCAGGCACGGATCTGGCATGCGATCCCATGCCGGAGATTTCATTGCTCGCCCCCGGCACCGTCACCAACTACCGCTGCCACTTCAAAGGCGAATTCGGCGAATGGGCGACCTACCGGGTATCGCTGAATGCTCATGGAGAAGCTTCCATTCAACTCGACTACGACGACGAGGCTCGATAGCCGCGGCTGATGGCCGCGACGTCGCAGTGAGGTCGATGCCGTGGCGCAGTCCGGTCGACCAGGCGCCGCACGATACGCGCATGTCGATTCGAGGCGACGGCTCGCCGCCGGACGCCGCGCACTGCGACCGGCGGTTGGAACAGCGCAGCAGGCGCAAGGTCAGTTCGGTCGCTCCGACTCGGATCAGCCGACGCGTTCGGCGAGCACCAAGTCGCCGGTGCCGGCGCCCAGTTCGCCCGCTGCCCGGAGGATCAGGCCGAGCCCCCGGTGCCGTCGGCGGCGACGGCCAACACGGTCCGGGTGAGCCAAGCCTCGGCCCGAACCCTGCGGCAGCCCGGCAGAGTTCCCCACATCGGACTCGTTGTCGCGTTCCGCCTCGCGGCGTCGGCCGATGTGCCCACCTGTGCCCGGCATCCCCGAACAGACTCCAATCGGCCTCCGTGGTGGGCCTCGCCCCGCGCGGCAATGTCCACCCGAATCGACTCGGGGTCTCACTGCCGTGTGGCGTCCGGGAAGCGCAGGACGTCCAACGGCGCGGCCGACGCAACCGCGCCGGCCGCCCGGAACTCGGCGATGCACGGCGTGATGGGGCCTCACGGAGCCGATACGCGACTGGAGCCGACTAGTGGAGAGATTCTCTCCACTTCTGCTACGGTCGACGACAAGTGGAGATAACTTCTCCACTTGACTGGGCGTCGGAGTCGACCGAGGGGGATCTGGATGGACCGCCGCGCAACTGCCGCCTCGTTCGGCCGCTTCACCATCTGCGGCGGCGGCCTCGGCCTGCTGTCCAGCGCGGCACTGCTGGTCCTGGCCGGCGCGATGCCCATCACCGTCGCGAACGCCCTTGTCACGGTGGTGTCCACGCTGCTGGCCAACGAGCTGCACAGCAGGTTCACGTTCCGGCGCGGCGCGGCAAGCGTCCGCGTGCACGTGGAGTCGACCGGCACGGCCGTCGCCGCCTACCTCGTCACCACCGGCGCACTGCTCGGCCTCGACCTGACCGTCTCGGAGGCCTCGCCACTCACCCGGCAGGCCGTCTACCTCGCCGCCTCAGGCCTCGCCGGCGTCGGTCGCTTCGTCGCCCTCAAGCTCGTCGTCTTCGCCCGTGCCCCTCGTCCGCTCGACGTCCTCGGGCACAGCCACCCTGCACAGACCCGCGGGCACCTCACCACCGCGGCCTGAGCAGCCACAACACCCGCCTCTACCTTGCCGATCCGTCTCGGGAGACCATCGTGTCCACTACTCCACAGCCATCCGCCCCGGCGCTCACACCCGCCCGCCGCCGCGGGGTGCTCGCCGTCGTCCTGGTATCGCTGGCGGTCGTGGTGTCCGCCGTTCCCTCGCTGAACGTCGCCCTGCCCGGCCTCGCGCAGGACACCGGCGCCAACCAGACCCAATTGCAGTGGATCATCGACGCGTACGCCCTGGTCTTCGCCGGACTTCTCCTCCCCGCGGGCGCGATCGGCGACCGGTTCGGCCGCAAACCCGTCCTCGTCGCGGGCCTAGCACTCTTCGCCGCGGGCGCGTTCGCTGCGGCCACCGCCGACAGCCCGAGCACCATCATCATGCTGCGCGGGTTGTCCGGTGTGGGTGCGGCGCTGGTCATGCCGACCACCTTGTCCATCATCACCAGTTCGTTCCCGGCCGCCGAGCGCGGGAAGGCAGTGGGCGCCTGGATAGGCGTCGCCGGCGCGGGAGCCGTCTTCGGCCTCCTGACCTCCGGCCTGCTCCTGGAGTGGCTTTCCTGGCCGTCGATCTTCGTCTTCGGCGGGATCCTCGCCGCGCTGACGCTCCTCGCCGCCGTCGTCGTCATCCCGAACTCCCGTGAGTCCTCCGCCCCGCGCATCGACGCCGTCGGCGGTGCGTTGTCGGCGCTCAGCCTCGCCGGGATCGTCTTCGGCACCATCGAAGGCCCGCACCGCGGCTGGACCGACCCGGTCACCCTGGCCGCGTTCGCCGCCGGCGTGCTCGGCGGCGCACTGTGGCTGGCCTGGAGCCTGCGTACGACCGATCCCATGCTCGACCCGAGGCTGTTCCGGGTGCGCGGCTTCACCACCGGGGTGTTGTCCATCACCGTGCAGTTCTTCGTGTTCTTCGGGATGGTCTTCATCGTCCTGCAATACCTGCAACTGATCCTGGATTACAGCCCCTTGCAGGCCGGCCTCGCGATGACTCCCATGGGCATGGTCCTCGGCGGCCTCTCCCGCCGCGCGCCCCACATCGTCGGCAAGATCGGCGTACGCCGGGCCGCGGGCACCGGCCTGGTCCTGATGACCGCGGGCGTACTCGTCCTCAGCCTTCTCGACGCCGACACGTCGTACTGGCTGGTCCTGGCCGGCCTGCTGCCGATCGGCGCCGGCATGGCCCTGGCCACGGCACCCGCCACCACCTCCATCGTCGATTCGCTGCCCGCCCACAAGCAGGGCGTCGCCTCCGCGGTCAACGACGCCGCCCGCGAAGTCGGCGGCACCCTCGGCATCGCCGTCCTCGGCAGCATCCTCAACAACGGCTACCGCCAAGGCGTCTCCGACAACGCCCCGGCCGGCCTCCCGCCCGAGGCAGTCCACACCGCCCAGGAATCCCTCGCCGTCTCACAAGCCGTCGCCGAACGCCTCGGCACGCAAGGCGAAGCACTCGGCCGCGCAGCCGTCGACGCCTTCATCGACGGCTACTCCGTCGCCTACCTGGCCTCCGCGGCGCTCCTGCTCGTCACCGCCGCAGCCATCCTCCGCTTCGGCCCCCGCCGCACCACCGCCGAAGCCGGCACCGCCCTCGCGGAAACCGCCCCCTCACCCCGCAAGACCCCCGCCGAGACCTCAGACCACGCAGGCATCCCCGACTGATCCAGCCCGCCGACCCACCCATTACGCGATCACAGCCCCCACTCGACCGGCAACGGCCGGCCACGGAAGGCCAGTTGCCGCACGAGGGCTGAGAGCAGCAGCGCAACTCGCGACGACGGCCCGCCCCTCCACGGGCGGGCCGTTCGATGCGCGCTGCGAGAGATGCACGACTGTCTCCGTGGCCCCGCCGGTTTCGGCCATCGCGGTCAGCCCTCCTCGCCGGTGAGTTCGCTGATGAGGACCTTGATGCGCTTCTCGATCTCGTCGCGGATCGGGCGCACCGCCTCGATGCCCTGCCCGGCCGGGTCGTCGAGGGCCCAGTCGAGGTAGCGCTTGCCGGGGAAGATCGGGCACGCGTCGCCGCAGCCCATCGTGATGACGACGTCGGACGCGTGCACCGCCTCGGTGGTCAGCACCTTGGGGGTCTGGTCGGCGATGTCGATGCCGACCTCCTTCATCGCCTCGACCGCGACGGGGTTGACGCGGTCACCCGGGATGGATCCGGCGGAAAGAACCTGGACGCGGTCGCCGGCGAGGTGGCGCAGGAAGCCCGCGGCCATCTGGGAGCGGCCCGCGTTGTGGACGCAGACGAACAGCACCGAGGGCTTCTCGGAGGACATGCGGTGTTCCTTTCACGGTGGCGGTCAGCAGCGGGCTGAGGCAGTCGGGTGTGGACCGTGGCGGTGGCCGCGAGCCTCAGGTACGAGCCCTCGACCACGGCCCGGACCACTGCGGTCGGGAACACCCCGGCCTACCTGTCGGTCAGCCGGCGCACCGCGCCGTCGACCGGCGCGGCGGGCACGAGATCGGCGACCGACACCACGGCCCGGGCTCCCTTGCACGGTCGGGGTGTTCGGCCTTGCACGGTCGGGGTGTTCGGCGGGTTTACACGTCCTTGGCGGACGCGGTGTCGCGGCGGCCGTACAGCACCGCGACCAGCGCGATCCCGACGGCGGCGCCGACCAGCTGCGCGCCGACGAAGCCCGGCACCGATCCGGGCGCTATCCCGGCGAAGGTGTCGCTGAAGGCCCGGCCGACGGTCACCGCAGGGTTCGCGAACGAGGTGGAGGAGGTGAACCAGTACGCCGCGCCGATGTAGGAGGCGACGGCGACGGGCGCGGACCTGAGACGTCCTGTGCGGGCCAGCCCGAAGATCAGCAGGATCAGCCCGGCGGTGGCGACGACCTCGCCGAGAAGCAGGTGTCCGGCGGAGCGCTCGTGGGACGACCAGTCGACGAGCGCACGATCGAACATCGCGTCCGCGAGGACCGCGCCGCCGATCGCGCCGGCGGTCTGCGCCGGAAGGTAGGCGGCGACGTCGCGGCCGGTGACGCCGGAGCCGCCGCGGCGGGCCGTCCACCACTCCGCGAGGGTGACCACCGGGTTGAAATGAGCGCCGGAGACCGGGCCGAGCAACAGGATCAGGACGCCGAGCCCGAGGACGGTCGCGATCGAGTTGGCCAGCAGCTGCACGCCGACGTCCTGGGTCAGCTCGGTGGCCTGGATGCCGGAGCCGACCACGACGGCGACCAGCGCGGCCGTGCCGACGAACTCCGACAAGGCACGGCGGGCCAGCGCGACGCGCGGCGGCATGCCGCCCGAAGCGGGGGCGACATCCTCCGCGACAAGCGCGGTCGTGGGGGCGGGGGCGGGCGCGGTCACGCGCTCGGGTCCAGCAGCCCGGACAGCGCAGCGACCGCGGCCGGGGCAACCTTGTAGAACACCCAGGTACCGCGCCGCTCGGAAGTCACGAGACCGGCATCGCGCAGCTTCTTCAGGTGGTGCGAGACGGTCGGCTGGGAGACCCCGACGTCCTGGATGTCGCACACGCACGCCTCGCCGCCCTCGTGCGAGGCGATCAGCGAGAACAGCCGCAGCCGCACCGGGTCGCCGAGCGCCTTGAACATCACGGCGAGCTTCTCCGAGTCGGCTGCACCCAGCGGCTCACGCGCCAACGGTGCGCAGCAAGGCACCGCTCCGGCGTTCGCTTCCAGGATCGGAAGCTGCTTCAGATTCGACATACGTCGATATTGACACCCGTCGATCAGATGCGGCAAGAGCCGCAATCGACAACTGTCGAAACAGCGCGTGAACTCGCGGTGCCCCTGCCCGCGCCTCAGCAGCCCTGTCCACCGCCACAGCCGGCCGGCGGGCAGCAGCGCAGCAGGTAGTCCTTCAGGGCGTCCATGTGCTCGATGATCCGGTTGGTGTCCGCCCGGTAGCGGACCGCCTTGCCGTCCCGCACCGACACGAGCAGGCCGCCGCGCCGCAGCAGCGCCAGATGCTCCGACGCCGTGGACTGGCCCATGCCCGCCAACTGGGCCACCTCGCCGACGGTCAGCTCGGCGTTTCCGGCGAACAGCGCCATCACCCGCTGTCGGGTCTCGCTCGCGAGCGCCTTGAGAAAGTCGCCGGTGCCGTCGCCGAGCCGCGGCGACGCGGCTCCCGGGCCCTGGGGGTCGGCGTCCGGGGCGGTGGGCATCGCTGCACCCCACTTCTTTTCGTCTTTTCCCGATATGACGATGCTACATTGCGGGCATGGAATCCGCTGACCTGGTGATTGTCGGGGGCGGCGCCTCCGGTCTGTCCACCGCCCACGCCGCCCACAGGCTCGGCCTCGCCCCCGTCGTCCTGGAAGCCGGACCCGAACCGGTCGGGTCGTGGCCGCACTACTACGACAGCCTCACCCTCTTCTCACCCGCCCGGTCCTCCGGCCTGCCCGGCCGGCCCTTCCCCGGCGCCCCGGACCGCTACCCCACCCGCGACGACGTCGTCGCCTACCTGCGCGACTACGCAGCCCGGCTGACCGCGCACGCCGCAGCCGACATCCGTACCGGCGTCCGCGTCACGCACGTCTCCCGCGCCGCGGACGGCCGCGGCCTGGTCGCGCACACCGGCGCCGGCGACGCGTTCACAGCGCGGTACGTCGTCGCCGCCACCGGCGGGTTCGGTCGCCCGTACACACCCACGCTCCCCGGCGCCGACCGGTTCGCAGGACGGATCCTGCACGCCGCCGACTACCGCTCGCCCGAGGAGTTCGCCGGGCAGCGCGTCGTCGTCGTGGGCGGCGGAAACTCCGCCGTGCAGATAGCCGTCGACCTCGCCGACACCGCCCGCGTCACCCTGGCCTCCCGCGCGCCCGTGAGATGGGTCCGGCAGCGAATCCTCGGCAAGGACCTGCACTGGTGGCTCGCCCGCACCGGCCTGGACACCGCGCCGCTGTCGCGCCGACTCGGCGGCACCACCATGCCCGTCGTCGACGACGGCCGCCACCGCGCCGCCCTCGCCGCCGGGAAGCCCGACCGCAGACCGATGTTCACCGGCCTGACCCCGAACGGCGTCCGGTGGGCGGACGGCACCGGCGAGCCGGTCGACACCCTCGTCCTCGCCACCGGCTACCGCCCCGACCTCGGCTACCTCGAACCCGTCGGCGCCCTCGACGCCGACGGCCGCCCCCTGCACCGGGCCGGGGTCTCCACCGCCGTCCCCGGCCTCGGCTACGTCGGCCTCGAATGGCAGCGCAGCCTGTCCTCCGCAAGCCTGCGAGGCGCCGCCCGCGACGCCCAACACGTCCTCACCCGGCTCGACGCTCCGGCAAAGCGCCGCCGACCAGCCGGGTCCAGATTCGACAGTCGTCGATATTGACATGAGTCGATGTAGGTGCCAATCTCGGGTGTATCGACAAGCGTCGAATCAGTACGGCGCACCACACCCACCGCAACCCCGGAGGCAGCCATGTCCCGCGTCCAACTCGCCCTGCGCGTCGCCGACCTCGACGCCTCGATCGCCTTCTACAGCAGGCTCTTCGGCACCGAACCCGCCAAACTCCGCGACGGCTACGCCAACTTCGCCATCGCCGAACCGCCCCTCAAGCTCGTCCTCATCCAGGGCGCCGACGGCGAACCCACCGTCATGGACCACCTCGGCGTCGAGGTCGAGACCACCGAGCAGGTCACCGCCGCCACCACCCGTCTCGCCCAAGCCGGACTGGCCACCGTGGAGGAGAACGACACCGCCTGCTGCTACGCCGTGCAGGACAAGGTCTGGGTGCACGGCCCCGGCGCCGAACCCTGGGAGGTCTACGTCGTCAAGGGCGACGCCGACCGGATGGCCAAGGACGCCGACAGCTCCTGCTGCCTGCCCGCCACCGACACCGGCGTCCCCGTACCCGCGAACACCGGCAACCTCATCGACCTACAGCCCGCCAACTCCGGCGGCTGCTGCGGCTGAACCGCCGGCACCACGGCCCTGCTCCCCGCCGGTCCCGCACCCCGCCGGTCCCGCCCGTGCGGGGCCGTCACCGGGCAAGTCCGCCCAGGCCATGAACCCGTCGGCGACTCGACCCCGATTCACACGAACCAGCGAACGCCGCAGGAGCCCTCCCCGATGCTGTCGGGGAGGGCTCCTGGGTGTGGCACGTTCCCAACTCGGCGGTGGCGCCGAGGAATAGACGAAGTGTCCAATTACCGCCGACGTTTGGGCGTGCGCCTGCTCTCTGTGTCACGGTTGTGACCCGACGCACGGTGCGTCGGAGGGGAGTTCGCGTGACTTTGTCGAAGCAAGCACGGTTTCGAGTCGGGGCGGCACTGGGGGTTGCCGGTGTCGTCGTACCGTTGTCCGTCGTGATGGGGGCTCCGGCCGCGCAGGCGGCAGAGGCGTGCAGTGCCGGGACGGGAACCCACCAGAAACAGGTCGAGCAACTGCTCGGGCTGAAAGTCGACGGGGTGCAGTCCTCCGCGGACTGCCAGGCCATCCGCACATTCCAGATCCGGCACGACGTCTGGCCCCAGTACGGCTACGCCGGCCCGCTCACCGCCGCCAAGGCGACCTATGTGAAAACACAGCAGGACGCGAAGCAGAACCCCAACAAAAACGGCCAGTGCCCCACCAATGTGGGCCGCGTCGCATGCGTCGACCTGACCCGGCAGATCAGTTGGATCCAGGACGGCTCGAAGGTCGTGTCCGAGCCGGTCCCGGTCCGCACCGGCCGTGACGGCAACGAGACGCGCCCCGGCCTGCACAAGGTCTACTGGCGCAACAAGGACCACGTGTCGACGCTGTACGGCTCTCCCATGCCGTACAGCCAGTTCTTCGACGGCGGCATAGCCTTCCACGCCACGCAAGCCGGCATGTGGTCGCCGCCCGGGTCCCACGGCTGCGTCAACATGACCATGAACGACGCCAAGCGGTACTGGAGCATGCTCAAGGTGGGCGACGAGGTCTACGTCTACGGGACCAAGCCCGGCACCTGACCCGGCGGCCCTCGCCGGGATGCACGAACACCATGCCGCTGCCGGGCGTTCGTGCATTCCGGCGAGAGGCCCTGCACCAGGACGTCATCGAACCCCGAGCACTGTCACAAGTGCCGACCGAGTGTGTACGCCTGTGCGCGGGATACGCGGGTCCGCGAGCCGCGCCCGAGGCCGGTGCCTCCGCGGGGGAGACAGTCGGGGACGGCTCAAGCGCTGAGAAGGCGGTTGAAGAACGAGCGGTAGTGCTGGAGTGCCACCCTCAGATCCTCGGTCGCGACGTCCGATCCCCGCGCCCACTGACTTTCGAGACCGTCCTTGTGGGACGCGAACGTTCGCGCCAGTGTCTGCATCACCTCGGCGACCAGCGCGTCCGCGGAGCGGACGGAGTCCTTCGGACGATCGACGAACTCCGACTGGATGTTCCGCCATGCCGTGCGGAACTCCTCAGTCTCGTGGGCATCGAGCAGCGGTCCCGTGTCGTCGTGCCGATCCGTCGACGGCATACCCGACCTGTCCCGCTCGGCTGCCTTCGAAGTCCCGTTCCGCGAAGCGGCGTTGGCGTGCATGTCGGCCGTGGCCTCGCCCGGGAAAGCCGGCCGCTCGTCCGCGTCGCCACGTCCGGGGCGCTGCTCGTTTTCCTGTACCCCGGCGAGCTGTTCGGTCGTCGGCCTGCCGTCCCGCGCGTCTCCCGCCTCGGAGCGGGGAAGGCCCGTCTGCTTGTCTCCGTGTCGCATGTCGATCAGCTCATCTCGTCGATTCGTTGGTCCACCGCGTGCGCGTCGCCGACCGACCCGGTCACGAACGCCGGCCCGCGGTGAGCAGTTCGTTGAACACCGCGCGGTAGTGCACCATCGCGCCGCGCAGTTCCTCGGTGGTCGCCTCGTGCGCGGTCGCACGCTTGTGGACCTCGTGCGCGTCGCGGTAGTGCTCCAGCGTGCGGCCGTGTTCGACCGACAGGTCCTTGATCCGCTGCTCGTACCCTTCGGTCGGGTAGCCGCGGTCGTTCATCAGGCGCGTGACCAGCACATCCGCTTCCGCGACGGCGTCGTCCGGCGTATCCACGAAGTGCTCTTGGACGGCACTCCACTCCTGCGCGTACTGCTCGCGCGCGGCCGGGGGCAGCGGTTGGATATCCAGGCTGTCGTGCCGTTTCCGGCGGGCGCGCAGCTCACGTTCGGCCGCCCGCCGACTGCCTTCGGCGCGAACGGTGCGGTCGTACTCCGGCCCGAAGCGCTCGCGCAACTCCCGCCGACGGCCGTGCATCCACATGACCGCCGCCAGAATCAGCAGAACGCCCAAGACGGCGACGATGATGCCTATGACTGCTCCTGTGGACATGGGTACTCCCGAATGTGGGGGCGCATCCCCCTCGTAGCCGCGCACTTCCCGACACCGCATCACCGAAACAGGCGAACTCCCCTGTTTCGTCGAGTAGATCGGGGGCACGCGCGCTGCACCACGTCATCGCCCGCGACGCGTACGATGCAGCGTCTCGCGTGCCGACGGGAGCCCGACGACGCGACCAGGCCGTTCGCTTCGGATCGTCTGATCGCGCCAGGCGCCCACACCCTGGCGACCGGACGTACCTTCCGAGCCGAGAGGCCCGGAAGGCTGAGATCCCTTGGGAATCAAAGCAACGGAAGTTCCGCAGACGTGCCGCCTGCCGGTGGCCTACCGTCGTTCCGGGGCCGCTGCCTGCCGGTGGGGATTGCGCACGGCGGGGGCCGGGTGTGGGTCCTTGACGAGGGGGAGCCGTGTATTCGCCGTTCGATGGTCCGGGTTATGGTGCACCGCCGCCGTCGCGTCGCGGGAGGCGATGGCGGGTGGGTTGGGGCGGGCGTTTCGATTTGGGGAACTACCGGTCGGAGCCGCCTGGTTCGGTCGGGAGCCGGGTCACCGCGCGGGTGATCGACGCCGTGGTGCTCGTGTTTCTGCTGGCGGGTGCGTGGATTGCGTTGGTGGGGCAGTTGCGGACGCAGACGTACCGGCTCCCGCGCGAGATGTTCGCCGAGGCCTTCGCCGGGGCCGCCGCCGAAGGCACCTCCGGCGTCCAGGCCGGCGCGGCGCGGGCGGTCGACGGCGCCGTGCAGGAGACCACCGACATGCTCGCGGTGGTCCTGGTGCTGCACATCGTCGTCCCGGTCGTCTACGAACTCGCCTTCCAGCTGATGCTGGGGCGCACCCCGGGCAAGCTGGTCTGCGGGCTGCGGGTCGTCCCGGCCACCGGCTACGACGACCGCGCCGGGGTCGTGCGCGGCGCTGTCCGCGCCACGGTGTTCATGGGTGCCCCGCTGACGCTGGTGTTCCTCGCCTGCCACGCCTCCGCACTGAACCGCGACACCCTCGCGACGGTGTACGCGATCGGGTTCCTGGCCGTGTGTGCGGCGTTGTGGCTGATGACGCTCCCCGCACGCCGGGGCCTGCACGACCTGGCGAGCGGCACCGTGGTCATCTCCACCCAGAGGTTGAACCGGCTCACCGGCCGCTTCGGCGCGTAACACCTCCGCGGCGCGGAACGCCTTTGTCGGCAGGGGACTTGGCTCGGCCGACCTCGTGACTGTCCGGAAACGTGGCCGGCAACGCGTGGTCCCGCGCCGCCCAAAAGCGCCGCCCCCACTGCCCCGCAGACACCGTCCGCCGGCCTGCCGCGCCGAACGGCACCAGACGCGGCAGGCTCCGTCTCGCCCGGCTGTGCCCGAGGCGGCAACAGTCGGCACAGCGGTGAACAGATCCACCAGGGTTCGAAAGGAACGACGAATGACAACAGCCAGGCGACCCGTCGGCGGCACAGGCATCGTGGCCGTCGCCGCGATGCTGACGGCGCTGCTGACGGGCTGCGACCAGTCGCCGTCGCCGTCCTCCGGCAGTGCGGCGCAGAGCTCCGCGCAAGCACAGCAAACCGAGGAGACCACGACGGCACCGGCGGAGAAGGAATCCTCACCGGCCACGGCCGACGGACAGGCGTCGGGCATCGTCTTCGCCGCGCTCCAGGACAGCTCCTGGATCGTCGCGGCCATCGCCCCCACCACTGGCGAGACAACCTATGAGGCCACCTTCTCCCCTGCCGACGGCGACGTCAGGCTTGATGCGAGCTTCCGGCAGATGACCGGCGGCGGGCCACTTGCCGAGCGGGCCCTGTTCTCGCCCGACCTGCGGCGCGCGGTGGCGTACCGGATGACGGCCGACGGCTCCGAACACGTCGGCTGGATCGACCGCGAAGGGACGTTCACCGATGTCACCGCAGCCAACACGACAGAAAACGGCTTCGCCTCCACCTTCCGGGACGACACCCCCTCCTTCGGGCCCGACGGTGCCTTCTACTTCGCGCGCCGCGAACCCGACGGCAGCGGCTGGAAGACCGATCCGACCATCTGGCGGCTGACCGGCAGCGAACCGGGCGGCGCGGTCTCCGTCGAAAAGCTCGATGACGTCAACTACTACGTCGATGCGACCTCCGACGTGGAACCGCTGTGCGCCGGCTGCTCCCCGTTCCGCACCACCGGTGACCCGAACCTCGGTGCGTACCGAGTGACGGACTTCCTCGACGGCGACGAGTACCTCTCGACCGACACCTACCACGCGATGGTCTACCGGTCCCCCGTCAAACCGAAACAGGACACGAGTCTGATGGACTGGGGAACCGACGGCACACCGCTCATCCCGGAAACGAACCGGACTGTCTGGGCGCCGGTCGCCGACCCGCAAGGGGGACAGGTCGCATTTCTGTCCACGGCCGTCGACCAAGGGCCCACCGTCCCGCCTGAGCTCTACATCGTCGACGCCCGAGGCGGGACCCCCCGACTCGTGCCCACCGGCCCCGGCCCCCTGGGAGGCGCGAACCCGACGCTCCTCACCTGGCTGTGACCTCCGCCCACGGGCTCGTCCCGCCACAATGGTCCGCGACCGGCAACCGGCCACCGCCCCGGCGCCGGGGACCGCGCCCACCGGCCTCCCGCAGCCGCCGCGCACCGACCGGCGGCTCGGCGTACGGGATGCCCGCGAACCCCGCCCCCGAGCCCGGTCGGGGTGGGAGCGGTCTCGCGCCGACACCCCCGACTCCGCGCGGCGTGCCCGTTGTGACCCCGCGTGATCGTTAGCATCCCCCTACGCCTCGGCATGACCACGGCCGTCGCCCATGAGCGGTCCGGCAGGCCGTTTGCGGACCGCCCCTCCGAATCGCGCGTCAAAGGGAGAGCCATGTCCATCCGACAGGAACAGCTGTCCGATCCCGCTGTACGCGCGTTGGTCGAGGCGGTCAACGCCAACGACCGGGAGGCGTTTCTCGCCGTCCTGACAGCCGACGCCACGATGTCCGACGACGGCTCGGATCGAGATCTTCATCAATGGATCGACAAGGAGATCTTTTCCGCCGGTGGCCGCATGGACATCCAGGATGAATCGGACGGCGGGCGCGCACTGACCGTGCTCTTCACCAATGACACCTGGGGCACGATGCGCACCCGGTGGAAGTTCGTCGTGGACGGCCGGCGGATCACCCGCTTCGAGACCGGGCAGGCCTGACCGCCACGCCACACGACCCGCCGCCGTGAAGAAGCTGTCGCAGCGAAGCCGCCGGAACAAGCCGGCGGACCATCTCAGCTCCCCGGCGGCACCGGCCACTGCCACTGGCGACGCAACCCGTCGCAGCACGCCACAGAACCAAGGAACAGGCTTCGCACATGGACACCACCGCGCAAATCGGCGTCACCGGACTGGGTGTGATGGGCCGTAACCTGGCCCGCAACTTCGCCCGCAACGGCTACACCGTCGCCGTCCACAACCGCACCGAGGCCCGCACCCGCGCACTCGTCGACGAGTACGGAGGCGAGGGCCGGTTCGCCGCGGCCACCACACCCGAGGACTTCGTGGCCTCACTGGAACGCCCCCGCCGCCTGATGATCATGGTGAACGCGGGCCAGGCCACCGACGCGGTGATCGACGAGTTCGCCCCGCTGCTGGAGCACGGCGACATGATCATCGACGGCGGCAACGCGCACTTCGCCGACACCCGCCGCCGCGAGGCCGCCCTGCGCGAGCACGGGATCCATTTCGTCGGGACGGGTGTGTCCGGCGGCGAGGAAGGCGCCCTCAACGGCCCCTCGATCATGGTCGGCGGCTCGGCGGAGGCGTACGCCGTCGTGGGCCCGATGCTGGAAGCCATCAGCGCCAAGGTCGACGGCGAGCCCTGCTGCACGCACATCGGCGCCGACGGAGCCGGACACTTCGTCAAGATGGTCCACAACGGCATCGAGTACGCCGACATGCAGCTCATCTCCGAGGCGTACGACCTCCTGCGGCACGTCGGCGGCCACGCACCCACCCGGATCGCGGAAATCTTCCGCACGTGGAACCAGGGCCGGCTCGACTCGTACCTGATCGAGATCACCGCCGAGGTCCTCGCACACACCGACGCGGAAACCGGCGGCTCCTTCGTCGACATCGTCGCCGACGCGGCCGGGCAGAAGGGCACCGGCCGCTGGACCGTCCAGACCGCCCTGGACCTCGGCTCACCGGTCACCACCATCGCGCAGGCCACCTTCGCGCGCGTCGCCTCCTCCCAGGCCGAACTGCGCGCCGCCTACCGCGGACTGCCCGGCGTCATCGAGCCCGAGCTCGGCAGCAGCGAGGCCGAACGCTTCGCCGCGCAGGTGGAGTACGCCCTGTACGCGTCGAAGGTCATCGCCTACGACCAGGGCTGGAAGATGATCCAGGACGCCGCCGCCGAGTACGGCTGGGACGTCGACCTGGCGGCGGTCGCCAGAATCTGGCGTGGCGGCTGCATCATCCGAGCGGCGTTCCTCGACCGCATCCGCGCCGCGTACACCGCCCAACCCGGCCTGGTGAGTCTGCTGGACGAGAAGGACTTCGCGGAGGAGATCACCGACGCCCAGGCGCCGTGGCGGGAAACCGTCGCCGGCGCGGCCCGCCGGGGCGTCCCCGCCCCCGCCTTCTCCGCGGCGCTCGCCTACTACGACACTCTGCGGGCCGACCGCCTCCCGGCAGCCCTCGTCCAGGGCCAGCGCGACTACTTCGGGGCCCACACCTACCAGCGGACCGACCGCCCCGGCACGTTCCATACGCACTGGGCCCAGCCGGGACGCCCCGAGACGACGGCCTGATCCGACAACCGTGCCTGACGTTGTGTCAGCTCCTTGGGCCGGCTTCGCCCAGCAACCGACGGCACGGCCTCGACGTCTGACACCGAGTCGACGAAGCCCGAGCCCGGCATGCGGAAAGACCATAGGACTGCCCCGCAACGAAATGCCGCGGGCCCTCGGTTGGGGCCGGTCGAGTGAGACCGTGGCGCTCGGAATGCCGGAACCGGCCGGCCCGGCAACGCTGGGACCCATGACTCTTCACAACCGTTCTCGTCTCGGCCGCGTGGTGCCGGCGGCGGCACTGGTCTCGGCACTGGCCTCGGCACTGGGGGCGCCACCTGCCGCGGCGTCCGCAGTTGGGGTCCACAGCGGGCGGGCGGGTGCGACGGCAACATCCCCGGACACGCCCGCACATGTGGTCGACGAAGTGCAGATCGCGCACCGGCAGCTCGACCTGACCATCCTCTCCCCGTCCCTGGCCGGCACCGGCAAAGTGCGCGTCCTCACTCCGGACGGATGGGACTCACGACGCCCCGGCGACCGGTGGCCGGTGCTCTACCTGCTCCCCGGCGGCGACGGGGACTACGAGACATTCACCCGCGACTACCGCATCGCTGACTGGCCGGAGCTGCGCAACACACTGGTCGCCATGCCCCAGATGCCGTTCTACGGCTTCTACAGCAACTGGTGGAACGGCGGCGCGGGCGGCGCGCCGGCCGTGGAGACCTTCCACCTCGACGAGGTGCGCACGATCCTGGAACGGGACTACGGCGCGGACCGACAGCGTGCCGTCGCCGGAGAATCCCAGGGCGGGTACGGGGCGGTCAAGTACGCGGCACGCCGTCCGGGAATGTTCCACGCCGCCGCGAGCTTCAGCGGCTTCCTGCACCCTCTCCAGCATCCCGAGGCCATCCGGGGCGGAGCCGAGTTCCTCGGGGTGGAGTGGCGCGATCTGTGGGGCGACCCGGTCCGGCAGCGCCGCATCTGGGAGGAGAACGACCCCTACTACCTCGCCGAACAGCTCCGCGGCACACGGGTCCACATCGCCGCCGGCGACGGCACTCCGGGCGCCCTCGACCCGCCGGGAACCGAGCCGGACCCGGAGATCCCCGTGTTGGAAGACCTCGCCCCGTTGTATCCCGACGAGGTGATCTCGCTGACCGAGGCCGTCATGGGCGACGAGTCCCGAACAGTGGCCCGTCGACTCCAAGAGGCCGGAGTGCACGTCACCACCCACTTCTACCGGGGCACCCACAGCCCGCAGTACTGGGAGCGCGAGCTGCGCCAAACGCTGCCCATGTTGCTCGACCCGCTGTCGGCACCTTCCGGCTCCACCACCGCCGTCGCCCCCGAAAACGCTTGAAGCATCCGAACCGGTCACCAACACCCGCGGAATTACCGGTCGTTCGCGAATCGATCGAGGGCGCGGAGTATTTCCTTGCGGGTTGTGGCGGTGCCTCGGTGGCCGGCGTCCTCGACGACCGTCAGGTGCGCGTCGGGCCAGGCGCGGGCCAGTTCCCACGCGGTGTGCAGCGGGCCGCCCATGTCGAGGCGGCCGTGGACCAGCGCCCCGGGGATCCCGGCGAGTTTCCCGGCGTCGCGCAGCAGCACGCCTTCCTCAAGCCAGGCGCCGTGCGAAAAGTAGTGCGTGCAGATGCGGACCAGGGCACGGCGGGCAACAGGCGGGCGAGCGCTGTAGGGGTGGGGTGTGGTGCCGGCCTCCGCGGAGAGCACGGCGTCCTCCCAGGCACACCAGTCGGCGGTGGCCTTGTCGCGCACCGCCGGGTCGGGGTGGTTGACCAGGCGGGCGTAGGCGGCGACGAGGTCGCCGTCGCGCGGGGTTCCGGGAGCTCCGGCGAGGAACCTCTCCCACTGCTCGGGAAAGAAGCGGCCGACGCCGCGGTAGAGCCAGTCGATCTCGGAGCGCCGGGTGGTCGTGACGGCGGCGAGGACGATCTGGGCGACGCGGCCCGGGTATTGCTGGGCGTACGCGAGCGCGAGGGTGGAGCCCCACGAGCCGCCGTAGAGCAACCATCGGTCGACACCGAGGTGTTCCCTCAGCAGTTCCATGTCGGCAATAAGGTGCCAGGTGGTGTTGTGGCGCAGGTCGGTCGCCGGGTCGGCGGCGTGCGGGACGCTGCGCCCGCAGCCGCGCTGGTCGAACAGAACGACCCGGTAACGATCCGGGTCGAACAGCCGGCGCGCGTTCGTGCCGCAGCCGGATCCCGGCCCGCCGTGCACCACCAGCGCCGGCTTGCCGGCGGGGTTGCCGCAGATCTCCCAGTACACGAACTGACCGTCGCCTACGTCGAGTAGGCCAGTGTCGTACGGCTCGACCGGCGGATACAGCTCACGCATACGCGGGACCGTCCTGACGGATTGTCACATCACCTGGCCACCCCGACGGTTGGCCGGACGGCCGACACAGCTTACAACGGCTGTCAGAATGAGTTGATTTGCCGGTTGGTGATGAGGGAGCACACCGGTTTGAGGAGTGCTTCGTGGATGCCTGCCCGGCGTTCCCGGCGGATGCGGAACTACTGCGGCCGCTTCGTGGTGAAGAGTTCGGCGAGGTGAGCGGAGGCGTGCTCGTCAAGACGGAACAGGTCGTTTCCGTTGGAGGCCGTACCGCACGGGTCGACGTGAACCGGCTGCCTGCTGCGGCCCTCTCCGTTGAAGACAACCAGGTACTGGTGATCCGGGCGTTTCTGCTCGCATGCCACCATCACAGCTCCCGAGGAGTTGGGGAAACGTGCGCTGCGGTTGAGCGCGGCCGCGAACGCGCCGGCGTCGGGCAGCGGGCGCGCACCGTCCAGATCGGCTCGCCGCGTCCGAGTTCGGTCCTGGACCAGGTACCGACACGCCACGGCCGAGTCCGGGTGACCGGCAACGAGTTCGTCGGTCTGCCCCGACGGAAGGCCCACGTCTCTGCCGGTGTTCCAGGTGTCGATCCACAGCGGACAGCCCTGTGCGTCCCACGGGGCCGGGGGAACCGGCGGCGGTACCGGGCCGGGGACAGGGGTCGCAGCCGCCTGCGGCGTACCCGGCGTCTCGGTCGCGGCCGGCGTCGGAATCCGGTCCTGTTCGCCCTCCCCGATCAACCACGGAACCACCAGGCCGATCGCCCCGAGTACGACGACCCACGCGAGCCACCGCCGCGTCCACACCGGCAGTTGCTGCCGGGCTACCGGCTCCTCCGTCGCGTCCACCACGCCGCCGAGCCTTGCATACGGCGGTGACAGACGGCCGCGTTCCTTCCGGCACGGGGCCTTGCGTACACCAAGATTGGATCACCGCGGCCCGCGGCGGATCGGCGCGGCACCCGCGGCTCGGACGTCGGCGCAGTCTCGCACGACACCAGGTGCCGGCGGTCGCGTCGTCGTGGCCGGGGAGGCCGGGCCCGTCGCGGGGCTGAGGCGGTGGTACGTCGCGAGTATCCCTACGGGGGCTGGAATCGCTGCTCATCTCGATGCTGGGGGCCTGCCTGGGGATCGTGCTGGGCGGGCTCCTGGCATGGGGAATCCTCGGCACGCTGGAGTCCGAGGTCCCCGACCTCCGCCTGACCGTGCCGTGGGACAACGTGGCGGTATTCCTCGGACTCGGACTCGCCGTCGGCGTCGGCGCCGCGGTGTGGCCGGCCCGGCGCGCGGGCCGCATGGACGTTTTGGCGGCGATCAGGACGGAATGAGGCGGGCGGCGGGGCGCCTGCCGGATACGGGACTCGGTTGAGCCACGCTCGCCCACGAGGCCCGCGTACACCAGGGGCGCTCACGGCCCCATCAGACACCAACCGGCCACCCCACCGACCAGGCTTCTGCGACACCGCGTTCGGCGGCCACCGTTGGCGGTGAACGCTGCCGACGACCGAACTCCGGGCCGTGCGGTACTGCCTTGCGGGGACGCCGACCACACGCTGCCGCCGCCGCGGTCCACAACCCTGGGTCGGCCTGGCTGCCGCTCCGAAACGGGCCGTCAACTCAACGCTGTCTCAAGCCGCTCCAGCAGTTCCAGGGCCGGACGGTCCAGCGAGCGACCGCTGTTGGCCAACAGCACCACGCCGACGCCCTGGTCGGGTGTGAGCCCGACGAACGAAGAGAAGCCGCCGGTACGGCCGTTGTGCCAGAACCGCCGGTGGTCCTTGTCGCGTACCGGGGTGCTTATCCAGCCCAGGTGCGACCGCATGTACGGGCCGACGGCGAATTCGGTCTCGCGTGAAAGACGCACGGCGTCCGCCAAGACACCGTCGTCCGACCTGAGTTGGGCACGTACGAATGCGGCGAGGTCGGCGGCTGTCGAGCGCAGGCCGCCTGCTCCCGCCAGATCCACGAGGTTCCACGGCGGGACGGGTTTGCCGCGTCGGCTGTGGCCCTGGGCGAACCGGCGGCTGCGTTGGCCGTCGATGGTGATGACGGTGTCGTGCATGTCCAGCGGATCAAGGATTTCGCGGCGCACGAGGGATTCGTAGTCGAGCCCCGCGCGTTCGGCGAGGGCGAGGCCGAGCAGACCTCCGCCGAGGTTCGAGTAGCGGTAGCGCCGTCCGGGGGTTGCTCCCAGCTTCGTTTTTTCGAGGCCGCGCAGCAACATGTCCGCGGTGCATCCGGCATAGGGGTCGGGCGTCGACGGGCGCAGGATCGCCTTCGCGAGCATGCCCTTCGGGAGCCGCGGCAGCCCGGACGTGTGTGTGGCCAGGTGTTCCGGTTTGATGTGACAGCCGTCCCGGGAGGGCACGTGTGTCCCGGGCGGGAGCAGGTCGGCCAGCGGCTCGTCCAGGCCGACTGCGCCCGCCGCGACGAGCCGGGCCAAGGCGAGTGCGGTGAACACCTTGGTCACCGAACCGATTTCGAACAGCGTCTCGGCGCCGGGGCTGTCGCTGTCGCTGTCGGCGGCGCCGACCCGCCCGGCACCGCGGATCTCAGCGGTGTCCCCGGCGACAACCGCGACCACGATGCCGACGTGGCTTCGCGCGATCCGATCAGCTGTGTTCCGGGCGAGGGCTGCGAGGTCAGTCATGCCGACCATCCTGGCCGAGGAACACTGGCTGCGACACAGCCGCTCCGGCTGACCGGCACGCGACTCCTCCAACACCGCCTGCCAAGCCCGCTCGGCGCCCTCGTCCACCAAGAGGCCACCCCGGTGCCGGGCCGTCGGAACCACCGTGTTCCTGAAGGGCCACTACACGATCGGAGCCGACAACTCGGTTCGCTTCCACAAGGTCGGCCGACAGGCGTTCACGGACTCCTGCGAATTCGGTTTCCCCGACAACAGGTCGCCGGCACTCGCCTTCGACTTCGTCGACGCCTCGGAAGACGGCAGGGTTCTCGCGTACGTCATCACGAACGGGTTCAGCGGCACGTTGGTTCTTGCCCCTGTCGTCCGGGAGCGAGAGCTGTGCCGCATTGTCGGCAAACGCTCGTCTGCGTTTCAGGACACGGAACCGAGGCCGGAGCGGGCTTGTGGTGGGGCGGGGAGGTCGACGCTGGGCATGCGGGGGTCGGTCGCGTTGGGGATGGTGTCGGCGGTGTCGACCATCCAGGAGAGGATCGCCTGGTTCATGCGCTGTTCGACGGCGGCGTGCTCCGGCCGACCGGAGACGTTGT
This sequence comes from Yinghuangia sp. YIM S10712, assembly GCF_051388935.1. NCBI lineage: Bacteria > Bacillati > Actinomycetota > Actinomycetes > Kitasatosporales > Streptomycetaceae > Yinghuangia > Yinghuangia sp. YIM S10712. The sequence goes on from NZ_JBPKBI010000014.1 coordinate 44,440, forward strand.
GCCGCTCGTCTGGGTCGGTGGCCCGGTCGTACAGCTCCGGCGGTTCATACTGCCGCCAGACGTACGTCCACTCCCGGTTCCTCGCCGCGACTGCTTTGCCGACGAGTTCGGGTTGCTCGCGCTGGAGGGCGGACTTCAGGTCGTAGGGGAACGGCGCCTGCTCGAACCGCGGCGCCTCCTCGACCGTGAATCCCCCCTCGGTGAAGGCGTATTCGCGGTGCTCGGCGTCCGGGTCGTGGAGCATGGGGAGCAGGCTGCGTCCGAAGTGCCGGTGTGGGGCGGGGACGCCGGCGAGTTCGAGGACCGTCGGCAGGACGTCGATGAGTTCGACCATGCCGTCGCGGACTTCGCCCTGGGGAAGTCCGGGGCCGGCGACGACGAGCGGGTCGCGGGTGATGCAGGGGTGCATCGCGGAGGGCCATTTCTCGATCAGGCCGAAGTCGCCGAGGTATTCGCCGTGGTCGGCGAAGAACATCGTCACGGTGCGGTCGGCCTGGCCGGTGCGGTCGACGGCTTCGAGGACGCGTCCGAGGTGGTGGTCCATGCGCGAGACCATGCCGTAGTAGGTGGCGATCACCTCGCGCCACATCGGCGGGGTGACCCGGTCGAGTCCGTTGCGGTCGCGGACGGCCGGGGCGTACCGCGGTTCGCGGTCGCCCCTGGGGACCGGGTCGGGCAGGCTGTCGCGGTCGTACATGGAGAACCATGGTTCGGGCACCCGGAACGGGCAGTGCGGGGCGAAGATCGGGACGAACAGCACCCAGGGTTCCGGCGGCGGTGACGCGAGGCGGTGCTCGGCGGTGCGGATCGTGGCCTCGTCCAGGTCGATTTCGTTCGGATCGGCGACCTTGCCGGTGTAGAACAGCCGCGCCCATACGTCACCGCCGGGCCACGTTGTCGCGTCGATCTTGCCCAGGCCTCGCATGCGGGCGGTGGGCGGCTCGGTGAACCCGTACTCGTGGGCGCTCAGTTCGGTCACTCCGGGCGCGAACGTGTCGCCGCGGCGGCCCGCGAACGTGACGTGGTAGCCGGCGTCCTTGAGGATCCGCAGCAGGTTCGGCTCGTGCGGTTGGAGCAGGTGCGTGAGGCTGCGGTGGCCCGCCGTATGCGGGTACCACCCGGTCAGGAACGACGCGCGGCTGGGTGAGCAGACCGGGTGCTGCACGAAGGCGTTGGTGAAGCGGGTTCCGCGCCCGGCGAGCGCATCCAGGTTCGGGGTGCGCACATGCGGGTTTCCGAACGCTCCGAGGGCGTCCGCACGGAGTTGGTCCGGGATGAAGACGACGAAGTTCGGGCGGGATTCCACAGTGTGGGGACTCCTTGTCTGACAGGGCGTGGAGGCAGGGCAGTGACACCTGTCGAGCGCAGTAACACGTGTAACTTGGACGCGGCGTATATGGTTACACGTGTTACGCGGATCCGGAAGGTCTCGGAGGATCGGATATGAGTGCGGTGCTGCCGCCACCGCGGCCCACCAGCGCCGATGTGGCGCGGCGTGCCGGGGTGTCGCGGGCGACTGTGTCCCACGTGCTCAACGGCACCGACCACCCCATCAGCGAGCCGACCCGCAGACGAGTCCTGGCCGCGGCACGCGAGCTCCAGTACGCGCCCAACGCCTCGGCGCGGGCCCTGCGCGCCGGGCGCAGCAACACCGTGCTGCTGCCCATGCCCGTGTCGCTGAGCCTCCCGGGCCAGGACACCTTCATCGAGCACCTGGACCGGGAACTGGACAAGCTCGGCCTGGCCTTGCTCATCCACGGCGATCGCGGCGCGTCGGGCGTGAAAGGCGCGAGGTCGTGGGCCGAGCTGCGGCCCGCCGCGGTCTATCTCGACGCAGCGCGGGGAACACGGCCGGCGGTGGAGCTGCTGCACCGGGCGGGCGTCCAGGCCGTGCTCCTGAGCAGTGTGCAGGCTGTGCCGTACGCTCCGACGATCCCGCTCGACCAGGCCGCCGTCGCCCGTGTCGCCGCACAGTACCTGGTCGACCGCGGACACCGGCGTCTGGCGTGCCTTGTTCCCGGAGGCGGCCGGGCGGCACTGGCTGAACGCCGCTGGGCGGCCGTGGCGGAGGTGGCGCGAGCCGCGGGCGCCTCCGCGGAGCGTGTCGACTGTGAACTCACCGAAGACGGCGTCGCCTCGGCCGTCGCCCACTGGCATGACCCGGCCCGACGCCCCGAGGCCGTGTACGCCTTCAACGACGAATTCGCCCTGGCCCTCATCGAAACTCTGCGTCGGATCCGCGTCGGCGTCCCCGAAGACGTCGCCGTGGTCGGGTCGGGCAATCAGCCGCTGGGGGCGATTCTGCGACCGGCGCTGACCACCGTCCACTTCGACGTACCCGCGCTGGCACGCGTGGTCGCGACGTCGATCCGACGGCTGCTCGACGGTCACGCCCTCGACGCGGCGGCGGTCAAGGCGGTCGCGGCGCAGTTGATCGTCCGGGAATCCGCGTAACGGCCGACGCTCCGAGCGGCCGCGAGCCGGGTCCGTGCGGGCCGGCCCCGGGCGAAGTCTCCGGGCGCCGGCGCTCGCGGTCCACGGCAGGGCGTGGGCCGGTGTGGGCGCGGACGACGGGGCGTGCCCTTCGGTCAGCGGGCCTGGGTGGTGTAGCCGGTGACGGTGGCCAGGGTGCAGGGTTGGCCGCCGGGGCCGTGCGCTGTCACCTCGATGACGCGGAAGGTGCGTCCGCCGTGCACCACTCGGGCGACGAAGTCGATGTCGCCGGTGATCTCCAGTTGACGCAGGTACGCGATGCGGGTGGAGGCGATCGCCATCCCCTCGTGCGCGGGCAACCGGTACGAGGCCGCGAGCTGGGAGGCGGCCAGGGCGATGCCGCCGTGCAGCACGCCGCTTCCGTTGGTGAGCCGGATGTTCGGGGGGACGCGTACGCGTACGTGCTCGTCGTCGGCGTACAGGGTCGCGCCCAGCACCGAGAGCAGGGAATCGTGGCGCGACGCGTCCGCGTCGGCCGGGTCGCCGGGGGACGGCTCCGGCTGGGCCCAGGCGCCGGCGGCGACCTCGGGGAGAAGGGGGATGTATCGGCTGCGCAGGGACATGACCGCGAGCGTTCGGCCGACGGCGTCCCGGGCGGTTCCCGTCACCAGGGCCCCGCGGCCGTGGGCGGAGACGACCTCGCTCTCGCTGGTGATCACGCTGCCGTCGCAGGGCGGCGGTGCGACGTAGTCGACGGAAAGCTCGGTCGTGACCGCGAAGCGCCCCTCGGGCTGGTGGGCCGCGCCGGCGACGCCCAACGTGTCGTCGACGAGGACGCCCAGCGCCGCGCTGCTCGGGGTTCCGTCGAGGCCGCGCGTCCACAAGCCGGAGGGCATCGTGCCGTGCCAGTGGTGGTCGCGGGGGTCTTCGACCATCCGTACCCCGAAAAGGAGTTCGGGCTTGCCGACGGGTATGTGGGGCAGCGCGGCCAGGTCGAACTGCGCGGTCATGGCGTTCCCTCCCAGAGCAAGGCGGGCGCTCGGGCGTCCCGGTTGTCCGGGGTGGAACTGCCGGCAACGAGTGCTGCCGAGCCGCATCCATCCTTCCCCGAAAGTATGCTTCTCGCTATTGAGATTACCATTCTCATATCTCGCGGCGGCAGTGACCCGGTGATCTACGCCACCACCGGGGCTGCTCTGCCGGTGTGCCACCGACTCCCGAGCCTCCGACCCGACGAAGGCGCTCTGCACCGCAGCGCCGAGGACGCCCGAAGCCTGGCACTCGGCGATCCGGGAGGACCGCAGGTACTTTGCCCGCCTACCGGCCGACGCACGGAGATACCGCTACCGCGGCGGCGGCCCCGGACAGGGGGTCGTTCGACGCACGCGCCGCGCCCCCGCGCCCGAGGCATGCCGAGCCGCGACCGCACGACCGTGGCACCACGAGGTAACGCGGGCGGGGGCGACGGCTCGGCGACCTGTCGCGAAGCGAGGTGGCGCTTCGTCGTCCTGCCACCGTGCAACCGACCGTCGTGCTCGGGTGGTCAGCCGCTCCCGCTGCACGAACTGCCGCCCCCGCCACCGTCCGAGAAGGCCCCACCGAAGTCCACGCGCGACCAGAAGCCGGCCTCGGGCTTGCTGCGGACGTGCCGCATCGCCCCGCGCAGCGTCGGCGAGCCGATCGCCTCGATGCCGTGCAGCGCGACCGCACCGACCAGTGCGGTCTCCTGATACACCGACCACGGATCGGCAGCCCGGAGGCGCTGCAACTCGGATTCGCCCGCACGGGTGCGCAGCCGGATCAAGTGCGCCCTGACCAGCACCGGAACAGTCAGTACGAGGCTGCCGACGAGTACCGCGAACGCGACTTCGGACGAGAACGCGGCCATGCCGACCGCAACTTGGACGACGGACAGGATCAGCGCCGTCCAGGCCGTGACCTTCGTCGTCCGGATCGGACCTTTCCGGGTCACCAGCCCCTCGGCGGCCAGCCGGTCCTCGACGCGCGTGACGGCGGGGTCCAGCTTCGACCAGAAACGGAGCGTACTGACCGTGGGCGGACGATTGCGGCCGGCGGATCCGTCGGCCGTCGACAAGATCGCCTTCTCGATGTCGTCGGCGGCCGGGGTGCCGCGCGGAATGGCGACGCAGCCGGTCGGCGCGATGCCGATGCGGCCGTGCTGGTTCATCCGCAGCAGCGCCACCTCGATGACGCGGCCCCTGCCGCCTCCGAGAAGCGCGACTTCGTACAGGTCGCGTTCGCGCGCGGGTGCGCGCTGGGGCGTCCGTCCGCCGTGCACGCGCCGGGACATCAGGAGCGCTGTGAGCACCAGGACCACTTGAAGTGCCAATAGGATGACGGCTGTTGGTAGCATGGTTGCCCCTCCGTCGATTTCCGCCACGCGGGTGGAAGGCCGGGACGTAGGCGCTCCAGCCCACAGTGGGCCCCGGCCGGGCACCTGAAGACGGGTCGACGACGGTGCCCATTCGCGAGTTCGCCGGTTGTCCTCTGCTACCGCTTCAGGATGCGGTTCCCGGCGCCGTTGTCGGTGATGGCCGGCTTGGTGCCGTCGGGCTTCACCCCGTACAGGAGCAGGTTGTCGGAGCCCGTCACGGTGACGGTGTCGAACCAGCCGGTCTCCACGCTGTTCCCGTCGCCTTCGATGGTGAGGTTGCGGCAGGTGCCGGTGAGCGTGATCGTGATGCCTTCGCCGGTGACGCGGACGTCGCGGCCGGTGCAGTCGGTGCTCGGCGGGGTGCTGTCGGCACTGACGACCAGGTCGTCCCGCCCGGTGGCGGTGGTGGTCGCCGGCGCGCTCGAAGGCGGGCGAGTCGTGCCGGTTGCGGGTGCACTCGCGGAGACCTGGTTCGGATCGCGGGAGGCTGTCGGGCCGGTCGGCGTGGCACCGGACGACGTGCCCGCCGACGTCGGCGTCTTCGTGCCGGGCGCGGCGGTTGCCGAAGGCGTGGCGCCGGACTTCTCGGAGTCCTTCTCCATTCCCACGTCGCAGGCGGTGGCGCCCAGGACGAGCGCGCAGGCGACGACGGCGGGCGGCAGCACGGTGCGATACTTTGCGAGCTTCACGTGATTCCCCTGATCCCCGTGTCGAGGAGGCCTGGTTTCGGCCTCGTCGTTCACGCTAGGACCCCCGTGTCGCACCCGTGCCGCAGTCGTTCACCAGTCCGGCGACATGCCGGCGACGAACCGCGTACGGCGCGGTCAGCCGATGGGCAGACGCAGCCGTACGACGGTGCCGGCGGCCGGGAGGCTCCGCATGTCGCAGCGCCCGCCGTGCCGTTGGACGACCGCGTGCACCAAGGCGAGCCCGAGCCCGCTGCCGGGTGTGGCCAGGGCATCGCGGCCGCGTACCAGCTCTCCCCATACGTAAGGGAGTTCATCGTCGGGAATGCCCTGGCCGGTGTCGGCCACCTCGACCACCACATGGTCGTCCTCCTCGAACGCGCGCAACTCGATCCGCGCCCCGGGGCCGCTGTACTTGACGGCGTTGGTGACCAGGTTCTCCAGCGCGAGTTCCAGGAGGCTCGCGTCGCCGCTCGGTGTCGGCAGCGGCCACGGGACGCGGGGGACCGAGACGTCGACGTGACGCTCCGTTCCGCCGGGGAGCTCGCGTGCGGTCGCGGCGGCCTCCTCCAGGAGCAGCCCGACGTCGACGGGACCGCGCGACAGGGGCTGGGATTCGATGTCAACGAGCTTGCGCAGGCCGCCGGTGATGCGCGTGAGCCTGGCCACCTGTTCGGTGACGCTCCGCAGCGGGTCCTGGGCGGCGGCAGGGGCTCCTGCCGCGGCGACATTCGTCAGGCCGAGGCGCATGGCCGTCAGCGGGTTCTTCAGCTCGTGGTCGAGCCGGCGCAGGAACCGGCGGTGCTCCTCCGCGGCGGCGGCCGTCGCGGAGGCGGCAGCCAGCGCGGTCCGGCGACGCACCCACAGAACGCCGCCCGCCGACGCGGCGGCGACGACGCCGAGCGCGGCGACACCGGCGACGGGAGCGAAGCGAATGTAGAAGCGCACGCCGTCGCCGACCACCGCCACCACCGCAAGTGCCGCTCCCCAGACCACGATCGACGCGGTGGCGACCGCGCCGCGCCGTGCCGTCCCGCGCCTCCGCACCTCCTGCGGCGGGCCGCCCACGTCGTGGCGTCCGCCGTTGCGCGCGGACGTCCGGCGAAGTCCCATGGCCTGGTTCACCGTTCCGCCTCGACGCGCGGCACGAACCGGTATCCCTCGCCGGTGACCGTCTCGATCCACTGCGGCATGCCCGGGCCGTCGCCGAGGCCCCGCCGGATCTCGGCGACGCGGTTGTCCACCGCCCGGGTCGTACTGGCGGAGTCCCAGCCCCACACGACCTCCATGAGCCTTTCCCGGGACAGCAGTTCGTCGGGGTGCGTGACCAGGTAGTCCAGCAGTGCGGCGGCCTTGGGGGTGAGGACGACCTCGCGGCCGGCGACCCAGGCGCGCCGCGCAGCGCGGTCGAGGCGCAGCGGCCCGGCGCGCAGGACCCGGGCACTGGCCAGCGGGGGCAGCCCGCGCCGCGCGCGACGGTTCAACGCCCGCAGCCGCGCGGTCAGTTCGTACGGATCGAACGGCTTGTTGAGGTAGTCGTCCGCGCCTTCCTCCAGCGCCATGGCGCGCTCGGACGACTCCCCGACCTGGGTCAGCAGCAGCACCGGCAGCCAGACGCCGGCCTGCCGGATCCTGCGCAGGACCTCCCGGCCGTCCAGGTGGGGCATCAGGACGTCCAGCACCATCAAGTCGGGCGCGGGCAGGGCCGTGGCCGCCGTCAGGGCCGCCGCCCCGTCGTGCACGGTCAGGACGTCGAACCCGGACCGCTCCAGCAGCGGGGCGAGTTGGGACGTGATCGCCGTGTCGTCGTCAGCGAGCACGACGAGCGGCCGATCGGCCTGCGCAAGGCCGGGAAGTTCCGCCATCGTGCGGCCTCCTGGGCGGTGGGGAACGGTCGAAGCGCAACGGCGTCGGCACACACCGTGCGTGGCCGTGGCCCTGCCGATTCTCCCGGACGCGACACGGTGGTACGGCCGTTCCAGCGATGTCGTGAGCCTGGTACACCGCTGCGCCGGCGCTGCGACGGGCGATTCCTAGCGTGGAGGCACCGGGCCGATCAGGGGAGATCGGTCGGCCGTCACGCACACAGGGGGCCGCATGGCCAGGTCGGGGACACACGTCCACGCGGGGGTCCGTACGGCGCTGTTGGCGGTGGTGTTGCTGCTGCCGCTCGGCGCCTGTTCGCTGATCAAGGAGAAGCTGGAGGAATTGAAGAAGCCCGCGCCCACCGCGTGGGACAACGTCATGGACATGAGCGGGCCCCACGGGGAAGTGACCAAGGAGATGGCTCTCGCGGCGTTCGCCACGGCGTACGGACCGCTGCCGGACGTGGCGCCGGTATCCGGCAGCCGCGCGGGGCTGCGCTCCGGCTCGGCGGCGCTGCGCTGGGTCTCGGACCGGTGGTCGGAGATCACGCCCGAGCAACGGGCAGCGGTCTCCCGGGCGATCGGGCGCGACCGGCTGCCGGGGCGGCCGGAGCCGGATGAGCCGGACGACCGGGACGAGCCGGATGCCCCGGAGTCCACGGTGCCGGCCGGGGGTGCGGGCAAAAGCGTGCGCTACGGACCGATGGCGGGTCCGGACGACCTCACGTGCCCGCCGGGCAAACCGCACAACGCGGCGCTGGAACAGGAACTGCTGCGGTGGTGGAGCGGTATCGGGCCGAATGTCGGGCTCACCTCAACGCCCCGCATCAGCGCATGTGTCTCCGCCGTACCGTCCACCCAGGACAACTCGACGGACGAGAACGGCGACGACTCGGGTGTCGCCGCCGCCGACGCCTGGGGCAGCGTCTCCCCCTCGGGGCTGCAGTGCCAGGTCACCACGTACCCGTCGCTGCGCCGGGAGACCGCCCGCGTGCGTGACGAGGTTCTCGTCCACGAACTCGGCCACTGCGCACAGATGCTCGTCGCCGAAAGCGCACACGGGTACGGCAGGATCCCCGCCTGGGTCGCCGAGGGCTGGAGCAACTGGCTCTCCGGTAAGGTCACCGGGCATTTCGACCAGCCGGAGAGCTGGAGCAACTACCTGACCCGCGCCAAGCACGCGCTGAACCGCCAGTCGTACGAGGCCGTCGGATTCTGGTGGGAGGCGGAGTACCGCGGCATCGACGTCTGGCAGGCGATCCGGCGCACCGTCGTCGACGCGGCCTCGGCGAACGACGCGCAGCGCCACGAGGTCGCCTTCCGCGCCGCACTCGGCGGCCAGAGCACCGAGTTCCTGGAAGGCTGGGCGTCGAGCTTCCTGCGTGAGGGCATCCGCAACGCAGCGTGGGAAACCGCGGGCGTCGGCATCACCCAGGACTCCTACCTCCCCGCCAACACACACACCATCGCCAACGACAAGAGGCCGTACCCGGCCAGGAGCGGGCCCTTCGACCCCGGGCTGACGCAACTCGACCTCGTGGCCGACATCGTCAAGCTCGAATCGGGCTCCCCGAACCCGGTGTTCGGCCGGTTCGGTCCCGGGATCACCGGGGACTTCCCCTTGTCGGCCGGCATCGGGATGCCGTTCTGCACGCTCGGGTACGCCAAGTGCGTGTGCCCGCCGGACACTCCCGGCTACGGCACGAAGTTCCAGGTCATCGATCCCGGCCCGGCGTTTTTGGCGAGCACCGGCGGCGAGCGTGACACGGTGGTGAACGTGACCGGGCAGAGCATCGACGACTTCTGCGGCCCACCCAAGCCGCAGCCGGTGCCGCCCGCGACCACGCACACCCCGAAGTGCAAGGGCGCGTGCACCGCTTCGAGCAACGGCGACCCGCACATGACCACCTTCGACGGGGTCTTTTACGACCTCATGTCCGTCGGCGAGTTCACCCTGGTCGACGCGACCGACGACACAATGCTTGTGCAAACGCGCCAGGTCCCGCTCGAAGGCTTCGCCGACGTATCGGTCAACTCCGCGGTCGCCGCGGACGTCGCGGGCGACCGGGTGGGCTTCCACCTGAAGCCCGACGGCGTCGAAGTGCACCTGAACGGGGCCGACGTCACGCCGTCGGCCGGGGAGACCAGGCTGCCGAAGGGCGGCACCCTGGCCCGCACCGGCGACGGACCGGCGGCGTCCTACTCCCTGACCTGGCCGGACGGCAGCCAGCTGTTCGCCACACCGATCGCCTCGTACGGGCTGAAGGTCGACATGGCCCTCTCCCCCACGCGCCAAGGCCAACTCACGGGCCTGCTGGGCAACTTCGACGGCGACCGCACCAACGACCTGGACGCGGGCGACGGGCGCCTCCTGCCACCGGCCGCCCCGCACGCCGACATCCACGGGGCCTTCGCCGACCACTGGCGCGTCACGCAGGAGGCGTCGCTGTTCGACTACGAACCCGGGCAGAGCACGGCGACCTTCACCGACCGTACCTTCCCCAAGGGTCCGGTCCACATTCCGGCCGAGGCACGGTCGCAGGCGGAGAAGGCGTGCCGGGCCGCGGGCGTCACCGACCCGCAACTGCTGGAGTCCTGCATCCTCGACGTGGCGTTGACCGGCCGCTCCGAGTTCGCCGCCTCGGTCGCGGCGCAGCAGAAGTTCCGCGACATCGCGGCGGGTTCACAGGCCGGGGACGTTCCGGTGCCCGCGGCGTGTGTGCAAGGCGGTGACGGCCAAAACACCCGCCTGATCGACATCAAGGTCGGGGACACCGTGAGTCTCGGCGGCTTCCCACGCGATGAGTGTGCCGGATACCTCCCCACCGGGGACTGGGCCCACCAGCTCGGTTTCACCGGCGAAGCCGGTCGGACCGTGCACCTGCGGAAAGCCGGTGACACCGACTGCTCACTGCGGTGGTCGCTGTGGAAATGGTCCGTCGACGTCTACGGCAACACCGGCAACGTTCTCCCGGCGGTGTCGGTGTGCCAGGACCTGGGCACCGTGACCCTGCCTGAGGCCGCGACGTACATCGTCCTGATCGACAAGCAGGACCAGGCGGCAAGCGGCAGGTACGGGTTCAGCCTGACGGAGTGAGACATCCGGTCGATCGCGGGGGGGGGGG
>NZ_JBPKBI010000014.1:55082-124409 GCF_051388935.1 Yinghuangia sp. YIM S10712
CCCCGCGCATCCACCAGGGACCGCGTACCGCCGGGCGACCGGCTCCGCGTTCGGATGGTGTTGAACCCGTCGGCGGGTTACGCGACCGTCCCCGCCGGGGTCGGGGCGGTGGGCGACTTGGTGAGGTCGGGACGGTCGGCGGGGACGTCGGGGGCGCCGACGTGGCTCGTGGGGACTTCGGCGATGGGGGTGACCGGGTGGCCCGCGAGGACCTTGCGGGCACGGTCGCGGTCGAGGACGCCTTCCCACGCGGCGACGACGAGGCTCGCCACGCTGTTGCCGCAGACGTTGGTCAGGGCCCGGCACTCACTCATGAACTTGTCGATGCCGAAGACCAGCATGATCCCGGCCACCGGCACATGACCGACCGTCGACAGTGTGGCGGCCAGCACGATGAAGCCCGAGCCGGTGACCCCCGCCGCGCCCTTCGACGTCAGCAACAGCACGCCCAGCAGGCCCAGTTGCTGGCCGAAGGACAGCGCCGTGTCCGTCGCCTGGGCCACGTAGAGACCTGCGAGGGTCAGGTAGATGCAGGTGCCGTCCAGGTTGAAGGAATAGCCGGTGGGCACGGTCAGGCCCGCGATCTGGCGGGGTACGCCCAGGTTCTCCATCTTGGTGACCACGCGGGGCAGGACCGTCTCGCTCGACGAGGTGCCGAGCACGATGAGCAGCTCGTCCTTCATGTAGCGCAGCAGTTGGAAGATGTTGAGCCGGATGACCGCCATCACGATGCCGAGGACGACGAGCACGAAGAACAGGCTGGTGCCGTAGAAGATCGCGATGAGCCTGCCGAGGCTGGTCAGGGTGTCCAGGCCGTACTTTCCGACGGTGAAGGCCATCGCTCCGAACGCGCCGACAGGAGCCGCGTACATCACGATCCGCAGGACCGAGAACAACACCTGCCCGGTCTTCTCGATGCCGGCGGCGACGCCCGCGGCCGGCCGCCCGACCAGCTTGATCGCAATGCCGAACAGGACCGCGAAGAACAGCACCTGGAGCACGTCGCCGTCGGCGAAGGCGCCGACGATGCTGCTCGGCACGAGGTCGGTCAGGAAGTGCCACCAGCTCTGCGACGTGCCTTCCTCGATGTAGCCCTGGGCGGTCTCGGTGACCTGGATGGCTCCGACGTCGGCGTGGACTCCGTCACCGGGGCGCAGCACGTTCATCACCACCAGGCCGAGGACCAGGGCCACGGTGGTGAGCACCTCGAAGTAGACCAGTGACTTCCAGCCGATGCGGCCCGCGCTGCGCAGGTTCTCGACGCCCGCGATGCCGGTGACGACGGTCACGAAGATGATCGGAGTGATGATCATCTTGATGGCGTTGACGAACGTGTCGCCGAGCGGCTTCAGCTCCTCGCCCGTCGACGGCCACGCGGCGCCGACCACGACGCCGGCGGCGATGCCGACGAGCACCCACACGTAGAGCTGGGTGTACCAGCGGCGACGGGTCGGCGCTGCGCCGGCGCCGGGAGTCGGGGCGGCAGTCCCTGCCGGGATGGCCTCGGCCATGGCGGACTCCTTCTCGGTCAGGTCCGATTCCGGAACCGTCCGGAAACTTCGGGGAAACACGGCTTGCTGACCGGTACTGTGGCGCGCCTCACAAGACGAAATCCCTATTACGCGCATTACGCGCACGACCGATTGCCCGAGGACGCCCGCCGCCGGCTGCGCAGGCCGCAGGATCGGGGGTTGCCACATCGGCCCTGGGTGAGGTCATACTTCCAGGGCAAAACGCCTGGGGGAGGCGACGGCCGACGCCGGTACGGCGGAGAACGTCGCCGGGCCCCCGCCCCGTTCCGCAGGCAATCCGATCCCTTCCTCGCCTGACGGCGGGGCTGTCACCGGAGGATTTCGATGACTTCCGGGAATCACCGAGTACGTCCGAGGCCGCAGTTTTCGTGAGCGACACCCGCACCACCCCTCCACCGGCCCGCCGCCGCCTCCGTCCGAGCATCGCCGGGCAGGTACTGCTGTGGCAGTTGGCGCTGGTGCTTCTGCTGATCACCGCCGGTTCACTGGTCACGGTGCACACGTTGGAGGAGTCGGCCGAAGACGCCGCCCGCGACCGCGCCCTCGCGGTGGCCCGCACGTTCGCCCGAGCCCCCGGCGTCGCCGAGGCGGTCGCGTCCGCGGACCCCTCGGCACGCCTCCAGCCGGTCGCCGAGTACGTCCGCCACGAGAACGCCGTCGACTTCGTCGTCGTCATGTCGACCGCGGGGATCCGCTTCACGCATCCCGATCCCACGCTGATCGGGCACCGCTTCATCGGCCACATCGACGAGGCGGTGCGCGGCGAGGCGTTCACCGAGTCCTACACCGGCTCGCTGGGCCCGTCCATGCGCGCCGTCGTGCCCGTGTTCGCAGCCCCCGACGCGGCCCCGGGGGGGCCCCCGGTCGCGCTCGTCGCCGTCGGGGTGACGGAGCGGCACATCGACGCCTTGGTGCAGGACGACATCCCGCTGGTCGCGTTGATCGCGGCCGGAGCCCTCGTGGTCGCGTGCGCCGCGGCCGGTGCGGTCCACCGCCGGCTGCGCCGCCAGACCCTCGGTCTCGGGCCCGACGAACTGCGGCGCGTGTACGAGCACCACGACGCGGTGCTGCACGCCGTACGCGAGGGTCTGGTCGTCCTCGACGGCGACGGACGCATGCTGCTCGCGAACGACGAGGCCACCAGGCTTCTCACGCTGCCCCCTGGCTCGGAAGGCCGCCACGTGCGCGAACTCGGGCTCGACGACACACTGGCCGCGACGCTCGCCGCCGGACGTACCGCCGACGACGAGATTCACATGGCCGGCGACCGCGTACTGACCGTCAATGTCAAGGCGACGGAACGCGACGGGCACGTGCTCGGCGCTGTCGCCACGCTGCGCGACCACACCGAACTCCGGGCGCTGGTCGGCGAACTCGACGAGGTACGCAGCTTCGCCGAAGCCCTGAGGGCCTCCGCACACGAGGCCGGAAATCGGCTCCACACCGTGGTCTCCCTGGTCGAACTCGGGCGCCCCGAGGAGGCAGTGCGCTTCGCGACCGGCGAACTCGCCGCGTCCCAGCTCCTGGCCGACCGACTCACCACCGAAGTACGCGAACCCGTCGTCGCCGCCTTGTTGTTCGGCAAACACGCGCAGGCGGCCGAACGCGGCATACGGCTCACGGTGACCGCCGACCACGCGCCCGACTTGGAGGCGTACTGCGAATCCGGTGACCTGGTGACCATCCTGGGCAACCTCGTGGACAACGCCATCGACGCCGCCGCGTCGGCGCCGCCGCCCCGCATCGTCGACGTCCGCATTGAGCCCGGCGCCGGATCGCCCGCGGAACTGGTCCTCGTGGTCGCCGACAGCGGCCCCGGCGTGAACGACGAGAGCGCCGCCCGGATCTTCGAGCGGGGGTGGAGCACCAAGGCCCCCCAGGGACTTCAGGGACGAGGCCTCGGCCTCGCCCTCGTACGACAGATCACCGAACGACACGGCGGCACGGTCACGGTGACGCAAAGCCCATACGGCGGTGCGGAGTTCACCGTGCGGCTGCCCCTCGACACCGCGGCGGAGCGGCCATGACGAAGACAGGCGGCAGCGACGGGGAGACCGCGATCCGCACGCTCGTCGTCGAGGACGACCCGGTCCTGGCCGAGGCCCACGCGGCCTTCGCCCAGCGCGTACCGGGATTCGAGATCGTCGGCGTCGCGGGCCTCGGCGCCGAGGCACTGCGGATGCTCGCCACCCGGGAGGTCGATCTCGTGCTGCTCGACCTCTACCTTCCCGACATGCACGGCCTCGACCTGTGCCGCACCATGCGCGGCCGAGGCCACCGGGCCGACGTCATCGTGGTCACCTCCGCCCGGGACCTGGCCCTCGTACGCTCGGCGGTGTCCCTCGGCGTCGTGCATTACCTCCTGAAACCCTTCTCCTTCGCCGCCTTCAGCGAACGCCTGCACGGCTACGCCGAGTACCGCCGGCGCATCGCCGAGAAACCGGGTGAGGCCGTGGCCGCGGGGCAGGACGATGTCGACCAGGCCCTCGCGGCGCTGCGCAATGCGCCGCAGACACCACCACTCCCCAAGGGCCTGGCGACCGCGACGTTGGAGGCGGTCGTGGCCCGACTCCGTACCGGCACCCGCGTGTCCGCCGCCGACATCGCCGACGCCGTGGGCGTGTCGCGTCCGACCGCACGCCGCTACCTGGACCATCTGTCGGCCCGACGCCTCGTCCAACGCGAACCAAAGTACGGCGGCGCCGGCCGCCCCGAATACGTCTACCGCTGGCTCGGCGACGGCCCTCCCGACTGACGCTCGCACTGACGCCCGCACTGACGCCCGGCCGCCCGCGGGCCGCGCCGCCGAGCGTGACCCGCCGCGTGTGGGTGAGGGTCCCCGCCCGTGGCTGTGAATACCGGTATGAACTGGGTGAAACCACGCCTTTGTGTTGTGTGGGTTTCCATGCATCCAAGCAACTCAGTCAGACCGCGCAACGGTCACCAGGAGGACCCATGAGCAGCGCCACACGCCTTGCCCTGCCCACCGCCGCGTTGACGGCCTTGGCGTTCGGGGCCGCGGCGGCTGCGGCCACGCCCGTCTCGGCCGCGCCCAACACCACACCGCAGAAGGTCTGCGGCGCCGACTACAAGACGGTGAACTCGGCGCCCGTCGGCTCGCTGGGCACCGTCTACCTGACGTACAACGCGGCCAACGGCAAGAACTGCGTGGCGACCATCCGCAACAATCCGGGGGCCGCCGTGGAGGCGTCCTCGTGGGTGTTCATCCCCGACACCGAGGAATACGCGGAGGACAACGGCGACTTCACGTCGTACGCGGGCCCGGTCTACGCCACCGGCAAGGGACACTGCGTCGACTGGGGCGGCCACATCCAGCAGGTCCACGTCCAGGTGACCGGCTCCAACTGCGGGCGCCTGCAAGAGCACCGGGTCACCTACACCAACTGACCCACCCCGACGGCACGGGCGCCCACCGACCGACCCCACGCCCCACACCCCAACCGGTGGGCGCCCGCCCCGACTTGAGGGACCGCGCGACACTGCCCTGGACCGGGCTGCACCGCCGCCCTACTTTATATAAAACATCATGAATCAAAGAATGCCCAGGGTCCGGTCCCCCACTGGAGGCACGCTTGAACACCAAGGTGTACATCCACGAGTTCATCGACATCACCAAGCAGAACCGCGCCCGGTACATGCACCACATGACGGCCAACTGGAGCCCGATCGCGCAGGAGCAGCGCGATCAGCTCTGTTACGGGGTGTGGGGCGTGGTGGGCAGTACCGGGCCGTGGCCCCAGGTGGTCAACATCTGGGAGGAGGACGGGTTCGACGGGCTCGCGTCGTCGTTCCGCCTGGAGTTGGGCAACGCGCTGCTCCAGGACCCGGCGTTGGAGAAGTGGTGGGCGGCGGCGGCGGACCTGCGCTCGGGCGGGTACGACCGGCTGCTCGTCCCGCACTCGTCCATACCGACGATCGAGGAGCTGTGCGCGTCTCCGTCGCGGGGCGGCGAGGTCTACGCCCACGAGGTGATCACCGTGCCGCGGAAAAGGGCCTGGGATCTGCTCGACCACGTGGCCGACAACGCGGACGCCGCGGCCAAGGCCACCGACTGGCGGCTGACCGGCGCCTGGTACACGGCCCTGGGCGCCGGCAGCGAGTGCATCCTGTTGTGGACAATCCCGACCTGGGAGGCGTGGGCCGCGGCCGAGAAAGACCTCGTCCGCGGCCGTGACCACCTGCTGGCCGACTCCGAACTGGTGGAGAACCGCGACCGGATCCTGCTGGTCGACGCCCCGCTCTCCCCCCACCGCACCGGCCGCCAACCGGCCCGCTCCGATCGCACGGACTGGACCGACTGACGCGCTCCGGACAGCCGCGCCGCCGGTCACGCGCGGCCCCGGCCCGCGCCGCCTGGCACCCCTGTCGGCCCGGCTCCGCGTGCGGGGAGCGGTCCGGGGCGCACGGCCCCGTGAGGACGGCTCTCGTCACCGACGCGCGAAGGTCACCCCGGCGGCGTCGCGATCCCACGTCGACTCGGTGACGCCCTCGTCCGTCAGCACGTGCTTGGTGCTGCGCCCGGTCTCGCTGAGCGGGAGCTTCGCGCGGAACTCGACGTAGCGCGGCACGGCGTAGTAGGGCAGGTGGTCGATGGCCCACCGGCACAGCGCCTCCTCGGTGAGCGCCGCGCCTTCCCGGAGGACGACGGTCGCTTTGACGTCGTCCTCGCCGACGTCGCCGGCGACCGCATGGACGCACACGTCCTTGATCTCCGGGTGCTCGTGGAAGACCTTCTCCAGCTCCCACGTCGAGATGTTCTCGCCGCGGCGGCGGATGTACTCCGCTTTGCGGCCGGCGAAATACAGGTAGCCGTCCTCGTCGACGCGGCCGATGTCGCCCGTGTGGAACCACAGGTTGCGCCAGGCGGCGACGGTCGCTTCGGGGCGCTGCCAGTACCCCTCGAACATGACGTGCGGCATCCGGGGGCGGCAGACGATCTCCCCGTTCTCACCGACCGGCACCTCACGGTCGTTGTCGTCGAACACCTTGACGATGAAGGCATCGGAGTTCACGATCCCCGCGGAGCCCGAACGCCCCGGCCGTCCCGGCGGCAGCCAGGAGATGAGCGACGCCTCGGTGGTGCCGTAGGCGTTGGAGAAGGTGCCGGTGCCGAACCGCCGGCGGTAGGTGTCCTCGATTTCGGGAGGCATCGGTGCTCCCGTCAACAGCCGCAGCGTGGTGTTGGCTTCGGGCGTGCCCGCGTTCTTGGCCTCGGGGTGGTCCTGTGCGCGAGCCACCAGGATGGCCGGCGAACCCAGCAGCGAGGCGATCGTTGCCCCTGTGCGGTTGATCTCCGGCCAGAAGCCGGACACGGAGAACCGCCGCGACAGCGCGGCCCGCCCGCCGCTGATCAGCGTCCCGGTGAGCATGCAGCTGATCGCGTTGAAGTGGAACAGCGGCAGCGGACTCCAGACCACGTCCTCGGGCGTACGGCCCCAGGAGGAGATGATCTGGCGCGCGATGGTCAGGTGGTAGTTGTGGCTGAGCGCGCAGCCTTTGGACGGGCCTGTCGTACCGCCCGTGTAGACGATCGTGCCGAGGTCCGCGGGTCGGACCAGGACGCTCGGGCGCGCGTCGTCGGCGGTGAGCAGATCCTGCCACGCACCGACGGCGACCCGGCTGCCCGTGGGCAGATCGGACGAACCCTCCCCCACGACGACCAGATGCCGTACGGACGGCAGTCCGTCCAGCACGTCTGCCACGCGCTCGGCCAAGTCGTCCTGGACGACGATCACGGAGGCGGCGGCGTCGGAGAGCTGGTGCCTCAGGAGCGGGCCCTTGAGCGCGGTGTTCACGGGTACGGCCACGGCACCGAGCTTGTGGACGGCGAACCAGGCGAGAACGGCCGCCGGGCTGTTCTCCAGGATCGTCGCCACGGTCATGCCGTGCCCCAATCCCAGGCCGGCAAGGGCGTTGGCCACGCGGTTCGCCTCGCGGTCCAACTCGGCGGCCGTGTACGTCGTGCCGCAGAGGTCGAGGAACGGACCGTCCGGATCGGATGCGAGCCGCCGGTCCACCAGGTCGAGCATCGTCATTTGGTCGACGTCCACCCAGTCCGCCACGCGCGTTCCTTCCGGCCTTCGCGAGACCCCGCACCGCCGCACACCCGACAGGAAGGTCATTTTGAATAATGTATCTAACATCAGCCTGGGCGGGTAGAGAGCCCGCCGGCCCGGCCTGTGGGTACCGGAAGCGATCACCATCAGGGGACGCGGGCAACCCCCGAGACCTTCGGGCAGGGCAGGCACCGGCCCCGTGCTTCGGCTTGCTGTCTTGCCGTCTCCGGTGGTTCGCGGAGAACGACCGCCGGGTAACTCCCGGTCCGTTCCGGCCCCGTGGAACCGCGACAGCCGAATCGCCGCCTCAGCCGGAGACGCTCTCCGCCTCGTCGGCTCCGGCGTCGAAAATGCCGCGGCTGCGGAACAATTTCACGACCTGCTCGCCTTGACGGCGCAGCATCGCCGCGTACGCGCGGTTCGCGTCGTCCGGGTCGCCGTTTCGGATCGCCTCGAGAATCGCGGCTGCGCCTTCCTTGGTGACCACGTCGCTGCCGGGCACCAGCTCAAAGAAGTTGCCGGGCACGAGGTCGGTCATCTGCCGCAGGATCGCGCGCAACCGTGGCGAATGCGCGGCGTCGATGATCGTGCGGTGGAACGCCATGGTGAACTCGTAGAGCTTCGACGGGCCCTTGGCCTTGGAGATCTTCTTCTCGATGGGCTCGACCCGGACGGCGAGCTGCGACCCCTCGCGTTCGACGGCGCGGCGTACACCGAAGCCGTAGAACAGGCCGTAAAGCTCGTAGTGGTCCCAGACCGACTGCTCGTCGAGGCTGTTCACGAACACCCCGCGATGCGGGACGATCGTCACCCACCCCTCGCGCTCCAGTGTGAGCAGAGCCTCTCTCACCGGCACCCGCGAGACGCCGAGCGCCTGCGCGATCGCGTCCTGCGGCACCCGCTGCCCTTGCTTCAGCACCGCGTCGAAGATCAGCCGGCGGACGTAAAGCCGCACCTGCTCCCCGCTGCTCGGCCGCTGGAGATGCTCGCCCGGGAGCACCGTGCTCGCCCGGTCGTACGAGGGAAGGGGAGATTCGAGGTGCTGCTTCGGGCGGGGAATCGCTCTCACTCCCTCAGGGGTCAAATGCCATGCGGCGCCGGGTGGGCAACTAAACCTAGCAGGCCACCGGCCTGCTGATTTCGCCTTCGCAGCCGCCGCGAACGGTGTTGGTCCGCCGTGCCCGCCGATGACGCCCCGGACGGACGGAAAATATTCAATCCTTAATATGATGTCACATACCGCCGAGCCGCAGGCCCGAAAGGGCACCGGCGGGGTGCGGCCGGCCCCGGCGGCCCGACGCCACGTCGGAGCTCGCCACGGGACACCCTCGCGCGGGCCCGTTCCGACCTCCTCCACGGCTCGACAGTCCCGGACACGGAGGGACGTCCTGCGAATCTCAATCAAGTATTCAAGATAAAATGCAACTTTGTTGATCTTCGAGGAGAAGGCGGCAAATGCGCGCACAGGCGGAAGGACCGACAAACGGCCTGGTCAAGCTGACGGTTGATGACGGCGTCGGGCACCTCGTGCTCGACGATCCGGCCCAGCGCAACGCCCTTTCGAAACGGCTGAGCGACGATCTGGCGCAGGCCGTCGACGCGGCACTGGAACAGGGAGCACGCGCCCTGGTGTTGAGCGCCCACCCGCCGGTGTTCTGCGCGGGGGGCTCACTGGACGGGCTGCTGAAGCGCAGCACCCCGCTGGCGGAGATGTACGCCGGCATGGCACGGCTGTGGGAGGCACCGGTGCCGACCATCGCCGCCGTCGGCGGCCCGGCCGTCGGCGCGGGTGTGAGCCTGCCGCTGGTCTGCGACGTCGTGGTGACGACGCCCGCGGCGCGCTTCGACCCGCGGTTCCTCGACCTGGCCATCCACCCCGGCGGCGGCCACCTGTGGCATCTCGTCCGCCGGGTGGGGGCCCAGGGGGCTGCGGCCATGGTCCTGTGCGGCGACACACTCGACGGCGAGGAGGCCGTACGACACGGCCTGGCCTGGCGGTGCGTGCCCGAGGCCGACCTGCTCCCCACCGCGTCGCGGCTGGCCGGGCGCGCGGCCGACCGTTCCGCTGCCCTCGTGCGCCGGACGAAGCAGAGCCTGCGCCAGAACGCCGCGTTGTCCGATGTCTCCGCTGCGGCGGCCGTCGAACTGGCCGCCCAGGAGTGGTCGGTGGGGCGCCCGGAGTTCACCGAGGCCGTGCAGCGCGTGCGCGCCGCCGTGACCGGACAGCGGGCCTGAGCGCCGGAGCCTGCGCGCCGGACAGCCGTTACCGTGTGCCCGCCCGTCCGCGACGGCTCAGCCCACGGTGACGAGCCGTTCGGAGAGTTGCCAGCCGCGCGGAGTCCTGCGGAACGTGTCCCGGTAGGCGCCCATCAGGCGCAGCGTCGGCGAGGTCGTGGTGTCGACGTAGAACTGCCAGTACGAGTCGGCTACGGCGGTGTCCCCGTGCACGGTGACCGCGATGGTGCCGACGACGTGACGGCTGGCGCTGCCCGGACCGGTCTCGCCGATCGCGCGGCGCGCGGCACCCGCGGCGACGATCTCCGCGCGGCTGCGCTTGACCGGCACCCCTGGCATCTCCCACCGTGCGTCTTCGGTGAACTGGCGCCCGTAGTCCTCCAGTTCCCCCGCGTCGGAGTAGTGCGCGATACGCGCCAGGACGTTGCGCACGGCCAACTCGTCGGCGACATCCGCGCCGGTCGACGTGCTGTTCGATACGGCATCCCGCTCGGCCGGTCGAGTCATTGCACACGGCTCCTTCTCATGGCACCCGGGTACGCGCCCTCACATGCCTGGCGTAGTTTAAATTTTATATATAACTTGTCGAAAGTGTTCCACCCGTTCCTGCCGCCAGGGGTCGGACCAAGGAGGCCATCGATGCCCGGTGAGGACAGCCCGCGTTACGCCGAACGCATGTTCGCGGCCCCGATCGACCACTCAATCGCCCAGCCGGACCGAGCCGTGTCCACGGTCCGCTCCGGCACGGACACCGCGCAGACCGGCGCGTACCTCAACGAACTCTGGTACCAGGGCAGCGGGGCCATCGGCGAACGTCCCGTCGAGTCGATCGTCATCCACCCGCCCACGCGGGGCGTGGTGACGCAGGGCGACCCGTTCGAACCGGTGAAGATCGGCGTGCTGATCGACATGGACCTCGGGCAGCTCACCGCCGACCTCATGGACCCGATCATCCTCGCGGTGGAGGACGCCCTGAACGAAGGCGTCTACGACCGGCCCGTGGAGATCGTCACGGTCGACGCCCGCGGGCTTCCCCGGGAGAATTACCGCAAGGTCCGCCTCGGCTACCAAAAGCTCGTCGACGCCGGTTGCGTGGTCGTGATCGGCCCGTTCATCTCCGACAACTCGGTGAACCTCCAGGACACCGTCAACGCCACCGGCGTCCCGTGCATCGGTTGGACCGGGACGACGCGCTTCGCCGGCGAGTACTGCTTCACCGTGGCCAACGGCGACATCCCCGTCGAAGGCTGGATGGGCGCCGACTGGTGCCACCGCGAGGGCTACAAGAAGGTCGGGTTCTTCTGGGAGCAGGGCTCCTCCGGCGACCTGTACGCCGACCATTTCCGCGCCGCGGCCCGCCACTACGAACTGGACGTCCTCAGGGAGACCCGGCTCGGGCCCAACCCGAAGAACTTCCGGGAGAACCTGGCCGCCATGCGCGACCAGGGCGCCGAGGCCATCGTGTACATGGGCTACGGCTACGCCACGTTCAACTTCGCCAAGGCCTTCAAGGCGCTCGACTGGGACCCGCCGCGGTTCATGGGCACCGCCTTCATGTTCTACTCCAACTCCAACGCGTGGGCAGAAGGGCTCGAAGGCTGGCACGGAGTCGACCAGCTCGGCGAGGACGGCACCAACCCGAACTACGAGGCCATGCTCGAACGGTTCGAGGCGCGCTTCGGACGGGTGACCCGCAACGTGGTCGTGGCGCTGTCGTACGACACCGCCCGCGCGGCGATCCACGGGATCGGAAACGCCCGTATCGCCACGCCGGAGCAGGTCAAGATCGGCCTGGAGCAGATCAAGTGGATGCCGTGCACCAACGGCGGTCCCGGCTGTTGCATCACGTTCGCCGAATACGACCACCGCGGCTACAAGGGCGACTTCCTCACCATCCGCGAACTCCGCGGCGGCGAACTCCACTTCCGCGGCTACTACCGCCCCCAGCACCTGTCGAACACGGACTCCCCCTTGCTCAAGAAGGACTGAGACCGCCGAACGGCCGTACCGGCACGGGATCGGACAGGAAAGGACACCCAGTGGGCAGGCCGGACGATCTCGTCACGACCCGCAAGGAGGTCGAGCAGCTCGGCCGCCGGATCGTCGCGCTCCAGGCCGACGTCCGCGACCGGGCGGGGCTGAAGGGCGCGGTCGACCAGGGACTCGCGGAGTTCGGGCGCCTCGGCGTGGTGTGCGCAACGCGGGCATCTGCCCGATGCACGCTCGTCGAAGGCTTCGTCGGCGGCTCCGCATGAACGCGATCCACCCGACGAACGTCGATGGCCCGCCTCCTGCACAACAATCTCGTCTGCAAGGCCTTCCGGCCCGACCTCGAAAACCCCACCCGCGCCGACGCCGAGCTCGCCTCCCCCGCGATGCCGGCCATGCCGATCCCCCTGCCTACAGCCGATCGGCGTCGCGCGTCCGGTCGCCTGCCTGGCCGGTGACAAGTCGCGTCACGTGACCGGCAACATCCGCCCTGCCCACCTGTGGAGGTAGCCGTGGCTTCCCTGTCGCCCGCCGCCGATCCCGACGGCTTCACCGATCCGCGCGCCGACCTGCGCTGGGGCACCATCAGCGGGCTGCTGACGGACGCGGCAGCCCGGCTCGGCGACAGCGAAGCCGTCGTCGACGGCGAACTCCGCTTGTCCTACGCCGACTTGGATGCCGAGGCCACCGCCGCGGCGAAGGCGTTCATCGCGGCGGGCGTCGTGAAAGGGGACCGGGTCGCGGTGTGGGGGCCGAACAGCGCGCGGTGGATGATCGCCGCGCTCGGCCTCCAGCGCGCGGGCGGCGTCCTGGTTCCGCTGAACACGCGGTTCAAGGGCGACGAGGCTGCGTACATCCTGCGCAAGAGCCTGAGCCGAGTGCTGTGCGTCGTCGGCGAGTTCCTCGGCCGCGACTACCCCGCGTCGTTGTCGGCCGCCACCGGGGGCCCGGGTGACGGCCGACCGTGTGCGGAACTGTCCGATCTGGAGCGGCTGGTCGCGATGTCCGAAGGGTCCGAACTGCGGCCGACCACGTGGGACGACTTCATCGCCTCGGGCGCCCGCGTCTCGGACCGGGAACTGGCCCGGCGGATCGCGGAGATCGGCCCGGGCGACCTGTCCGACATGCTCTTCACGTCCGGCACGACGGGCAACCCCAAGGGCGCGATGTGCACCCACGGCCAGACGCTGCGGGCCTACGCCGTGTGGTCCGCGGTCGTCGGGCTGCGCGAAGGCGACCGCTACCTGATCGTGAACCCGTTCTTCCACGGGTTCGGCTACAAGGCCGGATGGCTCGCGTGTCTCATCGTCGGCGCCACCGCGCTGCCCGAACGCACGCTGGACGTGCCGCACTTGCTTGACGTCGTCCGCGACGAGCGGGTCACCGTGCTGCCCGGTACCCCGACGCTCTACCAGACGATGCTGGAGCATCCGGACTTCACCCGCGAAGGTGTCGCCCACGTACGGCTCGCGGTCACCGGCGCGACGAACGTTCCGCCCAGTTTGCTGCACCGGGTGCGCGAGGAGATGGGCTTCGAGCACATCGTCGCCGGCTACGGACTCACCGAATCCTGCAACATCGTCTCGATGTGCCGCTACGACGACCCTCTGGAGATCATCACCTCCACGGTGGGCCGCCCACTGCCCGGCCTGGAGGTCCGCATCGTCGACCGCGACAACAAACCCACCGACAACGGCGCCGAGGGCGAGATCGTCGTGCGCGGATACGCCGTCATGCGGGGCTACTTCGGCGAGGAGCAGGAAACAGCCGTCACGATCGACGCGGACGGCTGGCTGCACACCGGCGACATCGGCCGGATCGACGAGAACGGGCGCATCCGAATCACCGACCGCATCAAGGACATGTTCATCGTCGGCGGCTTCAACGCCTACCCGGCGGAGATCGAGAAGATCCTGGAGAGCCACCCCGCCATCGCCCGCAGCGCCGTCGTCGGCGTCCCGGACACCCGCATGGGCGAGGTCGGCGCCGCATTCGTCGTCCCGCGCCGCGACGCCGAGATCACCGGCCCCGAACTGATCGCCTGGTCCCGCGAACACATGGCGAACTACAAGGTCCCCCGCCAGGTCCACATCGTCGACGACCTTCCCGTCAACGCCTCGGGCAAGGTCCTCAAGGGCGAGCTGCGCAGCCGGCTTGTGTCTCCGCGCATCTGACGCCACGGACGTGCGGCACCACGGCACACGTGATGTTGCCGGTCGGATTCGGTGTCCAGGACGAAGGCCCCGCTCACGCCCGACCCTTCCCTACATCGGGAACGTTTCCCGGGCGCCAAGCGTGCCGCGCCAGGTCCCCGATCACACGAATTGACGTAGACGCCACCGCGTTCGACCCGTGTTCGGCATTGGAGCCGCGCGTCAGCCCGCCACGCGCCCGGCCGCCCACTCTGTCTCGAACAAGACTGCGCGCCACCTCGTCGGCATGACGCGTCAGACCATGTCCCCGAGCAGTGCCGCCAGCCGTTCGGTGTGTTCTTCCGGACGGCCGAGCATCTCACGGCTCGACCACGCCCGTTTGAAGTACAGGTGAGCGTCGTGCTCCCAGGTGAAGCCGATACCGCCGTGGAGTTGGATCGCCTCCGCGGCGACCGTGACGCAGGCGTCGGCTCCGTAGACGCGGGAGACCGAGGCGGCCACCGCGAGTTCCGGCAGGTCGGGGATGCGGGCCTCCTCCGGGACGGGCTGCCGCAGCGCCTCGGCGGCGGCCTGGGTCGCGGCGAGCGCGGCCGACCGGCACGACTCGACCTTGATCAGCAGGTCTGCGGCGCGCTGCTTGATCGCCTGGAAGCTGCCGATGGGCCGGCCGAACTGCACCCGGGTCTTCACGTACTCGACGGTCTCCTCCAGGCAGCGCGCGGCCCCACCGGCCTGCTCGGCGGCGAGCAGCGCCCGCGCCACGTCGAGTGCGGTGCGCACGGCCTCGGCGGCGTCGCCGTGTCCGACGCGGGTCGCCGGTACCCGGTCGAACACCAGGCGAGCCTGCTTGCGGGTCTGGTCCAGGGTCACCAGCGCGGTCCTGGTCAACCCGGGCGCATCGCCCGGCACGGCGAACACGCCCATGCCGTCCGGTGTTTGCGCCGGGACCAGGACAAGATCGGCGGTGGCGCCGTCGACGACGAAACCGGCGGTGCCACTCAGGACAATGTCGCTGGTCCCGAGCGCGGTGACCGGCTTGCCGTAGTCGGCGCCGTCGACGAGGGACCGGCCGTCGGCGTCGGCGACCGCGACGGTCGCGGTGGTCGAACCGTCGCAAAGGCCGGGCAGGTACTTCCCGTTCGCCTCGTCGTCCCCGAGCGCGAGAAGCAGCGGCACCGCGAGGCCCGCCGTCGAGAACAGCGGCGCGCACAACAGCGAACGGCCTGCCTCCTCGAAGGCGACGCCCAGTTCGACGGTGGAGAACCCGGCGCCGCCGTAGGCCTCCGGTACGGCCAAGCCCACCAGGTCCAGTTCCCGGCACAGGCGGTGCCAGGTCGGCCGTTCCCACCCGTCGCCGGTCGCCATGAGGCGGCGGACCTCGTTCATCGGCGAAAGCGCGGCGAGGGCGGAGCGCACCGACTCTCGCAACATCGTCAGGTCGCTCATCGGTCGTCCCTGTTCTCGGAGTTGCCCGTCGGGCCCCTGCCGGGGGCGGCGCCGTCCCTGCGGAAGCCGTCGATGACCGCGTCGAACGCCTCCGGCAGGCTGGTCGCGCTCCCGGGCGGTGCGGGGAGCCGGACGGCGCCGTGCTCGCGGCTGGGCAGCAGAATCGTGGCGGTGGCCGGCGAGGTGATCTCGTCGCGCTGGCTGCGCGTGTGCAGTTCCAGGTCGACGGCGGGACGCCCGCCGTCGGCGAGGTAGCGCCGCACCACGGCACCTTCCGTCCACTGGACGTCGCCGACGTAGTTGAACTTCCGGAACTCCACGCGCAGCCGCCACAGCCACGCGTCGTCGCCCATCCAGTCGGTGCAGGCGTGGATGAGCCAGGTCTCGCGCATGCGGCCGTAGTCGAACGTGGTCGGGTTGCCGGACTTGCGTGCGAACTCCGGGTCCCAGTGCACGCGTTGCATCACGTCGGGGATGCCGAGTTCGTCGCGGTGGTAGAAGCGCGGGATCCGCAGGCGGTTGTGGTGCGCGAGGCGCAGCGGGGCGACGTCGTACATGCCCATGCCCATGCCGACGTGCCAGCAGACCATGTCGGTGACGGTCAGGGGTCCCTTGACCAGCGGGCCGATGGTGTCGCCGACCTGTACGTCCTCCCACCAGCGCGGTTCGGCGCCGCGTGGTCCCTCGGCCGCGTACTGGGCGTCGATCGCGGCGAGGGCCTCGTCGTCCCAGACCTGCGGCTCGATGGCTTCGTACTTCTTGCGGGCGCGGGCCTTCTCACGCTCGGTGCGGTACATCATGCGGTATTGCGCGCCGAGCGGGGTGCCGTCGTGGGTCTGGAAGGCCTGGGCGGTCCACTCCTGGACGCCCCGGCCGCCGAACTCGCCCGGCTTGTCGACCACGCCCACCAGCGCGGTGCGGCGGCTGACGCGGTGGTCGGGGGCGAGCGGGGCCCACCACTCGCGCTCGCTGGCGGCGTAGAAGGCGTGCACCCCGCGCAGCGGGTCGCCCTTCAGCTCGGCCTGCCGGGCGAGTTCGTCGTCGGTGAGGACGTCCTCTCCGATCAGGCTGTCCCCGCCGATGAGCGGCGGCGGGGCGATCGAGCCCTTCCACCGGGTGCCGCGCGCGTATTCGGGGTCGCACCACAGCGGATTGTCGTCGCCGTACGAACGCGCGACCTGGCGGAAGGCGTCCTCGTTCGGGCGGCGGTAATGCGGCGGC
Source organism: Yinghuangia sp. YIM S10712 (assembly GCF_051388935.1). Classification (NCBI taxonomy): domain Bacteria; kingdom Bacillati; phylum Actinomycetota; class Actinomycetes; order Kitasatosporales; family Streptomycetaceae; genus Yinghuangia; species Yinghuangia sp. YIM S10712. The sequence goes on from NZ_JBPKBI010000014.1 coordinate 71,736, forward strand.
GCGGGGTACACCTGCGGTACGCCGATACGGGACCGCAGCCGCGCCAGCCCTTCGTCCGTGATCATGCCGTCGGTTGCCAACGCCACCGTCCGATTTTCCGGCGGCCACGCCGCCACCCGTCGACCGTGTGGGCCGAACTCGCATCCTATGGTAGATATTGAATACATGATTTAAAAACCGGGGCCACGCGGTGCCGCGCGCCGAAGTACCGCCGGATGCTCTGCGGACCGAAGGACGCCCGCACGGCGGCCGAGGCTCCCAGACCCGGCACCGCCGCCGCTGGGTCGACGACAGGAGCACGCGGATGAGCCAGGGCAGGCCGTTGGCCGACTGCACGGGCGCGGAGGAGGCGGCCGAGCGCGTGCGCGCGTGGGTCGCGGCGACCGTGCCGCCCGCGTGGCGGGAGGCGGCGGAGCGCGGCGGTCCGAGCGCGGTGCGAACCGTGCGCACGCAGGACGAATACCGCGCGTGGTACCCGCAGTTCGCCGCGAGCGGCCTGGTCGTACCCCAGTGGCCGGTCGAGTACGGCGGGCTGGGCTGGTCGCGCCCCCTGGCCGCCGCGGCGGAGCGCGAACTGCGCCCCTACCACCTGCCCCGCCTCAACCCCCTCGGCCTGAACCTCACCGCGGCGTCCCTGTTCGCGCACGGCACACACGAACAGCGCCTGCGCTTCCTGCCGAGGATCGCCTCCAACGAGGAGGTGTGGTGCCAGCTGTTCAGCGAGCCCGGGGCGGGCAGCGACCTCGCCTCACTCGCGACCCGCGCGGAACGCGACGGCGACGGCTGGCGGATCACCGGCCAGAAGGTGTGGACGACGTGGGCTCATCTCGCCGACTTCGGCGTCCTGCTCGCCCGCACCGACCCGGATGTTCCCAAGCGCGACGGGATCACGTACTTCCTGATCGACATGCACCAGCCCGGCGTCGAAGTGCGCCCGCTCAAACACATCGGCGGCGAGGTCGACTTCAACGAGGTCTTCCTCGACGGCGCGCGCGTGCCCGACACCCAGCGGATCGGCGCTGTCGGCGACGGCTGGAGGGTCGCGCGGGCGACGCTGTCCGGCGAGCGCCAGATGGTCGCCGGGTCCGGCTCGGGAGGCGTCGACCGCATCGGCGGCACCGGCACCACCCGGCTGATCCGCCTCGCCCGCGAGCGGTCCGCGGCCGGCCTGCCGCACGGCTGGGACGACGCCGACACCCGCCACCGGCTGGTCGGGCTGTGGTGCGAGGAGCAGATCCGGTCCTGGACCAACGCCCGCGTACGCGCCGGCCTGAAGGCCGGACTCCCCCCGGGCCCCGAATCGTCGGTGGGGAAGGTCCACGGCTCGGAGCTGAACCAGCGCATCCAGGCCACCGCCGCGCTCATGCTCGGCCTGGGCGCCACCGCCTGGGACGGCGACCCGGAGGACTACGCCGAGGCCATGCCCCCCGAGGTGCGCGGCATGCTGCGCAGCCGCGCCAACACCATCGAGGGCGGCACGAGCGAAGTGAACAAGAACGTCATCGCCGAACGCGTGCTCGGGCTGCCGAAAGAAGCCGACCCCTGGGAGGGCAGGCCGTGGCGCGAAGTCCCGCGCGGATGACCGGTCGGCATCACGTTCGGTCGGCATCGCGTTCGGTCGGCATCTACCCGGCGTCCGTGGAGGAGCGGGGCGGCCCGAGCGCGCCGGCTGCCCGGAGTTCGGCGATCCGGTCGGCGTCCAGGCCGAGTTCGTCGCGGAGAATCTCCTCGGTGTGCTCACCCGGCCATGGCACTCGCGTCTCGCCGCCCTCGGCGACCTTGGAGAGCTTGACCGGGTTGCCGGGCAGCAGAACGGGATCGGGAACCCCGTCGGTGCGTTCCATCGCCACGACCATGTTGCGGTTCTTGATGTGTTCGTCCGCGATGACGTCGCCCGCGTTGTGGACCGGCCCGGAGGCCACCCCGGCCGCGCTCAGGGCGGCACACGCCTCAAAACGGGTCCTGTCGGCCGCCCACGCCTCGATCCCGGGGCGGATCACATCTTCGATGCGGTTGAACCAGTCCTGCGGCCCTGCCAGCCGCGGGTCCTCGATCCACTCGGGTCGGCCGATCAGCTCGGCGAGGCGCCTGAACATGTGGGGGCGGCCGCACTGCACGATCACATAGCCGTCGCGGGCGGCGAACGCGTGGTTGATCAGGGGTGCCAGGCCCCCGTCTTTCAGCCCCATGGACCAATAGCTGATACCGGTGTCGTTGAGCGCGACCATCGCGTCGTACATGGAGATGTCCACGTATTGGCCTTCGCCGGTCAGATCGCGGTGCCGTAGCGCGGCCAGGACGCCGATGACCGCGAACAGCGCCGAGCCGGTTGCGCCGAGTGCACCGAGCGGCGACACGGCGGGCGCAACGCCCGGCGTGCGCTTGAACTCGTAGAGACCGGCCATGCCCTCGGCCACCGGGGCGTACGCGGGCCGGCCGGCGTACGGAGTCTCGGTCGTGTTGCCGAACCCCGAGACCGAGAGGTACACGGCTCGCGGGTTGATCTTCGCGACCTCCTCGTAGCCCAGCCCCAGGCGTCCGGCGACGCCGGCCTTGAAGTTCTCACAGACGATGTCGGCCTTCTCCGCCAATTCGCGCACGATCGCCAAACCCTCGGGGGTCCTCAGGTCGACGGTGATGCTGCGCTTCCCCAAGTTGTTGCGCAGGAAGGTGATGCCGACCTTGCGCCCCTCGGGGTCGGTCATCGCCGGTAGCGAGCCCCGGCCCGTCTCGCCGGGACCGGGAGGCTCGACCTTGATCACTTCTGCGCCCAGTCGGGCAAGCAGTTGCGTCGCGTACGGCAGCGCCTGCATCTGCTCGATGGCGAGAACCCGGATCCCGTCCAATGGCCTGCCATGGCGCTCCAACGCGTCACCCGCGCCCCCGCCGGACACTACGCGGCCCTCGCGCTGCCGGGCACGGTCCGCCGCGCGGCCGGGCGGAAGGCCCCTCCATACCCTCCATAGCCGCCGACCGCTGTGCGCAGGGGCTCGCAGATCACAACCTCTCTCATGACCGGCCTCCGTATCGCCATCGCGGTTGTCCATTCAAACCGATTAATATATACAATATTCATATCTCGTGGTTGTCAAAGCCTCAGGGGAATACGCGGCGACAGGGAGAGCCCGGCGATGGCGGCTCAAACCGAATACCGGCGGCGACCGCCGCTGCACAGCACCGCTGCGAGGGCACCAAGTCGAGCCGGAAGCTCGCTCGACGCCGTCGGCCTTGGCGGAGAAGCGCCGGCCGCGACACACAAGTCCGCGGACCGCGATGGAGGAGCCAGCCGTGACCGACACCTATCGCTCGGTGCCCGGATTGAACGTCGACCTCGACCACGGCAGTGGGCTCCTGCGCCTGACCTTCGACCGGGCCGAGAAACGCAACGCGCTCGACGACACGATGGTCTCGGGGCTCATCGACGCCTTGGACGCGGCCGGACGCGACGAGGCGGTACGCGCTGTCCTCCTGTCGGCGCGAGGGCCGCACTTCTGCACCGGCGCCGACATCGTGCAGCGCAACTCCGCCCACGGGACCGACGGAACCGACGCCAAGCCACGCGTGGGCAGCATCCAGCGCCGTTTGCCGTCGCAGGCCCACCGCCTCATTCCGCTCATGCTGACGGTGCAGGTCCCGGTGGTGTGCGCGGTACGCGGGTGGGCTGCCGGCATCGGGTTGTCCATGGCTCTCGCGGCCGATGTGACGATCGCCTCCGAGACGGCCCGCTTCTGGGCGCCGTTCTCGGCACGGGGCTTCACCCCCGACAGCGGCATCACCTGGCTGCTGCCGCGCCGGATCGGTGAAGTCCGGGCCCGGAGGATGCTGTTGCTCGACGAGAAGGTGGACGCCGTCCGCGCCGAGGAATGGGGGCTGGTGCACAGCGCCGTGCCGGATGCCGGCCTCGATGCCGAGGCCGCAGACGTCGCCGAGCAACTCGCGACGGGCCCGACCGTCGCGTTGGGGCTGACGAAGTGGCTCATGCACAGTGCGGGCTCCTCGACTCTGGAGCAGCAACTGCGCGACGAGGCTTTCGCCCTGGAACTCTCCTCGCGCAGCCGCGACTTCCGCGAGGGCATGGCCTCATTCGCGGCGAAGCGCCCGGCCGACTTCCGGGGACGGTGACCGCGATGGCCGACCACGCCGACGCCGAGGGCCCCCTCGGTGCCCCGGCCTCCGGTTCGGGGGCTCGCACCGACAACACGACGCCGCGGTCGTACACGCGCCTCGTCGTCGAGCGGGACGGGCCCGTGGGCTGGCTGGTGTTCGACAGGCCGGCGCGAGGCAACGCGATGGACGCCGCGATGCTCGCCGAACTCGAATACGCCTGGCGTGAGTTGGATGCCGACCCCGCGGTGCGGGTGATCGTGAACACCGGCAACGGCAAGGCGTTCCAGACCGGCCTGGATGTCGCCCAACTCGCCCGCGACCCCGCGGCGTTGCGCGAGCAGTCCCGCCGCACCAAGCGCTCCGAGCTGCGGCTGACGGCCCATCACAATCGAGTCGCCAAGCCGGTGATCGCCGCGGTCAACGGGGTCTGCGCGGGCGGCGGACTGCATTTCGTGGCCGACGCCGACATCGTCATCGCGTCCGCCCATGCGGTCTTCCTGGACCCGCACGTCACCGTCGGCCAGGTCTCCGCGTCCGAAGCGATCACCCTGGGCGCGCGCATGGCGTTCGAACCTGTCATGCGCATGGTCCTCACCGGCCGCCACGAGCGGCTCACGGCTGAACGCGCCTACCGGCTGGGCATGGTCAGCCAACTTGTCACGCCACCGGACACGCTCCGCGACGCGGCCCACGAACTGGCGTCGACCATCGCACGCAACCCACCCGAGCTTCTCGCCGCGACCAAGCGGGCCTTGTGGAACGCGCTGGAACACCCTGGAAGGACTTCCCCGTGGCATACCCCGAACTCGAACACCTGAAGTTGGAGCGGCGCGGCCCGGTGGGCTGGCTCGTCAACAACCGTCCGGACCGACTGAACGCGATGAGCAGCGCGATGCGCGACGAGTTCGCGGTCGCGTGGAAGGTGCTCGACGCCGACCCCGAGGTGCGCGTCATCGTGCACACCGGTGAGGGACGTGCCTTTCAGACGGGCGTCGATGTCGCCGAGATCGCGTCCGACGGCGTCGGCATGCAGCGCTACCGCCGGTCGATGGAGGAGTGGGACGTGCACTTCACCGCGTGGCACCAAGGCGTGGCCAAGCCTGTCATCACCGCGGTCAACGGGCTGTGCGCGGGTGGTGCCTTCCACTGGGTCGCCGACGCCGACATCGTCATCGCCGCCTCGGACGCGCAGTTCTTCGACCCGCACGTCTCCGTCGGCCAGGTCGTCTCGATCGAGGCCATCGGGCTGTTGCGCAAGATGCCGTTCGAGGCCGTGATGCGCATGGCGCTGACCGGCCGACACGAACGCATGTCCGCGCAGCGTGCCCTCGAGCTGGGCATGATCAGCGAAGTCATCGACCCGCCCGAGCACCTGCGCGACGCCGCCCAGGAACTCGCCGAGAAAATCGCACGCAACTCCCCCGCCGCGATGGCCGCCACCAAGCGTGCGCTGTGGGCCGCCCTGGAAATGGGCCTGACCGACGCCTGCAAGGCCGGAGCCAAGGAACTGGTGTCCATGTGGGGTCACCCCGATCAGGAGGAAGGCCCGCGCGCCTTCGCCGAGAAGCGGGAGCCTAGGTGGACCGTGTGAAGCGACACGAGACCGCAACAACCGCCCCGGCTCGTGCCACAGCCCCCCGGACGTGCCAGGGGTGGCTCCGGTACCCGGTGCCGCCGCGCCAAAAGGCAGGTGACCCGGCATGAGAACCCTGGGTGAGCTGCTGGAGAGCAGCGAAGACGACGACACCCCGGCGGTGTATGCGGGCGACACCGTGGTGTCTCGCGCGGAACTGCGTGCATTGGCCGACGCGTTGGGGACGCTGCTCGGGAAAACCGGTGTGCGGCCCGGTCAGGCGGTAGCCGCGATGCTGCCCAACAGCGCCGCGACCGTCGCCGCGTTGTTCGGCGTCTGGTCGGCGGACGCCGCGCACATGCCGTTGAATCCCCGGTTGACCGACGCCGAGGTCGCACGGCTGGTGCAGGCCACCCGCCCCGCCGTGGTCGTCACCGACGAGGCGGGCGCGGACCGGTTCCCCGACCTTCCGACCGTGGTCGCCACCGCGGACGGATGGCGCGCGCCGACCGGGAGGGTGACCGAGACCCACGCATACGAGTCCGGTGTCGCACTCATCCAGTCGACATCCGGTACCACCGGCCGCCCCAAGTCCGTCCTCCTGCGGCACGACACTGTGCTGGATCTGCTGGAGCCGGTCCTGCGCAACCTGCTTGGCTCACGGAAGACCGGCGCCGATGGCGCTCCGCGCAAAGCCCCCATGCCGAACCTGATCCCCACGTCGCTGTCTTTGTGGGCGGGCATCTACAACGTGCTCTTCGCGTTCCTCGTCGGGGCGCCGGTCGTGCTGATCGACAGGTTCGAGCCCGAGGGTTTCGCGAGGACCGTCAAGCGGTTCGGCATCCGCTCCACCGTGCTGCCGCCGGCCGCGATGGTGATGCTCTGCGACGATCCCCGCATCACCTCCCTGGAACCCCTGCGCATCGTCCGGAGCATCAGCGCGCCGCTGTCACCGCTTCAGGCGCGGCGCTTCCGCGACAGGTTCGGTATAACCGTCCTCAACTGCTACGGCCAAACCGAGATCGGCGGGGAGATCGTCGGCTGGAACGCCGCCGACGCCCGCGCCTTCGGCGAGTCGAAGCTCGGCGCGGTCGGACGTGCAAACCCCGGCGTACAGATCCGCATCGCGGACGACACCGGGAACGCCACCCAGGGCGAGGTCCAGGTGCGTACACCGTCGCTGTCGTCCGGATACGCGGACGGAACACAACTGGACGACCGCATGACCGACGACGGATGGTTCCGCACCGGGGACATCGGCCACCTGGACGCGGACGGCTTCCTGTGGATCGACGGCCGGGTCTCCGACATGATCAACCGCGGTGGCCTCAAGGTGTTCCCCGCCGAGGTCGAGGAAGTGCTGCGGCTCAGCCCCGCCGTCGCCGAATGCGCGGTCGTGGGAGTCCCGGACATCCGGCTCGGCGAAGTGCCGTACGCCTTCGTCGTCTTCCGCCCCGGCACGGACGCCGGCGACACCGAACTGGACGCACTGTGCCGGGAACATCTGGCGCCGTACAAGGTCCCCGTCCGGTTCACCAGGCTCGACGCACTGCCCCGCAACGACATCGGCAAGGTTCTGTCCCCCCGACTCGTCGAACGCAAGTTCTACCGAGCACCCGCCGACGGCGGAACGCAGCCGTAAGGGCGGCGCCGCGTTGCCCGTGGCCGGGGAATTCCGCACGTCCGGGAGGCGTTCGGTGTCCGCGTACACACCACCCGGACCCCATGGGAGAGAACACATGTCCGAACCTGTCGATCAGCCGGTGGCCGCTTCCGGCACCTTCACGCTGGGCGGGGACCTGACCGTCCGACGTCTCGGCTACGGCACCATGCAGTTGACCGGACCAGGGGTATGGGGTGATCCGGAGGACCCGGCCGAGGCCGTCCGCGTGTTGCGCCGCGCCGTCGAGCTGGGCGTCAACTTCATCGACACGGCGGACGCGTACGGACCCTTCACCGCGGATCTGCTTTTGAAGAAGGCCCTGCATCCGTACGCCGACGATCTGGTGATCGCCACCAAGGCCGGGTTCACCCGTCAGGGTCCCGGTGCCTGGACCGCGGTGGGGCGGCCGGAGTATCTGCGCCAACAGGTGGAACTGAGTCTGCGGCACCTGGGCTTGGAGCGCATCGATCTGCTGCAACTGCACCGCATCGACCCGAAGGTGCCGCTTGCGGAGCAGATCGGCGAGCTGGCCGCGCTCCAGCAGGAGGGCAAGATCCGCCACATCGGCCTCAGCGAGGTCTCCGTGGCCGAGATCGAGGAGGCCGGGCAGACGGCGCGGATCGTCTCGGTCCAGAACCGCTTCAACCTGGCCGACCGCGTTTCCGAGGACGTCCTGGACTACGCGGAGGCCAAGGGCCTGGCGTTCATCCCGTGGTTCCCGCTCGCCACGGGCGGCCTCGCCGGACCGGACAGCCCGCTGAGCCGGATCGCGGCCTCCCACGGCGCCTCGCCCGCGCAGCTCGCCCTGGCCTGGCTGCTGCGGCGGTCCCCGGCCATGTTGCCTATCCCCGGAACTTCGTCGGTGGCGCACCTCGAAGAGAACGTCCTCGGAGCAACCGTCGAACTGAGCGACAAGGAGTTCGAAGCGCTCAGCAGCGTCACCGCATGAGAAGTCCCGTGGGGTGATTCATCGCCGGGATACTCGCGGCGGTAGCCACGACGGGTCTCGTCGACGAACGACCGGTACAGCACGCGTCGCGCGTATGCGTCGCGGGTGTCCTCCCGGGCGCCGGATGGGATTGGGCGGGCGAGCAGGTACTCGACGAACACCACGACCAGGTCGAAGTCGTCCGCCCGGTCGGGGTACAGCCGTGCTGCGCTCGCCGGCCCGGCCGATACCCGGGTTTCTATGCCACCTTGATCAAAACCTCGACCGGATCGCAGGCCGGGGCGGAAGCCCGCAGGCGGATCTCTCCGGGGCCGGTGGGGCGGAGTACGGCGAGGGCGCGGCCTTCGTGGGTGTGGTGTTCGGTGGCGTCGAAACGCTCTTCGGTGGCGGGGGCGGCGCTGCCGAAGCCGGCCAGGACGCCGTTGCCGGAGACTTCCAGGCTGACCGGCCGGTCGGAGGCGGTGTGGACGGTGCCGTGGGTGTCGGTCAGGGTGAGGGTGACGAAGGCGAGGTCGCCGCCCGCGGTGGTGATGGCCCGTCGGTCGGCCTCTGCACGCAGTTGTACGGAGCCGGCGGCCGTGCGCAGGACGTGGCGGCCGGTCTCGGCGCCGTCGCGGTAGGCGACGGCCACGAGTTCGCCGGGTGCGTACGCGATGTCGAACTCGGCCCGGAAGCGCTGTTCCCCGCCCGCCGGTTTGCGGCCGAAGGAGCGGCCGTTGACGAGGAGTTCGACCTCGTCGGCGTCGCTGTAGACCTCGACGGTGACGGGCTTGTCCTCGGAACCGGGCCAGGTCCAACTGGAGATCGAGTCGCTCCACGCCCAGGGGGTTCCGGCCCATGTCTCGCCGTGGTGCTCGGGCCGCTGCACGGCGATGTAGGGCTCGGTGCGCAGGCCGAAGACGATCTCCCGGTAGTGGGACGCGGGGCGTCGGTGGCCGGTGATGTCGATGTCGCCGCAGCCGGCCAGCAGGTGCGGGTAGGGCGCGAGGAGGTCGGAGGGCTCCTCGGAAGTGAGGTGGCGGGGGCGGCCGATGCCGACCTCGCCCAGGTAGTCCCAGCCCGTCCAGGTGAAGTCCCCGATCACGTGGCTGTGTTGCTCGACGAGCCGCCAGTTGGTGTCGATGTGGGTGGGGAAGGTCTCGGTGCCGACGATGATCCGGTTGGGGAACAGGTCCTTGTCCAGGGCATAGCGGCTGTCGGAGTAGTTCATGCCCGCGACGTCCAGCACGCCGTACGACTCGGCGGTTCGCTCGGTCACCAGTTCGGAGGTGCTGAGCATGTTCATCACATCCCCCATGTTGGCCATGAAGGTGTTGATGCCGGTGTTGTCGCCGTCCGCGTCAGCCGTCTGCGGGGCCATCTGCTTGAGATCCGCCATCACGGCGACCATGTTGTTGATGCCGTTGGTGACGTAGCGGGTGCCGTCCAGGGAACGGATCTTCTCGGCGAGCCGCCGGCCCCAGGCGGCGCCGGCGGCCGAGCCGGTTTCGGGGATCTCGTTGCCGATGGAGTACATGATCACGCTGGGGTGGTTGACGTCCTTGGCGACCATCGCCTCGATGTCGCGCTCCCACCACTCGGGGAAGCTGAGGCTGTAGTCGAAGTCGCTCTTGGCCGAGGTCCACATGTCGAAGGCCTCGTCCATCACGAGCATGCCCAGGCGGTCGCAGGCGTCCAGCATGGCCCGGCCCATCGGGTGGTGGGCCATGCGGATCGCGTTGAACCCGGCGTCTTTGAGGATGGCCACCCGACGCTCCTCCGCACGGGCGTGGGTCGCCGCGCCGAGGATCCCGTTGTCGTGGTGGACGCACGCGCCGCGCAACTTGACGGTTTCGCCGTTGACGCGCAGCCCGGAGCGGGGGTCGAGTTGCAGTGAGCGGATGCCGAAGACGACGGTCTCGGCGTCCGCTTCGCCGTCCTCGTCGCGGATCCTGACCTCGCAGGAGTACAGGGAGGGCGACTTCGGGCTCCACGGCGACGGGTCGAAGACGTAGAGGCGCCGCCGCGCGGTGGCGGGCTCGCCGGGCAGCACCGTGACCTTCGCGGTGTCGGTGGCGACGACCGTCCCGGCGGCGTCGCGTATTTCGGCCACCAGCTCGACCGTGCGGAGCGCGACCGAATCGTTTTCGATCGTGGCCGCGACTTCCACCACCGCCCGGTGAGGGTCGAGGTCGGGGGTGGTGACACGGACGCCGGGGGCGATCCGCACCAGGCCGCCGACGAGCATCCAGGTGTCGCGATAGATCCCCGCGCCGGTGTACCAGCGCGAGTCCCGGTGGACGCGGGCCTCGACGCGGACCTCGTTGTCCTGCCCGGGGCGCAGGAACCGGCCCGCGTCGACGAGGAAGCCGGAGTAGCCGTAAGGGCGTTGCCCGGCGTAATCGCCGTTGATGTACACGGTCGCGTCCCGGTACACGCCCTCGAACTCCAGGAAGACCCGCCTGCCCCGGTGGTCCTCCGGGACGAAGAACGACTTGCGGTACTCGAAGACACCGTCGGGGAAGTACGCGCGGGCGTGCGCGTCCATCGTCGCCTCGCCCTCCGGGGCCGCCCGCCGCTGCCCGATCATCGCGTCGTGCGGCAGCGTGACGGGGCGGAACGGGACGGCGGAGCCCGCCAGTTCGACGAAGGGATTCGCCTTCGGCCGGACCTGCCAGCCGTCGTTGAAGGACGTGCGGATCACGGATTCTCTTCCTCTTCGTGTCACCGACCGTCGGGCCGGTCGTGCACCGGGACAGATGCCAAGGGAGCGCACGAACGAGACGAGAGGCGGGCTTCCCCTCGTGGTGGTCTACGAGCCCTCGGACGCAATCAGGTCGAATGCGCCGAACCCGGGGGCGCGGTGAGCGGGCGACGAAACCTTACCTACCAAAACGTAGATAGGGTAGTCCGGCAGCTAGGATCGGCGTGAATTCCAGCCCCGAGGAGTCGTACACGCATGTCCCCCGCCTCAGGCCGCCGTCGGCTGCCGCCGGCCGAACGCCGCGAGGAAATCCTGAAGGCGGCCACCGCCCTCATCGCATCCTCCGGCTTCAAGGGCGTGCCGCTGGACGCGTTCGCCGCGGCCTGCGGCATGACCAAGGCCGGACTGCTCCACCATTTCCCGTCCAAGGACGCCCTGCTCGTCGCGGTCCTCGAACGACGGGACGAACTCGACCTCACCAACATCGCCGGCGCCCTGGAACCGGCGAAGGATCCGGCCTCGGCGCGCGAATTGATGACCACAGTCGTCCGCCGCAACCTCACGCAGCGTCCGATCCTGAAGTTGTACGCCGTCCTGGCGGCCGAAGCGCTCAGCCCCGACCACCCCGCGCACGCCTACTTCCAGGCACGCCTGAGCGAGGGCCGCGCCATGTTCGAGCACTGGATCCTGGCCTGGCATCCCCGCCCCGACCTGGCCGCGGTGGAACTCCTCGCTTTCCTCGACGGCCTCCAGCACTACTGGCTGCGCGACCCTGGCATCGACTTTCTCGCCCAATGGGAGACCTTCGCCGACCGGTTCTTCACCGTTTGAACGACGAAGTCGCAACAGCGCCCGAGGACTTCGGCGGCAAGTCGGATGTTCGGAAACCCAGATCCGCACCCCGCACCCGGAAACCCGGCACCCCGCCCCGCCCCGGCACCCGGCACCCGGCACCGAAGATCAAACGGGATCTCGTTCCGTGTCCTCGGCGGCGGATCGGCGACCGAGACTGGGACAACACCTGGCAACCGATTGCCACGGAAAGCTGGGCGGCGGCGTAATGGCCGCCGGACCCAGGCAAAGGAGCCACGCATGCTGCGCCCCCAGGACAATGCCACCCGCGAGCGAAAGTGCCTGAACGGCCTGTGGGCGTTCCGGCTCGATCCCGAGGGTGCGGGCCGGGCTGCGGGTTGGTGGCGCGGCGCGCTGGCGGGGGCACGGGAGATGCCGGTGCCGGCGAGCTACAACGACATCGTGCCGGACCCGGCGGTGCGCGATCACGTCGGGGACGCGTGGTACCAGACGACGGTGCGGGTGCCGCGCGGCTGGGCCGGTGAGCGGATCGTACTGCGGTTCGACTCCGCCACCCACCGGGCGGTGGTGTGGGTCGACGACGCCCTGGTGGCCGAACACGAGGGCGGCTACACGCCGTTCGAAGCCGATGTCACCGACCACGTGCGGCCGGGCGGGGCGGCGCGCATCACCGTGGTGGTGAACAACGAGCTGACGTGGGCCTCCGTCCCGCCCGGCCACATCACCGAGACGCCTGCGGGGCGGACGCAGAACTACTTCCACGACTTCTTCAACTACGCCGGCCTGCACCGCTCGGTTTGGCTGCACACCATGCCGACCACCCACATCACCGGCATCTCTGTCGACACTGGACTGGACGGTGACACCGGGACCGTGCGGTACGCGATCGACCAGGCCGGCACCGCGTCCGTCCAGGTGGTGTTGCGCGACGCGCAGGGCACCGAGGTGGCCTCGGCCGACGGCGCCACCGGCCTGCTGACCGTCCCCGGCGTCCATCCGTGGGCGCCCGGCGACGGCTACCTCTACGAGCTGGAGGCGCGGTTGCTGGACGAGAGCGCCGGCCTCGTCGACAGCTACCTCCAGCCGGTGGGCGTGCGCACCGTGGAGGTGCGCGGCACGCGGTTCCTGATCAACGGCGAGCCGTTCCACTTCCGCGGGTTCGGCAAGCACGAGGACGCGATCGTGCGCGGCAAAGGCCACGACGACGCCCTCATGGTGCACGACTTCGAGCTGATGGAGTGGACCGGGGCGAACTCCTTCCGCACCTCGCACTACCCGTACGCCGAGGAAGTGCTCGACTACGCCGACCGGCACGGGATCGTCGTGATCGACGAGACCGCGGCGGTCGGCATGAACCTCAAGGTCCTGGTGACCTACGGCCTGACCGGCATCCCCTCGACCTACACCGAGGACACCATCGGTTCGGCGACCCGGCGCACCCACCTGCAAGCCGTACGCGAGTTGGTCCTGCGCGACCGCAACCACCCCAGCGTCGTGCTGTGGTGCATCGCCAACGAGCCCGAAAGCGGCAGCCAGGCGGCCCGCGACTACTTCGCGCCGCTGTTCGCCGAGGCACGCAAACTCGACCCCACCCGGCCCGTCGGGTTCGTCAACATGATCCAGGACGGCCCCGACACCTGTGCCCTGACCGGCCTCGCGGACGTGGTCATGCTCAACCGCTACTACGGCTGGTACAAGGACACCGGCGACCTCGCGCAGGCCGAACCCGGGCTGGAGGCCGAGCTGCGCGCCTGGGCCGACAGGCACGGCAAACCGATCATCGTCACCGAGTACGGCGCCGACGCGGTCGCCGGTCTCCACACCGTCGTCGACACCCCGTGGTCCGAGGACTACCAGGCCCGCCTGCTGGAGATGTACCACCGCGTCTTCGACCGCATCGACGCCGTTGTCGGCGAACACGTCTGGAACTTCGCCGACTTCGCCACCCGCCCGGCGATCGTCCGGGTCGACGGCAACAAGAAGGGCGTCTTCACCCGCGACCGCCGCCCCAAAACCGCCGCCTTCACCCTCCGCCGCCGCTGGCACCGGGACAAGAGCCGGTAAAACCCGGCCTGTCGACCGGCGGCGGGCACCGTCCTCGGGACGCGGTGCCGCCGGCGTCGGCCGACGACCAGCCCGTCAGCGCGGCTGCTCCGGCATTCGTCGGTCTGCTGATCCGGCAACAGCCCGCCGTCGACGCCGCTCGGGCGGTCCTTCACCTGTTCGGGTGGATCTCCCGGGCTTTCGCAGCCTCCGGCACGCGCCGACTGAATAGTGGGTTACCCCGGACAACGTACGGAGGGCACATGGTCGGCACGGCGCGGCGGGGTACCGATGTGGACGGTGTGGCAGGGGGCGTCGGTGTCACCGCCCTGCTGGTGGCCGCGGCGCGGGCGATCGAGACGCATCGTCGGGACAGCTTGGCGCGTGACACCTATGCGGAGCATTTCGTCAGGGCCGCGCCGGCGTCTGCGGGGTGGCCGGTCCGCCTGGATCAGGTCCCCGAGGGTGACGCGTGCCCGCTGTGGGGTCGGTTCGCGCGGTACTTCGGTCTGCGCACAAGGGTGCTCGACGACTTTCTTCTCTCGTCGGTGGGCGCCGGTGCCCGCCAAGTGGTGTTGCTCGGTGCGGGGTTGGACGCGCGGGCGTTCCGACTCGACTGGCCCGACGGCTGCGTGGTCTTCGAGATCGACAGGGACAGCGTGCTGGCGTTCAAGCACGGCGTGCTCGCCGGGCTGTCGGCCACCCCCAAGGCGACACGTGTGCCGGTTCCCGTCGATCTGCGCGAGGACTGGGTCGGGGCACTCATCGACTCCGGCTTCGACACGAGCGCGCCGAGCGTTTGGCTGGCCGAGGGGTTGCTGTTCTACCTGACCGGCGCCGCCGAGACGTACCTCATCGGGATGGTGGACCAACTGGCCCCGGGCGGGAGCGCGTTGGCCTTCGAGGTCAAGCTGGAGAGGGACCTGGCGGAGTATCGCGACAGCCCGCTGTACACCGCGACGAGGGACCTGATCGGCATCGACCTGCTCGACCTGTTCGACAAGGAGCCGCGTCCCGACTCGGCGGGTCATCTGGCCCGCCGGGGCTGGACGACATCGGTCCGCACGCCATTCGACTTCACCCGCGAGCACGGGCGCGGACCGCTCCCCGAGCCGAATGACGCCTTGGAAGGCAACCGGTGGGTGTTCGCGGCCAAGCCGCCGTCGTGACGCCCGGCAACCAGCAGCCGTGACACCGCGGTCGGCCGGCGCACGACAAGGTCGCGCGTCAGCACCTCGTCTCGGGGATCAGGACGGGCTTGACCACGCGTCCCGCCTCGCAGTCGCGTTCCGCCTCGTTGATGTCGGCGAGCGGGTACGTGCGGATCAGTCGGTCGAAGGGGAAGCGGCCGGCCCGCCACAGTGCGGTCAGGCGCGGGATCAGCAGCCCTGGTACCGCGTCTCCCTCGCAGATGTGGAAGACGCCGCGGCCCTGGTCCAGGGTGCCCACGTCGAGCGGCAGCGCGGTGTGCAGCCGTGCCACGAGGCCGAGCCGACCGGTCGGGCGCAGGGCTCGGAGCGCCAGGTTGATCAGCCGGGGCGACGCCGTGGTGTCCAGGGCGTACTGCGCGCCTCCGTCGGTCAGCCGCCGAACGCGGTCCGCCGGGTCGGAGCAATCGGCACGCACGGGGTGCGCCCCGAACTGCTCGGCGAGGAGCAGCCGTTCGCTGTGCCGGTCGACGGCCACCGTCAGTGCCCCGGCCGCGGACGCCGCCATCACCGCCGCCAGACCCACCGCCCCCGCGCCGAAGACCGCGACGGTGTCCCCGGGGCCGGCGCCGAAGGAGTTCATGACCGCTCCGGCGCCGGTCAGGAATCCGCAACCGAGCGGTCCGAGCAGTTCGATGGGCAGCGATGCGTCGACCCGTACGGCGTTGCGGGCCGAGACCATCGCGTACTCGGCGAACGAGGACTGGCCGAACCAGCGCGGGGCCAGGACCCGTCCGGCGGCGTCGGTGAACCGTGCCGCGTTGTCCGTCCGTCCGCCGAAGAGGTTGAGCGCGGCGAAGGACTCGCAGTAAGCGGGGGCCGCGCCCAGGCAGTTCCGGCAGTGCCCGCACGAGTCGAAGCTCAGCACGACACGGTCGCCGGCCCGCAGGCCGGTGTCCGGCCCGCCCGTCTCCACCACGACGCCGGCGCCCTCGTGCCCGAGGACCGCCGGCAGCGGTGAACGGCCCGCCGAATGCCGGACCGCGAGGTCGGTGCGGCACATCCCGCAGCCCGCGATACGGACCAGGATCTCGCCGTCGGCCGGCCCGGCGTCCAGGACGACCTGTTCGACGGCGAACGGGCTTTCGTACGAACGCAGCACCGCCGCATCGAACTTCACGATCGCGCCTCCCGAGCGCGGTGCACGACGAACGGCCTGAGATTGCCGTACAGCCCCCACAGGCCGCCCGCGACACCCACCCCGCTCTCCTTGACGCCCGCGAAGGGCTGGGCTAGGGACAGTTCGGCATGGTGGTTGACCCACGCCGTTCCGCACTCCAACCGGTCGGCCACCGCCTCCGCCCGGTCCGGGTCGGTCCCCCACACCGACCCGCCCAGCCCGAATCCGGTGCCGTTCGCCGCGTCGACGGCGTCGTCGACGCTGTCGTACGGCAGCACGGGCAGCACGGGGCCGAACTGCTCCTCGGTCACCACCGGAATGTCGGGCGGGACGTCGGCCAGGATCGTCGGGGCGAAGAAGTATCCCGCCCGGTCAAGCCGGTGGCCGCCGGCGGCGGCGCGGGCTCCCGCTGCCAGGGCCTGCGCCGTATAGCGCTCGACCCTGGCCAGTTGGCCGGCGTTGTTGACCGGTCCGATCTGCGAGTCCGGGTCGAGCCCGGCACCGACGACGGCGGTCTTGGCGCGGAGCGCGAGGGCGTCGACCACCTGCGCGTAGAGCCGGTTCGGGGCGTAGACGCGCTTGACCGCCATGCAGACCTGTCCGCAGTTGCGGAACGCCGCCCAGAACAGCCGGTCCGCGATGCCCTCGACGTCCACGTCGTCCAGCAGGATGGCCGCGTCGTTGCCGCCCAGTTCCAGGGTGACCCGGGCGAGCGAGCCCGCCGCGCCTGTGGCCACGGCCCTCCCGGTGGCGACCGACCCGGTGAAGCTCACGTGGCGGATCCCCGGATGGGAGGCGAGTCGGGCCCCGAGGGGTTCGCGACCGGTGACGACCGTCAGGACTCCGTCGGGAAGAGCCGCGGAAACGACGGACGCCAGCAGCCGGGTGGCCAGGGGCGTGAACGGAGACGGCTTGAGCACCATCGTGTTGCCCGCGGCGAGCGCGGGGGCGAACTTCGCCGACGCGAGCTGGAGAGGGAAGTTCCACGGCACGATCGCGGCTACGGGGCCGAGCGGTCGCCAGCGTATGTCGCTGTGCACCGGCCGGCCGTCGGTGATCACCTGCGTCTCGGGGCGCAGCCTGGCGAAATAGCGCAGGCGTGCGGCCGTACGCGCGACCTCCGCGTTCGACTCGGCCAAGGGCTTGCCCTGTTCCCGCGTGAGCAGGGGGGCCAGCTCGGCCCCGGCCGCCTCCACGGCGTCCGCCGCCGCGAGCAGCGCGGTGGCGCGCGCGACCGGGTCGGTACGCCAGCCGCGCCACGCGTCGTGGGCCCGGTCGACGATCGCGTCCAGCTCGTCCGCGCGCTGGTCGGGGGCCGCGTCGAACGCCTCGCCGGTGGCGGGATCGCGTACGGCGAAGCGTTCGCCGCGAACCCCCGGCGCGCGACGGACGCTTCGCCTCGTCGGCATGTCGGGGTCAGCTCGCGGCTGCGACGGTGGCGGCGTGCTCGCGAGCGTGCCGGTCCATTTCGGCCCGGAAGGCGGCCACCAGCTCCGGACGAATCCTTCCGGCGTTGCGGTCCCCTCCGTCACAGACCGCCCCGCGCACCCCCACGATGTCCGTGCCGATGCGGGTCAGCGCGCCGAGATCCGCGGCCTTGACGCTGCCGGCCAGCGCGGCGAGCAGTCCCGCGTCGTGGGCCCGCCGGACGAACTCCTCGCACGCGTCGGGGGAAACGTGGTCGAACAGCCGCGTCCCGTCCTTGATCGCGGTGTCGAGCATGGCCGCGTCGGCGCCGGCCCGCGCGGCGATGTCGGGCAGCGCGAGCGGGTTGACGCAGCCGATCCGGTGCGCGTCGGCATACCCCGACGCGACGACGAGCGCGTCAGCCCTGTAGTCCTTCACCGCTCGGACGACTCCGCTCATGACGTCGACGGCCTGGGCGGGCGTCGCACATCCGTAGAGGCCGACCTTGATGTACGTGGCTCCTGAGACAACGGCGCCGAGCGCGGCCTGCGCGACCGTGCCGGGCTTGTACGGGACATCTCCGACGGTTGCCGAGACCGGCGTACCGACCGGGACCACCTCGCGGATCTCCCTGATGACCCACGGGAAGTTCGCACCGAGCGATCCCTCGTCGGGCTTCTTGACGTCCACGATGTCAAGGTGCTCGGCCGCTTTCGCGCATTCGAGGGCCTCTTCGACGCTGTCCGGGGAGATGAGAAGCAACAACGAGGACTCCTTCCCCGCATTCCGTCCGCCGAGGGCAGGAGTGCGGAGTCGCCTGGATTGCTTGCAGTGCGCTCATCATTCGTTGCAGAACGTGGCTCCCGGTAGAGCGCACGGAGCTCGAACGGGTTGTTTGGCACGAAGTTTTCACTCCCTCCGAACGCGCTGCGCGCGCCGGTGGGAATCAGCCACGCTGCGACCGCCGAACCGTGGGGCGCGGTGCAGTCGACGCGCGGAGCCTCGACCGCGGGGGCCGTCATGACAGTACGGAAGCCGGCCACTCGGCCATGACCGTGGTCACGGAGTCCACGCCGCCGACCTGCTCGGATCGGCGGAGCGGTGGTCAGTCCTGCCGCAGGTCGTCGTCGAGTTCCACGGCGAAGGAGCGAAGGAAGAAGGCGACCGATTCGTAGGCTCCGACGGTGAAGACGAGGTCGACGAGTTGGCGTGTGTCGAGGTCTTCCGCCAGCGCGGACCAAGTGTCGTCGGTGACCGCTCCCCCGTCGATGAGTTCGTCGACTGCACGCAGGAGCGTTGACTCCAGCGGGGTCCAGCGGGGTGCTTCGGGGCCGTACGCGACGCGACTGATCTCGTCGTCGGTCAGCCCGGCGTCGTGCGCGACGAAAATGTGCTGGGCCCATTCGTAGCCGCATTTGCGCAGTACGGCGACTCGCAGGACAACCATCTCCCGATGTCGGGGAGACAAGGTGGTCGCCATGAGGATGTGGCCGTTGAACGTGAAGAACGCGCGTGCGAGCGCCGGGTGGTGCGCGAACGTGCCCAGCATGTTCAGTGCCTTGGGCCGCCCGTCGCGGGCGGGGGTGGCGTGCCGGGGTTCCGGCGGGACCATGGCGGCCAGGGCCTCGCGCATCGCCTGCGGCCATTCCCTGGTCCGGAGCGGTTCCGTTCGCGCCATGTCGCGGGGTCCTCTCGTGTTGGTGGGGATGCGCGTGGGCAAGCTCCCGGCGACCTGCCCGCGCACGTGTGGCTCTCGGTGGCGCAGGACGGCGACCAGCGCGAACTGCCCGGCGGCGCCGGGGCGACGTGCACGGGTTCGTCCCCGACGGATCCGGCCAGCCGGTACCGGAGGCCCCAGGCGTCGGCGCCCCAGGCCGCCGCCGGACAAGGCGGTCGGGCGCCTATGCGGTGGTCAGGGTGATCGCCTTCTCCGGGCAGCGGCTCGCGGCCTGTTCGGCTTGGCGGAGGTGGTCGTCGGGGATCTCCTCCTCCGTCGCCTCGGCGAATCCGCCGGGGGTGAGGGCGAAGACGTCGGGGCAGCTGTCGACGCACGCTCCGTGTCCGGCGCACAGTTCCGGGTCGACCGATGCCCTCACGAGCTACTCGCGGCCGGTGTGTACCGGATGTGGAGGCGGGTGAGTCCGCGCAGGATGAATGTCGGAAGGTAGCGGTAGCGGCGGTCGCCGGCGGGGCCGTGCCTGTCCTCGTCGATCCGGATGTCCGAGGTCCGGTCGAAGAGCCGGTTGAGGCTGACCAGCGTCTCGGCGCGGGCCAAAGGCGCTCCCGGGCAGCTGTGGACTCCGCGGCCGAAGGCGACATGCGCCCGCGCGTTCGTGCGTGCGATGTCGAACGTGTCGGGTTCGGGGAACTTGCGCGGGTCGCGGTTGAGGGCCGCGTTGAGCAGCATCACGGTCGTGCCCGCCGGGATGTCCACGCCCCCGACGGTGACCGGGACTTTGGACAGCCGGAAGTCGCCGCGCACCGGGCTCTCGTAGCGCAGCGTCTCCTCGATGAAGTTCGGCAGCAGGCCGCGGTCGGCGCGCAGCCTGGCCTGGAGTCCGGGGTCCTCGGCGAGCATCAGCACCGCGCTGCTGAGCAGGCGTACGGTCGTCTCCTGCCCGGCGGCGAAGAGGTTCGCCGCGACGCGCACCGCGTCGATGACCTCGGGGGTGCCGCCGTCGGGGAAGGTCGCCGAGGCGACGCCGGTCAGCACGTCGTCGCGGGGGTTCTCGCGGCGGTCGGCGATGTACTCGGTGAACTTGCCGTACAGGTATTCCAGCGGCGTGTGCCCCAGCGCGTCGCCACCGCTGCTGCCGATTGTGCCCGTCGCGGTCAGCAGCGCCTCGCGGAACTCCGCGTGGTCGTCCTCCGGGACGCCCAGCAGGTCGGCGATCACGAGCATCGCGAACGGGGAGGCGTAGTCGCCGTTGAACTCGCAGCGTCCGTCGACCAGTGCCTCGTCGTACTGCCGGTCGGCGAGGCGCCACATGAACTCCTCGTTCTCCCGCAGCCGCTTCGGGGTGATCATCCGTGACAGGAGCGCCCGGTGAGCGGTGTGGAGGGGCGGATCCATCGTGGGAAGCTGGTCGCTCATCGGCAGCTTGTCGCGGTGCTCGGCGATCAGGTCGGAGACGTCGTCCCCTTCCAGGGGCACCGGGAATCCGGGGAAGGGCCCGGTCACCGAGACGCACGCCGAAAACCGCTCGGTGTCGTTGTAAATCGCGACGGCTTCCTCATAGCCGGTGACCATCACCACGTCGTGGTGCTTCTCCCGGCGGACCGGACACTCGCCTCGCAAGGCCGCGAGATATTCGTAAGGATCGTGCAGAAGCTCGTTGTCCGTGAAAAAGTCCACGGAATCCATGTCGGTCATTCCTCGTCCCCTCCACCCGGGCGCTCCGCCCAGGGGCTTCCGCGCCGAACATCCCGCTTACAGGTGTGCGGGACGCGCGGCCGCTCACTCCGAAATCTGCACGCCCTCGTAACTCTTCAACATGTCGCCCTGGGGCAGTGCCATTTGCAGATAGACGTCGATGTGCCGGATTTTGTCGGCGTCGTCGAACTCATAGACGGACACCGAGTTGACGACGCTGGTGTACTCCCCCACCCGGCTGCGCTCCTCAAGCTCCAGGAACACCAACCCGGCAACCTCGGTCACGCGCTTGAACGAGCACTCCCACTCGGCCGAGGCCGCCCAGCCGGTCAGGAACTCGACGTAGCCCTGCCAGTTCATGACCTCTTTGAAGTTGCCGACCCGCTCGAACTCGTCGACCGCGACAAGCTCGGCCAGCGGTGCCCAGCTCTCCGCCGAGAACCCGGGCTGCTTCGCCGTGTCCACCACGCGCTTTGTGACAAGGCCGTATTCCAGGACCTTCCGCGAAAGGCCGGTGTGATCCCCGATGACCTCTTCGATTTCCCGCAGAGCCATGTTTCCGCCTTCCTGCATTAATCAATTGATTGATTAATATCATTCTTGAGTCGCGGCGCTGCTGTCAAGAAGCATCCGAAGCGGCAACGTGGCCGCGGCCGGGTCGACGGCAGCCGGGGATCATGAGCGGACGATGGTGGTGCAGTGCCCGGCGTACGGGTGGGCCGGCGCCTCGAAGTCACGGTTGCCGGCGGTGACTTCGCGTACGAACCATTGTGGCGCCGAAGCCGGGGGAATTGTCCGTACGCCGGGCAGGGGCCTTGTCAGGCCAGTCTTTTGTAGTCGAACAGGGTGCCGCGGATGAGCATTTTCAGCGCGCCCACGGTGGCGTGGTAGTCGTCGAGCGGTGCCGTGGCCGCATGCTCGTACAGGCCTCGCATGACGACATAGATGGCGTTCGAGGCGTTTTCGCTGTCGGTTTCCGTTCCGAGAACGCCCTCATCGGCGGCCTGTTCGATGATGTCGACGATCACCGCCCGCAAGGCATTGAAGATCGTGTCACTGTCCTCGGCCAGGTGCAGGTGTTCCGGACTCTCGACTCGGATCGCACGGTCGAAGGCGACCGCGAAGGGATAATCGCGCATCAACTGGTCGCCCTCGTCGAAGACGGCCATGAGCTTGTTCAGGACGCCTTCGGCCCGGTCCGCAGCCGCGGCCAACCGGGGGACCGCGAACTCGGCGAGATCCAGGAACGTCGCCTTGACGAGTTCCGCCTTGTTGGGGA
This sequence comes from Yinghuangia sp. YIM S10712, assembly GCF_051388935.1. Lineage (NCBI taxonomy): Bacteria > Bacillati > Actinomycetota > Actinomycetes > Kitasatosporales > Streptomycetaceae > Yinghuangia > Yinghuangia sp. YIM S10712. The sequence goes on from NZ_JBPKBI010000014.1 coordinate 93,954, forward strand.
AGTAGTGGTAGAGGCTGCCACTGGTCATCCCGGCGCCACGGGCGATCTCGCGGATCGTCGCGCGCGAATATCCCACCTCGGCCACGCAGCGCATCGCGGCGGCCATGATGCGCTGCCGCGTCTCCTCACCCTTGGCACCGACCGGCCGGCCCAATGGCGACGCAGCAGTCGGCACAGTATCCCCTTCGGCGAGAGCGTTGCCGAACAGTTTCTCACGTCCCGGGGAGAAGGGGAGTCCGGCCCCGCAGCGCACCGGACGATGCGGCGCCTTCGGTCAGAATCCGCCTTCCTTGAGCGTCCGGGTCAGCGCGTCGTGGTAGACCGTCTGATCAGGGAACGGCCCGCGCACACCGATCGCACGTTCGAGGAAGGGGCCGTATTCCTCACCGTTGACGTGCGTCTCCCACCGCTTGATCAGCCCCTGCTCGTCGGTCTCGACGAAGCCGTACGATTGGAACGTCATCTTGGTGCCGTCGTCCTTCGCGGTGCCCTCGAACCGTGTCTTCATGACGAAGCCGTTCTCGGCCGGCCAGCACTTGAACTCCGCCAGCCCCCAGTCGGGGAACCGGACCGTGTAGGCCTTGGCCTCCGTGGTGGCGTAGTCGGCCACGGATATCGACACGTTGGACAGGTCCAGGACCTCGTTGCAGGTGAAGTACGGCGACGAGTACTCGGCGTGGTCCGCGAACTGCCACTCCGCGTACGTCGCGCCTTCCTGTACCGCCTGCTTCCGGTAGGCGTCACGGTAGGCCTCCGCCATCCGGCGGTGCAGGGCGATCCGGTCCTCGATGTTCATTCGGTTTCCTTTCTCGAATCCGTCCGACTCCGGTGTCGGTCATGCACATTCACATTCAGGGCTGTGTGCGCCCCTCCGCCAGGTACCGGTCGACGACGGCGTGGAAGTGGGCCACGACGACCTCTTCCTTCACCAGCGACATGTGGTCGAGCGTGCTGTTGCGCAGGCCGTCCTGTTGGCGCTGCATCTGCTCGTAGTCCTGCTGGAGCGCGAGGAAGTACTCGTAGCTGCCGGGCTCTTCGACCTCGACGAGTTCGGCGCGGAATTCGTCGCGGTGTTCTGGCGGCAGCCACATGTGGCTTCGCACGTGCCAGACGCAGCGGTTCGGGTCGCCGTCGGGGTGGGGGGCGGCCATGATGACGTGGCACTCGCCCGCGCGGATCGTCATGAAGAAGTTCGGGAACAGCGCCCAGCCCTGGTTGTCGCTCATCTGAGCGTCCGTCAGACCGCTGACGTCCAGGCCCATTCCGGTCAGGGTGTCGCGGGTGGCCTGTTGCAGGATGGTCCGCGCCGTGACGCCCTCGGGGAACACCAGCTTCCCGTCACTGTCGGCGTACGTCGCCACCAACTCGTCGAAACGCGGCAGGACCCCGGTGAGCGAAGGGAAGGTCTCGGGCAGCTCCTTGATGCCCGCGACCTGCTGCTCCGGCGTGTACTGGGCGGCGTTGGGCACGTCGAACGGAGCCACGGCGACGCAGTGGTCGCCGAAGAACCTGTAGCGGCTCTTCGTGGGGTCCAGGTCGATCATGCGCAGCAGTTGCGGGTGGACGCCCGAGACGTGGTAGCCCTCGTGGAAGGCGTCCATGACGACCTTCCAGTTGCACTCCAGCGCCTCGCGGACGTTCATGACCGTGGTCATCTCGTCGAGGCGGTACGGCGCGAGGAGCTCGGCGACGTCCGGACCGAGGAACTCGGCGAGCGGAGCGGCGTCCGGGTCCGGGTTGAGGAACACGAATCCGGCGAAGCACTCCACGCGCACCGGCAGCAGCCCGTGGTTCTCCTTGTCGAACGGCGCCTGGATGTTCTCGCGCAGCACGCCGCGCAGCTTCCCGTCCAGGTCGTAGGACCACAGGTGGTACTGGCACAGAAAACGCTTGGCGTTTCCGCTGCCCTGGCACAACAGGTTGCCGCGGTGCCGGCAGGCGTTGACGAAGCCGCGGATCACATCGTCCTTGCCCCGGACGACGATGTAGGACTGGTCGAATATCCGATGCACCGTCCAGTCGCCCGCGTGGGGCAGGTCGTCGGTACGGCCGACCACCTGCCACGTACGCATCCAGATCGCTTCCCGCTCGCGCTGCTGAAACTCCTCGGACCGGTACCGGTCGGTCGGAACGCGCGTACGGAACCGGTCCCCGATGTCCGAGAGACCCAACGCTGTCTCGGCCCAGTCACCGGGCCTTGCCGTCGTCTCCGTCATCCGATTTCCCCTCGATTCGGCTGCCCCGCTCCCCTTACGGGAGGAGATCCGCCCTTCGCCGCTCCCCGGTGCCGGCCTGTCCCTCGCGCTGCGCGACCCGACAGTCCCACGGATCCGGCGTTAATTAATCAAACGATTGATTACAATCATGGGAGGGCCGCTCTCGCGCTGTCAAGACTTCGGGACGACCGGCCTCGGCCACCCGGCGCCGACACCATGGAGCCGCCGCTCACCCGGGCCAGGGGGCGCCGAGTCGGCGCACTTCGGCAGTCGTGCGGCACAGGACCACGGACCCTGCACGGCGAACACCCTTGCGGCAGAACCGTTTACACCCGTGGAACACCGCCCGGACGCCGCGCCCGCGGCAACGCAAGATCATCCACGCCCCCCACGCGGACGGCGACAGCCGACTCCTTGACAGCACCGCCGCGCGCCTGCATGATTCACAATCAATCAATTGATTAATTAGCCCCCGGGGCGACGCAACACGGACCCGCGATCGACGGAAAGTGGGATTCATTCAGCTCGCCTTGGCTTCCGGTGGGCACGCGGTGATTCTCCGGGTGCAGCCGGATTCGCGATACCCAGGCTTTCGGAACGGTTCAGCGCACCGTCCGTCCCGGTCGCCGGCAGGAATACACGCCCGCAAGGCGATTCACGCGGACGGAAAGCTGAGCGGGACGCTCGACGCAGTGTTCACAGCATCGGGAAATCGTCGAAAGGCCTTTCGCGCTCGACGAGTCGGCGGCACATCGCCGGCCCCCGCCGACGCCCCGGTCGGGCAGGCCCGTCCCCATCGCAGGCCCTACGGCTTGACGCCTCATCCAAGGAGACAGTCGTGAGACCGCACAAACCCCTGATCGCCGTGGCGCTGGCCGCCCTGCTCGCGGCCGGATGTTCCGACCGAGGCGGCTCGGCCAACGGCGAGGACAACACCGCGCCGACACAGCAAAACGCGCCCGTGTCAACGGACTTCGGCGACCTCAAAGGCGTCTGCGGACCCGGTTCCCCGACCACCGCGCCGGCCCAGGGCGTCACCGCGAAGGAGATCAAGGTCGGCGTCTTCTCCGATGTCGGCATGACCAAGAACCAGGACTTCCTGGACGCGGCCAAGGTGTTCACGTCCTGGTGCAACGACGCCGGCGGCATCAACGGCCGCAAGCTCGTCGCCGACATCCGCGACACCAGATTCATGGAAGTACTTCCGCGGATGGCCGAGTCCTGCCGCGAAGACTTCGCCCTCGTCGGCGGCGGCGCCGGGCTCGACGGCATGGGCGTCAAAGACCGGCTGACGTGCATGCTGCCGGACTTCCCCGCCCAGACCGCCCAACTGGAGAACGAAGGCTCCGACCTGCAGGCATCCCCGCAACCCGGAGGGGCGTCCTACTCCCACTACGCCGGCTACTACAACTGGCTTCTCAAGGAGGCCTACCCCGGCTCCGCCGACGCCATCGGCATCATCAACGGCGACAGCCCCGTCACCAAGGTGATCGGCGCCCAGGCCGTCGAAGCTCTCACCGCGGCCGGCGGAAAAGTCGTCTACAACGAGCTCTATCCCGCCACAGGTATCGCAGACTGGACACCGTACGCGCAGACGATCAAGAGCAAGAACGTCAAGGGCCTTGTCTGGTACGGCACTTACCCTCAGCTGGCGAAGCTGGAGCAGTCACTGACCTCCCTCGGCCACAAGCTCGACTGGATCGACACCAACAACAACGCCTACGGCCCCGGATTCCTCGAAGTCGCCGGCAAGCAGGTCCTCGGCACCCAGAACAACCTCGCCGACCTCAGCGGCGTCCACCCGCTGGAGAACGCCGCCGCCAACCCCGCGACCAAGCAACTGGTGGACCTGTTCGCCAAGTACGCCCCCGGGGCCAACGTGACCCTGCCCACCGTGAAGGCGTTCTCGGCATGGCTGCTGTTCGCCGAATCCGCGGCCACCTGCGGCGACAACCTCACCCGCAGGTGCGCCTACGAGGCCGCGATGAAGAACACCGCGTGGACCGGCGGCGGCCTCCAGGCGCCGGTCGACGTCAGCACGCCGGACAAACCGATCGCCTGCTTCAACATCGTCCGAGCCACCACCGACGGCTGGCAGCCCGCCGACTTCAAACCCGACAACGGCGCCTACCGCTGCAATGCGCCCGCCTACAAGTTCACCGGCCAATACCCCAAGCCGCTGACCCTGGCGGACATCGGCAAGACCTTCGCCGACTTCAAGTAGCAAGCAAAGTCGGCCACTTGTGCAGGCGATGCCAGTCATGGCAAGGAAGTGGCCCGCTTCGCGCTCGCGGCATCGGTGCAGGCGGCGGGAACCGGCGAGCGCGGCCATGATGCGCTCGGTGGCCCAGCGGTGGCGCCCCAGCCGTGGCAGGGTCTCGGCCCCTTGCGGGCGGTGTGATGGATGGTGCCGCGCGTGCGCAACCATCGCCGCAAGCGAGGGTGCCGAGGCCCTTGTCTCCGTGGAGTCTGCCTGGCACGCAGCCATGCACCGGAGAAACGCGCCGCCGGTGTCATCAGCGGCGCTCCCCGGCCGGTTCCACCTGGCGGCACCGCGGCGCGAAGGCCCTGACTCGTCGCCTGGAACTGGTCTGCGGCGTCCGGGCGTTGGCTCCATGCTGGTCGATCCGTTCCGGCCACTTGTGCGCACGCCGCGCCGAAGATGCCTTCAGGCGCTTCCGGTTGCCTTGTGGCGCTGGTAGTGGCGCGCGACGCGGACGCGGTTGCCGCAGCGGGCGGCGGAGCACCAGCGGCGGCGCGGGTGCGAGGGCAGGAAAAGCATGACGCAGTCGTCGGCCGCGCACTGACGGACTTCGGCGACCGAGGGGCCGGCCAGGAACTCGGCGCCGGCCTCGGCCAGCCATGCCGCCAGTCGTGCCCCGGGTGTTCCGGTACGGTGCCGGGTCGCGGTGACCGCCCCTCCGTTCCGGACAAGTTCCAAAATCGCGGGCGCGGCCCGCTGGGCCTGGTTGAGGGCCTCCACATCGTCCGCTGCCGGTTGGTCGCCACGGAGGAGGCGCCCCAGGGCACGTGAGATGTGTGCGCGGACGTCGTGGACGGCGGCCAGATCGCCGGGACCCAGGTCGCCGGCGGCCGGCTCGCGTGCCTCGTCGAACCGTTCGGCCTCCAGTCGCAGCCAGGCGCGGAGGTCGGCGGGGGTGGCCAGCAGGTCGCCCGCCGTCGGGTGGGTGTTGACCAGGTCGAGGGCCAACGGCTCGCCGGTCAGCGGGATGAGGTCGCTCATGTCCCTAATGTTACTTGAAACGGTTGACACATTAGAGGCTTGATCGGTATGTCTAATGCATCTGCACCGCTGAAAGGCGTTAGACATGCTGCTTCCCGCGATCACCCGGGCCACCCACCGCCACCTCGACGTCGACGGCGTCCGGGTCTTCTACCGCGAGACCCGGCCCGCGCGGCCCGACGCGCCGGTGCTGCTGCTCCTGCACGGATTCCCTTCCGGCTCCCATCAGTTCCGCCGCCTGATGGACGTCCTCGGCTCGCGTTACCGGCTCATCGCGCCGGACTACCCCGGCTTCGGGCACACGGAGGTCCCGGACGCCTTCACCTACTCCTTCGACCGGCTCGCCGACGTCACCGAAGGTTTTGTGCGCGGGCTCGGCCTGACCCGGTTCGTGATGTATGTGTTCGACTTCGGCGCTCCGATCGGCTTCCGCCTCGCCGAACGGCACCCCGAGTGGATCGCGGGCCTGATGGTGCAGAACGGCAACGCCTACGACGAGGGCTTGTCGGACGGCGCCCGGGACTTCATCGCGCTACGCCCCGAAACGCCCGGCGCGGAGGAGACGATCCGGGAGCTGCTGACCCTCGCCGGTACACGCATGCAGTACGAGACCGGCGTTTCCGACACGGCGACGCTGTCCCCGGACGCCTGGACGCTCGACCAGCACTTCCTGGACCTGCCCGGCCGCAAGGAGGCACAGGTCGCATTGGCCTTCGACTACCACTCCAATGTCGAGCGCTACGACCGGTGGCAGACGTGGCTCCGCACGAACACCCCGCCCACACTCATCACTTGGGGTGTCAACGACCCCTTCTTCCCCGCGGCCGGTGCGCGCGCCTACCTGCGAGACCTCCCTCACGCCGAACTGCACCTGTTCGACACCGGCCACTTCGCCCTGGAGACCCACCTGCCCCAGATCGCCCCGCTGATCGCCGACTTCCTCGACCACACCGGGCAATAGCGGGGCGAAACCCAACAGAGGTGGCCACAGCGTCCGGGTGCGGGGCTCTTCAACGCGGCGGCCGGTCACCCGCCGCCCGAGACCTGGCGGCGGGTGACCAGGTCGGAGACCGGTTCGTCCGGGAGGACGCAACCGCGGCAACCACCAAAATCGCGCTGCGCCGACACCACCGCCATCGGGGCCGAGATGATTGCGCCGGCCCGAACCGGATGAATGAAACGCGGTTCGGGCCTCCCAGGGCCGGGCGTGCGGTTCGTCAGTTTTCGGCGTGTCCGTTCGGGGCCCAGCCGCGGCTCATGGCGAGGACGGCGTCGCGGCGGCTCAGTGCGGCGAGCGGCGAAGGTCCGGTCGGGTTGTCGCTTCCGTGGATCCATGTGGGGCCGTCGGCCAGATGGGCGAGCGCGGTCTCCGCGACGTCGTCGGGGTCGGCGAGTTCGCCGGGCGAGACGTCGCCTTTGGCCTCCAGGGTCCGGCGCAGGGAGGGGGTGTCGGTTCTCCCGAGGACCAGGCTGAGGACGTCCACGCCGCGGTCGCGCCACTCCACCCACAGGCTTTCGGCGAGGATGAGGTCGAACGCCTTGGTGGCCCCGTAGGTGGCGAGGGTGGCTCCCCCGGCCCAGGCCGCGCCCGAGGTGACCAGCACGACTCCCCCGCGCCCGCGCTCGACCATCGGGGCACCGAACCGGTAGGCGGCTTCCAGTACGGCACCGCAGTTCCGCCGGACCAGACTCAGGTGTGCGTCGAGATCCTTGTCGAGGAAGGGGAGGCCGACGTCGTCCGCGCCGGCGTTGTACACGAAGAGCCCGATTTCGAGGTCGGCCGTCGCGTCGACGAGCTTGGTGACGGCGTCCGGGGCGCTCAGGTCGAGAGCGACCGTACGGACCTCGACGCCGTACTCGGCGCGGATTCCGTCCGCGGACGCCTCCAGCACGGGGACGCGGCGTGCCACGAGCACGACGTTGATCCCCGCGGCGGCCATCTTGTTCGCGAACGCGGCCCCGACCCCGTCGGACCCGCCGGCGACGACGCCCCACGGCCCGTACTTGCCCGACAGTGCTGCAACCATCTCGTGCTCCTCCGTGTGTGTGCAACCGGCCCGTCGCATGCTTGCTCGCCCCTTGCTCGCCCCTTGCTCGCCCGGATCATCCGGCGAAGGCCCGGAGGCCGTGTTGCGGACCTTCTTCTCGATCGGGTCCGAGGACAGGACCGCGCCGATGATCCCGAGGTCGGCTCCCGCGCTTCAAGCGACCTCGCGCACCATGGTCACGTCCCCCGGCCGGGCTCGTTCACGGCGTCGGGCGGTCGTCGGCGGGCGGCGCAAGCATCGCCCGGTGCTCGGCGGTGCCGTCGAGGTTGGCGTTGATCCGCTCGGCGATCCGCCAGCCGTGCGAAGTCCGCTTCCAGCGCCAAGTGTTGGCCGAGACCCGGGCCACCCGGAAACGGTCGGCGTCGGCGTCCCAGCGGATGTTGAGCGCGTAGCTGCGTCCGGTGGCCTCGTCACCGTCGACGACGATGTGCGGGACGGTCAGGACATGACCGCACCCGTTGAGGATCAGGCTCTGGTGGCCCGGGCCGTGGACCATGCCGGCGATGTCGTCCCGCCCCCGCATCTCCAGATGCGGTACGGCGTCGAACGCACCGTCCTCGGTCCACAACGCCGCGGCGGCGTCACCCGAACCGCTGTCGACAGCGGGCCCGTACTGCGCGACGAGCTGCATGATCTCGACCTGGTCCTCAAGGGCACGGACCTTCGCGGCCAACGTCTCGACGGTGGCACGGAGTTCGTCGATCTCGCTCATGTTGCGGCCTTTCCACGGGTGTTCGGCGGAGTCGGCGCCTCGGTGCGTTGCGGCGTCCGATCGGGGGAAAGCACGGTCCACGCCCCGGTCAGGGCACGACGACGATGCGCACCGGCCCGTCGGCGCTGCGTGAGGAGTCGAGCGCGGCGGCGACGTCGTCGAGCCCGACGGTTCGGCCGAGCATCGGCGAGACGTCGAGGCTGCCGGAGCAGACCGCGTCGAACGCCTCGTCCCAGTGCTCCATCGCCGGGCCGCCGCCGAATTGGATGTTGATCCCCTTGCGTTTGGCGGTCAGCGTGTGCAGGTGGTCGCCCTCAGGCGGTCCGCCCATCGAGAAAATGCGGGTGCCGCGCTCGCAGCCCTTGATGATCGCGTCCAGGACACCGGGGACACCGACGCACTCGAACACCACGCAGCCCGGCAGGCCGAGCGGGGCCGGCATGTCTTTCATGGCCTCGGACTCGCGTGCGATGTCCCGCCACGCTTGGTACGGCGAGACCTCGGCGGGGTCGATCACGACATCCGCGCCCATGGCCAGGGCGGTCTCGCGGCGCGAGGCCACGAAGTCGACCGCGAAGATCGGCCCCACCCCCAGGCGCTTGAGGTTCGCGATGGCCGACAAGCCGATGGCGCCGCAGCCGATGACGAGCGGCACTTCCTTCGTCGTGATCCGGGCGCGGGCCGCAGCCGACCAGCCGACCGAGATCGCGTCCGCGACACACACCACCTCACTGGGCAGGTCCGAGGCGACGACCCGGGCGATGGACTCGGTGATCAGGAAGTACTCGCCGAACCCGCCGGGCGAGTCGGGATTCTGGCCGATGATCCGGCGTCCGCCGGGCACGGTCAGGATCGGCAGAGAACTCACACGCGTGCCAAGCGGAATCCGCCGTTCGGTGTCGGGGCCGTAGCCGATGACCTCGGCGCAGTACTCGTGGCCCATGACGATGTCGACGTCCTGGTCGTACGTCGACATCCCGCTGTCGTCGTCCTCACCCGCGTCCGGATGGTCCATGAAGTGCAGGTCCGACGCGCAGATCCCGCACGCGAGAGATCGGACGAGGAGTTGCCCCGGCCCGGGGACCGGATCGTCGACGGTCCGGGCCTGAACGGTTCCGCCCCTCAGCACAGCAGCACGCATCGTCTCTCCGCCTTCGAATCGGTGGGCGCCACCCAGCCGTTCACACCACCGCCGCCGGGCCTTCCCGGAGCGCGACCAACCGCCCCACGGCACGCATCTCATCACGCGCCTTCGCGACAAGGACTGTAGTGACAAGCACCCATTTACAGAAGACCTCCTCCTGAAAATTTATAGAAGACGTTCTCCTGTAACTGGACCGGAGACCGGGGAAGCCCCCGGCACCTCGACCGGTCACTACGATCACCCCATGGCAGATCAGAGCCGCCGCCCCGGCCGCCCACGCGACACGAGCATCAGCGAACGCGCCCTCGCGGCAACGCGCGACCTGCTGGTCGAACGAGGCTTCGACGCGACGACGATCCAGGCCGTCGCCGAACGCTCCGGCGTCCACGCCTCCGCGATCTACCGCCGCTGGCCGTCCCGCATCGAGCTGATCGAGGAAGCCACGTTCCCCGGGCTCAGCGCTCCGAGCGTCCAACCGACCGGGGACCTCCGCCGCGACCTGCGCCGCTTCCTCCGCGCCTACCTGGCCGCGTTCAGCGCCCCCGCGTCACGCGCCGCCGCCGCCGGACTCATCGCGCACCACCGGACATCCAGCCGCCCCCACCCGCCGGCGCTGTACATGCGCGTGTCGGCACGGCCGCAATTCCAAGACATCCTGCGCGCGGCACCACCCGGCAGCGTCGACCCCGCCGTGGACCCGGACGACGTCTTCGACATGCTCCTCGGCGCCGTGCTGGCCCGTACGCTCCTGCCCGCCGCCCCCGCACAACAGCGCCCGATCGAACGCACCGTCGACATGATCCTCCGACTCCTGCGCCCACCCGAATAACGAGGCCGCCGGGGAGCGGCGTCGCGTCCCGCTGAGGCGTGTGGCCAAGATCGCCTCAGGGCGCCCCGCCCACTCGAAGTTCCGCACACGCGGGCGGCCTGCGTCTCGGCTTCGACGCTCAGCCGCCCGCGGTCAGCGGAGGCACGCGAAGTCGGCCGCGCCTCGCCGGTGCCGTCGAGTCGCGCACAACCAGCTTGACCGGCAAGGTGATCGGCCGTCCGGTACGAAGCCGGGGTACGGTGCCCGAGGCCAGCAGGACGTCCACCGCTGTGCGGCCCTGCGCGCGCAGCGGCGCGACGATGGTGGTCAGCGTCGGGGTGACGATCTTGCTGGTGAAGATGTTGTCGAAGCCGATGACGCTGACGTCCTCCGGCACCTTTACGCCGTGCGCCTGGAGCCCCAGAATCAGCCCGATCGCGAGTTGGTCGTTGTACGCCACCACGGCTGTCGGCAGGTCGCGGACCAGGCGTTCGGCGGCCAGGCGACCCCCCGCGACGGTGGGCACGAACGGTCCGAGGCCGTGGACGCGTTGGTCCAGTTTCACCGCCGCATTCCGCAGGCACAGCCATCGCATGCCGTCCGCCCACGACGCTTCCGGACCCGAGACATAGGTGAACGACCGGTGGCCGTGGTGCGCCAAGTGCTGGGCGGCCAGCCGGGTTCCCTGCGGAATGTCCAGGACGATGCCCGGCACACCGGCCACATCGCGGTTGAGAACCACCAGGGGGCGTTGCTTGGCGATCGTGCGGATAGCCGAGTCGGACAGCCGGCTGCCTGCGAGGACGATTCCCTCGACGACGGACAGCGATCGTTGCAGGCTGTCGTGCTCCATGCGGTTGGATTCCTGGGCGTCCAACAGCACCAGCACATACCCGGCCTCGGCGGCAGCCGACTCGGCACCGCGGATGATCTCCGTGTAGAAGGGATTCGTGACGTCCGAGACCAGGAGGGCGAGCATCGAACTCCCGCTCGCCTGAAGCCCCGACGCCAACGGATTGACCCGGTAACCGATTTCAGCGGCCACCTGGCGGATGCGTTCCGCAGTCTCCGCCTTCACCCGGCCCGGCCTGGCGAAGGCCCGCGACACGGTCGACGGCGACACACCCACAGCTTGCGCCACATCGTAAATCGTCGGTGGCCTCGGGGTTCCGCCGTGACCGCAGACATCAGCCAACGTCGACGAGTCCTCTTCTGAATCTGCCACTGATGCTTACCGTCCGTCGCCCTTCTCCGCGGACTCGCCGGTCGAACAGGTCCGTTCGCCCTCACTGCGGGCACGGAGGACAAGCAACGCGGTAACTCCCCCACGAAGTCCGGGGTGGGCTTCGTGGTGCTTCAGCTGTGGCAGGCGGCTTCACCGCCCACTTTCATTAAACAATTGTTTACACAAGCGCCTCGGCCAGTCAAGGACGAGTCCCCGGGCAGAGGCGTCCGTCGACGCATCGGATCGACGCGCACGTCGGCACACCCCGCCTCGGTGCGGCGCAAGCCGACGAGATGTTCGTACGTCCGACCTGCGACGGCGCCGACGGCGTGGTGGATGTGTGAACCGGTGGCCTCTTGAGTTTGAGTTGCCTTGCCGCCGATCGGGCACGAGCGCCCGGTCGGCAGCAAGGCAGTTGACTGGCTTGTCAGTTGCTCGAAGAAGCGGTTCAACCGCCTAGCGCTGCCTTGCTCTCGGCGGCGCTCTCGGGAGCGGCCGGAGCAGGGTCACCCGTGCGCAGCGTGACTGCGGCGAGCAGGGCGCCTGCGGCCGCGATGGCGGCGGCGCCGAGGAACGCGGCGGAGAAACCGTCGGTGAGTGCGCCCGGGTCGCCGATCTCTTGGGCGCCGTGGGCGGCGGCGACCGCAGTCATCGCGGCGAGTCCGAGGGCCGAGCCGATCTGGTAGCTGGTGTTGACGATGCCGGAGGCGAGGCCGCCTTCCTCGGGGCGGGCGCTGGAGATCGCGGTGCCGAGGGACGGGATGAACGCGAGCGCCATACCGGTCGCGGCGAGCAGCGAGGCGGGCAGGACGTCGACCCAGAACGTGCCGTCGGCGCGGACGAACGACAGCCACAGCATGCCGCCGGCGAGGGCGGCGAGCCCGGCGACGGTCAGCGGCTTGGGCCCGAACCTGGCGATCAGGCGCGGTGCGACGGTGATCATCATGACCATGATCGCGACGGTCATCGGGAGCAGCGCCGATCCGCCGGCGAAGGCGCCGAGGCCGAGGACCTGCTGCAGGTACAGGTTGAGGAAGAACCACATCGGCACCCACGCCGCGGCCATTAGGAGTTGCGCGAGGTTGGCGGCGCCGAGGTTGGGAGTGCGCAGGATCCGCGGCGGCATGAGCGGCTCGGACTTCTTCGACTGGACGACCAGGAATAGCGCGACCAACCCGATACCGCCGGTGAGGACGACAAGCGTCTCGGCGGAGCCCCAGCCGGTTTCGGGGGCGCGGACGACGGCGTACACGGCGGCGGCGAGACCGCCGGTGACCAGGGTGGCGCCGAGCCAGTCGATCGACCCTCGGCGCGCGGGGGCGGACGGCATCAGCGGCGGGATGGCGATCAGTGCGAGGGCGACGACAGGGAGGTTGATGTAGAACACCCAAGGCCAGCTCGCGTATTGGGTGATGAGCCCGCCGAGGAAGACACCGGCGGTGGCGCCCGCGGGAGCGGCGGCGCCGTACAACGCGAACGCCTTGGTCAGCTCCTTCGGGTTGTTGCCGAAGAGCATCATCAGCAGTGTCAGAGCAGACGGTGCGATCAGCGCGGCGCCCGCGCCCTGGACGGCGCGGCCGACCAGTTCGATCCACACCTCGCCCGCGAGCCCTGCGGCGAGCGAACCGACGCCGAGTATCGCCCACCCGGCGGAGAACATCCGCTTCGCACCGAACAGATCGGACAGGCGTCCGCCGAGCAGGAGCAGGCCGCCGAAGGCGATCACGTACGCGTTGAAGACCCACGACAGGTCTTCTTGGGAGAACCCCAGGTCAGACTGCATGTCGGGCAGGGCCACGCCGATGATCGACGTGTCCATGATGACCATGAACTGGGCCAACGCGATCAGCGCCAGCGCTGTCCAGCGTCGCGGATCGGGTGTTGTCTCGGCCGCGGACATCACGACCACCTCCATAGGGGGTAGGGGTATGCAAGCGCCATGGAATATACCCCCTGGGGGTATATTTTGTACAGTCCGAGGCTCCCGCGGGTCGCCATGACCGCCTTCGGCGACGAGGTCATTTGAGCCCGACTCCCCCGACCCACTTGACGGCATACCCCCTGGGGGTATCTTCTGAAGCACAGCCGGCCCGGTCGTCACGGATCCGCCGGCCTCGAACCCACACGGGTGCCGGTCGGCACCACGCTTGCCCACGGAACCGCGAAATTCCGGAGGACCTGATGAACACGGCAATACACGTCGGCGCGTCCGGCATCGGCGACGCCGTCGGGGCGGTCGGCGCCGACAAGCCCTCGCGAGCGCACGAAGGCCATGGCGGGAACTCCGCCGAGACAACCGCGGCCTCGCCAAACTCCGCAGCCTCGTCCACAGTCGGTGGTCTGCACGCGTCCGAGCGCGGCTACACCCTCATCCCGCCGCCCGAGCCGCTGCCCGTCGGCGTGCCCACGGACTTCCGGTTCCGGATCCTCGGTCCCGAGAGGACGCCCTGGACGCGGTACGAACGAACGCACGCCTACTTCGCCGAGTTGCAGGAGCGTTTCGAAACCGGTTTCGACCCCGCGCGCAGTCTGCTGCCCGACGCGGGCGAACTCCGGTCGCCGCACGGGCTGTTCCTGGTCGCCCGCTCCACACCGAACCCGTCGGCTGCGTCGGCCTGAAGCTGCCGTCCGGGGCCCCGGCCGAGATCAAGCGCATGCGGGTCGCGCCCCACGCCCGAGGCCTCGGACTCGGCCGCAGGTTCCTGGCCGAGTTGGAGGCACGCGCTGCCTTGCACGGCCTCGACGTTCTGCGTCTGGACACCAACAAGGCCCTTGGTGCCGCGATCAGCCTGTATCGCTCCAGCGGCTTCCGGGAGGTCACCGCCTTCAACGACGAGCCGTACGCCCACCACTGGTTCGAGAAGCGGATCACCACCACACCGCCGGGGTGAGGAGCCACCCGAATTCCCGGCACTGCCCCGGGCTTTGACCTTCCACCGTTGCTATGAGCCTCAAGCGTTCTTGTGCCGCCCGCTTGGAGAGCCCGCATGATCAAGGCAACAGATGAGAGTGACTGAGCCTCATTGATAAATCCCGCAGCAGTTGTGAGCCCCCGTGGGCCGAACTCCGGTACGACGCAAGCGCCCGGGCCACGGGTCCCGGCGAACACCGGCCGTCAGACGGGCGAGCCGCCGGGCCGTCGGGTCCTGCTCAGCCCGTACCCGCGGCCCTCCTTGGCGGCGGCACGCCAGTAGGCGGCGTTCGCCCGCTCTCGGGAGCGCTGGTAGCCCGGGGAATCGCGGTAGTCGGCCGAATAGGCGGGGTCTCCGTGCGACATGCTCTCGCTTGGAGCGGGCGCGGCCGTGTTTCGCGCCGCCCGTATGGCAGCGGCCTGTTGATGCATCCTGAAAGGCCCCCCGGTCAGCTGCATCAGCTCGTCCGTGGTCAGGTCCGCATACAGTTCGCGGGACTGCTGCGGTGCGTTCAAGCCCGCGGCCGCGGGCCTCCTCTCAGGCTCGTGCGCAATGTCTCGTTCAGTCATCTGCCGGCTCTCCTCGACGCGACGCGGGCGACTCTTCCAAGCGCACTGATCCGCGCACGAGTGTATAAAGCCGCGTTGACACCCCGGGACCCTTGCGATCACGCCGCTGGGCGTCACTCGACGGATCGAACTGGCGCAGCTCAGGCTCGGATGACTTAACCGCGCGTCCCGCGACCGGCCTGACGCCGGTCACGTGACCGATGTGCGATGCTCCGACCCGGCCTTAGCTTCTCTCGCAAAGAAAGGGGAAGCTGATGTTGCTGGAGAAGAAGACCGCGGTGATCTACGGTGGCGGCGGCGCGATCGGCGGCGCGAATGAGGCAGTGGGTCGCGTCGCCGCGTTCGTCGCATCGGACCACGGCCGCAGCATCACCTCCACCCAGGTCAACATCTCCGTCGGCCGTGCTACGGCTGACAATCAGCGCGTGTGCGGTTCGCCCGCCCACTCAGCGGACCGGGAACCCGGCGCCCGCCGCGCCTCGTCGGTCAGCCGCGGCCACAGAACTCCGTCTCCACGACGCGTTCTTCGAGGGCTTCGTCGCCCCAGTCGGCGTTGCGGTTCAAGGACAGCACGTGGCTCCCGTCGGCGGTACCGACCGTCCGGGACAGCGAGCCCGGCAGCATGCCTCCGTGCCCCCAGACCGTGACACCGCACGAAAGGCGCCACGATCTGATGCCGAGCCCG
Source organism: Yinghuangia sp. YIM S10712 (assembly GCF_051388935.1). NCBI lineage: Bacteria > Bacillati > Actinomycetota > Actinomycetes > Kitasatosporales > Streptomycetaceae > Yinghuangia > Yinghuangia sp. YIM S10712. The sequence goes on from NZ_JBPKBI010000014.1 coordinate 109,517, forward strand.
TAGGTCTCCTTGTCGCTGAGGACGTGCCCGGCGAACATCTTTTGCTGCTGCGCCGGCGGGAGGAGCCGACCGGCAAGGAGTTCACCGAAGAAGTGGTTGACGTCGCGGAGGGTCGAGATCATCTCGCCGGAGGCACCGGCCACCATGGGGTTGAACTCGGTGACATCGTGGACAGGGGCGCCGGGGTCCCAGTTCTGAAGGATGGAGTAGTGCCGTCCGTGCGGTCGTGGCAGGTACGGCGAGGCGCCCGGCAGGTTGGTCCCCCACAACCCGAGCGGTTCGATGAGACGGATGCGGATCTGCTCGGCGTACGTGCTGCGCGTAACGCGCTCGATCACCATTCCAGCCAGGGCGTAGTTGGTGTCGGAGTACTCCCACTCGTTCTGAACGGGTGCGTGGGACATGCCGATCGCGACCAGTTCGTCGCGGCTGACGCCGGTGAAACGGTTTTCGAGGAACGCCTCGCCGGTGAACCTGGCGAGGAAGCCCTCGTCTTTGTTGTAGTTGAAGATCCGACTGGTGTGGTTGAGGAGTTGGGCGACCGTGATGCGGCGGCCGTCGTTGCCGTTGCCCTGGACGACGCCGGGCAGCCACTTCTCGACCGGGTCGTCGAGTGAGAGCCGGCCTTCGGCCTCCAACTGCAAAAGCACCGTGGCGGTGAATGTCTTGGTAATGCTCGCGATGCGGTAGCGGTCGACCGGCAGGCGGGGGCGGCGGGTGTCGGTGTCGGCGACCCCCGCGCTGCCGTTCCAGTGGCCGCCAAGGTCGTCGACCCTGGCCACGACGCCGGGGGTCCCGTCGCGGACGATGGCCTCCAGTACGGCCCTGGTCGCGGCGTGGTCACGGCCCTTCGCCGACGCACGGTCGAAATTGCGGCCGTCGTCCGACGCTGTGTCGGCGGCGGCCGGTGCGGCGAGGCCGCCGGCGAGCACACCGGCGCAGGCGACGGCGACCCCCGCCCGTCGTACGCGGCTCGGCCGACGCCTGGACACGGACCGGATCTCGAAGCGCGCTTGCATACATATCCCCGTTCGGCTTGTCGTCTGGACGGACGGTGTCCCGCCCAGACCGACGCTAGGAGGCAGTCGCGGCCGAATCCTCGTGCCGGTGAACGGTTGTGGCGCGGACCGCCTCCACAGCGCGGGGTAAGGGATCCCGTAAGGGATCCAGTAGGGGCCGAAGTTGCCGGGACACCCCGGGCCCGATGCCTTGCCCGGAATGCCCAAGCGACCGCTGCGGGCGGGTGATCGCGGACAACCGGCCGACGCCGGGATCGTGAAACGCCCCGGCCGGCCGCCGGCCTTTCGGCCACCGGCAGGTTCCAACGGAGCACCGGCGCCGACTACGCGTATGCAGGATGGCCGCCACCGTCGGGCCGGCCACCTTCCACGGCAGAACCGGCGCCTTCGGGAACGCTCGCGGCCACCAGCGCGGCGGCGAGTCAGCCCGTGGCTGCGGACCGCAGCGCCGGTTGCCTTGGAGTGGGGGGCGCCGGGGCGATGGCGAAGAGGTCTTTGGTGTCGGTGAGTTCGAGCAGGCGTAGGACGCATTCGCCTGGGACGAGAACGAGTTCGACTCCTTGGCTCCGACAGGCGCTGTGGGCGCGGAGGAGGCCGTTGAGGCCGGTGCTGTCGCAGAAGGTCACCGCGGTGGTGTCGATCCACAGCTTGCGCGGCGCCGGATGGGGCCGGGCAGCGGCTTCGCCGACGGCGGCGTCGACGGCCTCGCGGAGCTGGTTCGCCGCGTCGTAGTCGATCTCTCCCCCGACGCGGCACACGACTCCGGCCTCGTCGGCACCGTAGTCGATGCGCAACTGGCCGACCGACGCTGGAGGTTGCTGCGGGGCGGTGGCACGGAGCGGGTGGTGGAGCATGGGTGTCGGGACTCCCTTGATGCAGACATGTCCGCCTTCGGCTGCCCAGATCATAGCTACGGAATACCGGAATTGGAATTCATCAATCAGCATGCCGGAACGGGGCGTCGTATCATACGAACGTGAACGAGAGCATCCATCCCCAACCGCGGTGGACGTTCCTGACGAACCATTCCCGCGTCCTCGCCACCGTGGCCCGCGACCCATCCATCCGGGTCCGCGACATCGCCGCCGCGTGCCTGCTCACCGAACGCGCCGTCGGCGCCATCCTGTCCGACCTCGAAGAAGCCGGCTACCTCACACGCACCCGCGAAGGCCGCCGCAACGTCTACAAAGTCACCCCCGGCACGGCACTGCGCCACCCCACCGACGGTGGCCGCCCCATCGCCGACGTCCTCGACCTGCCCTCTGCGGCCGGGCCGGGCCACAATTCCCACACTTCGACCTGACCTTCCCGCAACCGCGCAGACGCGCGTACGAAACCGCAACCCCTTCGAAACCCAGAAACGCATCATCCGCCGGCCCCGCCCGCGCCGAGCCGGTGCCGCGCCACGGTCGAAGCCCGCCTCGCACTCCGGGCTACTCACCACCGACGCCGTCGGCGTCGCGGTCGAGGTGCGGCGAGCCGGGTGGACGGCGACGGAACCGGCCGCGTGGCGGGCTGCGGTACCGCGGGTCTCGGTGGCGCGGGCACGGGGGCGTGCAATGCCGTGCGGTCGCGCGCAAGCGAAGGGAGCCAAGCCCGCTGGATCACCGGCCAGATCGTGCAAGTAGCGGGCGGGCACGCGCTGTAGAGACAGGGCGAGCACGCGGACGCCCGAGGCTGCCGATGCAGCCCGGTGGCGGCGATATCCATGCTTGATCAAGCATCCTCTCCTCCCATGAGAGGAGGCCTTCTTGGAGCATGTTCGTGCAAGGAAGTGTTCGCCCGCCGAGCGGGCCTCGTATCAGCTCAGGGCTGCACGCAAGGCCTGGACCGTGGGGCCCAGTTCGGGATCGCCGGTGAAGGTGTTGAGGGCTGACGACAGCACCTCTGCGTACGTGGCGCGCGCGGCCTGGTAGCGGTCTCGTCCTTCGTCGGTGATGACGGCGTAGACGCCGCGCTTGTCGGACGGGCACAGGTCCTTGAAGGCGAAGCCGGCCGTTTCCAGCCTGGCGACCAGGCGGGTCACCGAAGACTGCCCCAGGCCGACCCTGTCGGCCAGGTCCTGCATCCGCAACTCGCCCTTCTCCGCGTGCTGTAGGTGCTCCAGGGACCGGAACTCCGAGAGGCCGATCCCGTGCCGGCGCTGCAGAGCGAGGGCCAGTTCGCGTTCGACGTGCGCGTGCAGCGAGAGGACACGGTTCCAGACGGCCTGGTCGGAAGTGCGCAGGGGCGTGCTGTGTGCAGTGGCCATGGGTGCGTCCTCCGTAAGGCTGGTTGACAGCAGAGTACATGCACATGCAAGCTTATGCCGTTCGCGGGCCTCAGATCGAGGGCAAGCTCTTGGTGCGAAAATAATTGCACGTACAAGCAAATAGTTACCGAGATCCTCATGTCCTGGAGGCGTGTCCCTCGGCTGCCTCTGACCGCCCTTGCGGAATCGCCGGGTACCGGCATGACGCGGCGCGGGACAACCTGACCCGCGTCCGCATCCACCACGAAAACGAAAAGAGACAAGCCATGCAGTGGTTCCACCTGTCCGTCGCAGTCGTCTTCGAGATCGCCGTCGCCATCGCGGCCGGCAAGGCCGAAGGCTTCAGGAACCGCCCTTGGACCCTCGCGACCCTGCTCAGCGGTGCCATCGCCACGTTCTTCCTCAGCCGGGCACTGCTGACTTTCGACGTCGGCGTCGGATACGCCCTGTGGACGTCCGTCGCCGGCGTCGGAATCACCCTGCTCGGAGCGCTCCTCTTCGGCCAGCGCCTCAATTGGGGCAAGGCCCTCGGCATCGCCGTCATCATCGCCGGTGTCGTCGGCCTACAACTCAGCGGCGCCGCCTGACAGGCCCGGCCGACTCCTCTCAAAACCACCCTCGCGAAAGGACTCCGACGTGTCCGCCACCCCCCGCTCCTCGGCCAATTCCTGGCTCATGCTTCTGCTCGCCGGGCTGTTCGAAGTCGGCTACGCCCTCGCCGTCGGCGGAAGCCACGGCTTCACCCATCTGTCATGGTCCCTGGTCGCCGCAGTGTTCTTCCTTCTGACGCTCTGGGCACTGAGTGCCGCGCTGCGGACCATAGACGTCGGCATCGGCTACGCGGTCTGGGCAGGCATCGGGGCAGTCGGCGCGGCGCTGCTCGGCCCCGTCTTCTTCGACGAGAACCTCTCCCCGGCCCGGGCCACGTGGCTGGGCGTCATCATCGTCGGCGTTGTCTGGCTCAAGCTCGCCGACAGCCCGCAGGAGCCTCGCGTCGCAGAGCGCTGAGCGGCGTCGAACCATGCAGGCAACCAATGACGTGCGGTGACAGCAAGGTCACCGACCTCGGGTTTGCCGGAGCCGTCCCCCGACGTGGGTGGCCCCGGCCTCGTCTCCGAGCCGCAGCGCTGCGGCCGACGAGACGACGGGTTCTCCGTCCGCTACCCGACATGCGCGAGCCGCAAGTTGACGGACGTTCGCCGGATGGCCGTTATCGCGCTGATGCGTCATGCGGCCAACGGCCCCAGTCCGGGCACCTCGGCCGGGATCCCGGCCTCGATCAGCGTCCCGGACCAGGTGGCGACGGTCGTCGGTGAGAGCTCGTACGCGCGTATGCGCCATCCGCCGTCGCCTGGCCCGCCGCTCAAGGGCCCGGTTGGGCGGGCGGGTCCCGATCTCTGATCAGGACATGGGCGACAGATCGACATAGCCTCGGAATATCCCCAACCGCACGACTCCGTAGGAGGTGTCATGACGTTCGTCCAGGTCATCGACTGTAAAACCAACAGGGTCGATGAATTGAACCGGCTGATGGACGACTGGGTCGAAGCGACTCAGGGCAAGCGAACGGCCACCCACTCGATCGTCGGGCAGGACCGTGCCGACTCCACCCACATCGTGGAGATCGTCGAGTTCCCTTCGTACGAAGAGGCGATGAAAAACTCGCAACTGCCCGAAACGGACCGGATCTTCCAGGAGATGGTGGCGGCCTGCGAGGGAACGCCGACGTTCACCGACCTCGAAGTCCTCCGGGACGAGCAGCTGAACAAGATCACAGTCCGCAGATTCTTCGAGGAAGTGGCCAACAAGAGGAACGTCGACGCGGAAGACGTGCTCTGCACCCCCGACTACCGGGAGCACGATCCCATCTTGCCGTCCGGCGAAGCCGGGGTCGACGAGTCCAAGGCGGCGAACCAAGAGGCCAACACCGCGTTCGAGCCGGTAGTGACCATCGAGAGCCTGATCGAGGAAGGCGATCTGGTCAGTGCCCGGTTCTCCTTCAAGGGCCGTCACGTCGGCTCGTTCATGGGCATGGAACCCACGGGCAAGGAGTTCTCGACAACCGGGCAGGCGACGTTCCGCTGCGAAGGCGGCAGGATCGCCGAAAGCTGGTGGAACAACGACTACCTCGGCCTGCTGCGGCAACTCGGGGCCGTCGAAGGGTAAGTCCCGTTCCCGAAAGGCCCGTTCCCTCACCGCTCACACGACCCGGCGTACGGCCGGCAGTCACAGCAGTGCGACCGCGCGGGACGCCGTCCGCACCGCGCTGCGCCCTTCGCAGCGAACGCGACCCGCCTGCGCGGCCGCGCCTGCCGGCTTCGAGACGAACCTCGTCGGGGGCGCGGGCCGCCCGGTGGGGGGCGACTGCACCTGCTCCGGGCCCTGGCCCCGGCGGGCACCGAGCGGATCGGCCGACACAGGGGGCGGCACATTGTGCTGCTGGAGCGTGCTGGGTTCGTCAACACCTCCCTAACAACCGGCGCGCCCCAGGGCACGGACCTGCCTCAGCCATCGTTCACGCCGTTTCGGGCTCGCCGACTGCATGTTGGCCAGGAGGGTACGCCGGACCGGGCGGAATCCGCAGTGGCGCAGGAAGGCTCGGCGCATGTTCCGCCAGAACAGATCCTCACGCGCCAGGAACGCCACGGCTTGAGGGGAGTTCTGCGTGTAGATCACTCGTGCCGAGCGTCCCTTCAGGAGCTTGTGGATGTACGGCGGTCGCTTCAGGTAGTCCACTCCGACGCCGGGCAGGAAGACCCGGTCGATGAATCCCTTCAGCAGCGCCGGAACATGCCACCACCAGCAGGGCGTCACGATCACGAAGTGCTCGCACCACCGAACCGCATCCCGCGCTTGGACGAGATCCGGCTCCAGCGGCTGCGGGTGGGTGAAACCGCCGTGGAGGATCGGATCGAAGCGCATTTCCCGCAAACGCAGTAGCCGGACGTCGTGTCCGCCCGCCCTGGCGCCCTCCGTGTAGGCATGCGCCAGGGCGGCGCAGTAGCTGCCGGCGTCAGGATGGCCGTCGATGACGAGAATGCGCCGCACCCTTGTGCCTCCTGATGTCGTGGTGGGTCCTTCCAGACGACCTCACCAATTGGGCCGCCTGCTCCGCGCGAGGGCGAGGCCCGTGTGCGGTGACGTCTTTTGCCGCCCCGATGCCGTCACGACTCGTCGTCGGACGGCCCGAGACGAGTCGGCCGGCCAAGGCCAGGCCGGGTTTCTCCGATGAGAGGGTTCAGCCGAGGCCGGCAACCAGCAACAGCACGGCCGAGCCGGTCATCAGCACCGGGCAGACCTTGAACCAGACGACACTCGTGCGGGCCCCCGTAAGAGCCGTCAGCCCTGCGAGGACGAGCAGCGTTCCTGCGATGACGCGGTATGCCCAATCAGCCGTGGACGTCCCGGCGCCGACCGCAGTGACGACGATGACCAACGCGGCGAGAGACCACATCGTCACCGCCTCCGCCAACCACTCTTGGACCAGCACGCGACGGCTGTCCTGGGAGATTTCCCCGAAGCCCGCGACGACGGCCCGGGTCGGGATCGCATGCGTGACCCCCCACAACCCGACCAGGCCCGCGGCGGCATACGCGAGAACCTCTTCCATGCTCCCAGAATCCCTTCATGGCCACGACTCGCGCCACTCAACCCGCAGGGCAGCGACCGGTCTGGCATTACGCCCGACGTGGTGGACGCGCTCGACGCAGCGGTGCGTGTCCGCCGGTTGACGGTCACGGTCAACGGACGCTCCTGGAAGAGCCGGGCCACCACGCACGTACCCCTCGACACCTCGCCCCCGTGTGCCGACGCCTTGGCGAGCCGCAGGTACGTGACAGTCGGGACGGTCTGGTCGCGGCCGGATTGCGGCACCTCACCCCCGGGGCTGCGGCAAGGCGCAGCGATCGAATATCGCGATTCGGTTTCCCGTTTGACCGTCGACGTCGCCGCATTTGCGGTTGTCAATGTCCTACGTGCACCGACGAACTGCCTCGTCGTGTTCTTCCATGCCCCCCGCCGGGGCTGTCACCTATGGTGAGCCGGGCCAGTAGATCAACTTTGCAGGGGGATTCGTGAAGCGAACGGAACGCAGCCGGGCCCGTGTTGTCGCGACGGCGTTGACCGCGGGCGTCCTGGCGGCCTTGGGTACGGTCGCCACATCGGGGACGGCCCAAGCCGAACCGTACGACTGCAGCGCGGACACCCGACGCGACGTTGCGGCTGCCTACTGCAACAGCGGCACCGGGCAATACCGAGTCGTGGCAACGTGCCGCGGCGTCTCGGGTGTCCAGTACGGACCGAGTCAGCGTCCCGGGACGGCGAGCGTGGTCAACTGCCCGAACGGAGCGCAGGCGGTTTCGGCGAGTTGGGAGATCACCGAATGGTGAGCCGTGAGCCCCTGACGCCGGAGCCTCCGGCAGGGCGCGGTACCTGCGTGCTGGGGCTCTGCCGACAAAAATCGGGCCCCGCCTCGGGTTTCGGCAGCGGTTGTTGACGTTTCAGGACGAGGCAGCCGAGTAGGTCCGCAGTCAGTGGTCGGGAGTCCGGCAGGCACCTGCGACCGCCCGCACCCGGGCGTCGCGGCGATCTTTCGATCACGCCTGCCGGACCACCGCAGTCGGAAAGGTGGCGCCTGTGCCGGGGCACGACCCGGCGGGAGACGGAAAGGGCTGAGTGGTGGCGGACGCGGCGGAGGACCTGGTGGACGCATCCGGTGGAGATGCAGCGGCGTTCGGCGTCACCGTGGCTCTCGCCGACCAGGCGGCAGCCTGTGGGCGCGTCGACTCCGTGGAGTTCCACCAACCCGCAACGCGCCGGAGGAACTCGCCGAGAGCTCAGTAGCCCACGTCCCGCCGCCGGAGCGCGGCCAGCCCGGTTGCCATCAGGGCCGCCGACAGGGCCGTCAGACCCGCCAGGGGGACGATGTCGATGCTCTCGGCCGGAACTTGCGGGACGTATTCGAAGGGCGAGAGTCCGCTGAACCAGCCCGGCAAGTCCAGGACTTCACCGAGCAGCCCGATGGCGAGGCAGAGGGCCAGTGCCCCCCAGGCGATGTTGGTCGCGCGGGGCAGGAGGCCGAACAGGGCGGTCCCGAGACCGATGAAGAGCCAGACGGCCGGTGCGTAGGCAAGGGACGCGCCGAGCAGACGCGGCACCTGGCTCGCGTCGTGAGTGGTGGCGGCGTACACAAGGCCGATGCCCAGCCCGGCGGCGGCGAGGACGGTCACAGCCCCGCAGGCGGCAACGGTCAGATGGCCGGCGGCCCACCGGCCGCGCGAGACCGGCGTGGCGAGTACCGGTTCGGCCCGCAGCCCGGTTTCCTCGCCGCGCAGCCGCAGTGTGGACTGCACGGCGTAGCCCGTGCCGATCAGGGCCACGATCAGCAGAGACCGGGCGAGGTACGAGTCGGTGAGGTCGGCCACGCCGGCCCGGGCGATGACGTCGCGCAGGGCTTCGTTGTCGCCGATGAAGTCCTCGACGTCGTCGGCGACCCAGCCGTAGGCGACGCCGGTGAGGAACACCCCGGCGGTCCACCCGATCAGGCTGCCGCGCTGGAGCCGCAGCGCCAGTCCCAGCGGGTGGCCGAGGCCCGGTGCCGCGCTCGGCGGACCGGGGCGCGGCTGCACCAGGCCCGCGCCGACATCGCGGCGGCCGGCGAGTGCGACGGCGGTCCCGATCACGGCGATGGTGAACGCGACCGCGACAAGCAGTGGCCACCACCGTTCGCCGGCGAAGGGGCGGGTCTTCTGCACCCATCCGATGGGTGAGAACCACGAGAAGCCGCCTCCGCCGATGTCGCCGACGGCCCGTACGACGAACGCCACCGCCAGAACGGCGCCGGACGCCCCGGACACCACCCGGGTGTTCTCCGAGATCTGCGCCGCAACGAGGGCGATCGCGGCGAACACCAGTCCGAGCAGGGCAAAAGTCGCCCCGAAGAGCACCGATCCGGTGGTCGGCAGGTCCATACCGATCAGCCCGAGCGTCACCGCGCCACCGACCAGTGCGTTCATTCCGGCCACGACGACCATCGCGGCGGCGGCAGGCGCGTACGGGCCGACGGGCATGGCCAGGATCAGTTCGGTACGCCCGGTTTCCTCCTCGGCGCGTGTCTGGCGCGCGATCGTGAAGATGCTCAGCAGGGCGACCACGACCAGCCCGAAGGAGCCGACCTGGAAGGCGATTTGGCCGCCGAGGGTGTCGAGCGCCTGGACGGGGCCGTTGAAGGCGATCGCCGCGGCGTTGTCCTTGCTGACGGCGGCAGCCTCGTCGAGGTCGGCCTGGGTCGGATACAGGCCCTTGACGCTGGCCGCGGTCAGAAGCACGAGAAGCGGGATGGCCGCGGTCCACACCGCGAGACGCACACGGTCGCGCCGCAGGATGAGGCGGACGAGTATGCCGGTACCGGTCAGGCGGGTCACCGGACGTCACCCCTGCCGGTGACACGCGCGGACGAGCGGGTCGGGCCGACTGAAGTGGGAGCCGGAGAAGACGCACGGCCTCGGCCGGTGCGCTGTGGTCCCTCGTCGGGACCGTCGTCATAGTGCCGCAGGAACAGCTCTTCCAGCGTCGGCGGTCGGCTGGTCAGCCCGCGGAGGCCGAATATGGTCAGTCGGCGTACGGCGTCATCCAGGCGATCGGTGTCGACGTCGAATCGGGCGCGGGAGCCGTCGAGGCGGAGGTTGTGGACTCCGGCCAGCGCTTCGAGACCCGTGGCCGGCCGATCGGTCACGGCATCGATCGATGTCCGGGTCAGGTGCCGCAAGTCGGCAAGGGTGCCGGTTTCCACGGTCCGGCCGGCGCGGATGATGCTCACGCGATCGCAAAGGTTCTCGACCTCGGCCAGGATGTGGCTGGACAGCAGAACGGTCCGACCTTGTGCCTTCACCTCCCGGATGCACTCCTGGAAGACCGCCTCCATCAACGGGTCGAGCCCCGAGGTCGGTTCGTCCAGGATCAGCAGCTCGGCGCTTGAGGCCAGCGCGGCGACCAGGGCCACCTTCTGCCTGTTGCCCTTGGAATAGGTGCGCGCCTTCTTGGTCGGATCGAGCTCGAACCGCTCCAGGAGCTCGTCGCGCCGTGCCGGATCGAGGTCGCCGCGCAGCCGGCCGAAGACGTCGATGATCTCGCCCCCGGACAGCTTGGGCCACAGACTGACGTCACCGGGCACGTAGGCCAGCCGCCGGTGCAGGGCGACGGCGTCGGACCACGGGTCACCGCCCAGGAGTGCGACCTCTCCCCCGTCGGGGCGCAGCAGGCCGAGCAGCACCCGGATCGCCGTGGTCTTGCCCGCTCCGTTGGGGCCGAGGAACCCGTGCACCTCTCCCGTCGCAACCGTCAGGTCGAGACCGTCGAGCGCCCTGGTCCGTCCGAACGTCTTCACGAGCCCTTGGACGGAGACTGCCGCGGTGTCCCCGCGCGTGGCCACATCGCGGTGGCGTGATGCGGGCCTGAGGGGCATGACTGTCTCCGTTTCGTCGGGGAGCGGACCGGACCGGTGGTGCCGGGTCGGCGGGAGTCGGTGCGATGGCGGCGGGTTCACGCCGGGCGGAGGCCGGGAACCCGGTCGGGATCCGCAACCGTGCTGATGTGAGGGTCCCGGCGAAGTCCGCCGGAGAACAGGGCCGTTCGGCCCGACTGACGCTGTGGCTTGGAAGCGCCGTCCCGGATTCGTCACCTGCGCCTTTCAGTCCGCCTCCATGTATGGCCGGCGCCCGAACGAAACAGTTGTTCCTGTCGGGCGGAGGATGCCGACGGCTTGGGCAAGGCAAGCATCAGCCGAGGCCCCGGCGTCCAGGTCGTGCCGGCCGTTCCAGGGTTCCGTTTCCGCCGCCATCTTGCGAGCGACGGCCGCGTCGGCGTCCGACCAGTCACCGCGACGGGCTGCCAAGCGCTCGAAGGCGGTGGCCTCGTCGGCGACGCATCGCAGAGAAACGAGTTCCGCGGCGGCGGCCTCGGCAACGCGCGCCGCCTTGTCTCGGGGACCTGCTGCGTGCCAACTGGCGTCCAGGACCACTGATTCGCCCATGGAGAGCATCTGTCGGGCCCGGGCGAGCATGGCGTCGTAGTTCGCAGCGATCCGGTCAGGGCCGTACAGCGACGCGGGCGCCGCCTCGCCTCGGTCCAGCCCCGCGAGGTCCTTCCGCAGCCGGTCGGTGCTGAGCACGCACATGCCCAACGTGTCGGCCAGGCCGCCGGCAAGGGTGGATTTGCCGGTGCCGGGGAGGCCGCCGACGAGGATCAGCCGTACTGCCCCGGCTCTCAGGTGCCGCAACGTCAACGCGCAGTATCGGGCCGCGAGTCGGGCCGCTCCGGCAGCCCCTTGGGCACTGCGCATCCATGCGACCTTGGCGCGGACGAACGCCCGGTACGCGACGTAGTGGTGCCACAGCGAGGTCGGAGCCGGGTCACCGGAGAATTCGACGTACCAGCGGAGGAAACGCTCGGCGAGTTCCGGGGCGCCGAGGCGTTCGAGGTCCATGGCCAGGAACGCCGCGTCGTCGAGGCCGTCGAGACTGCGCAGGCTCTCGTCGAACTCCAGGCAGTCCAGCACACGCGGGCCGTCGTCGAGGCAGAAGACGTCGTCGGCGAGCAGGTCTCCGTGTCCTTCGACGACGCGGTACTGCCGTACTCGCTGGTCGAACAGCTCACCGCGGCCGCGCAGGTAGGCCGGCGTCAGCCGCTCGATCTCGTCGATGTCGGCGGACACGGGGTCGGTCACCGGTTCGGGAAGCGCGCGCACCTGCGCGAAACTGTCCGTCCACCGCCTCCGCAGCATGTCGCGTGTGCCTTGGCGGTCGATTCCCGGGCCTCGCGGGGCCTTGGCATGCCAGACCGACAGCATCCGCGCCACGTCGCGGAGAGCGTCGTCCACGGGCGCGCCGGCGCTCACGAGCGTGGAGAGACGACGGTGGTCGGGCATCCTGCGCATGAGCACCAAGTGATCCAGGACCTCGCCGTCCTCGTCGCGGATGTCGCCGACCCCCAGATAGACGTCCGGTGCGAAGCGCCGGTTGAAGTCGACTTCGTTCCGGCACGCCGTGTGCCTGGCCTCTCGCGTGGTGAAGTCGACAAAGCCCAGGTCGACCGGCTTCTTGAGCTTCGCGACGCGGTCGCCCGCGAAGTAGACAACGGCGGTGTGGGTCTCCGCGCAGCCTGCCCACGGCGGCGGTGCGGCGTTTGCACTGGTCGCGTCTGTGCGCACTTCGAGCCCCTTCGTTGTGACCGCGTATGCGAGAAGGCCGGTCGGCCACGGCGGCCGACCGAACCGCTGCAAGGCCCGAAGGCGATGACAGCCCGCCGTCCCGGCCGGTACCGCCGTGTCTTCGGCGTGGTCGCCTTCACTGTCGTTCCACTCGACAAGGCCCGACAGGGCCCTTCGGCCCCCGTCTGCCCGGCTGGAAGACCCGGCACCGCGGCAGGAACCGGCAACGGCGTCGGGCCGAGGCACCGGGACGGGACGTGGCCCGGTCGGCGGCACAGGGCGAAGGACGCCGCGCGCTGTGCCCGGAAGACGTTCGGCCGACCGCACGGAGCAAAGGAACACCGGCACGGTCGGGGTGGGCCGAAGCGACGAACGCCGACCGTCGGCCCCTTCGCGCGGGACCGAGATCTCACGCATCGTCGGCCACCGGCCCCCGAGGGCATCGAGAGTTGGCCTGGCGCGCCGAGCGGGCGGCCGTGCGGTCGGCGCGGGCCGTTCGGCCCCCCAAGCAGCGACGAAAGGCCGTGCCGCGGAAGGGGTCGCGCGAGCGAACCTGGGATCACACGGCGGTGTCGGACCGCTGCCTCAACGGCCCGGGAGAGTTCCATGACCACAGCGCCACTCACTCCCAAGCAGCGCGACCGGATTCTGCGGGCCGCCACCTCGGCGCCGTCCAAGCACAACACCCAGCCGTGGTGGTTCCGGTGGGACGGCGACCGCCTGGAAGTCCACGTGGATCCGGATCGCACGCTCCCGCTGGGGGACCCCGACACCCGGGAGGCGCACATCGCCTGCGGCGCCGCCGCGTTCGCCGCCCGCCTCGGCTACGCGTCACTGGGTTTCGGCACAGCGGTCGACCGGCTGCCGGACGAGGACGACCCCTGGTTCGCCGCCCGGGTGCGGGTCACCGACGCCGCCCCGGACCCGCGGTTCGAGGCTTTGTACTGGATGCTTCCCCGCCGCCGAACCCACCGCGCGCCCTTCCAGGAAACGCCCATTCCGCCGCTGGTTCTCGAATACATGCGCGACGCCGCGCGGGACGAGGGCACCTGGCTGCGTGTCATCGAGCACGGGCCGACGTACGAGCACCTCCTGGGCATGATCCGTCAGGCGACCGATCTGGAAGAGGAGCACCTGCGCGAGGAGCGCGCGAAGTGGGTCGCCTCGCCCGACGCGATACACCGTCACGACGGAATCCCCGCCCGCAGCCTCGGACCGCAACCCGAAACCCCCACGGGAACGGTCCGCGACCTCGCGATCGGCCGCGACGTCTCCGGCCGCGGCATCGCCGTCTTCGAGGCCCGGCCCACCATCGCGGTACTCGAGACCCGCGACGACACCCCGGCCGCGTGGGTGACCGCCGGCCAGGGACTGCTGCGGGTCCTGCTCACCGGCACCCGCTACGGCGTCGCCGCCTCCTTCGCCAACCAGCCTCTGGAGATCACCGAACTGCGCGACGAAGTCGCGTCCGACACCAAGCACTACGGCACCGCTCACATGGTGCTCCGCCTCGGCATGGGCACCGACGTCCCCCCGACACCGCGCCGACCGCTCACCGACGTCCTCGGGCCGTCGGCACCGCGATCCAGGAACGGCGCGTTCCCCGTCTGAACGCCCGGTCCTGACGTCCGTCCGGGCCGGCCGGGCGCCGCCCGCGCCACCGATCCATCCCGACCGGGGCCTGAAAAGGTCCTGTGGACCACGACCGCCAACCGGAACGACCATGGTGATGAGAGGAGCTGATTGCGATGCGTGTCGTGATCGTGTACGAGAGCCTGTTCGGTAACACCCGGGAGGTTGCGGAGGCAATCGCCGAGGGAGTGCAGGAGGCGGACAAGGCCGCCGAGGTCGAGTGCGTGCGCGTCGACGCTGCGGATCCGGGGCGTATCGGCTCGCCGGACCTGCTCGTCGTGGGCGGACCCACCCACATGCGGGGCATGACCTCGGGGATGAGCCGGAAGATGGGTTTGCAGGAGGACAAGAAGGAAGCCGCGAAGGAAGCCGAGGAGGGCAGGCCGCACCGCGCACCCGAGGAAGGGGCAGAAGGCCCGGGTGTCCGCGGGTGGCTCCACAAGGTGCCCAAGACCCACGGTGGCACTCATGCAGCCGCGTTCGACACACGCGTGGAGTCCCGCATGGCGGGCGGCGCCGCGAAGTCCATCGCACACAAACTGCGTGATCGCGGCTACCGGATGGCAGCGGAGCCGGAGGGCTTCATCGTCGATGATCTGAACGGCCCGCTGCGCGCCGGGGAACGCGAGCGGGCCAAGGCCTGGGGCACCGCGTTGACCTGACGGTGCCCGGGGTCGGGGCGCCGGGGCGGGGGGGGGGGGGGGGGGGGGGGGGGGGGGGGGGGGGGGGGGGGGGGGGGGGGGGGGGGGGGGGGGGGGGGGGGGGGGGGGGGGGGGGGGGGGGGGG
>NZ_JBPKBI010000014.1:124446-128611 GCF_051388935.1 Yinghuangia sp. YIM S10712
GGCGACGCTTCGGCGCTGTCGGCCTGTGCGTCGCCGAGGTCGGCTACCGGGGGACCGCTGAGAGCGGTGCCTGTTGAGCCGGTGCGCTGTGGTGGACGGTGACGGGGATGTACGGCCACGATGGGGTGAACCGTGCCAGGGCCGTGCGGACGGCACCGCGGACGCGGGTGTACGTGGTGGCCGAAGGGGTGGCGGCGATGGTGATGTCGGCGATGACGGTGTCTTGGCGCAGCACGAGTTCCACGGTGATCGCGGGCGGATCCCCGAGTCCGGTGAGTGCTGTGCGAACCGCCTGGGTGACCGCTCGGTGGGCGGCGCGCCCGGCGGGTGAAGCGGCACTCCGGCAGGCGGCGAGCAGGTGAGCGGCGTCGCACAGTGAGTCGGCCTTGAGAAGCACCGTGTTGCGGGTGTCCGCGGGCCCGCACACGACAAGGGGGACCGAGGTGAGCGTGGCGCACATCGCGCCTTGCTCGCGAGGTGTCTCCGGACCGCTGACGCGGCGTGCGTCGACGACGACGTCGATGGCGGTCGTGGTGAGCGGGCACTTGCCGCCCGTGTGCCAGGCGACGCATGCCCCCGAGGTTTGCTCCGCTGTGTCCTCGGCGCCAGTCGCGGGCTGGGCCACCGGGTGGCAGCGGTGCACGCGGTGGCCCGCCCCCGCCAGGAGCGCGGCAGCGGTTTCGCTGTCTCCCGGATGCGCCTCTGTGAGCAGGACGTTGAGCTCGTGGTGGCGCATGAAATACCTCTCGCCGGCTGTTGTCTGTCGGCCCTCGGCCAAAGGTCACTTTTCCGTGCTTTCGGCAGTACCGCCCAGGGCCGAAAGTCCCGACCTGCATGCCGATGGTCACTGCCGGCGACGGTCTTCGTGCCGTGGCGTACGGCGGGGCCGGTCGGTGGGCCGGCCCGAGCACTCCCACTCCCTGATCCCGCTGATCCCGCTGATCCCCCAATCACAGCGCCGGTCATCCGGCTCCCGAAAGGAAGAACGCCTATGCGCGTCGTCGTCGCCCTCGGTGGAAACGCCATGTTGCAGCGCGGAGACAAACCCGACGCAGCCATCCAAGTAGCCAACATCCGCGCAGCGGTCAAAGCACTCACACCGATCGCGACAGAGCACGAGCTCGTGGTGACACACGGCAACGGCCCGCAAGTAGGGCTCCTCGCGTTGCAGTCCGCGGCGGACAAGTCCCTGACCACCCCCTACCCCTTCGACGTCCTCGGCGCCGAAACACAGGGCATGATCGGCTACTGGCTGTTGCAAGCGCTGCAGAACGCCCTTCCCGGCCGCCATGTCTGCGCACTGATCAACCAGACCCTCGTCTCCGCCGCCGACCCCGCCTTCGACAACCCCACCAAATTCGTCGGCCCCGTCTACACGAAACCGGAAGCACAAGAACTCGCAGCCGCACGCGGCTGGACGGTCAAACAAGACGGTCCCTACTGGCGCCGTGTCGTTCCCTCACCCCAACCGCGCCACGTCGTCGAGACCCACCTGATCCACCAACTCCTGACCGCCGGAACGATCGCCGTCTGCGCGGGCGGCGGCGGCGTCCCCGTCATCCGCGACGAACGCGGCCACCTCGTCGGCGTCGAAGCCGTCGTCGACAAGGACCTCACCGCGTCCCTCCTCGCCGAGGCCCTCGACGCCGACGCCCTGCTGCTGCTCACCGATGTCCCCCGCGTCATGCGGAACTTCGGCACCCCGCAGGCCGAGGAAATCCCCCACACCACACCCGCCGAGCTCCGCGCCGAAGACTTCCCCGCGGGTTCCATGGGCCCGAAAGTCGACGCCGTCTGCCGCTTCGTCGAAACAACGGGCCGCATGGCCGCCATCGGCTCCCTGAACCAGGCCACCGCAATCCTCACCGGCCACGCGGGGACAATCGTCACCCCAAACGGCCGGTCACCCCAAGAAGGGACGTTGTAGCAGCGGCAGGACACAAACGCGCCGTGGGCCCGCGGCTGCGCCGGGGCCACCGAGCACACAAACGAAGCCGCGGCTATTGCACTCGCCCCGGCCCAGGTTGGCGTGTTCGTCACCTCGGCGTCGATCGGCAACGCCCACTACCCCGGCGTGTGTCATGTGCCGGTCCTGGCCGCGTCGACCGCTGCCCGGAC
Organism: Yinghuangia sp. YIM S10712; assembly: GCF_051388935.1. Classification (NCBI taxonomy): domain Bacteria; kingdom Bacillati; phylum Actinomycetota; class Actinomycetes; order Kitasatosporales; family Streptomycetaceae; genus Yinghuangia; species Yinghuangia sp. YIM S10712. The sequence continues at coordinate 126,565 of NZ_JBPKBI010000014.1, forward strand.
GGTCGGGTACACGCGTCTCAGCTCGTCCCTGGCTTCCGCGGTGTGCAACACGTCCCGCACCTGGCCCACGTCTCGGGCGAGCAGGAGTCGTAGTCCGCGGTCCTCCAGTTCCTCGGCCAGGTTGTCGAGCATGCGCACCGCGCTGACGTCGATGAAGGGAACGGTCTCGGCGTCGAGCACGACCGCCGCCGTTCCTTCGCGGGCGGCGGCGTCTCGTACTGTGGTCCGGATCCGCTCGGCGTTGGCGAAATAGATGCCGGCCTCGACGCGCAGGACGACCACACCCGGGATCCTGCGGGCATCGGCGTGCCCGGCAAGCGCGGCGAAGTGGCCGTTCCCGCCGCGCACTTGGCCCAGTTCGCTGACGATTGGGCGCGATGAGCGGTACAGCAGCAGAAGCAGCGAGACGCCGATGCCGATGAAGAGGCCGGGCAACGTGTCGAAGACCATCACCCCGAGCATCGCCGCGACGGCGGCGGTGAAATCAGGCCTGGCGGCGACGCCGTAGGCCCGGCCGAGCCGACCGCTGAAGACGCGGTAGAGGCCGATCAGCGAGCGGACGTCGACCAGTTCGACGACGGCCGCGATCACCACCGCGGCGAGCACCGTCTCGGGAAGCTGCTCGAACAAGCCGGTGAGGAAGAGGAGCGTGAGCACGGTCAGGGCGGCCACGAAGATCCCGGAGAGCTGGGTTCGTGCCCCGGCCGACCAGTTGACGGCGGTCTTGGAGAGGCTGCCGTTGACGACCATGCCGCTGGAGAGCCCCGCGCCCAGGCCGGCGGCCCCGAGCCCGATCAGCTCGCGGTTGGCGTCGACCTCGTAACGGCCGCGGGCGGCGTAGGTCTTCGCGGCTCCGAGCCCCTCGGCGAAGGCCACGAGCATCACGCCGACGCTGCCCGCGGCGAGGTCGCCGAGATCGTCGACCGAGACGTCGGGGAAGCCGAACGAGGGGAGGCCGCTCTCGACCGGGCCGACGACGTCGACACCGTGGTCGTCCAGGTTGAGGATCGCGGCGGCGGCGATTCCCAGCGCCACCGCGACCAGCGAGCCGGGCACTGCCGGGGCGACGCGTTTGAGGACAAGGATCATCAGGAGGCTTGTGAAACCGACCAGGGCGGTGAGGCCGCTGGTGCCGCCGAGGTTCCCGACCAGGGACCAGACCTTCTCGAAGAAGTCTCCCGACCCGTTCTCGACACCGAACAGCTTCGGCAGTTGGCCGGCGATGATCGTCAGGGCCAGGCCGACGATGAAGCCTTTGAGCACGGGCTCGGAGATGAAAGCGGCGAGGAAGCCGAGGCGCAGGAGCCCGGCCAGGAGCGCGGCGACGCCCACCGCGACCGCGAGCGCCGCGGTCATCACGGCAAAGTCGGCGCTTCCCCCGGCGGCGAACTCTCCGACGATCGCCGCCGAGAGCGCGGCCGTCGCCGCCATCGGCCCCGCGACGACGTGTTTCGAACTACCGAAGGCGGCATACAGGATCAGGGCCGGCGGCGCGGCGTAGAGGCCGACTACGGGCGAGACGCCGGCGATCGAGGCGTAGGCGAGCGCTTCGGGTACCAGAACCGCCCACACGGTCGCCCCTGCCAGCGCGTCACGCCCCAGCCACCGCCGCTGGTAGCCCCGCAGCGAGGGGAAAAGCCGGCGCGTGCTCACCCTCACGAGGAGAGATCGCTGACGGCGCCGCCCACCAGCTTCGCCGCGAAGACCAGGCAGACCACGGCCACGATGGCGGCGTTGTTCCTCTCCATCCAGAGCTTCAGCTCGTCGAGGATGTGCTTCGAGCGTTCCTTGAGGGCGAAGTAGAGCACGACCGGTGTGCCGGTTCCGAGCGCCCCGATCACCACGAACACCGCGAGCGCGGTGGCCTGTGCGCCGACGGAGGTGTCCGTACGCGCGATCGCCGTCGCCGCTGCGATCACGAGCAGCAGGTTCTTCGGGTTGAGGGCGGACAGCGCCATCCCGAGTGCTCCCGCCTTGACAGGAGTGAACGAGTCGACTGTGTGCATCCACTTCGGCAACGCCACTTCTTCGTCGCCGCGGGGGGGGG
>NZ_JBPKBI010000014.1:128712-159849 GCF_051388935.1 Yinghuangia sp. YIM S10712
CGCCAGTGCGTCACCGCCACCCACAGCAGCAGCACGCCGAGCGCGATGTCGAGTGCGCTGACCCAGTCGGCCGGCTTCCCCTGATCGCGCGGGCCCGCACCGCCGGAGACCAGCAGTACGATCGTGCCGACCAGGGCCAGGCCCAGGACCCACCCCAGGAGCAGGGCCGGCCCGTTGGAGCGCGCCCTGGGCGTTCCGAGCATCAGCACGACGCCGATGATCGGAAAAGGGCTCAGTGCCACTGCGACGCCGTAGGACAGAATCTGACCGATCGCCTCGCCCACGACGTCTGCCTCACGCCGGTTCGATCTCGCCGGGCCGCCAGCTCTGGTCGAACCAGCTTTCCAGCGGGCCGTAGAGCCGCAGGAGGACGAACCACCCCTTGCCGGGCACGGTCTGGATCCAGTTGCCCTCCCTGCCCGCCGGCGCGGTCGGGCCGAAGTGGACGACCGTGTCGCCGTTGTCCTCGGCTTGGACGGCTCCCGAGAGGCTGTTCACGCTCGGGTAGGGGTGGTCGGTGCGCAGCAGCGACCGGGTCTGCGGGTCGTAGACGTTGACGGCCCAGAAGTTCTTCGCCGGGATGTCGTTCGGCAGGGTGAGGGTGTAGTGCCTCGCGCCGTCGAGCCACGCGCCGGTGGAGTCCTCCGCGGTGTACGCGTACTGCGACCCGGCCCCGACGGCCGCCGCCGCCATCGCCGGGGAGGTGCCCGCCCCGACGTAGTGGAACAGCGCCCGGGCGTCCAGCAGCCGGGCGCCCTCGGGCGAGAGGAACTCGTGGCTTCGGGACGGCCACGGGGTCTTCCACGAACCGCCTGGGTAGACGTAGCAGGCCGGGTCGCGCGGCTTGAAGCACAGCGTCCGCACGATGCCCGAGGCGATCCTGGCGGCGGTGTCGAGGATCGCGCGCATGCGGTCGTCCGGCCGGAACGGCTTGCCGGGCACGATGCCGATCGCGGCGAGCTGTCCGGCACGCTCGGGATCGAGCGCCTGGGGCGGCTCTCCCTGAACGAGGGTGTCGATCTCCTCGAAAAACGAGAAGTCGTTCGCGTGAATGGTGTTGAAGTCCGATTCGGCGAAGTTGACGAAGTGCTGGTCGGGTGGCTCCGCGGCGGCCGAGAGGGGGTAGATCCGTGCCGTGAGCAGGCCCTGCACACCACCGAGCGCACGCATCAGCACCCAGGAGGAGAAGGTGGCGGGCCGCACGACGAAGTAGCCGTCGGGAACGTCTCCGTCGTGACCCGGAGGCAGAAAGAGGTACTTGCCTCCGTCGCCCTTGTCCGGTCCGGCGATGCCCATGTCGGCGACGTGGCGCTGCCACAGGTCGTTGACGAAGCACAACGAATTCGCCGGGGCCTCGATCACAGTGGGCCCGTCCTGGTCGAGCGCCAGGAAGGCCATCCCGTACGTGGTCTCCGTGTTCGCGGTGAGGATCATCGGTGCCGATCCGCACCGCGGGGCGGTGTAGCCGATCGTGTGGGAGTCGATGCCCACGCTGCGCAGTCCGCGTCGCATCGCCACCATCGAGGCGCCGGGGACGCAATTGAGGAACACCTCGATCCCGCGCAGGAGATCCAGGGCGTCGTAGCTGCGGGTGATCGTGTCGGGCGAGGGCATGCCGTCGAAGAAGTCCATGGCGCCGAAGACGGTTTGCAGTTGCTCCGGCATGCTGATCGAGGCCATGGTCTCGGCCGGGGTGCCCGGGCTGGGGCCGTCGCTGACATGAGGCATCGTGCTACTCCTGAACGGGTGTTTGTCGAAGTACTGCGTTCCAGTCGTTTTTCACGCTGACCGTCGTCCATCCGGCCTCCCGGGCCGTGGCCAGCGCCCTTGCCGCGCCGTCGCTGTAGGCGTACTCCCGCTCGTCGTCGTCGTGCACGACGAGCACAGCGAACTGCGCGGACTGAAGCATCTCGACGTCCACGTCGTCGTTGCCGGCCGCGAAGCGCGGCAGACGGCCGGTGCGGGCGAGGACATACTCGGGTTTCCCGGGGCCGAGCGCGACGGGGCCGTGCAGAACCGCCCGGCGGACCAACACGCCGTCCCGGTAGGCGAACTCCGGGGCGGAGCCGATCACGTTCTCGCGAGGCAGACCCCAGATCTCCTCGGAGATCACCCGCATGAAGTCGCGTCCGCCGCCCGAGCAGACGAACAGCCGCCAGCCGTACGCCCTGAGGTAGTCGAACAGCTCCAGCATCGGCTGGTAGACCAGGCCGGGGGCGGGCAGTCCGAACCGCTCGTGATGCCAGGAGGCCAGGTACCGGGCGGCCTCCGCCTCGAACTCCCCGAAGGTGGTGCCCTCCCAGGCCGCACCGATGGCCTTGACCATCGATGTGACGGCTTCTGGTTCCTGCGCGTCCAACGCGCGGAAGAACGACTCGTCTTTGGCGGCGAGCGCCCGATAGGGCCACTCGTCGGCGGACGACGGATCCGCCTTCATGCGTTCGGCCAGTTTCCCGAGGACGAACGCCGTCTGCACCGGCGCGGGCTTTTCGACCCACAGGGTTCCGTCGTTGTCGAACACTGCGACCCGGTCGGCCGGCGGCACGAAGTCCGAGGTCCCCTCCTCGGCCGCCGCGGTCACGAAACCGACGATCGCCCTCTTCGCGGCACCGTCGTTCCAACTGCCGAGCGGGCGCGTACTCATGGCCACCGCGCAGGGCGGGCCGCCGTGCCTTCGGACTGTCGTGTCGTCGGATCCGCGCCGCCCAAGGTCAGCCCACCGCCTCGATCTCGCCCGGCCGCCAGGACTTGTCGAAGAACGGCTGGAGAGGGCTGTAGAGGCGCAGGACCACGAACCAGCCCCGGCCGGGTGTGGTCTGGATCCAGTTGCCCTCCGGCACGTCGTCGGGCCTTTCGGGTCCGAAGTGCACCGTGGTCGTGCCGTCCGCGTCGGCGACCGCTGCCGGGGTGGGGTAGTTCTGGCTGCCGGCCCGTGGGAACCGTTGCGGGGTGTCGAGCATCGACCGTGTCTGGTTGTCGTAGACCGTGACCGACCAGAAACGGGCGGCGGGGATGTCCGGCGGAAGCACCAGGCGGTAGCGTCTGCCTCCGTCGAGGGCTCGGCCGTCCTGGTCCGCGAACGAGAACACGTACTGCGAGCCGACGCCGGTCAGCCGCGTGGCGAACGTCGGACTGATGCCCACCGCCAGGTACCACCACCACGACCGCAGATTCAGCTTCCGGGCGCCGCTGCTCGGGCAGGACTCGACGCCGCTGTCGGTGACGTCCGCGGGCGGGGTCATGAAGTCGTAGCCGGATGCGAGCAGGCCGTTGACCCACTGGGATGACGTCCCGTAGAAGTGCGCCCCCTCCGCCGGACGCGGACGGCAGGCGAGGGTGCGGGCCGTGGCGTTGCCGACCGCGGCTGCCTCCGTGAGGATCTTCCGCATTCGCGCGTCCGGCCGGAAAGGCTTGCCCTTGACGATGCCGACCGCGGCCAGCGGACCGGCGATCTCGGGATCGAGTGCCTCGGCGGGCTGATCCTGCACCAGCTCGTTCGCGAAGTCGAAGTACGTCTCGTCCGCCGGCGGGACCATGTTCACGGGCAGCCCGGTGGCCTCGACGAAGCGCGGCGGGTCGGGCCGGCGCAACGCGGCGGTCCAGGTCTCCTCGGTCCACGGCAGCGGCGGCGCCGTGCCCCCGGTGACGATCTCCGCGACGCTCGTTCCGTACAGGCCCGGCACGTAGCGGTGGATCCGCAGCCGCTCCCTGATGCGCCCGACCGCCGGCTTCGGGTCGCCGCCCTCCAGAAACGCCCGCCCGGCCAGGATGAGCCGCGTGGTGCGCACCCGGTGCGTGAAGAACCCGCCTTCCGGAAGCGGACCCGCATAGCCGGGCGGGACGAAGAGGTAGGCGCCGCCGGTTCCGCGATCGGGCCCGGGCATGCCCGGGTCGGTGACATAGCGGAACCACATGTCGTTGACGAAACTGAGGGTGAGCGGCGGCATCTCCACCACCACGGGCCCCTCGGTCAGGTCGAGGAACGTCAGGAAGTAGACGGTGTCCGCGTTCCCGGTCAGCACCAGCGACTTGGGGTCCATGAACTCGGAGAAGAGCAGGACGTCGTGGTCCTTGACACCCGTCTCCAGGATGCCCCTTCGGGCCGCCCAGAGGTTGACGCCGGAGTACGCGTCGAGGAACGCACGGACGCCGTGCACATGGTCGAGATGGTCGTAGACGCGGTCGGCGGTCTCGTCGGTGGGCATGCCCAGGGGGAATTCCAGGGTGCCCAGCGGCGTCTCGACCCGCTCCGGCGTCGAGATCGACTCCATGACCTGCTGCGAAATCTGTGCGGCCGACGGCAAGGGATCGCTCCGTTCTCGAAAGAGTCCCCCTGTCGACGATGGGGCGTACCCGCCGAGACCACCACCGCGCCTAGGCCATCGGAGGGTCTTCGAAGTCGAGGCGGCCCCCCGGGCGCGGATGCGCCGGGCGTCCGCGGATCACGAATCCCGGCTGCGTGCGGCCACGAGTTCGGCGAAATCCGCTGGTGTATCCGCGTCCGCATAATCGGCCTCGTCCAAGCGGACGTGCGACGCATCGCTCAGGTTTTCGACGAAGGAGAGGAAATCAAGCGAATCCATGTCGAGTTGGTCTCGCAGCGGCCTCTCGGGATCCAGGGCGGACGTGTCCGCGCCCGGAACCGCGGCTCGGGCCGACGAGCGGACCAGATCCAGGGCATCCGTACGGTTCACGACAAATCCTCCGGATTCTTGATCAACCGGTCGAAAGCAGCGAGAAAACGGGAGCCTGTCGCCCCGTCGGTCGCGCGGTGGTCGGCGGACAGCGTCACGGTGACGACGGGGTGCACGCCCAGGAGGCCGTCGACCGCGACCGGCCGTTCGGTGATCCTCCCGAGGCCGACCAACGCGACCTGCGGCGGATAGATGACGCCGAATACGGCCTCGGCACCCTGGTCGCCCAGGTTGGTCACGGTGATCGTGGGCCCCGTGGTCTCCGAGCCGCGCAGCCGTCCGGAGCGAGCCCGGCCGACGACATCGCGAAGCCGGGCCATCAGCTCGGCCACATGCATGCGGTCGGCGCCGTCGAGCACCGGCGCGAGCAGCCCGCCGCCGCGCAGCGAGACGGCCACTGCGAGGCGCACCTCGGACGCCGGTTCGAATCGGTCGTCCACCCAGAAGCCGTTGAGCTCGGGCACCTGTCGCGCCGCGACGGCGACCGCCTTGAGCAAGAGAGCCGTCGGGAGCACGTGCTCGCCGACCGGTCGACCGCGGTTGTACGCGTGTGTCCATTCCACGGCTCGGGCGACGTCGGTGGTCGTCGCCAGGTAGTAGTGGGGGATTTCGCGCTTGGCGCGGCTCATGAGACCGGCGATGGCGGACCGCATCGCGGCCGACCCGTCCGCTTCCGGCGCCCTGACTCTCCCGGGTTCCTCCACGTGTTCCGCAGCCGTGGCGGTTCCCGGCGGGGGTTCGGGATGCGCGGCGGCACGGACATCGTCCGCCCGGATCACCCCGTTCTTCCCGCTTCCGTGCACGGAGTTCAGGTCCACGCCCAGTTCGCGGGCGAGACGACGTGCCAACGGCGACGCCGCGGGGCGGCGGCGCCCGGAGACATCAGGCTGGGCGTCTGTGTGCGCCGCTTCCCGGACGTCGGCGCGGGTGACGCGGCCCCCCGGTCCGGACCCCTGGACGGTGCCCAAGGGGACTCCCAACTCGTCGGCAAGGTGCCGGACGAGAGGAGACGACGTGGTGGAGGCATCCTCGACGGGGACACTCGGCTCCGGGCCGACATGGTCCGTGCCGCCCGTTGCGGCTTTCGCCGCAGGGCCCTTCGGCGTCGTCTCCGTGGCCGGCGGTGTTTCGGCCTTCGGCAACGGCCGCTCCTCGGTGGACGAGATGACGGCCATCGGCGTCCCGACCGGCACGGTCTGCCCGGGCGACACGAGAAGTTCCGTCACCGTCCCCGAGTCGAAGCATTCGACCTCGATCGCGGACTTGGCGGTGTCGACGACGGCCACGACGTCGCCGCGTCTGACCGTGTCGCCTTCGTGGACCAGCCACTCGGTGAGCGTCCCTTCGTCCATGTCGGCTCCCAGCGACGGCATGGTGAACTCGGGCATGTCAGTCCACCGCCTGCCGCGCCGCCGCGACCACGTCCGCCGCCTGCGGGATCGCGGCCTGTTCGAGCTGGTGTGCGTACGGGATGGGCACCTCGGCGGCGCACACACGTCCGACCGGGGCGTCCAGCTCGTAGAACGACGACTCCATGATGCGCGCGGCCACTTCGGCGGCGAGCCCGCCGCTGCGCCACGCCTCCTCGACCACGACGGCGTGATGCGTTCGTGAGACCGAGGCCGCGACGGCGGAGGAGTCCAGCGGACGCAGTGTGCGCAGGTCCAGCACCTCGGCACTGATGCCTTCGTCGGCGAGGGTGTCCGCCGCCGCCAACGTCCTGGGCAGGCAGCCGCCGTATGTGACGAGCGAGACGTCCGATCCGCGGCGCCGAACCCGGGCCGTGTCGATGTCGGCGGCGTCCGGGGCGTCGCCGACGGTGCCCTGGAGCCCGTACAGCCCGGTGTGTTCGAAAACGACGACCGGGTCGGGGCAGTCCAGGGCGCCGGCAAGCATGCCGCGCGCATCGTCGACGGTCGCGGGGGCGACCACGCGCAGACCGGGGATGTGCGCGAACCAGGTTTCCAGACTGTGCGAGTGCTGGGCACCCAACTGTCGGCCGGCACCCGTCGTGGTGCGGATGACCAGGGGCACCCGCACTTGTCCGCCGGACATGTGCTGGATCGCCGCCGCCGTGTTGAGGATCTGGTCCATCGCCAAGAGGCTGAAATTCACGGTCATGATCTCGACGATCGGCCTCATCCCGGCGATGGCCGCACCGATGCCGGCACCGACGAACGCCGATTCCGACAGCGGAGTGTCGCGGACACGCTCGGCGCCGAATTCCTCCACCAGCCCGAGACTCACGCCGAAGCAACCGCCGTACGCCGCCACGTCCTCGCCCATCAGGAACACGCGGTCGTCGCGGCGCATCGCCTCCCGCATCGCCTCCCGCATCGCCTCGCGGTACGTGGTCCGCACCGGCTCGGGGCCGTCTTCGGGTTGCCCGCGCGCCGGCTTGGTTGCCGAGCGTGCCGGCTTTCGACCGGTCATGCCTTCACCTCCGGCGGGGTGGTGACGAAGCGCAGAAGGTCAGCGACGGGTTCCTCCGGCGCCTCCTCGGCCGCTCGGACCGCGGCGTCGACTTGGCGGGCCACCTGTTCCTCAAGCTCGACGGTGTCCGCATCCGCGGGCGAGCCCATGCGCTGCAAACGCGCCGCCAGGGCGGGGATCGGGTCGCGGGTCTTCCACCACTCGACTTCCTCCTTCTCGCGGTAGCGGTCCGGGTCGTACATCGAGTGCGCGCGGAAGCGGTAGGTCCTGGCCTCCAGGAAATGCGGGCCGTCGCCGGCTCGGATCGCCGAGACCGCTCGCCGCGTGGCGGTCTCCACCGCCGAGACGTCCATGCCGTCGACCGCCCAGGCGGCCATGCCATACGACGCGGCACGCATCGCGAGGTCGGTCTGGGCGTGCTCATGGGACAACGAAGTCCCCATCGCGTAAAGGTTGTTCTCGCAGACAAGCAGCAACGGCAGCCCCCACAGGGCCGCGAGGTTCGCGGTCTCGTGGAACTCCCCCTCGGCAAAGGCACCGTCGCCGAAGAAGCAGCAGGTGATGCGTTCCTCACCGCGCATCTTGTCGGCGAGTGCCAGTCCGGCCGCCAAGGGGAGGCCCGCGCCGACGACGGCGTTGCCTCCGTAGAACCGACGCTCCGCGTCGAAAAGGTGCATCGAGCCGCCACGTCCCCGGCTGCACCCCGTCACCTTGCCGAACATCTCGGCCATGACGGATTCGGGAGTCAGGCCTTTGGCCAGGGCATGACCGTGTTCGCGGTACGTCGCCACGACCGCGTCGTCCGGCCCGAGCGCCGCGTTCACCCCCACCGCGACGGCCTCCTCGCCGATGTACAGGTGGACGAAGCCGCGGATCCGGGCCGCGCTGTACAGCTCGACGCAGCGCTCCTCGAAACGACGGATGAGGAGCATCCGCCCGAGCAGGTCCCGCAGGTGTTCGCGGTCGTCCATCACGGCCCCGCCAACGTCGAGACGTCGCCTTGCGGAAGGCCGAGTTCCCGGGCACGCAACAACCGGCGGACGACCTTGCCGCTGCCCGTCTTCGGCAGCTCCTGGTCGAAGGAGATCTCCCGCGGCGCGACGGCCGGGCCGAGTCGGCCGCGTGCGAACGCCAGCAGCTCACCGCGCAGGTCGTCCGTGGCGGCGTATCCCGGGCGCAGGGACACGAACGCCTTGACGATCTCCCCGGCCAGCGCATCGGGCCGGCCGATGACGCCGCTTTCCGCGACCGCGGGGTGTTCCAACAAGGCGCTCTCCACCTCGAACGGGCCGATGAGGTGCCCTGCCGATTTGATGACGTCGTCCGCCCTGCCGACGAACCAGAACCAGCCGTCGGTGTCCCGTCTGGCCAGGTCACCGGTGAGGTACCAGCCGTCCGCGAAGCACTTCGCGTACCGCTGCGGCTCGTGGAGGTAGCCGCGGAACATCGAGGGCCACCCTGCCCGCAGGGCCAACTCCCCCTCGACGTCGGGCTCGTCGACCGGCGAGACCTTCCCGTCGACGACTGCGGCACGGCCGTCCGCACCGCAGCTGAGGACACCCGCCGTCACGCCGGGCAGGGGTCTGCCCATCGCGCCTGGGCGGATGTCGCACGCGGCGAAGTTGGCGATCATGATGGATCCGGTCTCGGTCTGCCACCATGTGTCGTGAACGGGCCGCCCCAGCACGTCTCTCCCCCATCGCACGGCCTCCGGGTTGAGTGGCTCGCCCACACTCGCGACGAAACGCAACGCGGACAGGTCCGTGCCCGACGGGAGTCCTCCCGGGCGCTGTCTCGGCGTTGTGCGCATCAGCATGCGAATGGCGGTCGGAGCCGTGTACCAGACCGTCACCCTCTGATCGGTGAGGATCCGGAACCAGCGGCGGACGTCGAAGCCCCCCTCGTCGACCACGAGGGTGACTCCGCAGGTGAGGGGAGCGATGACGCCGTAGGAGATGCCGGTCACCCAGCCCGGATCGGCGGTGCACCAGTAGACGTCGCCCGGGTGCAGGTCCAGCGCCGACAACGCGGTGGCGTGGTGGGCGACGACGGCGTCGTGCACGTGTACCGCGCCCTTGGGCGCCCCTGTCGTGCCGCTGGTGAAGTGCAGCAGCGCCATGTCCTCCGGACCGGTCGCGTCGACCGCGGCACCGGGACGGGCGTCGCGCATCAGGGTGTCGTACGACAGAACACCGCCGTCGTGGCTAGCGGACCCGAGGACCACCACGGTTTCCAGGTTCGGCAGCTCGCGCCGCCTGCCGGCGACCTTGCGTGCGTACAGCGAGGCTGTGGTCACCAGCACCCGGGCATCCCCGAGCCTGAGGCGTTCGCAGACCGGATCAGGTCCGAAGGCCGAGAAAAGGGGGCAGAGCACGCTGCCGTTACGGAGCGTGCCGAGCACTGTGGCGAACAGTTCCGGGCAGTGCCCGAGGAGCGTGAACACCCGGTCGCCGCGCCCGACTCCGAGCGTCGCCAACACATCGGCGAAACGGGCGGAGTCGGCGAGAAGCTCGGCGTACGACAATCGTCGGACATCCCCGTCACGGCCGATGAAGCGGACCGCCTCATGGCCACCGCGGCCGGCCGCGACATGGCGGTCCACCGCCTCGTGGGCGATGTTCAGGCCGGTCGAGGGCGACCCGCCGAGTTCGGCACGTGCCGACGCCCAATCGAACCGGCGTACCGCGGTCGCGTAGTCGGGCATGTTGGGCGACACGGCGAACGGACCGGTCTTTTGTATGACGGTTGGTGTCATCGGTGCGGAACCCTTTCCGCTGTGTTCCTGCCCCATCGGGCAGGTGGCCGACTAACCCGGTGATCCCGCGGCTCAGAAGCTCGACCGCAGGGCCTTGGCGTACGTGGGCATTCGATGCCCCACTTCTCAGACTGCACCCGACGGCGCCCGGCTCGCATCGTGGGACGGTTCCGTCGGCAGGCGCCTCGGCGGTCACCGGGTACACACGCACACTCACGTACGGCCGGGGCCATCGCGATCCGGCCGTCCCCGGGATTGTGTCGCCCCGATTCCCCGGAAGACGGACAGCCGAATCGTTGGCACTCCGGCGCCGCTGCGGGACTGTGGAATGGAGACAAACACGTACCAGGAGAAGGAAGGTGGGCAGAGATGGCCGGCGAGCTGATGCAGAAGCGCCCGCATTGGTGGCCTTCCGTCGCTGACTGGTTCGAAGGGCTCCCCTTCGACATGCGGTTCCCCTCGGGCGAGCACGTGATCGCGGTCGAGGAGTTCCGTGAGGACGGGGTGTTCGTGGTCAAGGCGGAGGTGCCCGGCGTCGACCCGGACAAGGACATCGAGATCACCGTTTCCGGTGGTGTGCTGACCGTCCATGCCGAGCGGTTGGAGGAGGAGACGGCCAAGGAACGCTCGGAGTTCCGGTATGGGTCGTTCACCCGCAGCCTGCGGCTTCCGGAGGAGACGAGGGCGGACGACATCACCGCGACATATGACAACGGCGTGCTGACGGTGAAAGTGCCACTCGGCCAAGCTCAGCCGCCGACCCAGCGGATCCGGGTCACCCATGGCGATCAGGCCGCAGCAGGACAGACGTGACGCCGGCCCAAGTGGGTTGCCTTTGCGGGCCATGAGCGCATCGGCGTCGGACGAAACAGGCTGAAAAGTTCATCGACCGGAGGTCGACCATGATCGCCGCAAAACACTGGACCGTGGACATTCACCTGAGCGAAAAGAGCGGTCAGGACTTCGAGGACGGCGAATCGGTGCGCACGTCCGCCGAGGCCCGGCTGCACACACGGGACGACACGTCGGTGACCGGTTGGGGTCACGCCCGCAAGAACCCCAGGGACAGGGATGTCCCGGAGATCGGGGACGAGCTGGCCGCCGCCCGAGCACTGTCCGACCTGGCCCATCAACTCCTGGAACTCGCCGCACGTGACATCGAGGCGCTCACCGGTGAGCCCGCGGCCGTACACGACTGACAGTTGTCCGGCAGTGGTCCAGGCGGACAGCCGGTGGCCCGTCCCCGAAACCGGTCAACGGCTCGTGGATTCCGTGGCCAGTTTCTCCGCGATGCCGAATGCCCAGCCGTCGATCGCGGCCCAGTCGCGGAAGTCGCCGAAACGGCCACCGCACGCCCGCACCAGCGGTCGCGACAGGGGAGGAAGGTGGGCGCGTGCCAAGACCCCGGCAAAGGTGCGTACGTCCCGGGGGGCGAGGACTTCGCGGTCGGCGGCCACTGCCGGGGGCTCTTTCGCTCGGGCAGCGAGCCACCTGCCGCGCCGCCCCTGCAAGGCGGGTGCCAAACCGACGCTGAACAGCCACACAGGCCGCGTTGCGAGCGCCGCCGCGTGACGGTGCAGGAACTCCGCCGCCTCCGGCAGCCAATCGCCGTTGTGTATCGCGCTGCCCGCCACCAACGCCCCGTACTTCCACACCTGGTGGGCTTCGCCGACGGGCCGGAGATCGACGCGGTGGCCACCCTCGGCGATGCGCGTGGTGATGCGCTCGGCGATGGACCGGGTCGAACCATGGCGTGTCGCATAAGCGACGAGAACGTGCACGGACGCCTCCACAAGATCGGTATCCGCTCACGAGCTCTCTGGGCCCGGGGCCGAAGCAGATTGTGCCCCGATGCGGCGCCGGACCCGCTCCGTGAGTGCCCCCAACTGCGCGGAGGTCGCCGCGCGGGGCGCCTGGGGCGCTCGGATACGGCGGGCTGCGGCCGGTAGCCCTGCCAGATCACCGGCAAACCGTGTCGCGCTCTCGGCGAGCGTCGGGCGCCTGCGGGTGCGTTGCCCGTTGCGCATCACGGTTTCCAGCAGTGGAATGCCCTTTTCGGGAGGGGGCTCGCCGCGAAGCCCGATCACGTCGTCGAACGCCGGACGACGAAAGACCTGTTTCGGCCCCGGAGCGGTGACCTTGGCCGACGACAGCTTCATCACGGGCCGACCGTCGTACTCGACCATCTTGTAGGCGGAGTCCAGAAACGGCGCGTCTGCCGAGACCCCGACGCGTGTCCCGACGGCGTAGATGTCGATCGGCGCGTCGGCCCGGACGAGTGCGTCCACACCGAACTCGTCCAGGCCGCCGCTGGCGACGATGCGTACGTCCGGCAGCCCGGCCGCATCGAGGATCGCCCGCGCGCGTACGGCCAGTGCCCCCAGGTCGCCGCTGTCCAGGCGGATGGCCGAGCCGGGTCCGCGGTCAAGGTCGTGGAGTACGCGCGCGGCGGTGCGCACCCCCGCTTCCGTGTCGTAGGTGTCCACCAGGAAGGTCAACGGGCCGGGGTGGCATCGGCCGAAGGCGCGGAACGCCGCCTCCTCCGTTTCGAATGCCTCCACGTACGAATGCGCCATCGTGCCGACCGCCGGCATCCCTTCCGCGGTGGCCGCGGCGACGTTGCTCGTGCCCGCGAAGCCCACCATCGCGCCGAGTCGCGCGGCCTGGAAACCCGCGTACGGGCCGTGGGTGCGACGCAACGAGAAGTCGACGACCGAGCGCCCGGCCGCCGCCAACACGCACCGCGCCGCCTTCGAGGCGATCGCTGTCTGATGGCTGACCTGGTTGAGTATGTAGGTCTCGACCATCTGGGCCTGGGGAAGCGGTGCGGTCACTTCCACCAGCGGCTCTCCGGCGAGCACGATCCGTCCCTCCGGCACCGCCCGGACCTCTCCGGCGAACTCCATGCCCAGCAGCGCCTCCAGGTCGCCCGCGGGGCGGTGCAGTGCCGACGCGAACGCGTCCACGTCCTTGGGCCCGACCCGGAAGCCGGACAGGAAGTCGAGCGACGACTCCAGCCCCGCCGCCACGAGGAAACCCCGGTCGGGCGGCAGGTCCCGGACGAACAAACTGAACGTGGCCGGCCCGGACATCGCCTCCCGCAGGTACGACATGGCCATCGTGACCTCGTACAGGTCGGTGGTCATCGCCTCGGACATCGCATCACCTCCATGGCCTGCCCCGGGCACTCTCGCGCCGACGGCACGGGCCGCCTCCGCTGTCATGCGGTGTGCGCGGATCCGCACGAGATGCGGCACCGAACCAACAGCCAGCCGGATTGTCGGGAGCCGCCCCTCCTTGCATTGTCGTCTGCGACACCGCCCGACGCCGCTCGCAAAGCCCGTCGCGGGGACTCGCGCTTGCGGCAATACCTTTGAAGGCAGTCGCCGCTGACGATGCCGCGCTCAAGAGGCAGGTCAGCGCGGTGCCGGTGCCGGTTACTCGTCGTCCGCCGGGCCCGGGACGACGATCAGGGGGCAACGGGTGTGGTGGACGAGCCCGTAACTGACCGAGCCGAGCAGCATGCGTCGGAAACCACCGAGGCCCCGGGTCCCCACGACCAGCAGCAGCGCATTCTTGGACGCTTCGGTCAGCAGGTGCACCGGATGGCCGAGCCGTACCTCACCGACCGCCGGGACACCCGGATGACGAACGCGCCAGGCGTCGATCGAGCGTTCGACAGTTTCGCGTGCGTCACGGACGGCGGTGTCGGTGACCAGGGCGGCGGCGTCCAGCCCGAGCAGAGGCGGGCAGGCGGAGACGGCGAGAACCGAGGCGCGGCGCAGCGAGGCTTCCTCGAAGGCGCAGCCCAGAGCCAGATCCGCACTGCGAGATCCGTCCACACCCACGACCACCGTCGAAGAGGCGAGCTCGGCGGGCTCCCCGTACCGGACCACGGCCACCGGACAGGAAGCGTGCGCGATCACCGGAACCGCGATGCTCCCGGTCGTGAACGCCTCTTGCAGCGACGACATTCGCCGCGAGCCGAGGACGATCATGGACGCGTCCTCGGCACTGGCGCTCAGCACGCGCTTCGGTGGGCCGTCGGTCAACCGCTCGTCGACCTCCAGCCCCGGGTGCCGGGCCAGCACCGCGGCCCTGGCCTCGTCAAGGACGTGCTGGTTGGCGTTTCGGAACCGCTCGTGCGGGGTCTGCCATGACAACGTGCGGGCAGAGGGCGCTTCGTCGGCCACGAATGGCCAGTCGACAGCGCGGACCAGGCGCAGAGGCCGGCGGCGCAGCATCGCCTCGTCCGCCGCCCACGCCACCGCGAGCCGCCCGGCGTCCGTGCTCTCCACACCGACCGCCACAGGCCCCTGCGTTGAGGCGGTTGAGGCGTTGGGCATGTTCGGCTCCCTTCCCGGGTAGGGCGCGGTGCCCCTTTGCCGTCTTCTCGACTCTGCGCCACGTCCCGCGACCTCGCCACACGGCTGGACGACGCCGCGGCACCGCAAGGTGGTCCTTCGAAACAAAGGGGTACGGGGGATGCGACTCGTGGGCGGCGGCTGTGCTGCGCTCACGGACGGACGCCCGCGTCGCACCCCTCGTCACGGAGCCCCAATGACCAGTGGAAGACCAGCCGAGGGGGCGGCGTCCACGCCGGACCCGCACGAGCCGTTGCAGCGGCTGGCCCGCAACCTGCGGTGCGGGACAGACGGGCTCACCAGCCGGGAGGCGGCTCGCAGGCTGGTCGCCTACGGGCCCAACACGATTCATCGGCGGGCGACCAGGCGGTGGTGGCGAGAGTTCGCCGCGCAGTTCGTGCATCCGCTGGCGCTCTTGTTGATCGGTGCGGGCGGCCTCGCGTTCGTGGCCGGGACACCGCCCCTCGGTGGGGCGATCCTTGCGGTCGTCGTACTCAACGCCGTGTTCGCGTTCGTACAGGAGCGTCAGGCCGAGCGGGCCGTCGAGACGCTGAGCCGTTACCTGCCCGAGCGTGCCAGGGTCCAACGCGACGGTGTGCCGCAACCGGTCGACACGTCCGAGGTCGTTCCCGGCGATCTGCTGCTGCTCGCGGAAGGTGACCGAGTCTGTGCGGACGCGCACGTCGTGGAAGGCGCCGTCGATGTGGACATGTCCTCGCTCACGGGCGAGTCCGTCCCGGTGCAGCGGGGTGCCGGGCACCGGGACGGAACAGTGCCGCTGCTCCAGGCACCCGACCTGGTCTTCAGCGGTACGGCGTGTGTCGACGGCAGCGCACGCGTTTTGGTCTACGCCACCGGAGACCACACCGAGCTCGGCCGCATCGCCGCCCTGACCCACCATGTCGCCCGCGAAGCCAGTCCTCTGGAGCGCCAGGTCAAACGGGTGGCCTGGATCATCGCCGCATTCGCCGTCGGCATCGGGGTGGCCTTTCTCCCTCTCGGCATGTTGGCGGGCCTGTCCCTCAAGGACGCGTTCCTTTTCGCAGTCGGCCTCCTGGTCGCCAACGTCCCCGAGGGACTGCTGCCGACCATCACCCTCGCGCTCGCCGTCGGCGTGCGCTCCCTCGCCAAACGCGGGGCCGTCGTCAAGCGGCTCAGCTCCGTCGAGACCCTGGGCTCGACATCGGTCATCTGCACCGACAAGACCGGAACACTCACCCAGAACCGGATGACCGTGGTCGCGCTGCTCCCCGCGGGCCGCGAGCGGGCGGAGGCGCCGGGCACGGAGTCCGGAAACGCGGACGAACACCTGCTGGCCTCTCTTGCCAGGTGTACGACGGCCGCCACCGCGAGCGACCGGGGCCAGGCAAGCGGCGACCCGATGGAGCTCGCCATCCTCGCCGCCGCACGAGACAGCGGCCGTCCCCAGGAAGGCGCGGTGGAAACCGCCCGCGACACCGCGCGGCGGCGTCTGCTTCCCTTCGAGCCGGCGCTGCGGCTGATGTCGACGGTTTCGGATGTGGAAGGCACGGTCGTCCTCGACACCAAGGGCGCACCGGAAGCGGTCCTGCCCCGCTGTACGCGCGTCCTCGACTCCGGCGAAACCCGGGAGCTGACCGCCGCGGACCGGGCGCGCGTCGACGTCCTGCTCGACGGACTCGCCGAGCAGGGCCTGCGTGTGCTCGCCGCCGCCGACCGCTGTTTCGCCGACCTCTCCGCCGTGCCTCCGGACCGCGGGGAAGCCGAGCGCGAACTGCGGTTTCTCGGGCTCGTCGCGTTCGCGGACCCGCCGCGGCCCGAGGTGGCCGATGCGGTACGCAAATGCCACGAGGCGGGACTGACCATCCACGTCGTCACGGGCGACCATCCGGTCACGGCCACCCGCATCGCCCGCCAGGTCGGCATCGGCGGGGCGGGCGGCCGTACGGTCACCGGGGACGAACTCGACGCGATGCCCGAGAGCGAACTCGACGCCTTGCTCGCCGAGGGCGACGAAATCGTCTTCGCCCGGACCGCGCCGGAAGCCAAGCTGCGGATCGCCGACGCACTGCGCGATGCCGGACACGTCGTGGCGATGACCGGCGACGGCGTCAACGACGCGCCCGCGCTGCATCGTGCGGACATCGGCATCGCCATGGGGCGCGGCGGAACCGATGTCGCGCGCGAAGCCGCCACCGCCGTACTGACCGACGACAACTTCGCCACCATCGTCGCCGCCATCGAGGCGGGGCGCCGCGTCTACGACAACGTCCGCAAGTTCATCCTGTACATCTTCGCCCACGCCACTCCCGAGATCGTCCCGTTCCTGGTGTTCGCGCTCTCCGGCGGAAAGGTGCCTCTGCCGCTGACCGTCCTACAGATCCTGGCGATCGACCTGGGCACCGAGACGCTTCCCGCTCTCGCGCTGGGCCGGGAGCCCTCCGAACCCGGCCTGATGAGCCGACCGCCACGCTCTCGCAAGGAGAGCGTGATCCGCGGCGATCTTCTGTTCCGGGCTTGGGTGTTCCTCGGCCTCATCTCGGCCGCACTGGTCATGGCCGTGTTCTTCCACGTCCTGCTGCGCGCGGGCTGGCGGCCGGGGGACTCCACCGGGTCGGGCAGCGCGCTCCACCACGATTACATCCAGGCCACCACCGCCACCTTCGTCGGCATCGTCGCCTGCCAGATCGGCACCGCTTTCGCCGCCCGGACCGAGCACGCGTCCCTCGCGTCGGTCGGCGTGTGGTCGAACCGGTTGCTGCTGTGGGGAATCGCCTTCGAGGTCGCCTTCACCGCCGCCCTCGTCTACTTCCCGCCCCTGCAACACGTGTTCGGCACCACGGCGTTGCCCTGGGACGTGCTGGCGTTCATCGCTCCGTTCCCGTTCGTGGTCTGGGGCGCCGACGAATTGCGCCGCGCGTACCGCCGTCGCACTCCGACGCCCGGCCAAGGTGTCGGCGGCTGACGGTGTTCGGTGCGGGGAGAGGCGGAGCCGGGGTGGCCGTTGTGCTGATCGGCTTCGCCGCCGCGCTCCCCCCGCTGTGGAATCGTCCGGGGTTCCCGGGCATGTTGCCTCCGGGCGTGTCAGTCGGCCGGAGTCAGCACCGCCAGGGCCTGCGTGAGGCAGGTCAAGCGCACGGTGCCGTGGGGCAGGGGGATGCTCCAGCCGGGGCCACCGGCGAGCACGGTGGTGGCGGAAGATCCGCCCAGTTCCTCAAGGGCGGCCGGGTCCTCGGTCTCCGGATGCTGAGACCACAGGACGACGGCCGCGGGACGGGTGCGGTCGACGGCGCGCAGCAGTGCGTCGAACGGAAGGGACGCACCGAACATCCTTGTGGGGACACCAAGTTCGGCCAGCGCGGCGGTCAGGGCGTGCAGAGGCAGGGTGTGCAGTTCGGCAGCCGTGCAGGCCAGCAGCACGCCACGGGCACCGAGCGGGCCGTCGGCGCCGGCGACGGAGTTTCTGCTCCGGCCGACCGCGCGGTGCAGGGCGCTCAGCACGCACTCGGACAGCAGGTGCTCCACTTCGACGTATTTGTTCGAACCCGGACCGTTCAGTTGCGACTCCCACTTGCGTCCCATCCCGTACAGGACGGGCTGGATCAGCTCTTCCCACGCGGTCGGCACGCCGAATTCCGTGACCGCCCGGTCCAGGGCGTCGTTCACGGCGTCGCTGTCCAAGCGCATCGCGGCGCGGGAGAGGCCGCGGGCGAGGCGCCTGGCGTGCGTGTCGGAGAGCGGGGTGTCGGTGCCCGGCCGTTCGGGCCCTG
The DNA here is from genome assembly GCF_051388935.1 of Yinghuangia sp. YIM S10712. Lineage (NCBI taxonomy): Bacteria > Bacillati > Actinomycetota > Actinomycetes > Kitasatosporales > Streptomycetaceae > Yinghuangia > Yinghuangia sp. YIM S10712. The sequence goes on from NZ_JBPKBI010000014.1 coordinate 146,708, forward strand.
TCCGGGCGCGACTTTCGTCGTGGTCCGGGCGTTCGCCGTGTGCGTGGTCGTCGTCGACAAGTGCATGTGCTCCGGTGTCTGCGAGGACCGCCCGGGCGGCCTCGGCGACGGGAGCGCCGTCGGCGACCAGGGTGCACAGGCGTTGCAGCCGGCGCATGTCGTCGGGTGAGTAGCGGCGGTGGCCGCCGACGCTGACGTGGCTCGCGCCCAGGCCGTATCGCCGGTCCCAGGACCGCAGCGTCGTGACGGCGACACCGAGCCGGCGTGCCGCTGCGCCGACGGTGAGGCCGAGCGCGAGGTGTGAGGACGGCTGTCCTGGTGCGGACACGGAACGACCCCTCAGCCCGGTGGTGGCTTGGCTGGTCCAGGCCCGAGAAAAAACGATGCGTTATCGACGCAAGTTGTGCAAGTCGCGTGCCGCGCCATTCTGAGATCGGGGGCTCGTCGACCTTTTGGAGGCGGCTGTGAAGTTGTCCGATGAGATGCCCGTCGATCACCGGCTCGGGCGGGTCTACCGCTTCGGCGCCGGCATCACCGGCCTTGTCCTGCTCGTGTTCGGCACGCTGGGATTCGCCGACCAGCTCGCGTTCTTCGACACCTCCGGCGAAGAGATCGCCGGGCTCAGCAGCAACGGTGCCCTCAGCACGGTCTCGGTCGTCGTGGGCGCCGTCCTGATCGCCGGTGCCGTCGTGGGTGGAAACCTGGCGTCGACGCTCAACGTCGTCGTCGGTTCCGCGTTCATCGTCAGCGGCTTCGTCAACCTCGCGCTGCTCGACAAGGAAAGCAACATCCTCGCGTTTCGCATGCCCAATGTGATCTTCAGTTTCATCGTCGGGCTCATGGTGCTCACGTTCGGCCTGTACGGGCGGGTCAGCGGCAACCTGCCGCACGACAACCCCTACTGGCGTGCCCGGCATCCCGAACAGGCGGCCCGCGAGGAGTCGTTGCGCATGGCTCTCGAATCGGGTCGCGCGGACGGCGTCGCCGCGAGTGCGGTCCGTCCCTCCCTCCCGCCCTCCGGCCGCGCGAGGCCGCGGCCGAAGCCGGACCCGACCCGTTGACGGCCTTGGGCCCAAGCTGCAAGCTGCACGGACTCGTGGCCTCGTCGACTCGCGAGGCCACGTCGTCCTCGGGCCCTCGGCGTCGTCCGGCAGGTGGACACGGGCGGATCAGCCGGGGACATCAGCCCGGGAGGATGCCGCGGACCACGCTGTCGCCCGAATGCTCCGGAGAGCCGTTGTACTGCTGGAGGGACACGTCCACCACCGGGTAGCCCTCAAGGTCGAGATTCGCGGGCAGGTCGAACGCAGCCTCGCCGCTCACCGGCAGCAAACCTATGGCGATCATGTTCTTCGCGTCGCGGTCCAACAGCCAGACCTCGTAGAAGCCCGACTGCGGGGCCAGGCCTGACACGCGGACGACCAGGCGTCGCCCCGTCTCGCCGCCTGCGGTGTCGACGAAGGCGGCACCCGCCGCCTGGTGGGCGGGCAGGGGGGCGAGGCGTGTTTCGGCGGCGATGCGCGTCGGCGGCAGTGACTCGTCGCGGTTGGCCCACAAGGTGCCGCCGACTCCGGCGGTGGCACCGATCACCGCGGCCGAGGCGGCCAAGGCCAGTGACTTCCGTAGCCGAAACCACTGCCTTTTGGGGACGGCGTGGTCGGCCGTTGCCCCGGACGCGTCGTCAGGACCGGTTGTCCCGCCCGCCGTCGGGGCGCGGCCTGTCGCGTCGGCGTGCGTGCTCTCGTCCGGCCGCCCGTTGCCGGGCTCGGGACCGAGTTCGTCGGCCAGTTCGTCGGTGATGCGCTGCCAGAGGTCGGGCCGTGGCGCGGTCGGCTCGTCGTCGGGCCGCAGACGACGGCCGACGGAGACCACTGCTTGGAAGCGGTCCATTTCCGCACGGCACACAGGGCAGGTGGCGATGTGCGTACGGTCCGAATCGGGCACGTGCTCGCCGAGTGCCGCGAGTGCGAGTGTCGCGGGATCACTGTGACTCATCGTCCACCTCCTCCAAGCGGTCGCGCAGGCGGCCGAGGCCGCGTCTGATGTGGCTTTTGACCGTGCCGAGCGGCAGGTCGAGCCGCTCGGCGATCTGTGTGTGGGTCAGATCGCCGAAGAACGCCATCTCAAGGATGCGCCGCTGCGGCTGTCCCAGGCGGGCCAACTCGTCGGCGACCACCACCCTTGCCACGACGCCCGTGTCGTGGGCCGGGGTCGTTTCGAGTGCGGCTTCGGCGTCGACGGGCGCGGCGCGACGGGCCCGGGCCGCGTGGGCGTCGGCGATGCGGTGCCGGGCGATGCCGACCAGCCATCCGGCCAGGGAACCGGCTTGCGGACGGTAGGTGGCGCGCCCACGCCAGGCGGAGACGAACACCTGCTGGGTGACATCTTCGGCCTCGGCGGGGTCGCCGAGGGAGCGAACGCACACGGTGAACACCAGGGCGCCCCATCGCCGGTAGGCCTCGGCGAACCCCGTCTGCTCCCCGGCCGCGAAGGCCTTGGCGACGGCGGCGTCGTCGAGGGATTCCACGCCCGCCACTGTAATGGCCCGCACTGCGGATCCGGGGAAGGACGTGTACACGCTCATCCTGGCTCCGGTACGGCCGTGACGATCAGGTTGGCCTGGTATCCGCCCTCCGAGCGGTCGTACGGTCCGCCACAAGTGACCAGCACCAACTGCGGCGGGCCGTCACGCCGGAAGATCTCCGCGGCGGGGAGCACCCCTTTGGAGACCGTGTCGACCCCGACGACCCGATAGGTGAGCGCCGGTGCCGCCCCGCGTCCGACGATGACGCGGTCGCCCTTGTCGGCCTGCTTCAACTTGGCGAACTGGCCGAGCGAACCGTCGGCGGTGTCGACGTGTCCGAGGAGGACGGCGGAACCGGCGGGTGCGCCAGGGCTCGGGCCGAAGCGGTACCAGCCGACCGTGCCGCCGTCCGGGGGCACCGCCGCCTGGCCGTCCGGTGCGACGCCCACCGGCACCACGGGGGCGGACAGCCCGAGTTCGGGCAGGCTCACCGCGATGGGCAGCGCCATGACCGAAGTTTCGGACGGAAGAGCTTGCAAGGTCGCCGCGACCGGTGCCTGGGGAACGGGTATTGCCGCGGATGTCGCAGGCACGTTCGTGGGCGGCGCGGCGGGCTCGGCCGGACCGACGGCGCAGCCGGCCGAGACGGCGCCCGCCGCGACCAGGCACCACACCGGCATCAGCCTGCGCCGTGGGACGGACGCCCGGGTCGGACGGCCGAGCCGCGGGACGGAGCCCGGTGGCCTGCTTCGTGGCACGACAACCTCCGGTCGGTGAGTCAAAGGCGGGACGGGGCGTCAACCGCGCCGGCGTTCGGCGCCGTGTGCGCACGCGGGCGGACAGCCCGCGGGGTCCCGGGACAGGGCGAGAAAACCCCGGGACCCCTCCGTTCGGGCTTCGGACCGTCTCGTGCGGTCAAATCACGGCGCCGTTGGGACGCCGGCACGGCGGCTGCCGGCGAGGGAATCGCCGGCTTGTTCGCCGAGGTGCGGTCAGCGCCGCTTCGAGACGACGCGGTAGCCGCCGGCCGCCAGGCCGATCGCCGCGACCGAGGCGGCTCCGATCACCCAGCCGGTGGTGTCGGACCCGCTGCCGCCTCCGGCATTCGCCGCGGCGCCGGATTCGCCGGCCGGGACGCCGGCGGGTGCCGAGTGCAGGCCGGTGATGGTCTGGGTCTTCAGGGCGAGTGTCTTGTCATTGGCACTGCCGTAGGCGTAGACGATGGTGTTGGTGCCTTCGGCGAGGTTCAGGTCGGCCGGGCCGAGCGCCACGGTGGACGTTCCGGCGAGCGTCACGTCGGCCTTGATCATGCCGGCGTCGACATCTCCCTTGGCCTCCTTGGGGTTGGTCAGACCGGTGAACACCGGTGTGCCGTTGGCGCGTACGTCCACGGCGGGAGCGGCGGCGACGTGCCGTACCGTCACCCGGGCCTTGCCGGCCGCGACGGGTGCGGTGTCGTTCACGTACGTCGTCAGCATCGGCGTGCCGTCGGCGCCCAGGTGCGCCACGATCGTGGCGTTGGCACCGGCGGGGACGTCGACGTTCTTCTGCAGGGCAGGCGTGCCGCCCGGGCCCTCGTTGTCCTTGAACACCTGGATGTCGTAGGCGCCCGCGGGGAGCTTCTGCGGCTCGGTGAGGGTTCCGGGTGCGAAGTCGGGCAGCAGTTGCTGACCGTTGGCGTACACGTCCACGGTCAGCCCGGGGATGCCGTGCATCACGGAGACGGTCGCCTCGTCGGCGGCGTTCGCGGGGGCGGCTCCCAGGGCGACCGACGACGCGCACAGAGCTGCGACCCCCAGCGTTGCAGCGGCCCGGCGAGGCACGGGGCGCCTGCTGCGAGGGCTGTGGACGACGGTGTCGGGAACGGTCGGGTTCGTGTCCTTCGCGGTCATGGTGAGCTCCAGATCCTGTGTGTACTGAACCCTTCGCTCTTGCTTCCGTGGCTGCCCCCACTGCGGATGCACTCTGGTTCGAACTTTTTCGGTCAGTCGGTCCGGTGCCGGTCCGTCGGCGGCATCGGGCGCCGCGTGTCCCTCGGAACTTCGGGAGGCGTACGCCGGCCTGGCCCGCTGCTCTCCATGGCTGCCTCCAGCGCTTCGAGGGCTGTGCGCACTTCCGCGACGCGCCGCCGGATTTCCTCTGGTTCCGACGCTTGCGGCGTGGGCTGCGGCCGCTCCGATGCGCGGGCGTCTTCGAGGGAGGTGATCACGACGCCGATCAGCAGGTTGACCAGGAGGAAGGAGCTGACGAGGACATACGAGCCGAAGTAGAGGGCGGTCCAGCGCGATACTTCGAGCCCTTCGCGGACCATGTCGCCCAGTCCGTCCAGCGCCATGAGGAAGAACAACGTGAGGCAGGCCCGGCCGAGCGAGCCGTAGTGGTCGGGCAGTTCGTCGGCGAACAGCATCCAGCCGAGCATCGCGTAGATGTAGAGGACGAGTGCACCGACGACGAGGAAGCTGAGCGCGCCGGGCAGGCTCTTCCATGCGGCGTGGATGATGACGCGGACCTGAGGGAACATGCGGACGGCGCGCAGCACGCGGGCAAGTCGCAGCAGCCGCAGGATGGTTGCGTTCTCTCGGACGACCGGGACGAAGGCGGCGACCACGACGATGAAGTCGAACACGTTCCAGCCGTCGCGGAAAAATCGGCCGGGGTGTCGGCCGAACGCGGCCATGCGGATGGCTAGTTCGGCGGTGAAGGCGACCAGGAAGAATGTCTCCGCGACACGGAGTTCGATGTGCCAGGCACGCGCGGTCCCCGGGTACGTCTCGACGCCCAGAACCGCGGCATTGGCCACAATGAGCACGAATGCGGCCACGCCGAAGCCGGTCGAGTCGCTGACACCCGCGCACCAGCCGCTCACTGTCGACCAGGTTCGCCGGTCACCGGGTAATGGGTCTTCGACGCCTCGCTGCGCGGTGGATTCGGTGGCCGGTGCGGGGTCGGCGGCGGGCATGCGTACCTCGGTTGAAGCGGGGGTGGCTGAGCAGTCGGCCGGGGCTCCGGCGGCCGTACGCGGTGCTGCCCGGAAGCCCTGTGGGCTCCCGGGCGGCGGACGGGACAGGTCAGACGTTGACGCCGTAGTCTGCGGCGATGCCCGCGAGGCCCGACGCGTAGCCCTGACCGATCGCGCGGAACTTCCACTCGCCGTCGCGGCGGTAGAGCTGACCGAACACGACCGCGGTCTCCTCGTACGCGTCCTCGGTCAGCTCGAAGCGGCACATCTCCATGCCGGTGCCCTGGTGGACGACGCGGACGTACGCGTCGCGGACGCGGCCGAAGGTCTTCGGGGCGGCGCCGTCCTGCTGGTGGATCGACACCAGGAACACGACCGCCTCCGCCGAGGCGGGCAGCAGGGTGAAGTCGACGGCGATCTGCTCGTCGTCGCCGTCTCCTTGGCCGGTCTTGTTGTCGCCCGTGTGCCGGACCGAATTCTCCGGCGTGGCACGGTTGTTGAAGAAGACGAAGTGCGCGTCCGAGAGCACCCGGCCGTCACTGCCGAGCACGAGCGCACTGGCGTCCAGGTCCAAGTCACCGGGGCCGCTGCCGACTTTCCAGCCCAGCCCGACGATCACGCTTGCCAGGCCCGGGTCTTCACGCGTCAGCGAGACGTTTCCGCCCTTGGACAGGTTCACGGCCATCCGCGTACCCCCTGAGATCGATGTTGTGCGTCGGTCACGCCCGGACACGGCTCCGCCGAGCGCAACTGAGCACCGACCCACACGAGCAGGCGTCCGAGCACCAGAGAATCTACATGACTGTAGATATTGATGCTTGGCTCGCCCGGTCATCGAACTCGGGCGGGGTTACGGTGTGTTGGCGGCTGAGTGGAGTGCCGGCTCTGTGAAACGACGGTCTCGGCACACACCGGGATCAGGCCGGCTCTCCGCCTCCACCGCAGGGCCGGCCAGGACCGGCCACCTCACCCAGCCCCGCTCTCCCGGCCAGCCGCCTCCCGCGGCGGTCTGTGACTACTCACAGGTTCGTCCGTGGAGCCGGACACCTCTTGCTTCCTTCTGTCCCGCCAAGCGGGAGCCACGTCACACGGCCTTTCACAAGACGAACCTTGGCCATGGTTGTTTCTACGGCATTGTAAAAGCATGGCAAGGCCCGGGGAGGGCCGGGACTGTCGCACCTCGGCGTGCGGGCCGCACGAGACAGGTCGCCCTCTGGTGCGGGCAACTCAGCGCCGCCCGTTCCGTGCTTGGGGCCGACTCGAAAGGGCGTCCGGCCCTTCGGTGCCCTGTCCCCGCCTTCTTCGCTGCGAGGTGGCGGGCTCCGGGTGAGAATGGAGCCGAACGGGTGTCCCCACACGAGGGAGATGGGCCCGTGGACGAAGCGATCATGGTCCAAGGCCTCAGCAAACGGTTCGGCGCGGTGACGGCGCTGAAGGCGGTGGACTTCCGGGTGCCGACGGGGACGGTTTTCGGTCTGCTGGGTCCAAACGGCGCAGGCAAAAGCACCGCGATCCGCATCCTGACGACCATCGCGCGGCCCACCGCCGGCCAGGCCCGGGTGCTCGGGTACGACGTGGTCCGGGACGCCGCCGTCGTCCGCACGCTGATCGGGCTGGCCGGGCAGTACGCGGCGATCGACAGCAACCTCACCGGTCGCGAGAACCTGCGCCTGATCGGCCGTCTCACCCACATCCGGCGCTCCCGGATCCGGTCCCGTGCCGCCGAGCTTCTCGAACGCTTCGACCTCACGGAGGCAGGCGACCGCCCCGCCCGCACCTATTCCGGCGGCATGCGCAGACGCCTGGACGTCGCGGCGGCGCTGGTCCCCGAGCCGCCGGTGCTCTTCCTCGACGAACCCACCACCGGGCTGGACCCGCAAAGCCGCAACGGGCTGTGGGAGACGGTCCGCCAACTGGTCGCGGACGGCACGACCGTGCTGCTCACCACCCAGTACCTGGAGGAAGCCGACCGCCTCGCGGAACGGGTGGTCGTCATCGACCACGGGCGGATCATCGCCGACGACACACCGTCCGCGCTGAAGACACGCATGGGCGACACCGTCATCGAGCTCGACATGGGGACGGACGGCCGAGCACGGCAAGCCGCCGAGTTGCTGCGCGGCAGGCTCTCGGTGCCGGCGGACGTCGAAGACGGTCGGCTGCGCCTGACCTCCCGAGAGGGCTCACGGCCCCTCCTGGGCATCCTCCGCCTCCTGGACACCCACGGCCTGGTACCCGACGCCGTGGCCGTCCGCGAACCCAGCCTCGACGACGTGTTCCTGGAACTGACCGGCCGCCGCGCCGGAACAACCGCCTCGGTACCGTGACCGGCGCCGGGTCCCAGCCGTCGCACGCCGCCGACCTTGGGACGGCACGGCGATCCGTCGGCGCGCGCACCCGCCCCGCGCGCGGCCTGGTGCTCGCCGCGCAGGACGGTCTCGCCGTCGCCTGGCGCAACCTGATCGGCCTGCGCCGGGTCCCCCGCCTGCTGGTCTTCTCGACCATCCAGCCGCTGGTCTTCGTGCTGATGTTCCGGTACGTGTTCGGCGGTGTCGTACAACCGGCTCTCCACGGGGTCGACTACGTCGACTACCTGATCCCGGGCATCTTCGTGCAGACGGCAGTCTTCGGCGCCATGAACACCGCGATCGGCCTGGCCACCGACATGCAGAGCGGTCTGATGGAACGCTTCAGATCACTGCCCATGGCGCGCTCTGCGGTACTGGTCGGCCGCACCGCGGCCGACCTTGCGAGGAACGTCTTCGTCGTGGCGATGATGACCGGCGTCGGCTTCGCCATGGGATTCGGTATCCACGCGGGCGTCCCCGCGTTTCTCGCAGGGATCTTGCTCGTGCTGGCCTTCGGCTTCGCGATGTCGTGGGTCTTCGCGGTCGTCGGCATGGCGGTCGGCGATCCGGAGACCGCCCAGGCCGCGGCCTTCCCCGTACTCGCTCCCCTGGTCTTCGCCTCGTCGGTGTTCGTGCCGGTGAGCACCATGCCCGGCTGGCTTGAGGCGTTCGCGGAGCACCAGCCGGTGTCACGCAACGCGGAAGCGATACGGGACCTCGTACTCGGCGGCCCGACCACCACCGACGTCCTCCAGGCCCTGGCCTGGGACGCCGGAATCGTCGCGGTCTTCGCACCGGTCGGCGTGTGGCTGTACCGCAGGCAGGCGTAGCGGTCGGCGCCGCCGGTCACGGCTTCGGCTCGATCGCAGCCGGCTGCGTCCCCTGCACAGGTGCCGCGCGGCACTCCGCGAGTCAGGCGGTTCGAGGGCGTGGCTACGCGGTGTGGGCGGTCCCCGCCTGCGTGGGGGGTGCGGGCGCGCGCGGGAGGCGGGTGTCCGGCAGGTGCAGGCGTTTGAGGGCCAGGGCGTTGACGGCGACGATGAAGCTGGAGCCGGACATGGACAGCGCCGCGATCTCAGGCCGCAGGACCAGCCCGAAGGCCGGTTCGAAGACGCCCGCGGCGATGGGCAGGGCGAGCGTGTTGTAGCCGACGGCCCATCCGAGGTTCTGCCGCATTTTGTGGAAGGTTCCGCGGCCGATGCGCAGCGCGGTGGGTACGTCGAGGGGGTCGGAACGCATCAGGACCAGGTCGGCGGTCTCGATGGCCACGTCGGTGCCCGCGCCGATCGCGATGCCGAGGTCGGCCTGGGCGAGGGCCGGGGCGTCGTTGACGCCGTCGCCGACCATGGCCACGGTGCGTCCGGTCGCCTGGAGTTCGGCGATCTTGGCGGCCTTGTCGCCGGGCAGAACATCGGCGATCACCGTGTCGATGCCCAACTGCCCGGCGATCCGCTCGGCGGTGGCCTGATTGTCGCCGGTGAGCATGACCACCTCGACGCCCAGGGCGTGCAGTTCCTGCACCGCGGCCGCTGATGTCTCCCGGGGCGCGTCGGCGATGCCGATCAGCCCGGCCGGTTGTCCGTCCACCGCGGCGATGACGACCGTACGGCCGGTGGCGGCCAACTTGTCGCGTTCACCGGCGAGTTCGGCGAGGTCGACGCCTTCGCGCTCGGCCAGGCGGCGGTTGCCGACCATGACCCGGTGGCCGGAGACCCCAGCCACGGCGCCGTGGCCGGGGACGTTTTCGAAGTTCTCGGCGCGCTCGGCGGCCAGGCCGGCGGCGTCGGCGTGGCGGGCGACGGCTTCGGCAAGGGGGTGTTCGGACTCGCGTTCCACGGCCGCGACGAAGCGCAGCAGGTCGTCCTCGGTCCATGCGGACGCGGTGACCACGTCGGTGACTTCGGGTTCGCCCTTGGTGAGAGTGCCGGTCTTGTCCATCACGACGGTCCGGATGCGCGCGGACGTCTCCAGGCCCACCGCGTTCTTGAACAGCACACCGCGTTTCGCGCCCAGCCCTGTCCCGACCATGATCGCCGTCGGTGTCGCCAGACCGAGCGCGTCGGGACACGTGATGACCACGACGGTGATCGCGAACAGCATCGCGGTTCCCAGGGACCGGTCGGTTGCGAGCAGCCACACGGCCAGGGTCGCGGCCCCGCCGACCAACGCGACGAAGACCAGCCAGAATGCCGCCCGGTCCGCGAGCCGCTGTCCGGGGGCCTTGGAGTTCTGCGCCTGTTGGACGAGCCTGACGATCTGCGCCAAGGCGGTGTCCGCGCCGACCTTGGTCGCGCGGACCCGCAAGGTGCCGTTGGCGTTGATGGTGGCGCCGACGACCTGCGCGCCCGGCTCCTTGTGCACGGGCAGGCTCTCGCCGGTGACCATCGACTCGTCGACCTCACTCGTGCCGTCTTCGACCACGCCGTCCACCGCGATCTTCGCGCCGGGGCGAACCAGCAGAAGGTCACCGACCACGATGTCGGCGGTCGCCACCTCGACCGGCTCGCCGTCACGGAGCACGAGGGCTTTCGGCGGAGCCAAGTCGAGCAGCGCTCGGATCGCGTCGTTGGCGCCGCCGCGAGCGCGCATCTCGAACCAGTGGCCGAGCAGGACGAAAGCGGCCAGCACGGTCGCCGCCTCGTAGAAGACGTCGCCGCCGCCGGTGAGCGTGACGATCAGCGAGTACAGCCAGCCCGAGCCCACGGCGACCGCGACAAGCACCATCATGTCGAGTGTGCGCGCCCGCAACGCGCGTACGGCGCCGCCGAAGAAGATCGTGCACGAGTAGAAGATCACCGGCAGGCTCAGCAGCAGCGCCCACACGTCCTGCCGCAGCCCGAACGGCACCGGCAGGTCCAAGCCGAAGACGTCCTCGCCGATCGGCGACCACAACACGATGGGGATCGAGAACAGCGCCGCGACAAGGAACCGATTGCGCATGTCGGCGACCATCGAGGCCATCGACATGCCGCCGTGCCCGCCGTGGCCCATGACGTCGTGCGGCGAAATTGTGTCCGCCGCGTGCGGTGCAGGGGCGGCTGCGGGTTCGTGGACGTGCGCCTCGTGCATGCGGGATGCGGCGGGAGGCTCTCGCCGGGCCGGGGGCGCCATGCGACCCGTCTGCGCGGTGGCCGCCGAGACCGGCGGGTCCGGCTCGGCCATCGGGTCGCAGACGTGTGCCGGGACGGACTGCCCGGCGCAGTGCAGGCCGCACTCGTCCACCCAGCGGCGAAGCTCGGCCACGGAGGTGACGCGGGGGTCGAAGACGACCGTCGCGGTCTGGGCCACGGCGTTGGGTTCCACGTCGAGCACACCGCGCCGTCGTCCCAAAACCGCGGTGACCGTGCTCTGCTGCGAAGCCCAAGACAAACCGCGGACGTCCAAGACAGCCGTGGCGCGTTCCTTGGGCAAGCGAGCGTCATCGGCCTTTCCGGAGCCGCTGTGACCCGAGTGGCTGTTTTGCTCGTGCACGGTCAATCCTCCTCCGGAAGGCGGACCCGTTGCGGCGCTTGCCCGGGTCGGGCGGGGTCGAACCGCTCGGAGACGCGAGAACGAGGCGGACAAAGCGGTGTCGCGATCACGGTCCGGAGCGTCGGCCCATGGTGCCGGCCGATCTCGACGATCCGGGCCGGCATGTCGTGGTTCGTGTCGCCGTGCGGGCCACGCCGGACGGAACCGTGACATCGGACAATTGAGGTGGATGAAAGAGCGGAGGTGGCTCTGATGCCGAACCTCGGGGTCGCGATCGTCCGCCAGTACCAGCGCGGTGTCGTCTTCCGGCTGGGGCGCCTGCGCGGTGTCCGCGAGCCGGGGATCCGGTTCATGGTGCCGTTGGCGGACCGTATGTGGAAGGTCACGTTGCGCACGGTGACGCTCCCGATTCCGTCACAGCAGGTAATCACGCGGGACAACGTGTCGATCGGCGTCGCCGCCGTGGCGTACTTCCGACGGGTGGACCCGGTGAAGTCGATCGTGGAGATCGAGAACGTATCCGACGCGATCGGTCAGATCGCTCAGACGACCGTGCGGAATGTGGTCGGTCGTTCCCTGCTCGACCAGGTCCTCACCGACACGGAGACCCTCAACGAGCAGATCAAGGTCATCCTCGACAGCCTCACCCAGCAGTGGGGTGTGCTGGTGATGGTGGTGGAGCTCAAGGACATCCAGCTCCCGCAGAGTATGCAGCGTGCCATGGCCCGCCAGGCGGAGGCGGAGCGCGAGAAGCGCGCCAAGATCATCGCCGCGGAAGGCGAGGCCCTCAGCGCGGGACGGCTCGCGGAAGCAGCCGACGTCATCGCCGCGCATCCGATCGCCCTGCAACTGCGCAACCTTCAGGTGCTGGCGGAGATTTCCGCGGAGAAGAACTCCACGATCGTCTTTCCGGCGCAGTTCCTCGAAAGCGCTCGGGCTCTGGCTCGCTTCGTCGCGGAGGAGTCCGGCCGCCACGCGGCCTCGCCCGACCTCGGTGGCACCGATGCCGCCGAGCGACCGGACCATAACGCGCCGCCCTCGGGGTGACCACGGCAGCGCCGCGGCGAACTGCCGGAGGCGTTCACCGCGTTCGTGCCGGGCGGCACGGCCTCTCCCGACTGCGACCGCGGCACGCCAGTCACGTCGGTGATTTCGGTGGCGGAAATACGACGGAGGATGTCGGGTTTCCCGAAGAAGCTGGTTCCTCCGGCCGGTTCCGCGGAGAACACGGACCGGAACGACGGAAGACAAGGAACCGAAAACCTCCATGCGTGAGACACCCGACGAGCTCCACCGGCTCCAAACCCTCCTCGACACCTCGCTCGCCCGCTCCACCGCCCACCTGCGCACGATCATCGACACCGAACGCACACTCGACGCCGAACAGCTCACCAGGGTCCTCACCGGCATGTGCACGCTCGCGCTGTCCACCGTGACGGCGAAGGGCGAACCGCGAGTGAGCGGCGTGGACGGACACTTCCTGCACGGCACCTGGCATTTCGGCACCGCCCGCAGCGCCGCAAAGGCCCGGCACCTCGCAGCCCGGCCCGCGGTCAGCGCCGCGCACATGCGTGGCGAGGAGCTGGGCGTGTTCACCCACGGCACCGCCGAGGTCCTCAACCCGCTCGACGGCGAACCGGCCGCCGACTGGCCGGACCTGCTCGCGTACTTCCGCGGCTTCTACGGCGACGACGCCTTCGACTGGGACAACGACGTCGTCTTCTTCCGACTGCATCCGCAGTGGATGGCCGTCTACGCCGCCGACGCCGCCAAGCTCGGCGGGAAGGCGAACGAGGCGTGACGCCGCTCGTACCGGGCGCGCGCGCTGCCGGCTCCGGCA
>NZ_JBPKBI010000014.1:159976-171580 GCF_051388935.1 Yinghuangia sp. YIM S10712
CGCCACCATCGATGTCGTGGGCGCCCGCACCAACAACCTGCGCAACGTGTCCGTCAGCATTCCCAAAGGCCGGCTCGTCGCCTTCACCGGCGTGAGCGGCAGCGGAAAAACCTCGCTCGCCATCGACACCCTGCACAGCGAAGCCCAACTGCGGTATCTGGAGGGCCTGTCGCCGTTCGTACGCCAGTACATCACCCAGCGCAACCGCCCCAAGGTCGACCGCGTCCTCGGCCTCGGCGCCACGCTCGCGGTCGACCAGCGCCGCCTGAACCGCAATCCCCGCTCCACGGTCGCCACCATCACCGGCGTCGACGGGCACCTCGGACTGCTCTACTCACGCATCCCGTCGATCGGCCAGGGCACGGGCGTGGACCCGGCGGGCGCAGGCGACGGCCCATTGACCACCGCCCACTTCGACCGCCACTCCCCCGAAGGCGGCTGCCGCGACTGCCACGGCATCGGCGGACGCTGGCAGGCCCGGGAGGACCTCGTCGTCACCCGCCCGGAACTGCCCCTCTTCGAAGGCGCGTCGCCCTGGTACGCCAAGTGGCGCAGCGGGGAACACATGTTCATCCCCGCACTGGCCGCCAAACGCGGCGTGGACCTGAGCCGGCCGTGGCAATCCCTGCCTGCCGAGTTCCGTCACGAGGTGCTGTACGGCACCGGCAACGAGGCGGTCGAGGCCACCGTCGACATCCCGAACAAGAACGAGACGGCCCGCATGACCTACACCTCCAGCCAACCGCTGCGCGGCGCGCTCGCCGAGGTGGAGAGAGTGTTCCACAACGCCCAAACGGCCGGCGCCAAACAGCGCTACCTGCCTTACATGCACAAGCAGCCCTGCGGCACCTGCCGTGGAAGCGGGTACGACCGCATCGCCCGGTCCGTACGCCTCGGCGGCCTGACCTACCCCGACCTGTTGGAGGTCGACGTACGCGAGGTCCGTCGCTGGGCCGGGCACGTCGCCGACAGCCTCGACACCCGCCGGCGCACCGTCGGCGAGCCCCTGCTGCACGACCTCGGACGCAGACTCCGCCTCCTGGACCGGCTCGGCCTGGCTCACCTGCAACTGTCCCGCAGCGCCGCCACACTCTCCGGCGGCGAGCTACAGCGCACCCGGCTCGCCGCGCAGCTCGGCACCGAACTGAGCGACGTCATCTTCGTCCTGGACGAACCCGGCGCCGGGCTGCACCCCGCCGACAAGAAGCACCTCCTCGACATCGCCTTGGAGCTGCGCGAGGTCGGCAACACCGTCCTCCTTGTCGAACACGACCCCGAACTGATCGCCCGCGCCGACTGGATCGTCGACATGGGCCCCGGCGCGGGCCGCCTCGGCGGCGAGGTCCTGGTCTCCGGACCGCCCGCCCTGGTCGCCGCCGACCCCGCGTCACCGACCGGCCGCCACCTCGCCGGCAACGGGCCGCGGCTGTGCCGCACCCGCCGCCCTGTCTCGGGGGACACCGACTGGCTGGAACTGCGCGGCCTGCGTGCCCACAACGCCGTCGCGGATCTCCTGCGCCTGCCCACCGGGCGGCTCACCTGCCTGACCGGGGTCAGCGGCAGCGGCAAGAGCAGCATCCTCGGAGCGCTCGCGGCAGGCGTGGCGGCCGGACTGGACGGTACGGTGGCGGACACCGTGAGGGAGGTCACCGGACTCGACGGGTTCGGCTGGATCGCCGTGGTCGACCAGGAACCCCTCGGGCGTACGCCGCGATCCAACCCGGCCACGTACAGCAAGGCGTTCGACGTCATCCGCAAGCTGTTCGCCTCGACCGACGCGGCACGCACGCGTGGCGTCGACGCGTCATGGTTCAGCTTCAACACCGCGGGCGGCGGGCGCTGCGAAACCTGCACCGGGTACGGACGCAAACTCGTCGACATGCACTTCCTCCCCGACGTGTGGGTGGTGTGTGACACATGCGACGGCAGGCGCTACCGACCCGAGGCCCTGGAGATCACCTACCAAGGCCTGGCCGTCGACCGGGTGCTGGACCTGACCGTCGCCGAAGCCGCCGAGGTGTTCACCGACCCCCGGCAACTCGCCGAGACGCTCGGGGCACTCGAACGGGTCGGGCTCGGCTACCTCCGACTCGGCCAGAGCGCCACCGAGCTGTCCGGCGGCGAGGCGCAGCGGCTCAAACTCGCGTCCGCCATCCAGCGCGGCGCCACGAGCCGCAAGGCCGGCCTCATCGTCCTCGACGAACCGGTCTCGGGCCTGCACCCGTCCGACATCCAGCGGGTCGTCGACGCGCTCGACGTCCTGCTGGACTCGGGCAACACCGTTGTCGTCGCGGAACACCACATCCCCGTCGCCGCCTCGGCGGACTGGGTGATCGACCTGGGGCCGGGCGCAGGCCCCGACGGAGGCGCTGTGGTCGCGCAGGGCACCCCCGACACCGTCGCGGCCGCCGATACCGCCACCGCCGGGTACCTCCGTCGGTACACGGCCGGGCTGCCGCTCCTGGACACCCCGGCGGACGCGCGGCGCTGACGCACGGCGTGCGGTCGCGACGGGCACGGGCGGATGCGTGGCCCGGGCGAAGGCCGACCCGACCGGCCGCCCGGCCAGAATGGTGCCGGGCGGCCGGTCGTGGTCGCCACCGAGACACGGCGGCACAGCGGCACAGCGGCAGCAGGGTCAGGCACGACAGGCGAACGAGCGGTGCGCCGCGCCACGACACCAGGCGCCGGAAGGAGCGACATGCGGGCAAGCCGGGCCATCGCACTGCTGCTGCTCCTCCAGACCCGGCGCGCCATGACCGCGACGGAACTCGCGGCCGAGTTGGAGGTCTCCGAGCGGACGGTGCAGCGCGATGTCGCCGCACTGGTCGAGGCCGGCGTACCGGTGTACGCCGAACGCGGTCGCGGCGGCGGCTACCGTCTCGTCGACGGCTACCGCACTCGCCTCACCGGCCTCGAACGCGCCGAAGCCGAGGTCCTGCACCTGGCCGGACTCCCGGGCCCGCTGCGCGACATGGGCCTGGCCGGACACGCCCTCGCCGCGCGGTTGAAGGTCGCCGCCGCCCTCGGCGACGCCCCCGCGGCCGCCACCCAGCGGTTCCACCTGGACGCACCCGCCTGGTTCCGCGATGCCGAGCCCCCGCCCCTGCTCGCCGAGGTCTCCCGCGCCGTGTGGGAGGACCGCGTCCTCCACGCTCGCTACGCGGCGCGCGGCGGTGCCCGGGACCGGCGCCTGGAGCCCTACGGCCTGGTCCTGAAGGCCGGGCAGTGGTACGTCGCCGCGCGCAGTCCATCCGGCCGCTTCGGCTCCTACCGCGTCGACCGCTTCGAAACCGCCGAAGCCGGCAACGAACACTTCGACCGGGACCCGCAGTTCGACCTGGCGGACTACTGGGCCACGGCGTCGCGGGAGTTCGCCCGCGCCATGTTGCGCGAACGCGCGGTCGTACGCCTGAGCCCGCTCGCCGTCGACCACCTGCCCATCCTGCTGGAGCCGACAGCCGCCTCCGACGCCCTCGCCACCGCGGGCCCTCCGGACGCCGACGGCTGGGTCACCGTCACCCTGCCGCTTGAGAGCTGGGACATCGGCTATTTCGAGCTTCTCCGTCTCGGCCCGGAAGCCGAGGTCCTCGACCCGCCCGAATTCCGCGCCCGCCTGGCCGAAGCGACCCGCCGCGCGGCCGCCCTCTACACCTGAGAGCCGCTCCTGCCGCAGGACCCGCACCGCCGTTCGTTCGTCGACTCACCGGATTGGGCGGCCCGCCCGGCTTCGGGTCAGCGCAGACTGCCGTTCCATTGCCAGACACGGCGTCGGGGCAGGCCCGGCAGCTCAATGCGGCCCGTGCACCACAGCAGGGTGGCCGACGGACTGTGTCCGTCGGGGGCGTCCGGGAAGAGCCTGCCGACCACGGCGGCGCAGGAGGCGTCCGGCGGAGTCCACGGGAGGCCCAGGGCGCGGGTGATGTCGTAGGTGTGGACGGCCAGTTCGATGATGCCCATGGCGGCGAAGCCGGAGCGGTCCGAGTGCCCCCACGGGTGCCAGGCGCGTACGTCGTCAGGGGTGCCTCGGACAGTGGCGGCCAGCAGCGACGCGGCGATCCGCAGGCCGTCCAGGCAGTCGGGCACGGGAGCCTGCGGGTCGAGTGACGCGAAAAGGGTGATGTAGCGGTCCTGAGGGCGGGCGATGAGCAGGCCGGCGTAGCCGACCACGCCGAGGGCGATGTGGTCGAGGGTCTGGCGGCAGGTCCAGTCGAGACCGTGGGCGAGGCGTGACCAGTCCCGCTGCGCTCCGTCGACGAGGACGGACAGGCAGTCGTCGGCGGTGGCGGCCAGCAGGTCCGCCCACGGCGCGGCGGCGACGCCGGGGCTTGGCACGGGGTGCGCGGGCAGTGTGGATGTCATCGGTCGTCTGCCTCGCTGCGCAGCGCCTCGATCACACTTGCGTAGCTGTCGGCCCCGTGGCCTGCCGCCTTCGTCCGCACCATCAGGGACCTGAGGAGCCGGGGCAGGGCGTTGTCGACGCCGCGCGCCGCCGCGGCGTGGATGAGGTGGTCGACGGCTGCGATCTGCACGTCGACGGTGGCGTCGTCGCCCGGGTAGTGGCCGGCGTCGACCTGAGGCGCGTAGGTGGTGAGGAAGCCGGCGACCGCGCCGAGCCAGCGGATCGCGACGGGGGTGAAGTCCGCGGCCGGTACCTTCTCCGCCCCGAGCAGCGCGCTGCCGTGCAGCCAGCCGGTCATGGTGGCCCACATCAGGCCGAGCAGGGCGGCGTCGTACAGGGAGGCCGCCCCGGGGTCGGTGCCCAGGTACACCGGGTCGCCCAGCACGCCCAGGGTCGGGCGGTGGGCTTCGAGGACGGCCGACGGGCCGCTGTAGAGGAACATCATGTCGGGGCTGCCGACGCCCGGCGGCGTGGTCATGATCGCGCCGTCGAGGTATTCGGCGTCGTGCGACCGGGCCCACGCGGCGGCCTCGTGGGCCTGCTCCGGGGTGCCTGACGTGAGGTTGACCAGGGCCTTCCCTCCGAGCGAGTCGGCAACGGGGTCAAGGACGGCGTGCATGGCCTCGTAGTCCAGCACGCAGACGACGACCAGCGGGCTCGCCGCGACCGCTTCCTCCGGCGTCGCGGCCCGGCGGGCACCCCGGTCGACCAACGATCGGGCCTTGTCCGCCGAGCGGTTCCAGACGGTGGTCGTGAGGCCTCGGTCGAGAAACGCGGCCGCGAGCGCGGAGCCCATCGAGCCCAACCCGATTACGGTGACGGCCTGGTGATCAGATTGCATGCGAACTCCCTGTGCATCCGCTTGTGCGGTGGTCGGTTGCGTGACGACCAAGATCGCAGCGCGCGATGCCCGGGAACAGTGACCGGGGTGACAGCGGCCACCAAATTCCTGCCATAGCCTCGACGCATGAATCCTGGCTCCGTCGCCGTCGTCGTCAGCGACGATGTGGGCGTTCCCTCATGGGATCTGTACGAACTGAGCATCCCGTGCACGGTGTTCGGGAAGCCGCAGCCCGACCTCGCCGAGCCTTGGTACGACCTGCTCCTGTGCGGCACCGGGGATCCCGGGCACGACGGCTCCCCGGCCGCGACCGGGCTGTCGGTGCGGACGCCGTACGGGCTCGACGACCTCGTCGGCGCGGACACGGTCATCGTGCCCTCCGTGCCGGACGCCTGCGTCGAGGAAGGACGTCCGCTGCCGCCCGAGCTGATCGCGGCTCTGCGCCGCGCGTACGACGCGGGCGCCCGTATGGTCTCCCTGTGCACCGGCGCCTTCGCACTCGCCGAGGCGGGGTTGCTCGACGGACGCCGCGCGACCGCCCATTGGATGCACACGGCGCAACTGGCCGCGAGGTACCCCAAGATCCAGGTCGACGATTCGGTGCTGTACGTCGACGACGGCGATGTGCTCACCAGCGCCGGACTGACGGCCGGGCTCGACCTCTGCCTGCATCTGGTACGGCGTGACCTCGGCGCCCACGTGGCCAATCAGTTGGCCCGCCGCATGGTCGTGCCCGCCCACCGGCCGGGCGGTCAGGCGCAGTTCATCGATCTGTCGGTACCGGCCGCCGACGAAGGAAGCCTCGGACCCGTACTCGACTGGGCCCGCGACCGTCTGCACGAGCCGTTGACCGTCCAGGAGTTGGCACAGCGCGCGGCGATGAGCACGCGGACCTTCCACCGGCGGCTCCAGGCGGCCACCGGGACGACTCCCCACCAGTGGCTCCTCCACCAGCGCCTGGCACGGGCCCAAAGCCTCCTGGAATCCACGAATCTGCCGGTGGAGAAGGTCGGCGAACTGAGCGGCCTCGGCACGGCGAACAACCTCCGCCACCACTTCCTGAAACAGGTCGGGGTGTCCCCAAGCGACTACCGGCGGGCCTTCGCCCGAACACCCGAGCCGACCACGAAGCCGCAACCGCCGATCTGACCGCCGCACCACAGCATGACGTACAGCACCCGCACCCGCCCCGCTCCGGGTCGGTGCTCACAGCCACTTTTTCGAGGCCCGCCAGCCCCAAACGGGGACGCACCCCGCCGAGCAACCGGTCCGCAGATTCTCCTCACAGTGCCCGGCCGGCATCAACAAGGAGTACAGTCCTTAGAACTGTGCTCCTAAGGAATGCCGACGATGCTGCAAAAACCTGCGGATGTCTTCGACCGTGTGGCCGAGTGGCGGGCGCTCGCCACGTTCGCCACCCGACCGTCGTCCCACGCCCTGCTCGGCGTTGTCAGCGGACGACGGCGGATGGGCAAGACGTACCTGCTTCGCGCCCTGACCGAGCAGTGCGACGGCTTCTACTTCGGCGCCACGACGGCCACGGCGGGGGAATCACTGCGCCAGTTCGGCGCCGCACTCGCCGAATACATGGGAGCACCGGCGCCCTTCTCGTTCGCGACGTGGGACGACGCCGTCACCTTCCTGTTCGGCCTCGCCGTGCCGGAGAGGGGCGACGGCCCGCTGGTCATCGTCCTGGACGAGTTTCCCTATCTGGCCAAGGTCTCGCCCGAACTCCCGTCGCTGCTCCAACGTGAGATCGACCGGTTCCAGACCCGGCCCAGCCGAATGCGGCTGCTGTTGTGCGGTTCGGCGATGTCGGTGATGGGCGGGCTGCTCGCCGGCTCGGCCCCGCTTCGCGGACGCGCGCAACTGGAGTTGGTGATGCGCCCGTTCGACTTCCGCGCGGCGGCGCAGTTCTGGCAGGTCGCCGAACAACCGGCGCTGGCGGTCCGCTTGGGTGCGGTGCTCGGCGGAACGCCCGCCTACCGGCGGCAGTTCCTCGCGGACGACGTCCCCGGTGATCTCGCCGACTTCGACGACTGGGTGTGCCGGGCGGTCATGTCGCCCTTGAGCCCGCTGTTCCGGGAGGCGCGCTATCTCCTCGCCGAGGAGACCGACATCCGCGACACCTCGCTCTACCACTCCGTGCTGGCCGCGGTCGCGGAAGGCAACAGCACACGCGGCGGCATCGCCGGCTACATCGGGCGCAAGGCGGTGGACATCTCCCACCCGCTCAACGTGCTGGAGGACTCGCACCTGCTCATCAGGGAGGCGGACATCTTCCGCCCCGGCAAGTCGCGATACGGCATCGCCGAACCCCTCATCACCTTCTATGAGGCGATCATGCGTCCGGCCTGGGGTCGCTTGGAGCTCGGCCAGGCACCCCAGGTATGGGCGGCGTCGAGGACACGCTTCGCGGCGCAAGTGGCCGGCCCGTACTTCGAAACAGTGTGCCGCGCCTACCTTCTGGGTCCCGGCGCCGATCTGGCCGGCTCACCGCTGGGGCAGGTGGGCGCCGGGGTGGTGACCGACCCCTCGACCCGCACCTCGATCGAAATCGACACCGCGGTCGTCGAAGCCGGTGACAGCCGCCACCGGCCCAGGGTTGCGCTGCTCGGCGAGGTCAAATGGGGAACGACCATGGGACTCCCGCACCTTGAACGCCTCACCCGCGCCCGAGACGTCCTCACCACCCGCGGCATGGACACCGACGGCTGCATCCTCGCCTGCTTCAGCGCGGCCGGATTCACCGAGCACGTCAGGCGGGAAGCGGACCAGCGCGACGACGTGCGCCTACTCGGCTTGGCCGAGCTCTACACCTGACGGAAAGGCTCAGCCGGACCTCTCGATGAATGCGGTTTCGTCACGGATAGGCGTGCATGCCCCGCGACGCGGCGAGGCTTGATCAATGCGCCGCGTCGCGGGATGAGGTCGCGCGGCTCAGGAAGCCGTGGCGCGGACCAGCTCCGTCCATGCGCTGTGGGTGATGGCCAGCCTCGGCCCGGTCTTGACCTTGGAGTCGCGCACCTGCAACGTGCCCTGAACGGCGGCAACTTCGACGCAAGCGCCGCCTTGGTCGTCGCTGTAGCTGGACTNGGCCAGCCTCGGCCCGGTCTTGACCTTGGAGTCGCGCACCTGCAACGTGCCCTGAACGGCGGCAACTTCGACGCAAGCGCCGCCTTGGTCGTCGCTGTAGCTGGACTTACGCCAGTTCAGCTCGTCATTCAAAGCTCTTCCTCCAGCTCCGCGATGAACCGCGCCGAATCCCTGATGGTGAGGGCCTGGGTGCGGATCATGCCATGCCGCTGGGTCAGCAGGCTGATCGTCTCTGCATCCGAGTAGAGCGCGCTCGTTTCCGGACCCTCGACATATGCATAGCGCTCATGCTCCTCGGTTTCCAGGAGCACCAGCGAACCGCTGAGCCCAGGAACGGTACCGCTGTCCGCACGGAGCACCTGCACAGAGACATTGCGCAACTCGCCGACCTCGCGCAACCAGACGAGCTGACGCCATCACCTCGCGTCCGCCCACCGTGCTGCGCAGCGCCGCCTCGTAGACCACGAAGCCGAACTCCGCGCACGGCTTGCGCGTCAGCCGCTCCTGGCGTTCCAACGGCGTCTGGGAGTTCGTCGCCACAGCATCCACCTCCCCCGGTTCACCACGGGACCGCCACGCTGCGTACCCGCGTCGTCACTATATGAGTGTAAGTGGCCGAAAACAGACTGTGATCAGCAATCTGCGGAATCACTCTCCGCAATCAACTTGGCCGCCCGGCCCGCTTTTTCGTACAACGACCCAGGAGTCCGATGACAACGCACCACCACCCCACCGACGCCTCAGTCGCGCCATTCGTACCCGCGACGTACCCGCACGAGGTGACTTGGTCTCTCCCCCACCACCCCCGCAGCGCCGGCAACGCCCGCGCACAACTGCGTGAACACACCCATATCTGGCACGTCGGCGACGAAGTCACCACCACAGCTCAGCTCTTGCTCAGCGAACTCGTCACGAACGCCTGCCGCCACGCCCGGCCCCTGCCCCACGGCCGGGTCACCGTACGCTGCGCCCTGTCTCCCACCGGTACCTTGCGGGTCGAAGTCACCGACGGCTACCCCGTCGAACTCGCGCGCCCACGCCACCCGTCCCCCACCGACATTTCCGGCCGCGGCCTCGCGCTCGTCGCATCACTCGCCAACGCCTGGGGATCCCAGCTCCTCCCCGACACCACCGGCAAGATCGTCTGGTTCGAACTCGCCGCGCCCCCGGGCCCGCCCCCGGCCCGTCAAGATGCTCGAAAGCCCTGAAGCAGCGCGGGGATTCGTACCTTTCAGCGGGACTCGGCTGCGGTCAGAAGGGCGGCACCCGTCCTGTACAGCTCCCGCAAGAGGGGTCGCAGCGCTTCCCCCGTATCCGTGAGTTCGTAGCGGCTGCGGGACGGGAAGCCGGAGATCCGCACATGCCCGACCAGCCCGCGCTCCTCTAGCGTGCGCAGGCGTTCGGAGAGGACTTTCGCCGTCAGGTCCGGCAGCCGCTCGCGGAGGTCGCCGAACGACTGCGGACCGTGCATGAGCTCGCGCAAGACGAGGGTGGTCCAGCGTCCGGCGACGGCGGCGAGAGCGACTTCAACCGGGCAGTCCGGCGTCGGCCGGCTGGTTCGGCCGCACTCGTCGGGCACCAGGTCGAGGTCCCATCCCCGGGTGCCGTCGGTCGTTCGCATGGGCCCGAGTCTCGCACGTGGTGCCGTACCACTCAGACGCTGCCGGTGGGCCGTGTGCCGAGCGCGACACCGAACGGGTTGTCGATGACGTAACGCCACAGCCCGTCCGGGCCACGGCGGGCGACGTCGGTGGCGGTGCCTTCGATGCGGACGTGTCCGCCGTCCGGACCGGTGCCGTCGATCGTCCAGTCGACGATGAGCAGCGCGAGGTCGTCGGCCGTGTAGCAGTGCCGCAGCCGGACGGTTATGGGAAGGCCCAGGCTGAGAAACTCGGCGTTGGCAGCGTGCAGGGCGTCGCCTCGGACTTCGGCCCCGGATTCGGGGACGAACACTGCGTCCGCCTCGTAGACGCCGGCGAGGACGTCGGCGCGACCGGTGTTGAACGCGGCCTCGAACACCTTCGGATGACAGGCGGGGGCATCGGTCAATCGGATGTCTGAGCTGGGGGTGTTGTCTGTCATGCGCCCAGCCAAGCCGGTCCGTGCGCAGGTCACCAAACGGAAACCCACGCCATCCGTACGGACCGCCTCGCGCCGTCGAGATAGACGAGAACCGCGCGTGGTGGCGGCTTTTGTCCATCTCGGCGAAGAGCCTCAGGGAGCCCAGGCGTCGACGAGTTCTTCCGCCCCGAACGTGGCGGCGCAGTCGGTGACGTCGAAGCCTGAGCGCGAGACGGCCACCAGCTGGGTGTCACCGTCGGCGCCCGGGATGGCCAGGGCGTCGCGGGCGAGGGCGGCGAGGTCCCGGCCGCCGAACGGCGCCCGCTCGTGCCACTTGATCGACCCGGCGAAGACAATCTCCCGGGCGGGGCTTCGGTCGGCGGCCACCAGGTCGATTTCCGGATTGTTCGTACGCGGCCACCATCCGCCGATCTCATGGGCGTGCGGCCAAGCGTCGTCCGGCAACAGCCGCCCCAGCGCCTCGCGGACCAGCGGTTCCACCGCGCGCCCTCGCCACGATGCCCAGCCTCGTTCCACCGCGGCCGCGACGCGGCTGCCGCGCCCGCGTTCTACCTCGGCGATGCCGCGCTCGAAGAACGCGAGCCACAGGCGCAGGTAGGGATCGGCCACGCGGTAGCGGCGGTCGCGGTCTCCGGGCTTCGTGGACAGCGGCGTGTCGACGGCGACCAGCCGCTTGTGGGTGAGGGTCCGCAGGGCGTGGCTGAGCGATCCGGCCGGCAGGGGCTTGTCGTCGGCACCGCACCGAGACGCTATGGCGCTGAAAGTCCGCTCGCCGGAGCCGATGACCGAGAGCACGTGCCGCGCTTGGACCTCCACGGGGAACTCCGCCGCGAGCATGCGTTCGCCGGACACCAGCAGGGGCGAGGTCGGGTCGTCGAGGCAGCGGCTCAGGAACGATTCCCGGTTCTCTCCCGGCTGCCATTCCTGGCAGATGAGCGGGAGCCCCCGGTGACCAGGTGGGCGTCGATCGCGTCCGCAGCGGTGAGGCCGGTCATCTCGCCGACTTCGTACGGCGTCAGAGGCGGGAGCACCATCTCGGCTCCCCGCTGGTGGAACGGGCGGCCGTACGTGGACAGTTGAAGTTTACTCAAATGAGTTTTAGTAAAATGAACCTTACTGATCTTTGTGGGTCCAGTTGACGGTGCGTCAGGTGTGGGCATATCCCGTGTATGGGGTACTCGGG
>NZ_JBPKBI010000015.1:0-3508 GCF_051388935.1 Yinghuangia sp. YIM S10712
CCCTCCATGGTCATGGGGGGTCAATTTTCGGAAGGCTCCTGGGGGTCAGTCTTCAGGAACCCGCGACACAGCTCCTCCGGGAAGGGCTCGACGAACTGGAGCGTGCGGCATGAACACGCGCATCGTGCCGTTCTCGGCTCCGTCCACGGACTCTATCGACGAGCTTCGGAACCTCGTCGACGCGCTGTCACGTGCACTCGGCGTGCTGACCACCGCAGTCAGGGCGGGCCACCCGGGCGAACTCCTCACCGCCGACGAGCTGGGCGAGCGTTTCAGGATTCCGGCTCGGACGCTCCGGGACCTCGCGAGTGCCAGCCACATCCCGCACCACCGCATCGGCAAGCACTACCGCTTCGCGGTCGACGACATCGCCGACATCCTCCGCATCACACGTCAGATGCCCGTGTCGCGCCACGTACGCGCACGGCTGGCCGCTGCCTGACCGGCCGTCGCAAAGGGAGAACACACATGGCGTACGCACAGCAGAACGGCAAGAACTGGCGCGGCCGGTACCGGCGTCCGGATGGGTCGCTCGGGTCGACAGACCCGTTCCCGACAAAGACACTGGCGCTCAACGCGGCCCGCGACGAGGAATCGCGCATCCGTCACAACGTGTGGACTGATCCGCGGCTCGCCGAAACCCCGTTCGCGGTCTTCGCCGAAGACCTCTTCAAAGCCAAAACCCCTCGGCTCGCACCGACAACGGCGGCCAAGTACCGCTCCTACCTGGACAACCAGCTTCTGCCCAAGTGGGCCGATGATCGCCATCTTCAACGCCCACCTCGACATCGAGGGGTGGGTGACGGAACTGCACGAAGACTACGAAGAGTCGTCGGTGGCGGCGTACTTCGCGTACTTCTCGACGATCATGAACGCAGCCGTCAAGGCCCGGCTGATCCCGGCAAGCCCGTGCGTCGGCATCCAGGTCACGTCCGGGAGCGGGTCAACTGACAAGCTCATCGCCACACCGGTGCAGGCTCTTCGGGGGGCCATGCGGCTTTACGAGACGGCGGGCTTGGCGGGCTTCGTCCTCTGCCTGCTCGACTTCTGGACCGGCGCACGATGGGGTGAGCTGGTCGGACAGACCGCCGACGAATACGACGCCGAGAACGGGCGTATACCGCTTCACCTGCCGCTCAAGGAGATCGCAGGCAAGCTCTACAAAGCCGGCGCCGACGTGACGACTGAGGCGGCCTCGGCTCCGGTGCCCGGTCCTCGAGGCAAGAAGCGCAACAAGCGGGGCACCCGCGCCAAGACGCCTACGTCCGAGCGTTGGGTGACCCTCGCGCCGAGCATCGCGGTCTTCTACGAACTGCTGCTCGACAGCCACGATCACCCGTTCGTCTTCGTCGGCCCGGACGGCGGGCTGTTCCGCCGTACGAACTTCCGGGCCCGGTTCTGGCGTCCGGCTTGGGACGGCGTTGACGTCGACGATCCCGAGTCGCCCAATCACCGCCCGCCGATCCTCGAATGGCTCACGTTCCATGAGGGCCGCCACACACACGAAAACTGGCTCGTCGAAGACAAGGTTGCCGAAGTCGCTCGACGTGCCCAGCTCGGCCACAAGATGAAGGGCATCGCTCGCGTCTATGAGCACGTGACCCCAGTCATGGCCGAAGAGCTGCTTGACGCTCTCGAACGGCGCTGGGACATCGCCCTCCTCGGCCTCACGCCTGCTGAGCGAGCGAAGCTCATCGCCTGGTTCCCCCACCTCGAAGAGGTCTTCCGTGACCTCGAAGCCACCGCCTGACGGCCTGATCACGCAAGGATCACCACGATGAAGAAGACGACGCCCGATCACATGTACGCCGTGATGGGCCCCGACGCGGCCACGCTCGACGCGATGAGCCGCCGAGAGTTCATGACGCTCCTCGAAGATGCACAGACGTTCCGCGACTCGTGGGACTGCACACTCCGGGCGCTCCTCGCGTACGCTCGTGAGTTCCGTGACCAGCCGTACAAGCTCGAAGAGCTGGCCTCGGCCGCAGGCATGTCCGTCTCGGGCGTCCGGACGGCCTACGGCCCGGCTGAGATCTGGTCTGTGGCCATGTGGATGGAACGCCTGCCGGAGAATCCGGCCGTGATGCCGCCTGAGTACGACGGCTGACATCAACCGACATCAACGCCAACGGCCCTGCCTCGAACTGAGGCGGGGCCGTGGTCGTTTCGTGCCTGCCAGGCGGCAGAATGGTCACGGAACCGTGGGGTCAATGGGGGGAAGTACATGACCGGGGATCAAGCCGTCTCGCTCGCTCTGGCACTCATCGCGAGCGGAGTAATGATTCCGCTCATCGTCGCGACGTTCCGCGGCTGGGTGCCTCGCTGGCAGACCCAACCCGCCGCTCCGTACTGGACCGGCACGGCGTTGCTGCTCGCCTACGTGGCGTCCCTCATCGGCGGTATCCCACCGATCCTCGGCGCATCCGACAACACCACCGTACGTTGCATCAACATCGGCGCTGCCGTTGCGGTCGTCGGGATCGCCGCTCACGTGATCGGCGCGTTCCGCGTCAGGAAAGCTCTGCGGTCAGACACCAGGCATGACATGGGCAGTGCCTGAGAATCGGGGCCGCGCCTAATCTGCGCCTAAAACGATCAAGGCCACCTCTCCAGTGACTGGAGAAGTGGCCTTGACCTGCACGCTTCTGAGTGGGCCTAACAGGACTTGAACCTGTGGCCTCTTCCTTATCAGGGAAGCGCTCTAACCGTCTGAGCTATAGGCCCTCGGTGGGCGTGCTCCAAGAGAGTACCGCACCCCGTCCCGGCCGCCAAAATGGGATTCGGCGGGGTGGCCGGGGTGCGGTCGTCTCGTGATTTGGGGGGAACCCGAAGGGAGTTCCCGGGGCGAAGCGGGGGTCAGTCCTCTTCGGCCAGGGTGACCTCGACGCCGCCCGTGAACGAGGCGGTGAGGTTGTAGAGGAACGCGCCGAGGGTGGCGAGGGCGGTCACGAGGATGACGTCGATGACGGCGATGGCGCTGCTGAAGACCAAGGTGTTCTGCATCGACAAAGTGGCCTTGAGGTCGAAGCCCTCGGGGTCGGCTTCAGACTGGGTGACCTCCTTGACGGTCCCGCCGAGCGAGTCGAAGACACCGAGGCCGTTGAGGACCATCCACAGCATCGAGACGGCGACGATGGTCACCAGGCCGAGCGCGACGGACAGCAGGAAGCTGACCTTCATGACCGACCACGGGTCGACGCGCGCGGCCTTCAGGCGGGCGCGGCGCGACCGGGCCGGCGGGATGGGCGACCGTGCGGCTGCGGGGCGCCCGGCGCTGTGCGGCGGGGCCGCGGTCCCGGCCGCCGACTCGCCGGCGGGGCGCGCGGTGGTCATGGTGGCACTGCGCGCATAGCCGCCCGTGGAGCCTGTCGGCGCCGCAGCAGCGGCCGGGGGCGCCGCCGGGGACGCTGTCTCGGCCCGGCGGGCCCGGCTGCCCGAACCGGCGGCGCCGGGGCCGCTCTTGGCGCGTCCGCGCGTACCACCCGATCCCCGCGCCGCGCTGCGTGGG
>NZ_JBPKBI010000015.1:3587-25602 GCF_051388935.1 Yinghuangia sp. YIM S10712
GCGCGTCCGCGCGTACCACCCGATCCCCGCGCCGCGCTGCGTGCGCCTGCCGGGGCGGCCCCGGCAGGCGCGGCCGTGGGCCCGGGCGGCGGGGCGGGCGGCGGCGGGGGAGGGGCAACCGGACGCGGCGGTACCGCACCCGGGTTCACCGAGCCTGGGACGGGCTCGGTTTGACCGCTTGGCCGGCCCCGATCGGTGTGGCGGCTTCGTCCGCCCGCCGACGTCCGGTCTGTACTCACGCCAGCTCCTCGCTATGCGCGGCGTCGCGTTCGCGAAATACGCAGCCCGGTTCCGTGGCTGGCTCGCTCACACGTCACCCTCCTGCCCGGCGGGCGCGTCCGCGCCCTCGGTCTCCGGGTCGCCTTCCAGATCGCCCTCGGGCTCCGGCTCGGCGTTCCGTGCGATGCCCACGACCGCATCGCCCTTACCCAGGTTGATCAGTTGCACGCCCATCGTGTCACGCCCGGTGTCGCGAACCTCGGAAACACGGGTGCGGATCACACCGCCGCCGAGAGTGATCGCGAGGATTTCGTCGGTTACGTCCACCACGAGGGCACCGACCAGCGATCCGCGGTCCTCGACGATCTTCGCTGCTTTGATGCCGAGGCCTCCGCGGCCCTGCACACGGTACTCGTCGACGCTGGTCCGTTTGGCGTATCCGCCGTCCGTGGCGGTGAAGACGAACGTGCCCTCGCGTACCACGCTCATCGACAGCAGCTCGTCGCCCTCGCGGAAGCTCATGCCCTTCACACCGGACGTCGCCCGGCCCATCGGCCGCAGGGCGTCGTCGGTCGCGGTGAAGCGGATCGACTGCGCCTTGCGGCTCACCAGCAGCAGGTCGTCCTCGGCGGACACCAGCTCGGCGGCGATGAGTTCGTCGTCGATGCCCTCCTCGTCGGCGCGCAGGTTGATCGCGATGACGCCGGCGCTGCGGTTGGTGTCGTACTCCTTGAGCACGGTCTTCTTGACCAGGCCGGCCTTCGTGGCGAGCACGAGGTACGGCGCCACCTCGTAGTCGCGCACTGCGAGCACCTGCGCGATCTTCTCGTCCGGCAGGAACGCGAGCAGGTTGGCGACGTGCTGACCGCGGGCGTCGCGGCCGGTGTCGGGCAGCTCGTAGGCCTTCGCGCGGTAGACGCGGCCCTTGTTGGTGAAGAACAGGATCCAGTGGTGCGTCGTGGTCACGAAGAAGTGGTCGACGATGTCGTCCTGCTTCAGTTGCGCGCCTCGCACCCCCTTGCCGCCGCGCTTCTGCGAGCGGTAGAGGTCGGTGCGGGTGCGCTTGACGTAGCCGCCGCGGGTGATGGTGACGACGATGTCCTCTTCGGCGATGAGGTCCTCGATGGACATGTCGCCGTCGAAGGGCACCAGGTGGCTGCGCCGGTCGTCGCCGTACTTGTCGACGATCTGGGCCAGTTCCTCGCTGACGATCTGCCGCTGCCGCTCGGGCGACGCGAGGATCGCGTGGTACTCGGCGATCTTCGCCATCAGTTCGTCGTACTCGGCGGTGATCTTCTGCCGCTCCAGGGCCGCGAGGCGGCGAAGCTGCATTTCGAGGATCGCGTTGGCCTGGATCTCGTCGATCTCCAGGAGGCCCATCAGGCCGTTCCGGGCGACCTCGACCGTCGCGGACGCCCGGATCAGCGCGATGACCTCGTCGATCGCGTCGAGCGCCTTGAGCAGCGCGACGAGGATGTGCGCGCGCTCCTGGGCCTTGCGCAGCCGGAAGCGCGTGCGCCGGACGATGACCTCGATCTGGTGCTCGACCCAGTAGCGGACGAACGCGTCGAGCGAGAGCGTGCGCGGGACGCCGTCGACCAGCGCGAGCATGTTCGCGCCGAAGGTGTCCTGAAGCTGCGTGTGCTTGTACAGGTTGTTGAGCACGACCTTGGCGACCGCGTCGCGCTTGAGCACGATGACCAGGCGCTGGCCGGTGCGCGAACTGGTCTCGTCGCGCACGTCGGCGATGCCCTGGATGCGGCCGTCCTTGACCAGCTCGGCGATCTTGAGGGCGAGGTTGTCGGGGTTGACCTGGTACGGGAGTTCCGTCACGACCAGGCACTGCCGGTTGTTGATCTCCTCGACCTCGACGACCGCGCGCATGGTGATCGAGCCGCGCCCGGTCCGGTACGCGTCCTCGATGCCGCGGCGGCCGACGATCAGTGCGCCGGTCGGGAAGTCCGGGCCCTTGATCCGCTCGATGAGGGCTTCGAGGAGCTCTTCGTGCGACGCCTCGTAGTTGTCCAGGTACCACTGGACGCCCGAGGCGACCTCGCGCAGGTTGTGCGGGGGGATGTTGGTCGCCATGCCGACCGCGATGCCCGCCGACCCGTTGACGAGGAGGTTCGGGAACCGGGACGGCAGGATCTCCGGCTCCTGCTGGCGCCCGTCGTAGTTGGGGCCGAAATCGACGGTTTCCTCGTCGATGTCCCGCATCATCTCCATGGCCAGCGGAGCCATGCGGCACTCGGTGTAGCGCATCGCCGCCGCGGGGTCGTTGCCCGGCGAGCCGAAGTTGCCGTTGCCGTCGACCAGCGGCATGCGCATCGACCACGGCTGCGCGAGCCGGACCACGGTGTCGTAGATCGACGTGTCACCGTGCGGGTGGTACGAGCCCATCACGTCACCGACGACGCGGGCGCACTTGTAGTAGCCCCGCTCGGGCCGGTAGCCGCCGTCGTACATCGCGTACAGCACACGGCGGTGGACCGGCTTGAGGCCGTCCCGAACCTCGGGGAGCGCACGTCCGACGATCACGCTCATCGCGTAGTCGAGGTACGAGCGCTGCATCTCGGTTTCGAGCTCGACCTCCTCGATGCGGTCGGTCGTGGGAGGGGGGGTCGCGTCGACCATCGCTGGTCCGGTTCCTTTCGCACTGCGGCGTACCGCGTTCGGGTGTCAAGTTGGGGTACGCCGCGTGACCTGTCGAGGCGTCAGACGGATGGAGGGGTGGGCCGGTTGCACGCCCGCGCAAATTGCGGGCCGGACGCCCTGAAAACCCGTCAGATGTCCAGGAAACGCACGTCCTTGGCGTTGCGCTGGATGAACGAGCGGCGGGCTTCGACGTCCTCGCCCATGAGGATCGAGAACAGGTCGTCGGCCCGTGCGGCGTCTTCGAGGGTGACTTGGAGCAGCACGCGGTGCTCGGAGTCCATCGTGGTGACCCGGAGCTCCTCGGCGTTCATCTCGCCCAGACCCTTGAAGCGCTGGATCGCGTCGTCCTTGGGCAGCTTGCGGCCGGCCTCGCGGCCCATCTGGAGGAGGGCGTCGCGCTCGCGGTCGGAATACGCGTACTGGACGTCGTCCTTGCCCCACTTGATCTTGTAGAGGGGGGGCTGGGCGAGGTAGACGTGCCCCGCCTCGACCAGCGGGCGCATGAAGCGGAAGAGGAGCGTGAGCAGCAGCGTGCGAATGTGCTGGCCGTCGACATCGGCGTCGGCCATCAGCACGATCTTGTGGTAGCGCAGCTTCTCGATGTCGAAGTCGTCGTGGATGCCGGTGCCGAACGCCGAGATCAGCGCCTGCACTTCGGTGTTCTGCAGGACGCGGTCGATCCGGGCCTTCTCGACGTTCAGGATCTTGCCTCGGATCGGCAGGATCGCCTGGTACATCGGGTTGCGCCCGGACTTGGCCGAACCGCCGGCCGAGTCGCCCTCGACGATGAAGATCTCGCACTTCGTCGGGTCGTTGCTCTGGCAGTCGGACAGCTTGCCCGGCAGCGAGGCGGTCTCCAGAAGGCCCTTGCGCCGCGTCAGATCGCGTACCTTGCGGGCCGCGACGCGGGCGGTGGCAGCCTGGATCGCCTTGCGGACGATGTCGGCGGCCTCGTTGGGGTTGCGGTCGAACCAGTCCGCGAGGTGTTCGTTGGTGACCTTCTGCACGAAGGTCTTGGCCTCGGTGTTGCCGAGCTTGTCCTTGGTCTGACCCTCGAACTGCGGATCGGCCAGCTTGACCGAGATGATCGCGGTCAGCCCCTCGCGGATGTCCTCACCCGTGAGGTTGTCGTCCTTGTCCTTCAGCAGCTTCTTGTCGCGCGCGTACCGGTTGACCAGGGAGGTCAGCGCGGCCCGGAAGCCCTCTTCGTGGGTGCCGCCGCCGTGCGTGTGGATCGTGTTGGCGAAGCTGTAGACACCCTCGGTGTACTGCGAGTTCCACTGCATCGCGATCTCGGCGGAGATCTTGCGGCTCGGGTCCTCGGTCTCGAAGTCGATCACCGACTTGTGGATCGGCTCGCCCTTGCGCGAGTTCAGGTACGTCACGAAGTCGGAGATGCCGCCTTCGTAGTGGTACGTGATCGACCGCTCGGTCTCCTCGGGGTCGAGGTGGTCCGGACGCCGGTCTGTCAGGACAATGGTCAGGCCCTTGTTGAGGAACGCCATCTCCTGGAAGCGCCGCGACAGGGTCTCGAACGAGTAGACCGTCGACTCGAAGATCTCCGCGTCGGCCCAGAACGTGACGCGCGTGCCCGTTTCGGCCGTCTCCTCGTGACGGGCCAGCGGCTCCAACGGGACGCCGTTCTTGTACTCCTGCGTCCAGCGGTGGCCGTCCGTCTTGATCTCCACCGCCAGGCGCGTGGAGAGCGCGTTGACGACCGAGACGCCCACGCCGTGCAGACCACCGGACACGGCGTAGCCGCCGCCGCCGAACTTGCCGCCCGCGTGCAGCACGGTCAGCACCACCTCGACGGCCGGCCGCTTCTCGACGGGGTGCATGCCGACCGGGATGCCGCGGCCGAAGTCGAGCACGCTCACCCCGCCGTCCGGCAGCAGCGTGATCTCGATGCGGTCGTTGTGGCCGGCCAGGGCCTCGTCCACCGCGTTGTCCACAACCTCGTACACGAGGTGGTGGAGGCCACGCTCTCCGGTCGAGCCGATGTACATGCCCGGACGCTTGCGCACCGCCTCCAAGCCCTCAAGGACCTGGATGGAGCTGGCGTCGTACGTTGCGCTGTTCGGTGCGGGCGCCGCCCCGTTGCCGGAAGGCACGGCCACGTGATTCTCCTTGGGGTTGCCGGGGTCGGCCACGAGCGCCCTTTCTGGCACAGCACGGCTCCGTGCCCTGGGAGCACGGTCGGAGGGACCGCGAGGCCCGGCACTGGGCCGGGCCGTGGTCACCCCGGGCACGGAGCCGCGGAAGTCGACACTGGAATCCGCCGAAGCGGTGTTGCTCCAATAGTCTACCGGTCCCGGAGACACAAAGACCGGTTACCAAGGGGCCTGAGTTCGCTTGTGGCGGACTGAAAGACCTTTCCGCAAGTCCCCCCATGGGCGCGGGGGTCTCTCGGGGCTCTCATGGCCGCTGGCGCGCCTCGGGGTGCCGCGACCATGACAGCCTGTCAGGCGGGTGCGACAGTCGGCTCCCACGCGTCCGGCGCCGAGGCCCCTCCTCGTCCCTGTCAAGGGGGCCGCCGACGCGCTGTGGCCGTCCACAGACCTGTGCACGGCCCTGACCGAAGGGCCGGTACGCGGGCGCCGGCGCACTCACGGCCCGGCGCTCCACCGGCCCCGGCGGCTCGCGCCCGCCGGACCGCGCACCTCGATGAACGTCACGGTGCCGTCGCCCAGTTCCTGGTTGATGCGGGCGAGGAGCCGCGGGGCCAGCCACCGCACGTGCGTCGCATAGTTGTCCGAGTCGGTGCGGACGACCAGGCGTCCGTCCTCGAAACGCTCGGGCACGCAGTGCGCCGCGATCCCCGGGCCCACGATCTCGGTCCAGCGGCCGATCACACCGTGCACCGCGGCCGGGGTCTGCCAGCCGCGCTCGGCGATCATCCGGCCCATGACCCGGCGCAGCGGCTGGGGATCGCGATCGTCGGGGCCCGAGCCGCTGCGCCGCAGACCTCGGCGGCCGTCGCGGCGCTCCTTTTGCTTCTCGTAGCGGTTGCGGGCCTGCGCGCGCGCCTGAAGGAGCGCGGCACGGGCCAGGTCGACACCCTTCCTGCCGTCGGCACCCGGGATTTCGCCGGTCGGCAACTCGGCGGCGGCGGAGGCCGTCTGCGGCTGTCCCTGCCGGCGCGGAACCCGGGCGCCGGGGACGTCGGGAGCCGTCGGAGGCTCGGGTGTCATGGCGTCCTCCGGACCTCGCCGGCGGCGACGGTGTAACGGGCGCCTTCGAGGGCGCCCGGCACGTCCTCGGGGACGGCGGCGGTGACGAGCACCTGCTCGCCGGGCGCGACGAGTTCGGCCAGGCGTTCGCGGCGGTGGGTGTCGAGCTCGGCGAAGACGTCGTCGAGGATCAGCACCGGCTCACCGCCGTCGGCACGCAGCAGGTCGTACGAAGCCAGCCGCAACGCGAGCGCGTACGACCACGATTCGCCGTGGCTGGCATAGCCCTTCGCGGGCAGCGGGCCGAGTTTGAGCACGAGGTCGTCGCGGTGCGGCCCGACCAACGTCACGCCGCGCTCGATCTCCTGGGGGCGCTGCCGGGCGATTGCGGCCATGAGCATGTCGTGAATCGCGCGGCGGTCCGCGGTCAGCGGTTCCTCCTCGGCAGCCGAACTGCGGTACCCGAGATGTGTGGGCCCGCCGCCCGACGACAGCGCGTCGTACGCCTTGTCCACCAACGGCTGGAGAGCTGTGGACAGTTCGATCCGAGCACCGGTCAACTCGGCGCCAGCCACCGCCAGATGCGAATCCCACACGTCCAACGTGCTCAAGGACGCGCCGCGCCCGCCCCCGCGGCGTGCCATCGCGGCGGTGCGCAGCAACGCGTTGCGCTGCTTGAGGACGCGCTCGTAGTCCTGCCGCACGCCCAGCATGCGCGGTGCGCGGGCGGTCAACAGCTCGTCGAGGAAACGCCGGCGCTCGCCCGGGTCGCCCTTGACGAGCGTCAGGTCCTCAGGAGCGAAGAGCACGGTGCGCAGCAACCCGAGGAGTTCGCGCGGCCGGGGCACCGGAGAGCGGTTGATGCGCGCCCGGTTGGCCTTCCCCGGGTTGATCTCCAACTCGACGAGCGTGGTGCGGCCGTCACGCACGATGCCGGCGCGCACATAAGCCCGTTCGGCACCGAGCCGGACCAGGGGAGCGTCGTTGGCGACCCGGTGGCTGCCCAGCGTGGCGAGATAGCCGATGGCCTCGACCAGGTTCGTCTTGCCTTGCCCGTTCGGCCCCACGAAAGCGGTGACGCCCGGGTCGAGCGGGACCTCGGCCCGGGCGTACGACCGGAAGTCGGCGAGTGACAGGTGCGCGACATGCATGGACGACGATGCGGCGCGCGGTGCGCCGGCCTCCCCTCGCTAGGAATTCCCTGGACCGCCCGAACCACTCGTGGGCGACGGCTTCCTGCCTACTTCTCGGCTTCCACCGCGTGGCCGCCGAACTGGTTGCGCAGCGCCGCGATCATCTTCATCGACGGCGAGTCGTCCTGGCGGGATGCGAACCGGGCGAACAGCGAGGCGGTGATCGCGGGCAGCGGCACCGCCAGGTCGATCGCGGCTTCCACAGTCCACCGGCCCTCGCCGGAGTCCTGTGCATAACCCCGCAGCTTCGTGAGGTGTTCGTCGTCGTCGAGTGCGCGGACCGCGAGGTCGAGCAGCCACGAACGAATGACGGTGCCTTCCTGCCAGCTCCTGAAGACCTCGCGTACGTCGGTGACCTCGCCCGACGCCTCCAGCAACTCCCAGCCCTCGGCGAAGGCCTGCATCATTGCGTACTCGATGCCGTTGTGGACCATCTTGGCGAAGTGGCCGGCACCGATCTTGCCGGCGTGCACGAAGCCGAAATCGCCCTCGGGCTTGAGCGCGTCGAAGATCGGCTGGACCTTCGCGACGTCTTCGGCGGCACCACCGCACATCAGGGCGTAGCCGTTCTCCAGACCCCAGACGCCGCCGCTGACGCCGCAGTCGACGAAGCCGATGCCCTTGTCGCCGAGGGTCTTGCCGTGCTCGATGTCGTCTGTCCAACGCGAGTTGCCGCCGTCGACGACGACGTCGCCGGGGGACAGCAGTTCGGCGAGTTCGGCGAGGGTCGACGCGGTGGGCTCCCCCGCCGGGACCATGACCCACACGACGCGCGGGGTGGCGAGACTGTCCACAAGCGCTTTGAGGCTGTCCACATCGGCGACGTCGGGGTTGCGGTCGTACCCGACGACGGTATGGCCGGCGCGGCGGATCCGCTCGCGCATGTTGCCGCCCATCTTGCCGAGACCGACGAGTCCGAGCTCCATGTCCTGCTTCCTCACGTTCGCTGCCCTGATGCCGACGGGTTACGGCATTGCCTGTTGGTGCCCCTTGTGGGTGCGTTCAGACGCCGGTGCGCCGGCGTCGTGCCCGGGGGCCGCGCGGTTCGGAAGCATGCCGCACACGCCGCCGGGCCCGCGACGTGGGTGCCGCGGGCGCGGGTGGGGCCGATCCGCACCATGCCCGGCGACTCAGCCGGAGAGTCGGACCGGCATGATCAAGTAGCGGTATTCGTCGGTGGCTTCGGCGTCCATGTCGGGCTTGCCGGTCATCACCGCAGGCTTGGTGGAGGTGGTGAACGAGAGCTGCGCGACGGGCGAATCGATCGCGCTCAGGCCGTCGAGGAGGAAGGCGGGGTTGAACGCGATCGAGATGTCGTCGCCGGTCAGCGACGCGTCGAGCGCCTCCGAGGCCTGCGCCTCGTCACCGGAACCGGCCTCCAACACCAGGCGCCCGTCGCTGAAGGTCAGCCGGACCGGGGTGTTGCGCTCCGCGACGAGCGAGACGCGCTTGACCGCGTCGACGAACGGCGCGGTGCCGATGGTCGCGACGGTCGCCGACTCTCCGGGGAACAACGCGCGGTACTTGGGGAATTCGCCTTCCAGCAGGCGCGTGGTCGTGCGGCGGCCGGACCCCTCGAAACCGATCATGCCCTCGCCGAGCTTTTCGCCGGCCAACGCGATTTGGACGCTGTCACCGCTGGTGAGCGCTTTCGCTGTGTCGTTGAGCGTCTTGGCCGGCACCAGTGCGATCGACGACAGGCCGGGCTGCTCCGGCTTCCACAGGAACTCGCGCACCGCGAGCCGGTAGCGGTCGGTCGCGGCGAGGGTGACGGTGTCGTCCTCGATCTCGACGCGCACGCCGGTGAGCATCGGCAGGGTGTCGTCGCGTCCTGCGGCGATGGCCACCTGGGCGACCGCGGCGGCGAACACGTCGCCGGCCACCGAGCCGGCCGCGGTGGGCATGTCGGGGAGCGACGGGTAGTCCTCCACAGGCAGGGTGGGGAGAGTGAACCGCGCGCTGCCGCACAGCACCGCGACCTTTGCACCGTCTGTGGACACCTCGACGGGACGGTTCGGCAGGCTGCGGCAGATGTCGGCGAGAAGGCGGCCGGACACCAGGATGCGGCCCGCGTCCTCGATGTCGGCCTCGATGCCCACGCGGGCGGAGACCTCGTAGTCGAAGCTCGACAGGGTCAGAGTCCCGTCGTTCGCTTCGAGAAGGAGCCCGGCCAGGACGGGAACGGCGGGCCTGGCCGGGAGGCTCCGGGCGGTCCACGCCACCGCGTCCGCCAGAACGTCACGCTCGACCCGGAACTTCACCGGTCACCGCCTCCTGCTGCTGCCGCTGCCTGATGTCTGGCACTGGATGTGTGCCCACAGTCTGACGCACCGGGCCGACAGCCCGCTCGCACCCCTTGAGGCGGCGCGGTCCACAGATCGGCGCCCACCCCACCTTTAACCGAGGAATCCCAGGGTTATCTAGGTAGTCGTAGTAGTAGGGGGTGTGGATACCGTGGATAACCGTTATATGCGCAGGTCAGGCCACGTTTTTTATCCACCTGAGGGGTGTGGGTAACCGGTGGACAACTCCCCTGTCGCTGTGGACGACGGAATCCGTTCCACAGGCCGTCCCCAGGCTTACCCCCACTTGTCCCCATGCAATCCCCAACTTGGGGGCTGGTTGTCCCCAGCGTTTTCCCACCCCGCGAAGACCGCCAATCACTGAATCGGGTGACGGCGGTCGTTCTGTGGACAGACTGGTGGACAACCTGGGGAAAACCGCGCCGATGCAGTGGACAACCGGTGGACAACTCCCGTGCGACCGAACGGAACACGACGGGGTCAAGGGTTGTCCACAGATTGTGGACAGTGCTTGTGCACAGATCCCCAACCGGATGACCTGCGGGTTCTCGTTCGGCGTACCCAGCCCCTGTGGGTAAGTGCGGTGGTACGCAGTGTTCCTCACGGTGTGGACGCCGATTTCCGGCGCAGGCGGTGGAAAAGCCCGGGAGCTGCGGCATGATGAGATGAAGGTCACATAGCAACCGACCAGATGTTCGCATGGCGTCGGGGCTCTTGGCGTTGCGGAAACGCGGCCGCAAAGACGCGAGCGCTGTCCCCAGCCTGGGGACAGCGCTCGGCGAATTCGGTCGGGGGCAAGTCCCCGGGAAGCGACGGGTCGCTCAGCTCTTGATGCGGTTGGTCAGCTCGGTGACCTGGTTGTAGATCGACCGGCGCTCGGCCATCAGCGAGCGGATCTTGCGGTCGGCGTGCATGACCGTGGTGTGGTCCCTGCCGCCGAACTGCGCACCGATCTTGGGAAGTGACAGGTCGGTCAGTTCGCGGCACAGATACATCGCGATCTGACGCGCGGTCACGAGCACGCGGCTGCGCGAAGTACCGCACAGATCCTCGACGCTGAGACCGAAGTACGACGCGGTGTGCGCCATGATCGTGCCGGCGGTGATCTCCGGGCCCGCGCTGTCGGGGATGAGGTCCTTCAGCACGATCTCGGTGAGCTGGAGATCGACCGGCTGCCGGTTCAGGCTCGCGAAGGCCGTGACCCGGATCAGGGCCCCCTCCAGCTCGCGGATGTTCCGCGAGATCTTGCTCGCGATGTACTCAAGGACGTCCGGCGGTGCGTTCAGACCCTCCTGGATCGCCTTCTTGCGCAGGATCGCGATCCGGGTCTCCAACTCGGGCGGCTGGACGTCGGTGATCAGGCCCCACTCGAACCGGTTGCGCAATCGGTCCTCCAACGTGACCAGTTGCTTGGGCGGGCGGTCCGACGAGATGACGATCTGCTTGTTCGCGTTGTGCAGGGTGTTGAAGGTGTGGAAGAACTCCTCCTGCGTCTGCTCCTTCGTCTCCAGGAACTGGATGTCGTCGACCAGGAGCACGTCCACATCGCGGTACCGCCGGCGGAAGCCGTCGGCCTTGCCGTCGCGGATCGAGTTGATGAACTCGTTGGTGAACTCCTCGGAGCTCACGTACCGCACGCGGGTGCCGGGATACAGGCTGCGCGCGTAGTGGCCGATGGCATGGAGCAGGTGTGTCTTGCCGAGACCGGACTCGCCGTAGATGAAGAGAGGGTTGTAGGCCTTGGCCGGTGCCTCGGCGACCGCGACGGCGGCGGCGTGCGCGAAGCGGTTGCTGGAGCCGATGACGAATGTCTCGAAAAGGTACTTGGGGTTGAGGCGGGCGGCCGGCTCGTTCTCCTTCCCGGACGGCACCTGCTCCCGGCCGGTGCCGGCGGCTTCCCGCCCCGTTCCCGGCCGAGGTCCCGCACCTGGGCCCGGCCCGGGCCCAGGGCTCGGCCCGGGGCGCGCCTGCGGAGGGACCGACCTGTCGCCGCCGCCCGGCGCCGGACCGTCCACAAAGCTGTGGACGGGCGACGCGGAGAAGCCGCCTTCACCGAATCCGTTGCGCGGGGCGATCAGGTCGTCGCGCCCGGAGAAGAGCGTGCCTTCCTCCGCCGCGATCGACATGCCCGGTGCGTGGTCGTCGTCGGTGGCCCCGCCCGGCAACTCCGGGCTGGAGGACTTCTGCGCGGGCAGCGCACCGGACGGATGGTCGGACTCGTGGCTGCCGGGAGCGCGGTGGTCGTCCTGGGGGCGGTAGTCGTCCGTGGGAAACGGGCTCGGACGGTACGAGCCGTCGCTGCCGTAGCGGTGCTCCGACGCGTACGGGTCCTGGGGATACCGGCCCGGTCCGGGATAGCGGTCCGCTCCGTAGCCCTGGCCCTGGTCGTAGCGGTCGCGTTGCTCCTGGTGGTAGCGCGGACCGGAGAAGCGGTCGTGGCCGTAGTCCTGGGCGTAGGGGTCCACCGCGTACGGCTCGGGGCGGTAGGGCGGCTGGCCGTACGGCTCGTGGGGGTACGGCTGTTCCTGGGAATAGCGCTCTTCCGGTGGGTAGCGCTCGTGCGGGAACGGCTGCGGTGGCGGCTGGCCGTATTGCCCTTGGCCCTGACCTTGTCCTGGGCCTGGCCCGCCCTGCCCCTGTGACTGGTCGCCCCCCGCTCCCGGCTCGACGGTGACCGCGAAGGTGATCGCGCGTCCGAATCCCTGGCTGAGCGTTTCTGTCACCAGGAGCCGCAGCCGTCCGTCCAAGACCTGCTTGGCGAATTCGTTCGGCGCCGCGAGCAGGACCGTGTCCGAGATCAGCGCCAGCGGCTGCGTGCGCTGCAGCCAGCCCTTGTCCTTCGCCTCGACGCTTTCGTCCGTGGCGAGGCGTTCCAGAAACCGTGCCCAGACCGCGGCGAGGTCACTGGTGATGTCAGCCACGGTTGCACGCTCTTTCTTGCGTTGGATCGGGGCGTGGAGGCGATCGGGCGATGCGGCGATCGGAAGACGGCGTCACCGCGGTGGGGGCGGCAGGCAGTTGGTGGGCGTCGGTCGGCGAGCAGAACCCACCACGGTAGTCGTCGTCCCGGCCCCCGCTCAACTCGTTGTCCACAGGCTGTGAA
The DNA here is from genome assembly GCF_051388935.1 of Yinghuangia sp. YIM S10712. Classification (NCBI taxonomy): domain Bacteria; kingdom Bacillati; phylum Actinomycetota; class Actinomycetes; order Kitasatosporales; family Streptomycetaceae; genus Yinghuangia; species Yinghuangia sp. YIM S10712. The sequence continues at coordinate 16,231 of NZ_JBPKBI010000015.1, forward strand.
TAGCTTGTCTTCGCAGCTCGAAAGGCGTGTGGTCAGGGCCCTCGCGGCGGGGGACGGCAGATCTCGGACACCCTGCTCGCGAGGGGTGTGCGTACCTCATTTGACCGCAGTGGGCATTGGTACGTACCGTGAGCCGGTCTAATTGTCGACGACCGCTGCCGCATGTCCGTAAACGAACCAGCAGACTGCATGTTGCGGACGTACGGTGATGGCCGGCGGCCTTCCGCCAGCCTCCGAGTCAATCCTGGAGCCCCCGAGTGAGCAAGCGCACCTTCCAGCCGAACAACCGTCGCCGGGCGAAGACGCACGGGTTCCGGCTGCGCATGCGGACGCGCGCCGGCCGCGCCATCCTTGCTGCCCGCCGCCGCAAGGGCCGCGCCGAGCTGTCCGCCTGATATCCGGTGCGGAGAGGGGTCGGTCCACCGTGCTCCCTCCCGCCAACCGGCTGAGGCGTCGCGACGAGTTCGCGGTCGCGGTTCGGCGGGGACGCCGCGCCGGCCGGCCGCTGCTCGTGGTCCACATCGCCCACAGCGCCACGGACCCGCACCCGTCCGCAGGGGAGCCCCTGCCGCCGCGTGCGGGTTTCGTCGTGAGCAAGGCCGTCGGCCCGGCGGTGACGCGCAACCGGGTCAAGCGCCGCTTGCGGCATCTGGTGCGGGACCGCATCGCCATGCTGCCGGAAGGTAGCCTGGTCGTGGTACGCGCCCTGCCGCCCGCAGCCGAGGCGGATCACGCCGAACTGGCTTCCGACCTCGATGCGGCACTGGGGCGGCTTCTCGGTCGTTCCAGGGAGACACGCGCGGCATCCAAGCCGTCGGGTGATACCGCGGCCCGGACCGGGGCCCAGCCAAAGGCGAGGCCATGAAGTACCTGCTCATGGGGCTCATCAGGCTCTACCAGTGGACGATCAGTCCGATGCTGGGGCCGGTGTGCCGGTTCTACCCGAGCTGTTCGCGCTACGGGTACGAGGCGATCTCGACCCATGGCGCGATCAAGGGCACCTACCTGACCGTGTGGCGCATTCTGCGCTGCAACCCCTGGAACGCAGGCGGCGTCGACCCCGTGCCGCCGCGTACCCGCCGCCCATGGCGTCTCCGGTCCTCCGGGACAGCCCCCGAGGCGCAGAAGACCTCCCGTACCGCATGCACCTCTGACCACGCCGACCACGTGCACGGTACGCACACCATCGCCCGAGGAGCTTGACCGTGGGGCTACTTAATCCCCTGTACGACGCCGTTTCCTGGATCATCCTCCAGTTCCATTCACTGTTCAGCCCGCTTTTCGGCGAGGGCAGCGGGTGGTCCTGGGGTCTTTCCATCGTCTGCCTCGTGATCGTGATCCGGATCTGTCTGATCCCGCTGTTCGTGAAGCAGATCCGGGCCACCCGGAACATGCAGATCCTGCAGCCCAAGATCAAGGAGATCCAGAAGCGCTACAAGGACGACCGTGAGCGCCAGTCCCAGGAGATGATGAAGCTCTACAAGGAAACGGGTACCAACCCGCTTTCGAGCTGTCTCCCGATCCTTGTGCAGATGCCGTTCTTCTTCGCGCTGTTCCATGTGCTGAACCGCGTGTCGCAGGGACGCACGGTGGGTGTGCTCAACCAGAGCGACGTCGACAGCGCCAGGGAGGCGCACGTCTTCGGCGCCCCGATCGCGTCGAAGTTCCTGGACTCGGCCTCCGAGGTCGCGAAGCTCGGTGCGGACCTCACCACCGTCCGCATCGTCACCGTCGTGATGATCCTGCTGATGTCGGCGTCGCAGTTCATCACGCAGCGCCAGTTGATGGTGAAGAACACGGATCCCACTGCGATGGCCGCGAACCCGTTCGCGCAGCAGCAGAAGATCCTGATGTACGTCTTCCCGATCATGTTCGCCGTCTTCGGCATCAACTTCCCCGTCGGTGTCCTCCTGTACTGGCTGACCACGAACATGTGGACCATGGGCCAGCAGATGTACGTCATCCAGCGCAACCCCACTCCCGGCAGCATCGCCTTCAAGGCGCGTCAGGAGCGCCTGGCCGAGAAGGCCAGGAAGAAGGGCAAGGTCCTCACGCCGGAGGGCGACGTCGTCGACGCTGCCGAGTACGAGCGGAAGCAGGCGGAGGAGAAGGAGCGCGCCGCCAAGCGCACGCAGCCCACGCGTACCACCAAGGCCAAGCGCAAGGGCGGCGGTGGCGCACAGGGATCGCCCGCGCAGCGGCCCACGGTCAAGGGCTCCACGGCCAGGACGCCACCGTCGGGCAACAACGGCACGCCGTCCGGCAACAACGGCACGCCGTCCGGCAGCCGCGACGCGGCTGCCTCAAGCGGTGGCGGCAGTACCGCGAACGGTCAGAGCCGCCCGGCCCGCAAGCAGACGCAGCCCCGCAAGCAGACGCAGAGCCGCAAGAACCAGGGGCGCAAGAAGTCCTGACCGGTCGGCCGCTTTGCCGCCCCAGGGCTCGTCCCGGCCCGTCCGAACGGCCTTCCGCCCCCGGAAGACCTCGAAGCGTCATGAAGCGATACGAAGCGTCACGATCACTGTCAAGCGTCATGACGCGTCAAACGAAGCGTTAAGGAGCACTCCTGTGACGGAAGGCAAGACCCCCGCCGTCGAAACCCCCGCGACGCCGCGGCGCATCACGCTGGCCGCGGAGGACATCAGCCGACTTGAGCAGGAGGGCGAGATCGCGGCGGACTACCTTGAGGCCCTGCTCGACATCGCCGACCTCGACGGCGACATTGACATGGATGTGGAGGGCGGACGCGCCTCGGTGTCGGTGATCGCCGGTGAGGAGGCCGATGCGGCAGCCGGTGACCTCACCAGGCTCGTGGGCCGCGACGGGGAGGTTCTGGAGGCGCTTCAGGAGCTGACCCGCCTCGCGGTCCATCGGGAGACCGGCGAGCGCAGCCGTCTGATGCTCGACATCGGAGGCTTCCGGGCCAAGCGACGCCAGGACCTCGCACGACTGGCCACCGACACCGTCGAGCAGGTCAAGGAGACGGGCGAGCCGGTCAAGATGAAGCCGATGACGCCGTTCGAGCGCAAGGTCGTCCACGACACCGTCGCCGAGGCCGGCCTGCGCAGTGAGTCGGAGGGCGAAGAGCCCCAGCGCTGCGTCGTCGTGCTGCCGGCCTGACCCGGCCCATCGAATCCTTCGCCGTCGGCCCCGCCTGGAAAGGCGGGGCCTCGGCCGTTCCTGGGAAGATGTTTCACGTGGAACACAAGAGCGGGCGCGAAGCCGTCGACAAGGCCCCCGAAGCCCCGGAGGCCGCAGGCAGGCTGTTCGGCGAGAACCTGGACCTTGCGGTGCGGTACGCCGACATCCTTGCCGACGCCGGGGTACGCCGCGGCCTGATCGGCCCTCGCGAGGTCGAGCGGTTGTGGGAACGCCACTTGCTCAACTGCGGGGTGATCGCCGAGCTGGTGCCGGAAGGTGCCGTGGTGCACGACGTCGGCTCAGGTGGCGGGCTGCCCGGCATCCCGCTGGCTTTGGTGCGCCCCGATCTGCGGATCACGCTTGTTGAGCCTCTGCTGCGCCGTACGACGTTCCTCGACGAAGTCGTCCGCGAGCTCGGACTGGACCAGGTTGAAGTGCTCCGCGGGCGTGCAGAGGAGGTGCGCGGCAGTGTGGAGTCCGACGTCGTCACGGCCCGTGCGGTCGCCCCGTTGTCCCGGCTCGCGGGCTGGGGTCTGCCGTTGCTGCGCTCGGGCGGCGAAATGCTCGCCCTCAAAGGCGACTCGGCCGCCGGGGAGCTCCGCGAATCCGAAGGGGATCTGCGCAAGCTCGGTGCGGTGGACTGGGAGGTCGTCCAGGTCGGCGAAGGCATCGTCGACCCGCTGACCACCGTTGTGCGGGTGCGTATGGGCGAGGTCGTTCCTCCTCGCGTGCGCGGTGGCGGACGCAGGCCCGCCCGGAAGGGACGCGGCGGCGGTATATCCCGCAGAAAAGCCTGATTCGCCAAGAGCAGAGTGATTTGCCACAGGGGCCCGGTGTGTCGCGGAGAGCCACGCGATGACGCCGGGCATCGTGTTTCACGTGAAACGACTGCCGTGGAAGCGCAAGCGGGCCGCTCAGCTCGGCGTCCCGAAGTCTTCGAAGGTCCAGCAGGTTCCCACCTCCCGCCCGGAGACCGCCCCGAGCATGGCACCCTCTGAGGGTGCCGACGGAGCGCGTGGCTCCGCCGGGGTCCTGGCAGCAGAGGAGAGTGGACCGTTGTCGTCCGACGTCACCGCCCCGGGACAGGGCGGGTCGGCAGGCGAAACCGCCTTGCCGACTCAGCCGCACGGGGGATTCCACGAGGCGCCCGCTGAGCCCGTTCCCGGCCCGCGGGGTCCCGGAACCGACACCGCCGGCGTAGGCGCCGTTTCACGTGAAACACCGGACACGCCGGAAGCCGAAGTGGCGTTGGTGGACGATACGCCGATTGCTCGTGCGGCCCGCCAAGCCGTGGAGACGATGGGTCGGGCAGCCGAGGGCCTGCCCCGACCCGCCGAGACCCGCGTCATGGTCGTCGCGAACCAGAAGGGCGGCGTCGGCAAGACGACGTCCACGGTCAATCTCGCCGCGGCACTTGCCCTGCACGGCGCCCGGGTCCTCGTGGTCGACCTCGACCCGCAGGGCAACGCGTCCACGGCGCTGGGGATAGACCACCACGCGAGTGTCCCCTCGATCTACGACGTGCTGGTCGAGGGCAAGGACCTCGCCGAGGTCGTGCAGCCGGTCGTCGAGGTCGAAGGGCTGTTCTGTGCTCCGGCGACCATCGATCTGGCAGGCGCCGAGATCGAGTTGGTCTCCCTGGTGGCTCGCGAAAGCCGGTTGCAGCGGGCCATTGCAGCGTATGAACAGCCGCTGGATTACATCGTCATCGACTGTCCGCCGTCGCTGGGCCTGTTGACCGTGAACGCCCTCGTCGCCGGGCGCGAGGTCGTCATCCCGATCCAGTGCGAGTACTACGCGCTGGAAGGGCTGGGCCAGTTGCTGCGCAACGTCGACCTCGTACGCGGCCACCTGAACCCGCAACTCCACGTCTCCACCATCCTGTTGACGATGTACGACGCGCGCACCCGGCTTGCCGCGCAGGTCGCGCAAGAAGTACGTGACCACTTCGCCGCCGAGGTGCTGAACACCGCGATCCCGCGATCCGTGCGGATCTCCGAAGCGCCCAGCTACGGGCAGACGGTGATGACCTACGATCCGGGATCCAGCGGCGCCTTGTCGTATCTTGAGGCGGCGCGCGAGATCGCGCTCCGGGGGATCGCCGCAGAAACGAAGGGGGCGCAGTGAACGAGCGTCGCAGGGGGCTGGGCCGAGGACTCTCCTCGCTGATTCCACCGGCGGAACCGGCGGCGGCAGCAGCCGCGCTGTCGGCAACGGTTCCCGAGCCGAAGTCGTCGACGACGTCGACGTCATGGCCCGTGGTGATCCCGGATCCATCGGCCTCGGACGACGCCGCGGCGGAGTCGGCGGCGGACTCCCCCGCCGCACCGGAAGGCGCCTTCTTCGCCGAGCTGCCCGTCGACGCGATCGCCCCCAACCCGCAGCAACCTCGCGGGGTCTTCTCCGAGGATGCGATGGCGGAACTCGTCCACTCCATCAAGGAAGTGGGTCTGCTCCAGCCGATCGTCGTCCGGCAGACGGGCCCGGACGCGTACGAGCTCATCATGGGCGAGCGCCGACTGCGTGCCGCCAAGGAGGCCGGGCTCAGCGAGATCCCGGCGATCGTGCGGGCCACCGAGGACAACAAGCTGCTCCTCGACGCGCTGCTGGAAAACCTCCACCGGTCGGACCTCGACGCGATCGAAGAGGCGGCGGCCTACGACCAGTTGCTCCGCGACTTCAAGTGCACCCAGGAGCAACTGGCCGACCGGATCGGCCGTTCCCGGCCGCAGGTGAGCAACACGCTGCGCTTGCTGAAGCTGCCGCCCGAGGTACAGGCCAAGATCCAGGCGGGCACGCTGTCGGCGGGTCACGCGCGGGCCTTGCTCGGCCTCAAGGACGCCGATGCGCAGATCGAGCTCGCGAAGCGCATCATCGCCGAAGAACTGTCGGTGCGTTCGGTCGAGGAGATCGTCTTCCTCCGCAAGGCCGACGAGGAGCGCAACGGTCCTGCGAAGCGCAAGCCCCAGCGCAGTGGACTGCGCGCCGGCAAACGCGTCTCCCCCGCACTCAGCGACCTGGCGAGCCGGCTCAAGGACCGCTTCGAGACGAGCGTCAGTGTCGACCTGGGGCAGAAGAAGGGCAAGATCGTCGTCGAGTTCGCCTCGATCGAGGACCTGGAACGCATCCTCGGAGTGATGGCCCCCGGCGAGGGAAAGATCCTCGCCGGCCAGCTCACACCCAAGACTCCTGCGCCGCAGGCTGCCGCGGAGGAACCGAGCGCGGCGCACTGAGCGGACGGATTCGCGTACGAACGATCGAGGGCCCGCGGACGACATCCACGGGCCCTCGATCGTTCGTACGGCGCTTGTGCGGAGCTAGTGCGGGGCGGGCGTGCGCAGTGCCGGTCCGGGCGCCCGCCCGATGTTTCACGTGGAACGTGACAGGGCCTGGTGCAGCAACTCGCGGTACAGGACGCCCGCGTCGAGCCCGGCCGCAGCGATCGCCTGCGGAAGCAGGCTCGTCTCCGTCATGCCGGGAGCGACGTTGGCCTCCAGGAACCACGGCGTGCCGTCAGCGTCGACGATGAGGTCGGTCCGGGAAACGTCACGCAGCCGCAGGACCCGATGGGCCGTCAGAGCCGCCTGGACGGCTTTCTCGGCGGCGTCCGGGGCGAGCCGGGAGGGGACGAAGAACTCCGTCGTTCCGGCCGTGTAGCGGGCCGTGTAGTCGTATACGCCGGAGTCCGGCACGATCTCGACGATCGGCAGCGCCTCGGGACCGGATCCGGTGTCGATCACCGACACCGCGACCTCGGTGCCCTCCAGGTAGGTCTCGACCAGTGCGACGTCGCCGTAGGCGAACGCCCCGACCATCGACGAGGAGAGCTCGTCGACTGTGCGGGCGACCGAGGCGCCGAGCGCCGAACCGCCCCGGGTGGGCTTCACGAACAGCGGAAGGCCGAGCCGCGCGACGATCGCATCGAGGACGGCGGCTGCCCCCAGATCCCGGAACGTGTCCTGCGGTAGCGCCACCGAGTCCGGCGTACGCACACCGGCAGCCCGCAGCGCCGCCTTCGCCATCGGCTTGTCGAAGGCGAGCCGACACGCGTCCGGTCCCGAACCCACGTAGGGAACCCCGACGAGGTCGAGAACGTCGCGGACCGCGCCGTCCTCGCCGTAGGCGCCGTGCAGCGCGGGGAAGACCACGTCCGGCCGATCGGCCGCCAGGTTCGCGAGTAGGCGCCCGTCGACGTCCAGCACCTCGACGTCCACGTCGGTCGCCCGTAGCGCGTCCGCGATGCGGCGGCCGGAGCGCAGCGAGACGTCGCGCTCGTGCGAGAGCCCGCCGGCGAGTACGACGACGCGGCCGAGGTCGCTCATCCGTGGTCCTTTCGGAAGGGGGTTCGGAGGCATGTGTGTTCCACGTGAAACATCGCGGACGGACAGGGCAACGGCGGTGTCAGGCGAGGTCCGGTCCAGGGGCCTGGGTGGTGGGTGACGCGGAGCCCGGGAGCGGACGACCCGCGGGGGCGCCGAACATCGTCCGCAGCTCCAGCTCCTGGGCGATCACCGACGCGAGCCGGCGCACCCCTTCGCGGATCCGATCGGGCGGCGGGTAGCAGAACGACAGGCGCATCGACGATGCCCCGAACCCGTCGGCGTAGAACGCCGTGCCCGGAACATACGCGACGCGCGCGGTGACGGCTCGCGGCAGCATCGCCTTGGCGTCGAGGCCGCCGGGCAGCGTCACCCAGACGAAGAAGCCGCCGGCGGGACGCGTCCAAGTGGTCCCGTCCGGCATGTGGGTTTGCAGGGCGTCGAGCATCGCGTCGCGCCGCTCGCGGTACATCTCGCGGTAGGTCTTGATCTGCGCCTTCCACGGCTGGGTCTCCAGATATGCCGAGACGGTCATCTGCGAGAAGACCGGCGGGCTGAGCACCGACGCCTCGGCCGCCAGCACGAGCTTCTCGCGGACCGCATGCGGCGCCACCGCCCAGCCGACGCGCAGGCCCGGGGCGAATGTCTTGGAGAACGAGCCGAGGTAGATGACCCCGTCGGCATCGTCCGCCCGCAGCGCCCGCATCGGCTCGCCGTCGAACCCGAGCAGGCCGTACGGATTGTCCTCCACGATCAGGAGGTCGTGGCGCCGGCAGATCTCCAGGATCCGAGCGCGTCGCTCGGACGCGAGGCAGACGCCCATGGGGTTGTGGAAGTTGGGGATCGTGTACAGGAACTTGGCTCGCTTGCCCGATTCCCGGACCGCGGTGATCGCGTTGTCGAGGTGTTCGGGGATGAGGCCGTCGTCGTCCATCCCGACGTGCACGACGTTCGCCTGGTAGGCGGCGAAGGTCGAGAGGGCGCCGACGTAGCTGGGCGCCTCGGCGAGGATGACGTCGCCCGGATCGATGAACACGCGGGTCACCAGATCGAGCGCCTGCTGCGAGCCGACCGTCACGGTGATGTCGTCGGGGTGCGCCTCGATGCCTTCGAGCCGCATCACCTCGCAGATCTGGCTGCGCAGTGTCTCGTCGCCCTGACCAGAGCCGTACTGCAATGCGACGGTGCCGCGCTCGGCGACCAGGCGGGCGACCGTGTCGCCGACGGCGTCCAGCGGCAGCGCGCTGATGTTCGGCATGCCACCCGCGAGTGAGACGACCTCGGGCCGTGATGCCACCGCGAACAGAGCTCGGACCTCGGAAGCCGTCATGCCGGCGGTGCGTGCGGCGTAGCGGTCGACGTAATTGTCGAGACGGGATCCGGGGGAGCTCTGCGGGACGTTCACGTACCGGCCTCCTTGAGGCGATGCGGGGCTTTGCTTCATCGAGTATGCGAAATCGACAGGCGGGCTGCCGTGTGATTGCGGCCATAGGGGTGGCAACCGTCTGAGCCGTGCAACAGCATTCGTGCTCCGCGCGACGTGGCGACTACCATGCGTTCTGGCATGACCACCCATTCTGGAGGCCCGATGCGCTCGGTGCGATGGGTTATGACCGGCCTCGGCGTCGGCGTTGTCGGCGGTTTCGTGGGCGGGTTGGTGACCGCTCCTCGTCCGGAGACGCGCTATCAGCACACGTGGTTGCCGGACGGCCCTGCGATTCCGCTGCGGGACCTGCACGCTGCGGCAGGCGTCACCCGCTCCGAGCGGGAACCTGTGGCGGTTGCTGAGGCAGGGGTCGACTGACAAGGCCCCGTTGCCTCGTCTCGTGGAGGCGTTTTTCGCACGACAGATGTTTCACGTGAAACAGGGGACGGGGGGGGGGGGGGGGGGGGGGGGGGGGGGGGGGGGGGG
>NZ_JBPKBI010000015.1:25688-42797 GCF_051388935.1 Yinghuangia sp. YIM S10712
CCCGTCCCCTGTCGTGTCGGAGCTGTGTCAGATGAACGCCGGAAGGCGGAGCATCCCCGTCGGCTGGTCCTGCTCGGGTGGCAGGTACAGGCGCTGGAGCGCGACGACGATCGACTCCGCAGCCATGTCGCGGAACGAGGCCGTGGTCAGCAGTGCGGCGTCCTCCGGGCTCGTGAGGTAGCCGAGCTCGACGCGGACGGCCGGCATGCGCGTGCTGCGCAGCAGCGGCCAGGCCTTGCCGTGGGTGTGGCAGTCGACCATGCCGGTACGGGCGACCAGCTCGCGCTGCACGAGCCCCGCGAAGCGCTGCCCCGTCGGCGAGCGCAGGCCGTATCGGTCGCTGCCTCCACCGCTGCCGTAATAGAACGTCGCGACTCCCCGAGCCTGGGGATTCGCGTTGCGGTCGGCGTGCAGCGAGATGACCAGGTCGGCGTTCGTCTCGTTGGCGAACGCCGCGCGCTGCTCCTCGGTGACGACGCCGTCGCCGTCGAGTCCGCGCGTGAGGTACGCCTGGACACCGAGTGCGGACAGCCGTCCTTCGAGCCGCCGTGCGAGGTCCCATACGACCTCGGCCTCGCTGAGCCCGTGCGCCACGACGCCGGGGTCCGTTCCGCCGTGACCCGGGTCGACCACCACAACCTTGCCCGACAGCGCGGGGCCGGAGCGGTGGATCAGCTCGGACTCGCGCATCGCGTGCGGATGACCGCCGACCACGGTCCGGGCGAGGCGGTCGAGTGCACGGAAGGTCGCGGGGCCGCAGGTGCCGTCGGCCGCCAGACCGTAGTTGCGCTGGAAGTCGCGCAGCGCGCGCTCGGTCTTGGCACCGAGGATGCCGTCGACGCGACCGCAGTCGAAACCCATGTCGAGCAGCCGGCGCTGCAAGGTGGCGACGTCGTCGCCGATCATCGCGTGGCTCACCGAGTAGCCGAGCACGCGGTCGCCGAGTCGCCAGCGCGCCTCGTCGAGCTGGCGGTAGGTCTCGACACCGACCACGCCGTCGACGGTCAGCGCCCGCTGCTGTTGGAAGTGGCGTACCGCGCGGTCCACCGCGTCGTCGAAGACCGCGTCGTCGGTGCGGCCGTCGATGCCCTGATCCGCCCGGGCGTCTGCGGAGAGCAGGCCGAGCTGGGTCAGTTTGGCGCGGATCTCGGCGACGGCAGGTCCGGTGTCTCCGCGCCGGTACAGCCGCTGCAAGGTCATGAAACGAAATCCTCCCCGAGAGTGACGCGACACACGATCGTACGCGCACGGGAGCGCAGGCAAGCCGGACGCGAACGACCGGGGAACGGTCGCCGCCCGGGTTGTTCGTTATGCCCGAGGCCGCTTTCCCCCGGCCTCAACACGCAGAGAAGGCGTTCCCCGGTTCCGGGGGACGCCTTCTCTGTTTCATGCGCCGGACGCCGCTCAGATGAAGTCGGCGAGCTCCTTCAGCAGCAAGGACTTCGGCTTGGCACCGACGATGGTCTTGACGATCTCGCCGCCCTTGTAGACGTGCAGCGTCGGGATCGACATGACGCCGTAGCGGGTCGTGATCTCGGGGTTCTCGTCGATGTTCAGCTTCGCGATCTCCAGCTTGTCGCCGTGCTCCGCGGCGATCTGCTCCAGTGCGGGAGCGATCTGGCGGCACGGACCGCACCACTCGGCCCAGAAGTCGACGAGCACCGGCTTGTCGTTCTGCAGGACCTCGTCGTCGAAGCTCTTGTCGGTGGTCTTGAAGATGCCCCTGGCCATGAGCGGCTCCTTGGTGTCTCGGGCGGGCGCGGGATGGGAGTGGGACGAAGAGACGCGACCGCCGGTCAGGCGGCGACTTCCTCGTGGTGCTTGAGGTCTTCGAGGTACCGCTCGGCGTCGAGGGCGGCGGCGCAGCCGCTGCCGGCCGCGGTGATGGCCTGGCGGTAGATGTGGTCGACGACGTCGCCGCAGGCGAAGACGCCGGTCAGGTTGGTGTGCTGGGTCGGGTGGGTGACCTTGACGTAGCCCTCCTCGTCCAGCTCGATCTGGTCCCCCAGCAGCTCGGTCCGCGGCTCGTGGCCGATCGCGATGAACAGGCCCGTGACGTCGAGGTCGCGCAGTTCGCCGGTGACGGTGTCGCGCAGCTTGACGCCGGACAGCTTGCCGTCGCCGATGATCTCGGCGACCTCGCTGTTCCACGCGAACTTGATCTTCTCGTTCGCGAACGCACGGTCCTGCATGATCTTGGAGGCGCGCAGTTCCTCGCGGCGGTGGATCACGGTGACGGTCTCCGCGAAGCGGGACAGGAACGTGGCCTCCTCGATCGCGGAGTCGCCGCCGCCCACGACCGCGATGTGCTGGTTCCGGAAGAAGAACCCGTCGCACGTCGCGCACCAGGACACGCCGTGGCCCGACAGCTCCTTCTCGTTCGGCAGACCGAGCTCGCGGTACGCCGAACCGGTCGCCAGGATCACGGCCTTCGCGCGGTGCACGTTCCCCGAGCCGTCCTTGACGACCTTGACGTCGCCCTCCAGCTCGGCCTCGACGATGTCGTCGGCGACCAGCTCGGCGCCGAACCGCTCGGCCTGCTTGCGGAGGTTGTCCATCAGGTCGGGGCCCATGATGCCCTCGGGCCAGCCGGGGAAGTTCTCCACCTCGGTGGTGTTCATCAGCGCACCGCCGGCGGTGACCGCGCCTTCGAAGACCAGCGGGTTCAGGTCGGCACGCGCGGCGTACACGGCGGCCGTGTACCCGGCCGGACCGGAACCGATGATGATCACGTTGCGGACGTCGCTCACGCTGGGTCCCATCCCTGCTTCTCGTCGAGCCGCCCGGTCGGGCGGCTATGCCGGTGGTTGCGGAGCCACCCCCGCGGGCGGGTTGCGGCACTGTCCGCAGAACCGATCCTAGGCGCGTGTAATTCCCGCCCCGACCACCGCCGCGTCGGGGCTCAGCGCAGGGGCACGGTGGCGCTGTAGAGCAGGGCCGCCGGACCTGGCGCCGAACCCGCCGGGGGCGCCGCAGGCGCGGCCGTTCCAGGCGACCGCGTCGGCGCCTCGTAGGAGGACGCGCCGCCGGGGGATGTCTCGTGTTGGGGCGATGTGGACGCGGGCTCGGCGCAGGCGGCGTCGACGATCGCCACCCGTGCGACGTCCCCGGACGGCTGGGAGACGAGGACGTACACGACCTTGCCCTCGAAGCGCGCGCGTTCGGCTGCGGAGAGCGTGCCGAGGTCGGGGACGGCAGCGGAGACACAGCTCGGCACCTCGGCCGGGCGCGTCCGCGCCGAGTCGCTGCTCTCGCTGGTCGCGGCGTCGGAACCGGCGGTCCCCGAGCCTGTGGTATCGGAGGCAGCGGCCTGGCGCGTGACCAGTGCGTCGACGCGCTCCGCCACGTTCGCCCGGGTGTACTCGGGCAGGGACGCCATACTCGGTGCCCTGGTGCCGGCCGCCGAGGGAGCTGCGGCGCCGTGCCCCTGGTCGGAGGGCGCCTCGGCGCGCGGAGCGCTCGCGTTCTGTTCGGCGCCGGCGCTGCTGTCGGAGGACCTGCTCCCGTCGAAGCCCCCGCTCACCCCGACGCCGATCACCACCGCCGCCACTGCGGCGGCAGCCAGCAGCCAGCCCGTCGCGCGGCGGGAGCGGCGTGCGGACGCGAGATGCACCACCGGTGCGTCCTGCGGTTGTTCGGGTACGGCCGGCGGCCTGGGCGGCGGTAGTGAGCCAAGGTCGGGCGTGGGCCGGAGCGGGGTGACGGCGGCCATCGGAATGCCGGGCGTCTCCGGGGACGCGCTCGCGCCGGAGTCGGCTGCGCTGCCCTCGTCGTCTGCGCGGGCGGCCTCCGCGATCGCCGCCTGGATGCCCGCGAACACGTCGTCGGGCATCGGTTCGGCGGGCTGCGCGCCCAGCAGTTCGCGGACCTCGACGAGCGCGTCGCGGGTCTCGCGGCAGTCCGCGCATACTGCGACGTGCGTTTCGGCCTCGTCGGCGGCCTCGGTGTCGAGGAGGCCTTCGACCAGGTCGGAGAGGATGTCGACATCGACATGCCCGTCGGGGCCGAGCACGTGGTTCCGAGGGGTCATCGCGTCACACCTCCGTCCTGGTGCGTGCTTCCGTTTTCCGCCGGTCTGACGGGTGGCCCGGTGACCTGGTTCCCTTCGCGCAGGTGGCGCACGAGCGGCAGCAGGCGGGCACGCCCACGGGCGCACCGGCTCTTGATGGTTCCCGGCGCGACGTCGAGCACCTTGGCGGCCTCGTCGACGGGATAACCCTCCATGTCGACCAACACCAGGGCGGCCCGTTGTTCGGCCGGCAGCTTCGCCAGCGCGGCGAGCAGCACCGCACGCGTCTCGCCGCGCACCGCTGGGTCCTCGCCGGCAGGGGCGGGGATGCGTTGGTCGAGATCGTCGGGCAGCGGCACCGCCGGCCGCGCGGCCTTGCGGCGGGCGCGGTCCAGACACGCGTTCACCACGATGCGGTGCAGCCACGTCGTGACGGCCGAGCGGCCCTCGAAACGACCGGCCGCCCGGTAGGCGGACACCAGCGCGTCCTGGAGCGCGTCGGCGGCTTCCTCACGGTCCCCGAGGGTCCGCAGCGCGACGGCCCACAGCCGGTCGCGGTGACGCCGTATCAACTCCCCGAAGGCGTGCGGGTCTCCGGATGCGTGCAGGGCGAGCAGTTCCGCGTCGGCGACGTCGGCGTACGCGGACTCGGCGCTCATGCTCACCCCCGGGGGTCAGGTTTCCGGGGGTCATCCTGGCACGCGAGCGACCAGCGCCGTCGGCTGGATCACCCGGTGAAGCGGATCTCGTTGATGCCGTTTTTGAGACCCGCCTGGCTGAACTCGTCCGCGGACTGCTGGGGCAGTTCGGTGAACCAGATCAGCACGTAACGCGTTTTGACCGGTTCTGTAAGGCTGACTTGGACCTCTGTGCCGGGCCCGCTGTGCGCGGTGGCCACTGTCCGGAAGGCGTCCTGGCCACCCCTGGACACGTCAGGTTGGGACGTCACGTTTTCGGGAGCAACGCGCAGTTCGAAGGTGGTTCCGGAACCGCCGAACCTCAGGTCGACGCTGACCGACCTGAGATCCATCGGTTGCCCGAGGTCGTAGACGATGCCGAGCCCAGGCTTGAGTTGCTGGAGACGAGCGTCGCGGTACGACAGGGTTCGCCACCCGGTCGACGGGTTTCCGTCGTACGTGGACCGAACGCCGTCAAGATCCTGGCCGCTGCCGTAGGGATCAAATTCGTAGGCCCCCTTGACGGCCACAGGTTTCGGCTCGGCCGCCGGCTGCTGCGGTGACGAAGACGGGCTGTCCTGGCTGCTCGCGCTTGGGGGCGGTGTGGGAGAGGGCGTGTCATCCTTGTCGCTGCTCACGTGCTTCGCGATCTGCCACGTCGTCAGGATCACGGCGACCAGCACGATCACCGACACGGTCACCTTGACGACCCGGCCGAAGCCGCCGCCGAGGGCCGGAGGCGGCGTCGGTGCGGCGACCGGCCGGTAGGCCGTGGGCGGGCGGGGGCCCGAGCCGCCCTTGTCCAGCATCGCCGCCGGGGTGTACTCGTCGTCGAAGTCCGCACCCGCCGCACTGACCGGAACGGTCGGCTCGGGAGGCATCACGGGAGGTATCGCCGCGAGCGCGGCGACGACGTCCTCCGGTGTCTCGAAGGGTGGTTGGTTCTTGTAGTCGTAGCCGAGCGCGCGCATTGCGACCGCTTCGAGCGGCCCGTGGACGTGGGCCTTCACCTGGCCGGGCGTGCACAAGCGCGTGCCGGTGCGCGGGGCCTCGGGCAGGCCGAACGCCCGGCCGTCGGGCCACCGGCGGGCCAGGCAGGCGTACAGCAGCGAGCCGATGGCGCGGGTGTCGTCACGAGCCGCGTCGGTGGTGTGGTGGCCGTAGAGGGCGGCCTCGACGGCCAGGCCGACGATTTTGTACTGGCCCGTGTGCATGCGCAGGACGTTCTCGGGGTCCAGCCGCAGGTGCGACAGCCCGGCGCGGTGGGCGACGGACATGGCGTCGGCGACCGACCGGGCCATTTCGTACGCCTCGTGCGGCGGCAGCGGGTTGACGGCCAGCAGCGACGCGAGGTTGTCGGCGTCCGGCAGCCATTCCTTGACGACGTAGACGAGGCCGTCTTCCTCCGCGGTGTCGAGCACGTGCACGAACCTCGGGTCGCCTACCAACGCCGCAGCGCGAGCCGCGGCCGTGACGCCGCGGGCGTATTCGCTGCCGGCCGCCACGATGTGGATGCCCACCGCGCGGCGCAGCTTTTCGTCGACGGCCCGCCAGGTGACGCTCTTGCCGCCCGAACTCAGCTTGTCCTCAAGGCGGTAGCGGCCCGCGAAGCGGGTGCCTCGGGCGACGTCGGTGACGCCGCGAGTGGCGACGGGTGGTTCGGCCTGAGCGGATTCGCTTGCGGCGTCGGCGAGTTGAGAGGAATGTCCGGTCGGAACCGGGGAACTCGCGGATTTCGGAGGGGTCGTGGCGGCCGAGGGTTCGGAGGCAACTTCATCGGAGGGTTCCGCTTTTGCCTCCGCATGGGGGGAGGTGTCGGTCTTTTCCGGTGCCGCCACTGCGACTTCGGCGTCGGCGGTCTCGGTGTCGGCTGCCTCGGCCGTGACTTCCGGCGCTTCGATGTCGTTCTCGTCCGTAGCGTCTGCTTCGGTGTTCTCGCCCGTCTCGACGGCTTCGACGTTCCCGGCGGGGTCGACGGGCCTGGCGGTCTCGGCGGTTCGACCGGAGTCGACGGTGGTGGAGCCGGAAGGTCCGTCCGCCATTTGGACGGATCCTGCGGTTCGGTCCGTCACCGTATTCTCACCCTCCTCGTTGCCCCGCCCCATCGTACGAGCGAGACGGTGCGGTCCCTAGCCCGCCTCTTGCACATACGACTTCTGCGACGGGCAGCAGGTTGCCCCCGGTATGTCCGGCGAACCGTCTGTCGTCCCGGGCTCTACTACCCTGAAAGGCCCCGGGACACCGTCTTCTATGCCCCATCGTGATCCAACGGCCGGGTTTCCGCTCGCCGGGCGCCGATGGGATGTTGTGGTGAACACCTATCGTCTCATCCGACGCAGGACGAGCGCGCAAGGTTTCGATCAGCGTCCGAGCCTTCCCTTCACCATTCCGGTCATTGCCGACAGCTCTTCGATCCGCATGCGACTCGCGGCGATCAGGAACACCACTGCCATCGCTACGAGTCCGGCCAGCACCGCGGCGAGCGAGCCGCCGAACGCGCTGCCCAGCGCGTTGGTGCAGAACCGCGCCACGGCGAAGGCCGCGACACCGCCGATCGCCGCCGCGATGATCAGGCGCGTGTACGTCCGCATCACGCGGCGTCCGTCGAGGTCGCCGATCCGTGCCTTGAGCCTGCGCGCGGCGAGCATCACGCCGACGAGGTAGGCCGCTCCGTACGCACCGGCCATGCCGACACCCGCCCACTTGGTCGGCAGCGCGAGGTACGCCAGCCCGGACAGCGCCGCCGTCGTCGCGGCCACCCAGACGGTGTTGAGGAACGGCGTCCGTGTGTCCTCGTACGCGTAGAACCCGCGCAGCAGCACGTATTGGGCGGAGAACGGGATGAGGCCGAGCCCGAGCGCCATCAGCATGTAGCCGATCCAGTGGGCGCTGTTCTCGCCGGTCGGCGCGAAGATGAGGCCGCCGATGTCGCGTCCCAGCGCGACGAAGACGACCGCGCACGGCACGATTGCGACGGCCGACATGCGCAGGCCGGCCGAGATGTCGTCGCGCACCGAAGTGGTGTCGTCGTCCGCCGCGGCACGCGACATGCGCGGCAGCATCGCGGCCATGACCGACACGGTGATGACCGCCTGCGGGAACTGCCAGACCAGGAGCGCGTTGGTGTAGGCCGAGAAGCCGACACCCCACGTGATGCCCTCGGTCTGCGCGTCGCTGTCGATCGCGTTGGCGAGCTGCGTGGTGACCAGGTAGCCGAGCTGGTTCGCGAGCACGAACAGGAAGGTCCACTTGGCGAGTCCGGCCGCCTTGCCGAGGCCGTGGCCGCGCCAGTCGAAGCGCGGGCGGAAGTGGAAGCGCGCGGCCCGCAGGTAGGGGACCATAGCGAGCGACTGCACGATCATCCCGAGCAGCGTGCCCACGCCGAGCAGCCGTGCTTCTTGTTCGGTGATGCGGGCGGCTGTCATGCCGCTGCTGTGCTGCGTGCCCGCGGCCCAGATGTAGAGGCCGAACGTCGCGATGATGACGAGGTTGTTGAGGACCGGCGTCCACATCATCGGCCCGTAGCGCTCACGGGCGTTGAGGATCTGACCGAACATCACGTGCAGGCCCATGAAGAAGATGATGGGCAGGCAGTAACGCGCGAAGGTCGTGGCGAGTTCGAACTCCGCTTCCTGTTCCGCGAGGGAGTTCGCGAGAATCCGGATCAGCCACGGGGCCGCCACGACCGCGACCGCGGTCAGCGCGAGCAGGATCACCATCACGAGGGTCAGCAGGCGGTTCGCGTACGCCTCGCCGCCGTCGTCGTCGTTGCGCATGGCGCGCACGAGCTGCGGCACGAACACCGCGTTGAGCGCGCCGCCGCCGACGAGGATGTACAGCAGCGTCGGCATGGTGTTCGCGACGTTGTACGTGTTCGCGAAGACCGCGGTGCCCAGCGCCGCGGCGATGACGAGGCTGCGGACGAAGCCGGTGATGCGCGAGATGATCGTGCCCGACGCCATGAGGGCGCTGGACCGCATCATCCCGGAGAGCTTGCCGCCCTTCTTGCCGCCGACCGGGATGCCGGCCATGCGCTCTTCGGCGCCGCTGCCGGGCAGCCGGTAGACGGGCGACTGGGAGGGGCCGGGCAGGGGCGCGGCATCGGGTTCGAGCAGGCCGACCGAACTCGCGGCGGCCTCGGCTTCGGCCTCGGCGCGCTGGCGGCTTTCGTAGCGCTGGTAGGCCTCGGTGTAGGTCGGCATGCCGATCTCGCCGGTGAGGCCGAGGTGGATGCCGGTGAGCGTCTGGTCCATGAGCCAGCCGCCGGGACGGTCGTAGTCGCCCCAGCCGCCGCCCGCGCCGTAGCCTCCTCCGGAGCGCGATCCGGAGGAGGGCGGGGCGGGGGCCTGGGGCTCCGGCGCCGGGGCCTGTTGGTCCCGGGGCGGCTCATAGTGGCCCTGGTAGTTGCCCTGGCCGCCGCCGTAGCCGCCTTGGTCGGGGGACTGGTAGGCGTCCTGGTAGGGCTGTTGTTCCTGATGCTGCGGAGGGACCTGCGCGCCGTATTGCTGGGCCTGGGCGCCGTAGGCGTCGTCGGAGTAGCCCTGCGACGAGCCGTAGCCCGGCTGCTGTCCGTCGTGGCCGCTGTAGCCGCCTTGTCCGTAGGCGGCGTCGTAGGGCTGTTGCCCGTAACCCTGGCCCGGTCCGCCGCCGTACGCCTGCCCGCTGTCGTAACCCGGCTGTCCGTAGCCCTGGCCGGGACCGGACCCGGGCGGTTGCGGTGGGGGCGAGAAGGCCTCGTCGAGGCCGCCGCCCGCGCCGTCGTCGTCGCGGAACCATGCGCCGCCGTCGCCCTGCGAGGACTGCGGAACGTGCAAGGGCCCGGGTTGCGCGGGTGGCGGGTACGGAGCGTATTCCTGCGCGGGATCCGAGTACTGGTGACCGTATTGTCCCGGCTGCCCCAAGTAGGGGTCGGCGGCGTGGGGTTCGTCCTGATAAGGCGTCACATATGACCCGTGCCCTTCGCCCGGGTCGTCCGTGCCGCCGTGGTACGGCTGTCGCTCGTCGCTCCGGTCGTTCATGCGGGCAGGTCCTCGTCTTCCGCTTCAGGTCGTTTGGTCGGCTCCAGTCCCCACTTTCTCATCCGGGGCACGCCGCGGCGTGCCCCGACGCCCAGTGTCCGCTGACATATAGACAAGAGGCGCAAATACGGTCAAGCCGGTGCGTGGTGGTCCTCCGGCCGATCCCGACTCCCCTGCCGCTTGGTTCCCCCCTCGCTGTTTTCGCCCGCTCCCGTACCGTTCCCGAACGGCCCAGGAGCATCATCGCCGCCGGTCTCCGTGCCCTCGCCGGACCCGTCCTCCCCCGCCGCCGCGGCACCGCGCCTGCGCAGGTAGGCCCGGAGCGAGAACAGCGCGAGCAAACCCGCGATGACTCCAATGATGCCCAAGGTGATGCCGTCAATGCTGGTGGTGTTGACATAGAAAGTCTGCGTGGGCCCGAACGGCCGGTCGTCACGCGGGGTGAGAATACGCACGTCGACGATGACCTTGCCGTTGGCGGCCGACTTCGCGTCGATCGGGATGGCCGACGTGTGCCCGGCCGGGATCGTGCGCACCTCTTCCGCCGTCAGCTCCAGCCGGTTCGGCTGCCGCGACTCCACACCCAGCTTGATCGTGATCGCCTGTTGCAGGCCGTTGATGATGGTCACGGGCACCTGGCCCGTCTCGCCCGACAGCGTCACGCTGGTCTTCGGAGCGATCCGGACCAGTTGCTGCAACACCCGGAGACTTCGCGTCACGTCCAGCCGATACGCGTCGGCGTCCCTCGTGTCGCCGCGCCACGAGGTCGAGAGCGTCCGCAGAACCGCCGGGTCGTACGGGTCGGTGATGCGCTCGGGCTTGCTGAGGATCCCCGCGAACACCTCGACGGACCCCTGGAGTTGGGGGACCGACTTGAGGTAGCGCTCGGACGGCTCGGTGCGCCGAAGCTCCGGCGGGTAGACCTTCATCGTGCGGTCCTCGCCCGCCGCGGTCTGGCCCAGGGCGTCCAGCGACACCATCTCGTACCAGCCGTCGGCACCCGCCGCGGCCTGGAGGGCACCGGCCACCGCCTGCGCGAGACCGGCGTCGGCCGTGCGCGGCAAGGCGATCAACAGCGAGCGCTGGAGCTGCGGTTGCTCCATTGCGATGGTGAACAGCTCGGCGATGAGGGCCTGTTGGATCTCCAGGCGACGGTTCGGATCGTTCATGCCGCCCGCGAGCAGCGTGTCGATGCGGTGGTCGGTCACCAAAGCACTTGTCGTGTCGGTGAGTTGCAGGCGCGTCGACGAGGTGTACGTCAGGTGCGGGTCACGCGGCTGGAGGCTCGACCCGGAAGCGACAACCAGCGAGGCGCCGTTCGCCTTCGCGGTGTCCAGCACCGGGTTGTCCACCGCGCCCACGACCGGCCACGCCACATCCGAGCGCACCGGCTGATTCGGCAGCACCCGCTGCACCGTCGTCCGACCGAGCGCGGTGGCCTTGGCCAGCTCCGCGGTCAGCTCCGTCTTCAGCGGCCCGGCGGCGTGTGCGATCGCGGCCAGGTCGGCGTCGGCGTAAGGCAGCGCGACGACGGTCTCGCCCGCCACCGCCCGGCGCAACTGGTCCAACCACGCGGCCGCCGTCGGACCGCCGGTGCCCTGCTCGGTCTCCTCCTCGGTCCGCGGTGCCGCGTTGGCGGTCTCCGTGTCGGACTTCTCACCGTCGGAGTTCTCGCCGTCGCTCTCCTCGGCGGCCTCGGCCTCCGCGTCGGCCGCCGCTTCGGCGGCCTGGGCGTCGGGAGACTGCGGCGGAGCGACGCGGTAGCCGCCGGCCATCTCGCCGGCGGTGTCCAGCAGATCGGGGTCGACCACCCACGTCACCTCGGGAACCGTCGCCCCGATGTCGACGAGGGCGTCGAGCCGCCCGCCGTCCGCCAGTTCGGAAGCCAGCCCGTCGTTGAGGAACACCGGCGTCTGTGAGTCGTCGCCGAGCGTCGTCCCGTCGCGGCGCGGCTGGTCGATCAGCGGCCACAGCACGCCGATACGGGACTTGGCCGCCTTGGGGGCCTTCGCGGGAATCCACGGCACCAACAGACGCGAGCTCGCGACCCGCGAACCGCCGTCCACCGCATCGATGTTGAACGCGTAGACGCCCGCCGTGCCGTCGCTCAGGCCGAGTTCGTCCGCCGGCACCGTCAACTCGCGCGACTCGCGCTGGCCGGCCCGGACCGCCGGAATCCGCACGGTCGCCTCGTCCGCGGTGACCGGACGGGTTCCGGCGCCGTCCTCGGACAGCTCGGTGCGCACGGTCATCTCGTTCACGCCGACCCGCATCTGCACCGTGACGTCGTCGAGGTCGCGGGAGGTGTTGTTGACGATGTCGACGCCGAGCTTCAGGACCGAATCCGGCCGCAGCACCGGCGTCGAGACGGACCGCACCACCACCTCGACGGCAGGGGTGTCCGCCGCCTCCGCCGGCCGCGACACCGCGGCGGTGACCAGGGCCGCCGCCAGCATCAGAAGCAGCAGCACAATGCCGCCCGCGCTTCTGGCATGCCCGCGTACACCGGTCACGCGGTGTCCGCCAACAGTTGCGGCACGCGCACCGCGAGCCTGCGCTCGTCCGGGTACGCGAGCCTTGCCGACAGCGCGCCCAAGGGAACCCACGCGACCGCCTCGACCTCGATGTCGTCGTCGGACAGATCCCCGCCGGCCGCCTCCATCAGGTAATGATGGACGGTCTTGTGGACGCGGCGGTCGGGGGCGGTGAACCAGTAGTCGATGACGCCGAGCGGGGCGAGGACACGGCCCACGATGCCGGTCTCCTCCTCCACCTCGCGCAGCGCCGCGTCGACCGCGCTCTCACCGTTTTCGATGTGCCCTTTCGGCAGAGACCACAGCAGCCGGCCGCGGCGATCGCGACGCGCGATCAGTGCGGCCCGCAGCGTGCCCCGGTCCACGACGAGGCCGCCGGCCGAGCGTTCCTCGACCGCCTTGAGCCTCCGCCGTGGCGGGGGGGTCTCGGAGGGCATCCTGAAATCCTAGTGCGCCACGCCGCCGCCATGGGCGGCAAGATCGCCCCCTCCCGAACCCGAGTGCGATAAAGGTGACGATCCGCGCGCGGCGTCCCCGTACCCTTGTACGTCGTGCCCCACGCGAAGAACACACCGCACCCCGCCGCGACGGACTCGCCCATGCCGGCGACACAGTCGGACCGTCTCACCCTCGTCCAGCGCCGCGCGGTCACCGAACTGCTGCGCGTCGCCCCGGTCGCGGACGACCTCGCGCGCAGGTTCGAGGCCGCCGGGCACCGCCTGGCCCTCGTGGGTGGCTCGGTGCGCGACGCACTCCTCGGCCGACTCGGCAACGACCTGGACTTCACCACCGACGCCCGCCCCGAGCAGATCCTCGCGATCGTGCGCCCCTGGGCCGAGGCCGTCTGGGAGGTCGGCATCGCCTTCGGCACCATCGGCTGCCGCAAGCAGGACTTCCAGATCGAGATCACGACCTACCGCTCCGAGGCGTACGACCGCACGTCGCGCAAACCGGAGGTCAGCTACGGCGACTCGATCGAAGACGACCTCGTGCGCCGCGACTTCACGGTCAACGCCATGGCCGTCGATCTGCCGGGGGTCACATTCGTCGACCCGTACGGCGGCCTCGAAGACCTGGCCCAGCGCGTCCTGCGCACCCCCGGCACACCCGAGGCGTCGTTCGGCGACGACCCGCTGCGCATGATGCGCGCCGCCCGCTTCGCCGCCCAACTCGACTTCGAGGTCGCACCCGACGTCGTCGCGGCGATGACCGCGATGGCCGACCGGATCGACATCGTCTCCGCCGAGCGCGTGCGCGACGAGTTCAACAAGCTCGTGTGCTCACCGCACCCGCGCAAGGGCCTCCTGCTGCTCGTCGAAACCGGCATCGCCGCCCGCATCCTTCCGGAACTCCCGCTGCTGCGCCTGGAGTTGGACGAGCACCACCGGCACAAGGACGTGTACGAGCACACGCTCACCGTCCTCGAACAGGCCATGGCCCTCGAAGAACCGGGCGAACCCGACCTCGTGCTGCGCCTGGCGGCCCTGCTGCACGACATCGGCAAACCGCGCACGCGCCGCTTCGAGGAGGACGGCCGGGTCTCGTTCCACCACCACGAGGTCGTCGGCGCGCACATGACCAGGAAGCGCATGAAGGCGCTCAAGTACCCGAAGGACGTCACCGACGACGTGACGCGCCTGGTCGAACTGCACCTGCGTTTTCACGGCTACGGCACCGGCGAATGGACCGACTCGGCAGTGCGCCGCTACGTGCGCGACGCCGGACCGCTGCTCGACAGGCTGCACAAGCTGACGCGCTCGGACTGCACCACACGCAACCGCCGCCGCGCCGCGGCGCTGGCACGGGCGTACGACTCGCTGGAAGAGCGCATCGCGCGGCTTCAGGAGCAGGAGGAACTGGACGCGATCCGTCCGGACCTGGACGGCAACGAGATCATGCGCGTGCTCGACGTGCCGCCGGGGCCGCTGGTGGGGCGGGCTTACCGCCACCTGCTGGAACTGCGGCTGGAGAACGGGCCGATGGATTACGAGGCGGCGGTGGAAGAGCTGCGGAAGTGGTGGGCGGAGCAGGAGTGAGGCCGACAGAGGGCTGAAGGCCACCTGAGAGTTCGAAACATGACGAAAGGCCCGCCGACTCATCGGGCGGGCCTTTCGTCATGTCGGTGTAGTGCGGACTACTGGAGACCGGGCACGCCTGCCGCAGCGAGCTGCTGGCGGTACTCGTCGAGTTCTTCCTGCGAGGTTATGCCGATTTTTGATGCCTGCTCAACGGTGGTGTTTTTGGTGAAGGTGAAGCACAGCACACCCTTGCCGGCACCTGACCAGTAGAAGGCGCCTACGGAGCCCTTGGCGAGGAGCTCCTCGGTTTCGCACTTTGAGGTGCTGGAAGTATCGGTGAACTTCTCGATGACGCGGAAGGCGGCCGACGGCTTGTCGCAGCTCACCGTCTTGATGTCGTCGGCGTCCGCTGAACTGGTCAGGCAGTCGCCGACCTCCGCCTTGGTGGCGTCGTCCTTGTTACCGACGAAATACGCGATCGCGGCGATCGCGATGACCACGACCGGCACGCCGATTCGCAGCCACTTCAGCCACGGCCGACGCTGCTGCTGCGGCGGCTGGACCGGCGGGCCCGCGTAGAAGTTGGGCTGCTGCGGCTGGCCGCCGTACGGCTGCTGTGGGGGGACCTGGCCGTACGGCTGCTGGGGTTGCTGGCCGGGACCTTGCGGTCCGCCGGCGAAAGGATTCGACACGGGGTGGGCTCCGTCGGATTGCCTAAAGGGGGGACATCAAGCCTCGGAAACCCTAGAGGTTGGTGCCGACAGCGCGCACGTGAGTTCCGGCAGGATGCATGTCACGCGATCTGCATCGCGCACAAAAGGTCCTTGCGACCTGCGTTGTCGATGAGAAGCGGAATATTCGCCCCGGCCACCGAATTGCACTGGCCGTAGTCGAGTGTGTCGGTGAAGATCTCCATGATCTGGTACTTCGCCTCGGATGTGTCGCATTCGGCGATATTCGGTTTGTTTCCCGACAGATCGTTCAGGCAGACACCCTCAACCAGCGTGCGCTCGTCCTCGCCGTCGAGGTACAAAAACGCGCCAACTCCGAGTACAGCCAGGAGCAGTGCCGTCAGGCCCAGCACCACCGGGCTGAGCAGCACGCTGCGCTCGGGCTCGCCGCGGTGTCGGTTCCGCTCGGCGGGTGGCGGCGGATCGGCCGGCGTGGGGCCGGCGGCGGAGCCGTGCGGCGGTGTGGAGTCCGACCACGCGGGCACGTAGGGGGTCCGGTCCGGATCGGACGTGCTCGGGTGGTTTGTCATCTTCGTCTCCGAATCGGCGGCATGCGGCAAAGGCGAGACTGAGCGAGCGATCGCTGGGGCAGCGTAAATGCCCGGGTCGCCTTATGGCACTACTTGGTGGTAAGTCGATCTTTGAGATCGCCCACATGAGCCGCCGGAGCGGAGAATTGGCGCCCTTATTCCACTGGATTACCGGATTGGCCGAATTTCCCGAGTTGGGGTGATTCGGCGTCATGGCCGACCGGCCGCGGCGGGTGCCTGCGTACCGCCGCCGCGTAGCCGAGACCGGTGGCCGCGTATCCCGCCGCCACCGCGCACAGCACCGCGATCGAGCGGCCGTCGGCCGGCAGCGCGGCGGCCGACGCCGCGGCGGCGCCGACGAACGAGACGTTGAACAGCACGTCGTACACCGAGAAGACGCGGCCTCGGAAGGCGTCGTCGACGGTGGTCTGCACGATGGTGTCCACACCGATCTTGGCGCCCTGCGACACGAGGCCGAGGAGGAAGCCGGCGACGAGCAGGGGACCGAGGGCGAACGTCAGGCCGAGCCCCACCTGCGTGACCGCGCCCGCCAGCGCGCACACCACGATCCAGCCCGGCACACCGATGCGCGGCGTGATGACCGGGGTGAGGACCGCGGCGGCGAGGAAACCCACGGCCGTCACGCCGACGATGAGGCCGAATGTCGCCATGCCGGCGTCGGTGTCTGCCGGGTCGTTGAACCGGTTCCGGGACAGCAGCAGCGTCATGACCGTCAGGACGCCGAAGCAGAACCGCATCACCGTGATCGCGGCCAGCGCGTGGGCGGGGGCGCGCTGCTCCCATACGTGCGCGGCGCCGTCGCGCAGACCGCGGGCGACACCGAACACCGCTTCGCGCACGCCGGCCACCAGCCGGTCCGGGTCCGGGCCCAGCAGGCCGACCGCCATCGTCGCGGCGACCGCGGCCGACCCGAGGTATCCGGCGCCGGAGATGAGGATCACCAGCGCGGTCGCGCCGGGGCCCTCCTCGACGAACAGGTGGACGACGAAGGCCGCAAGAGCGCCGGCCGAGGCCGCGATGGTCCCGGCGGTGGGCGACACGGCGTTCGCCACCACGAGCCGCTCTTCCGGCACGACGCGCGGCAGCGACGCCGACAGTCCGGCCAGCACGAACCGGTTGACCGACAGCACCAGGAGACACGCGGTGAAGAACACCGGGTCGGGGACGCCGAGAAGGACCAGCGCGGCGGTGACCGACACCAGGGCCGCGCGCAGCACGTTGCACCAGACCAGCACCTGCCGCCGCCGCCAGCGGTCCAGCAGGACTCCGGTGAAGGGCCCCACGAGCGAGTACGGCAGCAGCAGCACCGCGAACGCCGCCGCCACGTCGCCGGCCGAGGTCTGCTTCTCCGGCGAGAAGAACACATGACCGGCCAGCGCGACCTGGAAGATCCCATCCGACAACTGGGAGGTCAGCCGCGTGGCGAACAGCCGTCGGAAGTCGCGCAGCCGCAGCAGGGAGGCGAGATCACGCAGGAGGGCCACGCAGGCAAACGTACCGGGGCGGCAGGGGGGCGTTCGTCCGATGTGCCCCGTGAACGCCGGTGGGGGGGGGGCGCGGAGGGGGGGGGG
>NZ_JBPKBI010000015.1:42885-64584 GCF_051388935.1 Yinghuangia sp. YIM S10712
CCGGGCCACCGGTTCTGCGTGAGGCAGCGGGATCGGCGCTGGGGTCAGCGCTCGACCTCGCCCTTGATGAACGCCTCGACCGCGTTGCGGGCCTCGTCGTCGAAGTACTGGACGGGCGGGCTCTTCATGAAGTAGCTCGACGCGGAGAGGATGGGGCCGCCGATGCCGCGGTCCTTGGCGATCTTCGCGGCACGCACCGCGTCGATGATGACGCCGGCCGAGTTCGGGGAGTCCCAGACCTCCAGCTTGTACTCAAGGTTCAGCGGGACGTCGCCGAACGCGCGACCTTCGAGGCGGACGTACGCCCACTTGCGGTCGTCGAGCCACGCGACGTAGTCCGACGGGCCGATGTGCACGTTCTTCGCGCCGAGGTCGCGGTCGACCTGCGAGGTGACGGCCTGCGTCTTGGAGATCTTCTTCGACTCCAGGCGGTCGCGCTCCAACATGTTCATGAAGTCCATGTTGCCGCCGACGTTGAGCTGCATCGTGCGTTCGAGGATGACGCCGCGGTCCTCGAAGAGCTTCGCGAGCACGCGGTGCGTGATGGTCGCCCCGACCTGCGACTTGATGTCGTCGCCGACGATCGGGATACCGGCCGCCGTGAACTTGTCCGCCCACTCCTTGGTGCCGGCGATGAAGACCGGGAGCGCGTTGACGAAGGCGACACCCGCGTCGATCGCGCACTGGGCGTAGAACTTCGCCGCTTCCTCCGAGCCGACGGGCAGGTAGCACACCAGCACGTCGGCCTCGGCGTCCTTGAGCGCCTTGACGACGTCGACCGCCGCCTCCGAGGACTCCTCGATGGTCTGGAGGTAGTACTTCCCGAGACCGTCCAGGGTGTGGCCGCGCTGCACGGTCACGCCGGTCGGGGGCACGTCGCAGATCTTGATGGTGTTGTTCTCGCTGGCACCGATGGCGTCGGCCAGGTCGAAACCGACCTTCTTCGCGTCCACGTCGAACGCGGCAACGAACTTGACGTCACGCACGTGGTAGTCGCCGAACTGCACGTGCATGAGGCCGGGTACGCGGCTGTCGGGGTCGGCGTCCTTGTAGTACTCGACGCCCTGCACCAGCGAAGCGGCGCAGTTGCCCACGCCGACGATGGCTACGCGAACCGAACCCATTCCGGTTGCTCCCTGTGTTCTCGATGAGGCCCGCCCGACGAAGGGGGGTTCTCAACTGGTTGCTGCGGACGGGTCCGAGGCCGCGTCCTGCTTGGTCTGCCGGGCATCCCCGGCGTCGGTGATCCCATCGGCCGGGGTCTCCGGGGTCTCCCCGGCGACGCGCTCGGCGTTGATGAGTTCGTTGAGCCAGCGCACCTCACGCTCGACCGACTCCAGGCCGTGGCGCTGGAGTTCGAGCGTGTAGCCGTCGAGTCGTTCACGTGTGCTCGACAGCGAGCTGCGGATCCGCTCAAGTCGTTCTTCGAGCTTGCCGCGGCGGCCTTCGAGGATGCGCATGCGCACCTGACGGTCGGTGCGGCTGAAGAAGGCGAAGTGCACACCGAAGTTTTCGTCCTCCCAGGTCGTCGACCCGGACTCGGACAGCAACTCCTGGAAGTGCTCCTTGCCTTGCGCCGTCAGTTTGTACACGATCCGGGCCCGCTTGCCCCCGGCCAGTGCCGCGGCGACCTGCTCCGGTTCCTCTTCCGTGATCCAGCCCCTCGCGAGGAGGGACTTGAGGCACGGGTAGAGGGTTCCGTACGCGATGGCGCGGAAGGGGCCGAGCACGGTGTTGAGGCGCTTGCGCAGCTCGTAGCCGTGCATGGGGGTGTCGTGCAGGAGGCCGAGAGTGGCGAATTCGAGGACGCCTCCGCGCCTGCTCATCCGCTTCCCCTCCAACCTCGTGGGTCCGGCCGCATCGGCCGTGTGTGGGCTGTTTCAGCTGTCATATCGGTTCGATGTATCGACTCGATACATCGGAACAATACATCGGAACGATAGGTCGCGTACTCCGTCCGTGCAAGATCCGTACAAGAGCGGCTGCGGTGACAGACATCACAGAGTGGTTACGTGCTGGTCTCGCACTGGTCACTTGGCCGTCGTTTCGCCGTCGTCACAGCGGTTCCGAAGCCGACCTTGACAACCCTCGGACGGAAGTTCTCAGGCATCTCTCAGAGTGTTCACTCGGGCGGGTATGCCCGTGGCCGTCCGTGTTTTTGGCGTTGCGTCCGCGCGTAGTCTGGTCGGCCGTGTGGTACCTCCGAGCGCTCCCGCGCGAGAACGCCGACTCTCCTGTCGCCCCGGATGCCGCTTGGACCGGTCATCCGGCAGCACGCGCAACCGTTCACGTTTCCGGGGCGTCCTGGGGAACGGACAGCCACGACCCGTACGGCCGGCCCCCGTCGTGCGGCCGAGGAGCAGCGAATTCATGAGTGAGCACCGTCGCAGGTCGTCACAGCCGCGCCCGGAGGGAAGTGGCTCCTCGCATGCCCGGGGGAGCACGCCTCCCTCGGGACCCACCAGAGCTTCGACGGGAGGGGGCCCGGACCCGGGCCGAGCGCGGCCGACGGCCGCCGCCTCGCCGTCCGGAGGAACGCCGGAGCCGGCCGAGCGGCCTCTGTCGCGCACCGAGGCCCGGCAGGCCGCGAGGTCCGGCGGGCGCGGAGGCCGAGGTTCGGGAGGCGGACGCGGGCGCGGGCGCGGCGGCAACGGGCCTTCGGGGCCCGGGCGTGACGGCGAGGGCGCCGGGAGTTCGCCGAACGGCCGCGGCAGCCGAACCGGGCGCAACGGCAAGAAAAAGCGCCGCTTCATCGACTACCCGAGGTACGGCAAGAAGGGGATCCGGCGCTGGCTGCCGTCCTTCAAGCAGATCCTCGCGATGTGCCTGTTCTTCATCGCCTCGCTGCTCGGGGTCGCCGGCCTGGCGTACGCGCTCGTCGAGGTGCCCGACGTCAACGCCGCGACGCAGATCCAGTCGAACGTCTACTACTACTCGGACGGCGTCACCGAGATAGGCCAGACCGGCAAGTACAACCGGCAGAACGTCACGCTCGACCAGGTGCCGAAGGACGTGCAGCGGGCCGTGCTCGCGGCGGAGAACCGCACGTTCTACTCGGACTCCGGCGTCTCGGTCACCGGCCTGAGCCGCGCCGCGCTCGCGATGGCGACGGGCGGTGAGAAGCAGGGTGGTTCGACCATCACCCAGCAGTACGTGAAGAACGCCTTCCTCTCGCAGGAACAGACCTTCGAACGCAAGTTCAAGGAGATGTTCATCGCGATCAAGGTCGACCGGCAGATGACCAAGGACGAGATCCTGGCCGGCTACCTCAACACCTCGTTCTACGGCCGCAATGCGTACGGCATTCAGGCCGCCGCTCAGGCGTACTACAACAAGGACGCCAAGGACCTGACGGTCGGCGAGGGGGCGTACATCGCGACGCTGCTCAACGCCCCCAGCCTCAACGACGTGTTCGTCGACGGCGAGGTCAGCGAGACCCGGCTGGAGCGCGTGAAGGGCCGGTGGAAGTGGATCCTCAACGGCATGGTCGAGCAGAAGTGGCTCGACCAGGCCACCGCCGACTCCGCACAGTTCCCCATGCCCATCAAGCCGCAGCCGTCGAGCAGCAAGGCGGGCCAGGCCGGCTACCTCATGAAGCTCGCCGACGACTACGTCAAGCAGCACAACATCATCAGCGAGGAGGAGCTGGCACTCGGCGGCTACAAGATCATCACGACGATCGACAAGGACAAGCAGGACGCGGCGGTCGCGGCGGTCAAGACGCAGCTGTACGACCAGCTCAAGCCGGACAAGCGCGAGGCGGACCGCAACGTCCGCGTGGGTGTCGCCTCGGTGGTGCCCGGCGACGGGGCGGTGGTCGCGCTGTACGGCGGCCCGGACTTCGTCAAGCAGGAGTACAACGACGCGACGCGTGACGACATCCAGGTCGGCTCGACCTTCAAGCCGTTCGTCGTCGCGGCGGCGCTGCGCGAGGGCAAATACGACGGCAAGCCGATCACTGTCGAGGACCTCTACAACGGTGACTCGGGTCTGCCGGTGAAGCTGCCGGACGGCAAGCAGGCCATGGACACGCAGACGAAGAAGCCGTACATCGTGCCCAACGAAGGCGACCAGGACTACGGGCAGATCAGCATCAGATATGCCATGGAGAAGTCGGCGAACACCGTCTTCACCCAGCTCTCGGCCGACGTCGGGTGGGAGGCCGTGCGGCAGGCCGCCATCGACGCGGGGCTTCCCGAGGACACTCCCGAGCTGGCCGCCGGGCCGTCCATGGCCCTCGGTGTGAGCCAGCCGACCGCGCTGGACATGGCGTCGGCGTACGCGACGTTCGCGGCGCGCGGCAAGCACGTCGATCCGTACGTCATCAAGGAGATCCGCAAGAACGACAAGAAGGTCGACTTCCCCAAGCCGCAGCCCAAGCAGGTCTTCGACGAGGAAGTCGCCGACACGATCAACGACGTGCTGGTCGGCGTCATCCAGAACGGCACCGGCAAGGAGGCCAAGGCGCTCGGGCGTCCGGCGGCCGGCAAAACGGGCACGACGGACAGCAACCTGTCCGCGTGGTTCGTCGGCTACACGCCGAACCTGTCGACCTCGGTCGCGCTGTTCGGCCAGGACGACCGCAACCACAGGTACTCCCTGAAGGGCCTTCTCGGGGACGACTCGGAAGACGCGGTGCACGGTGGCGGCCCGCCGACCAAAATCTGGACCGCGTACATGAAGGGCGCGACCAGCAAGCTCCCCGCCGAGAACTTCACCAAGCCCGAGAACCCGGCGCCCAAGCAGACGCCGACCCCGACGGCTCCCCCGTCCTCGTCGGCCCCGCCGAGCTCCTCCGCTCCCCCGTCGTCGTCGGCGCCGCCCAGCTCGGCACCGCCGTCGTCCTCGTCGGCCCCGCCTCCTCCGCCGACCCCGACGTCGGAGACCCCCACGGCCACGGCCACGTCGTCGCCGCCGGGCGGCGGTGGTGGGAACGGTCCCGGTGGGTGGCCCTGGCCCACCACGACGGCCACCGCAACGGGTACGGCCACGGCGACGGCGACAGACAAGGGCCGGCCCGGCAACTAGCGTCACCAGATTGCGTCGCCCCGTACGATCGCTGTGCCCCTGCCGCCGATGCGCGGTGGGGGCACAGCCGTATCCCTGCGAGAGGATTGGCGCCATGATGCCGAATCCGTCCGAACCTGTGCTGCCGTCGCGCGACGACCCGGTGGTGCGCGCCGGCAGCGAGGTGGTCGGCGGGCCCGCCGGAAAGCGCATCAGATTCGGGAACAACGGCAACTGGTGGAACCTCACGCGGGTGCTGATCCTGCTGGCCGTCGTGACGTTCGCGCTCGGGCTCGTGCAGAAGAAGCCGTGCTACGACGGGGCGTGGTTCGGCGTCGGCTCGCAGTACTCGAAGGCCTGCTACAGCGACATGCCGCACCTGTACCAGGGGCGTGGCTTCGACAGCAACGCGGTGCCGTATTTCGACAAGACCGGCGACGACAGCATGGAGTACCTGGAGTACCCCGTGATCACCGGCGGCGTCATGTATGTCGCGGGGTCGGTCGCACGCGCCCTCGGCACGGACCTGGACGACGAGAAAAAGTGGTTCGTCATGGCCAACGCCCTGATCATGATGGCCTGTGCGGTCGTCGTGGTCGTCGCGGTGGCCCGTACGTCGGGGCGAAGGCCCTGGGACGCCGCGATGGTCGCGGCGGCCCCGGTCCTCGCCCTCAACGGCATCATCAACTGGGACATGGTCGCGGTGGCCTTGACCGCGGTCGCGATGATGGCGTGGGCGCGGCGCAATGTGCTCGCCGCAGGCTTGCTCCTCGGACTGGCGACGGCCGCGAAGCTTTATCCGGTGCTGCTGCTCGGCCCGTTGTTCCTGCTGTGCCTGCGCGCCGGGCGGCTCACGGAGTTCGCCAAGGCCACGGGCGCGGCGATCGCGGCATGGCTTGCGGTCAACCTGCCGATCATGATCTTCGCGTGGGACGGCTGGAAGCTCTTCTACACCTTCAGCCAGGAACGCGGTGCCGATTTCGGCTCGCTGTGGCTGATCCTCGGGCAGCGCTTCGAGCCGATGGACATCGACACCCTCAACTCGTGGGTGACCGGGCTTCTGCTCCTGATGGCAGCGGGCATCGCGGGGCTCGCCCTGGGCGCGCCGCGTCGGCCCCGGTTCGCGCAGCTCGCGTTCCTGATCGTCGCGGCGTTCCTGTTCACCAACAAGGTCTACTCGCCGCAGTACGTGCTGTGGCTACTGCCGCTGGTGGTGCTCGCCCGGCCGCGGTGGCGCGACGTGCTGATCTGGCAGGCGTGCGAGGTCATCTACTTCCTGGGCGTGTGGCTCTACATCGAGTCGTACGCGGGCGAGGGCACCAAGGGCCTGTCGCAGAACGCCTACCAGGTCGCGATCGTCATCCACCTGCTCGGCCTGCTGTACATCGCGGCGCTCGTGGTCCGCGACATCCTGCGGCCCGAACACGACCCGGTGCGCCGGGACGGCAGCGACGATCCGGCGGGCGGGGTGCTCGACCACGCCCCCGACAAGCTCAACTTCGTGCCGGGGCAACGCGTCAACCACTACAACCTCTACGGCGACCCCGACGGGCCGTACGCCGGCGAGACGATCCTCGGCGGGCCGCAGCCGGACGCTGCCACGGACAGGCCGGGGCGGCCGGAGGTGCCCGAGGCGCGGCGGCACGGCGGCGGCACCGAAACAGGTGAGACGGAAGCGATCGCGCGCCAGTGACACGTACGGACACCGAACCCACCACATCGGCCGGCGGTTCGCCCGAGACCGGCCGGGCCGCGCCGCTCGTACGCCTGCTGCGGATGCCGTCGCCCGACGACCGTGCCGCGCTGATCATGTGGCTGGTCACCCGGCCCGCGATGTTCCTGCTGGTCGGGTCGGCCGGCTGGATCTTCGCGGCGGAGGGCGCGACCGAGCCGACCGGCTTCCTCGACACGTGGGACCGCTGGGACTTCCGGCACTTCCGCACGATCGCGGAGTACGGCTACGACGGAAACCCGAAGACCGGTCCGCCGGTTCCGCTGGAGGCGTTCTTCCCCGGCTTCCCCTACCTCCTGAAGGCCGTGCACCTGGTCGTCGGGAACTGGGTGGTCGCCGGGCTGCTGATCTCGTTCGTGTGCGGCGGCGTCGCGATGGTGCTGCTGTCGCGCATCGCGGGCCTGGACAACCCGTCCGGCGTCGGCGAACGCGCGGTGCTGCTCCTGCTGTTGTCGCCGTCGGCGGTCTTCCTCGCGGCCGGCTACACCGAGGCGCTTTTCCTCATGCTGGCCCTCGGCGCGTGGCTGTGCGCGAAGCGCGGCGTGTGGCACTGGGCGGCGCTGCTCACCGCGGGCGCGTTCTTCGTGCGGATCAGCGGCGCGTTCCTGTTGTGCGCGCTGGTCGTGGAGTTCCTGACCGCGAAGGACGGCCGTCGGCGCTGGAAGGACGCGCCGTGGCTGGTGGTCGGCGGCCTGCCGGTGCTCGTCTACATGGGCTTCCTGTACCGGCGGACCGGCGACTGGACGGCGTGGAACGCCGCGCAGGCCACCGGCTGGGACCGCCACCTGGTCGGCCCGGTCGACGCGCTGACCACCACGTGGGAGCGGGCGTTCGACACCGGGCCGGGCGTGATCCTGGGCTTCACCTGGATGTACCGCTGGGAGATGCTGGCCATAGCGGTCGGGGTCGTGCTGACGGCGTATCTGCTGCGCAAGCGGCGCTGGGCGGAGGCCACCTACATCGGGCTGACCGTGGCGTCGCTCGGGATCTCCAGCGCGTACTTCTCGGTGCCGCGCGCGACGCTGTTGTGGTGGCCGCTGTGGATCGTGCTGGCGCAAATGACGCTGCGTCATAAGGCCTTTTTCACCGGGTACTTGGCGCTGATCGCACCTTTCGCGGTGGTCTTCGCCTTGTTGTTCGGTGCCGGGCGATGGGCGGGGTGATGTACGGGGGTAATCCGTTCGGCCTAGTCTGACTGGTCGTCGGGCCCACCGCACACATTCGGAGCGCACCTTATGTCCAACCCCTTCGGGCCGCCGGGACCACAAGGCCCCGGCGACCAGAACCCGTACGGTCAGCAACCGCCTTACGGCGGTCCGCCGCAGCAGCCGTACGGGGGCCAACCGCCGTATCCGGGGCCGCCGCCCGGCCAGCCGGGATGGGGTGCGCAGCCGCCGACGGGGCAGCCGCCGTACCCCGGGCAGATGGGCTACATGCAGCCGCGGCGACGGAAGAAGTGGCCGTGGATCGTGGGCGGCATCGTCGGGCTTTTTGTGGTCCTGGTGATCATCGGCTACTTCGTCGGCAAGGACGACGCGTCCAACGCCGAGGTCGGCGACTGCCTCACCAGTGACGAGAAGTCGAAGATCATCGATTGCGACAAGCCCGGCGCGGTGTTCCGTGTCGTCGGGAAGTTCGACGACACGTCCAGCACCTCCCGCTGCGAAACCGACGACATGCTGTCCAAGGGCAGTGTCGTCACCTTCTACTGGAAGGACGGTGACAAGGCGGTGATCTGCGCGACCATCACGAAGAACACGACCGTCAACGACCTCAGGCACCTCGACGGCGACGCCAAGAACACGACT
This sequence comes from Yinghuangia sp. YIM S10712, assembly GCF_051388935.1. NCBI lineage: Bacteria > Bacillati > Actinomycetota > Actinomycetes > Kitasatosporales > Streptomycetaceae > Yinghuangia > Yinghuangia sp. YIM S10712. Next base: position 51,433 of record NZ_JBPKBI010000015.1, read on the forward strand.
CCCGAATACCTGGAGCAGGTGCGGGACGAGTTGGCGGCCAGGGGGATCGAAGGCGTCAAGTAGCGCACTGTCGCAGCTCGTCGGGCCGCGCACGTTCGTGTGTGCGCGGGCCGCGGGGCTTCGTCAGCGCAGCACCACGCGGTCGAAGTGCGTTGTGGTGTGCCGCAGTTCCGCGTCCAGCTCGTCGCCCGGCTTCGGCGGTGCGACGTCGTTCGCCAGGAACAGCAGGCTGACCTGCATGTGCGGCGGCTCGGCGAACCAGCGCTGCTTGCCGGCCCACGAGAACGGCGAAAGGGTGCGGTTCACGGTCGCGAGGCCCGCGCGGGCGACGCCCTTGGCACGGGGCATGACGCCGCGTACCGTCTTCGGCGCCTCCAGGCCCACGCCGTGCGCGGTGCCGCCGCTGACCACGAGCAGGTGCCCGTCGGAGGGGGCCTTGCGCTGCCGGTAGCCGTAGCGCTCGCCGCGCGCGACCGGCACGACGTCGAGGACGGTGCCCCGGGCGACCAGCGCGCCGTGCTCGCCGAGCCACAGGTCGGTGCCGATCCGGGGGCGGAACACCGTGTCCGGATAACGCTGTTGCAGCGCCGCGAAGCCGGCGGGCGGTACGTGGCTGACGAACATCGTGTGCAGCGGCAGCCGGGCGGCGGCCAGGCGGTCCACCCACGCGGCGACCTCGGCGGCCGGGTCGGAGCCGTCCGGCCGGTCGAGCGGAAGGTGCAGCGAAAAGCCCTCCAGGCGGACGCCGTCGAGGGAGGAGCGCAGCGCGACGAGGTCGTCCTCGGTGACGCCGTCGCGCTTCATGCCGGTCATGCAGCTGATGACGATGCGGCTGCCGACGAGGTCCCGTGTGGCCTGTACCGAGGAGACCGTGCGGATCACCCGGTCGGGCAGCGGGATCGCCTCCTCGCCGCGCAGATACGGCGTGAGCACCATGACGCGGCCGTCGAAGTGGTCCTTCAGCCGGGCCGCTTCGTAAGTCGTGCCGACGGCGATCATGTCGACGCCCATCCGCGACGCCTCGTCGGCGAGGCGGACGTTGTCGAAGCCGTAGCCGTTGCCCTTCATCACCGGGACGATGCTCGGGAAGGCGTCGCGCATCTGGTCGATGTGCTTGCGCCAGCGCGCGGAATCGACGTACAGCGAAAGCGACATCGTGGTTGAGGACCTTCCCTTGCTCGTGCGGTGCCTGACGGGTGCCAGTCTGTCAGCGACGCGACATGTACATGTCGAGTGCTTTGTGCAGCACCTTGTTGAGCGGGAAGTCCCATTCGCCGAGGTACTCGACCGCCTGCCCGCCGGTGCCCAGCTTGAACTGGATCAGGCCGAAGAGGTGGTCGTTCTCGTCGAGGGTGTCGCTGATGCCGCGCAAGTCGTACACAGAGGCACCAAGAGCGTACGCGTCCCGCAGCATGCGCCACTGGATCGCGTTGGACGGGCGCACTTCGCGCTTGTGGTTGGCGGACGCTCCGTACGAGTACCAGACGTGGTCGCCGACGGTCACCATCGTCGTGGAGGCGAGCACCTCGCCCTCGTGCTTGGCCAGGTAGAGGCGCATGCGCTCGGGGTCCTCGGCGTTGAGGACGTCCCACATGCGCTCGAAGTACGGGAGCGGACGCGGTGTGAAGTGGTCGCGTACCGCCGTGACCTTGTAGACCTCGTGGAACACCTTGAGGTCGTCGCGTCCGCCCTGCACGACCTCAACGCCGGCCTTGGCGGCCTTCTTGATGTTGCGGCGCCAGAGCTGGTTGAAGCCGGAGTGGACGTCGTCGAGCGATCGGCGCATCAGCGGCACCTGGAAGACGTAGCGGGGCTGCACGTCGCCGAAGCCGGCACCCGCGCTCTGGTCCTGAAGCCAGCCCAGGCTGCGCAGTTGGCGGCCGACGGCGGCGGCGCGCTCGTCGGTCCAGTCGGGGGTGAGGTCGCGGAGACGGGTCGCCGACTTGGCGGCGATCGCCTTCTTGACGGTGTCGGCCTCCCAGCGGTTGACCACGACCGGCGGGCCCATCTTGACCGAGAAGGCGCCTTGGCTCTTCAGGTGCGCGAGCATCGGGTCGAGCCAGCGGTGCAGGTCGCCGTCGTACCAGTCGATGACCGGGCCTTCGGGCATGTACGCGAGGTACCGCTTGATCTTGGGGAGCTGCCGGTACAGCACCTCGGCTGCCCCGACGACGGCGCCGGTCTGGTCGATCCACCCGATGCTCTCGCTCCGCCACTCGCTCTTCACCTCGCCCCATGACGGGCACTGGAGAAAGCTGACGGAGGGCTTGCCCTTGATGAAGGTGAGGTGTTCATCCCGGGTGAGCGACCTCAGGCGCAGGGTCATCGACAGGCTCCTCGGATCGGTTCGGCCGACAAGAGGTTACTCGGCCGGGACGATTCCGGGGGCAGGGCGGACCGGATCCGGACAAACAGTCAGTAATCACCCGTGTACCGAGAGGGAACGCCGGGCGCTGCCTGGCCGGATCCGGTTTCCCGCGTGGGACGCGAGGCCGGGGCCCGGGTCAGTACAGGCCGCCGTTGGCCATGTTGATGAACAGCCCGACCGCCGCGGCACCCAGCGAGATCACGAGAGCGAACCGCTCCAGCGTGGTCGAAGAGATCATCTGGCCGCCGAGTCCGGCGAGGACGCCGGCCAGGCCGCTCCAGGCGCCGAGGATGTGCATCGACGGGAAGAACGCGCACACGATCGCCACGATCGCGAAGGCCGCGGTGGCCGCCGCGATGACGTTCTCCTTGGTGTGCGCGCGCTCGTCCTGGACGCGGTTGATCGAGGCAAGGTTGAGTGCGGCCAAGGGGCCGCGGCGCATCGTCTGAGCCATCTCGCACCTCCGGTGGGTGGCTTCCTGCCGCTTGGGTGCGGCTTGCGGGGGCGCGGGCGATTTGTCCGCGTCCTCCCTACCACAGGGTGCAACGGCCCTCCGGCGGATTTCAACAGTGAGGGAGCGGCCGGGTAGGCTGTACCGTCCGCAGTGCCATGGCCGCAAGCCCCGATTCTCGGGCGGGCCGTGTCGCCGCGGATTTACGCGAAGCCCTCCTGTCACGGAGATTCCGTGGCCGCAAAGTCCATAGGAGGTGGGTTTTTTCATGCGTAACTACGAGCTCATGGTCATCCTCGACCCGGATCTCGAAGAGCGCGCGGTCTCGCCGCTGCTCGAACAGTTCCTGAACGTCGTCCGCAACGGCGGCGGCAAGGTCGAGAAGGTCGACACGTGGGGCCGTCGGCGCCTCTCGTACGAGATCAAGAAGAAGTCCGAAGGCATCTACGCCGTCGTGGACCTGGCCGCGGAGCCCGCGGTCATCAAGGAACTCGACCGGCAGATGAACCTCAACGAGTCGGTCATGCGGACCAAGGTGCTGCGTCCCGACCAGCGGTAGCCGTTCCTGCGGATCCCCGTGGATCCAACGGATGCAGCCGATGCTGCGGATACCGAGAGACACCGTCACCGAAGCGCAGGGGAAGGTAAGGAATGGCAGGCGACACCGTCATCACCGTGGTCGGGAATCTGACCGCCGACCCTGAGTTGCAGTTCACCCCCAGCGGCGTGGCCGTCGCGAAGTTCACCGTGGCCTCGACGCCGCGGGTGTTCGACCGGCAGACCAACGAGTGGAAGGACGGCGAAGCGCTGTTCCTCCGGGCGTCGGTCTGGCGGCAGGTCGCCGAGAACGTGGCCGAGTCCTTGCAGAAGGGCATGCAGGTCATCGTGCAGGGCCGGCTCAAGCAGCGGTCGTACGAGACCAAGGAAGGCGAGAAGCGGACCGTCTACGAGCTGGAGGTCGACGAGATCGGCCCGTCGCTCAGGTTCGCGACCGCCAAGGTCACGAAGGCAGGCCGGGGCGGCGGCGGTGGCAGCCGTGGAGGTTACGGCGGCCCGCAGGGCGGCCAGGGCGGCTACGGCGGCCCGCCGCAGGGCAACTCGGGACCGCAGTCCGACCCGTGGGCGACGCCTGCGGGCGGCAACGGCGGTGGGGGCGGCTGGGGCGGTCCCCCGCCCGGCGGCTACACGGACGAACCCCCGTTCTAGGACGCCCGAGGGCCCTTGGGTCCCGGCGCCCGGAGCACATGACTTCTTGATTTTTTGGAGCGAGGCACCATGGCGAAACCGCCTGCGCGCAAGCCGAAGAAGAAGGTTTGCGTGTTCTGCAAGGAGAAGATCTCCTACGTCGACTACAAGGACACGAACCTGCTGCGGAAGTTCATTTCCGACCGCGGCAAGATCCGTGCCCGTCGCGTGACCGGCAACTGCACGCAGCACCAGCGTGACGTCGCCACGGCCGTCAAGAACAGTCGTGAGATGGCGCTGCTGCCCTACACCAGCACCGCGCGCTGAGGAAGGGCGGACCAGTCATGAAGCTCATCCTCACGCACGAAGTCACCGGTCTCGGCGAGCCCGGCGACATCATCGAGGTCAAGGACGGCTACGGCCGCAACTACCTCATCCCGCGCGGGTTCGCGATCCGCTGGACCCGGGGCGGCGAGAAGGAGGTCGCCTCCATCCGCCGTGCCCGCAAGGTCCGCGAGATCAAGAACCTGGACCAGGCGAACGAGGTCAAGGCGCAGCTCACCGGTCTCAAGGTGAGGCTCGCCACCCGTGCCGGCGAAAGCGGGCGCCTGTTCGGTTCCGTCACCGTCGCCGACGTCGCCTCGGCGATCAAGGACGCCGGTGGTCCGGAGCTGGACAAGCGCCGTGTCGAGCTCGGTGCACCGATCAAGACCCTCGGTACGCACCGGGTCACGGTCCGCCTCCACCCGGAGGTCTCCGCCGCTCTCGACGTGGACGTCGTTTCGGCCTGACCTGACCGCACCCCCCGAAGGCCCGTGGCTCCTACAGGAGCGGCGGGCCTTCGGCCTGCGCGGGGGCGGGTGGCCCGGGCGCGAGCGGGTGTCCTGTGCCCCGGCCGTGTTCCCGGGCGTCTCCCGCTCGTTCTCACGGAGGTACGGCACACTCGGACTTGCCAGATACCCCTAGGGGGTATAGTTTCGAGGTATGGAGGGAGTCCGGCGTACCGTCGGCTTCCGGACACGTGCGGACCACGTGTGAATCGTCTGCGAAAGGACACCGCCATGAGCACCGCGACCTTCACCGTCACCGGCATGACCTGCGGCCACTGCGTCTCGTCCGTCGAGGAGGAGGTCTCCGAGATCGTCGGCGTGCGCGAAGTGAAGGTCGAGCTGGCCACCGGGCGGCTGACCGTCTCGGCCGAGGGCGATGTGGACGCGGCGGCCGTCGAGGCCGCCGTCACCGCGGCGGGCTGCGCGCTCGCCCGCTGACCGGGGCCGCGGTATCGTGGGTGCCCGGCCTTTGCGCTTCGGGTACCCCTACCCGGTAGGGATATATGACCGGGACAGCGGAGCATGATGTCGAGCGGACACCAGGAGGACCAGTGAACACCCCGCAGCAGACGGCACCCGCGCCGGACGCGCGCATCGACCTCACTCTCGGCGGGATGACCTGCTCCTCCTGCGCGAACCGGATCGAGCGCAAGCTCAACAAACTCGACGGCGTGCAGGCGTCGGTCAATTTCGCGCTGGAGACCGCAACGGTCACCTACCCGGCCGATCTCGACCCCGCCGACCTCGTCCGCGCGGTCGAGGCAGCCGGCTACACGGCCGCCCCGGTGCGCCCCGGGCCCGATCCGGCCGCCGAAGCGGCCGCGTCCGAGGGTGAGGAGGATCCGGAGCTGCGGTCACTGCGCGACCGCCTCGTCTACAGCTCGCTGCTCACCGTCCCGGTCATCGCGCTGTCGATGATCCCGCCGCTGCAATTCCGGTTCTGGCAGTGGCTGGTCTTCGCGCTCGCGGCTCCCGTCGTCGTGTGGGGCGGCTTCCCGTTCCACAAGGCCGCCGTCAAGAACCTGCGGCACGCCACCACGACGATGGACACGCTCATCTCCCTCGGCACACTCGCGGCGTTCGTGTGGTCGGTGTACGCGCTGTTCTGGGGCGGCGCGGGCGAACCGGGCGTGACAATGCCGTTCGACATCACGGCTTCGGGCGGACACACGGAGTTCTATCTGGAAGCGGCCTCCGGGGTCATCGCGTTCCTGCTCGCCGGCCGCTACTTCGAGGCGCGGTCAAAGCGCAAGGCCGGGGCCGCGCTCAAGGCCCTGCTCGAACTCGGGGCACGCGACGCGTCGGTGCTGCGCGATGACGGCCGCGAAGAGCGCGTACCCGTGGACCGCCTCGCGGTCGGCGACCGGTTCGTGGTGCGCCCCGGCGAGAAGATCGCGACCGACGGCGTCGTGCTCGACGGCGCGTCGGCGGTCGACGCCTCCATGCTGACCGGCGAATCGGTGCCCGTCGAGGTCCGGCCCGGCGACACCGTCACCGGCGCGACCGTCAACGCGGGTGGCAGGCTCGTCGTCCGCGCCACCAGGGTCGGAGCGGACACCCAGCTCGCCCGCATGGCGCAACTCGTCACCGAGGCGCAGACCGGCAAGGCGGCCGTGCAGCGGCTCGCCGACCGCGTGTCGGGCGTATTCGTCCCCATCGTCATCGCGCTTGCCGTCGCCACGCTCGGCTTCTGGCTCGGCAACGGAGCCGGGGCCGCCGAGGCCTTCACGGCGGCGGTCGCCGTGCTCGTCATCGCCTGCCCGTGCGCCCTCGGCCTCGCGACCCCGGTCGCGCTGCTGGTCGGGACCGGACGCGGCGCACAACTCGGGGTGCTGATCAAGGGGCCCGAGGTCTTGGAGAACACCCGCCGCGTCGACACCGTCCTGCTGGACAAGACCGGTACGGTCACCACCGGGCGCATGGCGCTCGTGAGCGTCGTTCCCGTCGACGGCGGCGACGCCGACGAACTCCTGCGTGTGGCCGGCGCGGTCGAGCACGCGAGTGAACACCCCATCGCCAAGGCCATCGCGGAGGCGGCGGCCGGCAGGTTCGGCACGCTGCCGGCAGTCGAGGGCTTCACCAACCGTGAGGGACTCGGTGTCGAGGGCGTCGTGGAGGGCCACGCGGTCGTCGCCGGCCGTCCCGCACTGCTCGCGGACTGGGGCCTGTCGCTGCCCGAGGAGTCGGCCGCCGCCTTGGACGCCGCGGAGAGCGCGGGGCGTACGGCCGTCGTGGTGGCGTGGGACGGAGTCGTGCGGGGCGTTCTGGTCACGTCCGACACCGTCAAGCCGACGTCGGCCGCGGCGGTGGCCGGACTGCGCGCGCTCGGCCTCACCCCGGTGCTGCTGACCGGCGACAACGAGCGGGCCGCACGGTCGGTCGCGGCCGAGGTCGGCATCGACGAGGTGATCGCGGGAGTCCTGCCGAGCGGCAAGGTCGACGCGGTCCGCACGCTCCAGGAGCAGGGCAAGGTCGTCGCGATGGTCGGCGACGGGGTCAACGACGCCGCCGCCCTGGCCACCGCCGACCTTGGGCTCGCCATGGGCACGGGGACGGACGCGGCGATCGAGGCGGCAGACCTGACGCTCGTCCGCGGGGACCTGGGCGCGGCGGTCGACGCGATCCGGCTGTCGCGGGTCACGCTGCGGACCATCAAGGCGAACCTGTTCTGGGCGTTCGCCTACAACGTCGCGGCGATCCCGCTCGCGGTCGCCGGCCTGCTCAACCCGGTGATCGCGGGAGCCGCGATGGCGTTCTCGTCGGTCTTCGTCGTCCTCAACTCGCTGCGGCTGCGCGGGTTCCGGTCGACCGCGCCCGAGGTCGGCGTGGAGCGGGCGGCGGAGGCCGCACAGCGGCGCGAGCCGGTGGGTGCCGTGCGCTGAGCGATAAGACAGCCGGGCGGAAGGGCCGTGAGTACGGTCCTTCCGCCCGACTGCCTTTTCACCGATGCTTCTTCACCGGCGCCCCTTCACGGATGCCCCGGTGACCAGCCACGCGTCGCCGCGCGCCCGCAGGCCGAGCACCACCAGCCGGGAGGCCATGAACGCGCCGATCGCACACCACCACAGCGCCACGAGTCCGCCGCCGAGCGTGAGAACGCCGGCCACCACGCCCGCGAAGACCGCAAGCACCCCGGGCATCGTCAGAGCCAGGAACCGTCCGTCGCCGGCCCCGATCAGTACACCGTCCAGCACGAACACCGGTCCGGCGACGGGCTGGAGGGCCGCGGCGGCGAGGAGTACGGCGGCGAGGAGGTCGCGTACCTCCGGGTCGCCGGTGAACCACGGGATGTACAGCGGGCGGGCGGCCAGGACCACCGCACCGAACGCCAAGCCGGTCCACACGCTCCAGGCCAGCATGCGCCGCGTCGCCCACCGTGCTCCGGCCACGTCCCCGGCGCCGAGTGCGCGGCCCACGATGGCCTGCGCCGCGATCGCCAGCGCGTCGAGGGCGAAGGCCAGGAACGTCCAGAGCTGCCAGGCGACCTGGTGTGTGGCGATCTCGGTGTCGCCCATCCGCGTCGCGGCCACCGCGCCGATCAGCAGGATCGCGCGCAGGCTCACCGTCCGCACGAACAACGGCGCACCGGCCGCGGCGGACGCGCGCAGCCCGGCGAGGTCCGGCGTCAGCCGCGCGTCGTTCGCGCGCGCCCCGCGCACCACGACGACCAGGTAGGCGGCGGCCATCGACCACTGCGCGATCACGGTGCCCCACGCGGATCCGGCGATCCCGAGGTCGGCGCCGTAGACAAGGGCGAGGTTGAGGACGAGGTTCGCGCCGAAGCCGGCGACCGCGACCACGAGCGGCGTGCGGGTGTCCTGGAGCCCGCGCAGTACGCCGGTGGCGGCGAGGACGATCAGCATCGCCGGTATGCCGAGGCTGCTGATGCGCAGGTACGTGGTGGCGTGCGGCGCCGCTGTGGACGACGCGTCGAACGCGGCCACGATCGCCGGAGCGGCGCCGGCACCGATGACCAGCAGCACGGTGCCGATGATCGCGGCGAGCCAGACGCCGTCGATGCCCTGCCGGATCGCGCCGCGGCGGTCCCCGGCGCCGAGCAGCCGCGCGACGCCGGCCGTGGTCGCGTACGCGAGGAACACGCACAGGTTGACCAGCGTGCCGAGCACCGCGCCGGCGACGCCGAGGCCCGCGAGCTGCGGCGTTCCCAGATGCCCGATGATCGCGGCGTCGGCGAGGATGAACAGCGGCTCCGCGACCAGCGCGAAGAACGCCGGGACCGCGAGACGCAGGATTTCCCGGTCCTGGGCGCGTTTGCGGGCAGGGTCGTGCACGGGCTGCCGGGCGGGGCCGCCCCGGCGGTCGCCCGCCTTCGGGTCGGCGTCCACGGCTTCAGGCACCCGTCCACGGTACTCATCCACAGGTAATGATCACAAGGCCAATCTGGTCATTACCTGTGGCTGCGCGGGGTGGTTGTCCACACACGCGGGGCGATTGGCGGTCGATCGGACCGAAAGTTTTTCACATCCACCCGCGAAGGACAGCGAACGCGCAGGTCAGAGCTACTTTCCTCAGTTGTGGACAACATGCCTTCCCCAGGCTGCACACAGGTTGTGCACAGCCGCGGCGGTACTGGTCCACAGGCTTGTCCCCAGTTATCCACACCCCCTGTGGATGACGACGTTGGCCAAGCCGGGGTCCACCCGTACGGTGAGGTCTGCACAACGCGTGGTGCGGCTCATTTGTCGGCTCGTTGCCGTAGGAAGGAGCAGCACCACCGGCGCCGCCCGCAGGATCGTGCGCCCACCCAGTCCGTGACACCGAGGAAGGATGCGGGGCATGAGTGTCTCGGAGTACGAGGACGCTCCGCCTGCCCGGGAGGGTTTCGAGCGAACCCCGCCCCAGGACATCGCCGCCGAGCAGTCCGTCCTCGGCGGCATGATGCTGTCCAAGGACGCCATCGCCGACGTCGTCGAGAACCTCAAGCCCGGCGACTTCTACCGCCCGGCGCACGAGATGGTCTACAACGCCATCCTCGACCTCTACGCCCGCGGCGAACCGGCCGACGCCGTCACCGTCGCCGCCGAGCTCACCAAACGCGGCGAGATCGGACGCGTCGGCGGAGCCCCGTACCTCCACACCTTGATCTCCTCGGTCCCCACCGCCGCCAACGCCGAGTACTACGCCCGCATCGTCCGCGAACAGGCCGTCCTTCGCCGCCTGGTCGAGGCCGGCACGCGCATCGTCCAGATGGGATACGCCGCGGACGGCGACGTCGACGAGATCGTCAACGGCGCCCAGGCCGAGGTCTACGCGGTCACCGAGCAACGCACGAGTGAGGACTACGCACCCCTCGCCGACATCATGGAGGGCGCCCTCGACGAGATCGAGGCGATCGGCTCCCGCAACGGCCAGATGTCCGGCGTCCCCACCGGCTTCACCGACCTGGACGCCCTCACCAACGGTCTCCACCCCGGCCAAATGATCGTCATCGCGGCCCGCCCGGCCATGGGGAAGGCACTTGCGCTCGACACCCCGCTGCCGACTCCGACGGGCTGGACGACGATGGGTGACGTTGCCGTCGGCGACTTGCTCATCGGCGCCGACGGGCGTGCCACGAAGGTGGTGGCGGCAACCGGGGTCATGCACGGTCGGCCGTGCTACGAAGTGGAGTTCTCCGATGGTTCGGTGATCGTTGCCGATGCGGAGCACCAGTGGCTGACGGAGACCCGGGCAGCGCGACGGTCCGCTCAAGCCGTAGGTGTCGGCTCGACGCAGCTCCGAGAGGGCACGCGCGCCGGGGTTCGAACCACGCGCGAGATCGCGGAGACCTTGCTCTGCCGCACTGCCGACCAACGCCGCAATCATGCCGTTCGGGTGGCCGAGCCTCTTCAACTTCCCGACCGGGACTTGCCGTTGCCGCCGTATGTGCTGGGCAGTTGGCTCGGCGACGGCCACTCCGATTCGGCGCGCATCACGACGGCTGACGAGGACATCGTCAGCGCGCTGCGCCGGGAGGGTGTCGAAGTACAGCCGAGGGGCGCCCTACTGCACAGCCTCCGATTGCCGCGCCGGCCTGGTGTGGCGGAACGCGACTGCGTCGTGTGCGGGGCCCGCTTCACGCCCAAGACCTCGCAGGTGAGGACATGCGGGCGAAGCTGCGGCGGAAAGGCGCGGTTCGTCTCGGCGCCTGTCCCGGCGCCGAGGTGTCCGGACTGCGGATCGCCGTCCAGCGGCATGGCCTTGTGCCGCGATTGCCGTGCACGAAGCGGAAGTGTGCAGGCGATCCTGCGCACGTTGGGGGTCTTGGGCGACAAGCACATCCCGGCCGAATACTTGCGTGCGTCGGAGCAGCAGCGCCGTGACCTTCTCGCCGGTCTTCTGGACACCGACGGCTACGTATCGCCGTCCGGAACCGTCCAACTGGCGCTGACCAACCGCCGTTTGGCCGAGGATGCCTTGGAGCTCGCACTCAGCCTTGGGTACCAGGCGACTATGCGGACCAAGGCCGTGCGCGGTCGAAGCCGTGACTCATCGACCTGTTTCCGCATCACCTTCACGCCTGCCGAGCCGGTCTTCCGCCTGTCTCGCAAGCTGGTCCGGCAAAGCACTCGCGCTTACCCGACGACACGGCTGCGCTACATCACCGCCGTTCGCCAGGTACCCTCCGTGCCCGTCCGGTGCGTCCAGGTCGACAACGATGACCACCTTTATCTCGCCGGGAAGTCGTGGATCCCCACGCACAATTCGACGCTGGCTTTGGATTTTGCGCGGGCCTGTTCGATCAAGCACAGTTTGCCGAGTGTGATCTTTTCGCTGGAGATGGGGCGGAACGAGATCGCGATGCGGCTGTTGTCCGCGGAGGCGCGCGTTGCGTTGCACCACATGCGGTCGGGCAGCATGACCGATGAGGACTGGACGCGACTTGCGCGGCGCATGCCGGATGTCAGTGCGGCACCGCTCTACATCGACGACTCTCCGAACCTGTCCATGATGGAGATCCGCGCGAAGTGCCGAAGGCTCAAGCAGCGCAACGACCTTCGCCTCGTCGTCATCGACTATCTCCAGCTCATGACCGGGGGCGGCAGCCGGCGTGCCGAGAGCCGGCAGCAGGAGGTCTCGGAGATGTCCCGAAACCTCAAGCTCCTCGCGAAGGAGCTGGAACTGCCGGTCATCGCGCTTTCGCAGTTGAACCGCGGTCCGGAGCAACGCACCGACAAGAAGCCGATGGTCTCGGACCTTCGCGAAAGTGGATCAATCGAACAAGACGCCGACATAGTCATTTTGTTGCATCGGGAGGATGCGTACGAGAAGGAGTCGCCTCGGGCGGGGGAGGCGGATCTGATTGTGGCGAAGCACCGCAACGGTCCGACGGCGACGATCACGCTGGCGTTCCAGGGGCACTACTCGCGCTTCCTGGACATGCAGCAGAGTTGACGGAACCCCCGCCGTGTCGGCGGGGGTTCGGTCTGGTGGCGGCGTCGGGGGATCAGAGGGCGTCGGCGAGGTCGGCCAGGATGCGGCGCTTGGGGCGGGCGCCGACCAGGGACTTCACGGGTTCGCCGCCGCGGAAGAGCGTCAGGGTGGGCATCGAGAGGACGCCGTAGGCGGCGGTGGTCTGCGGGTTGGCGTCGACGTCGATCGACACGATGCGGAAACGGTTCTCCTCGGTCGCGAGCTCGGCGAGGACGGGGTCGATCATGCGGCACGGGCCGCACCAGGCGGCGGTGAAGTCGACGAGGACGGGCACGTCGGAGTCGAGGACTTCGGCGGCGAAGGTCGCGTCGGTGACGCTGGGGAGGGCGTGCTTGGCGCCGGAGGTCATGCGGTGGCCTCTTTCTCGGGTGGGAAGCGGTCGGGCATCAGGTCGCACCGAGGTTCCGGGCCGCCCGGCAGGCTCGCGGCGACGGTGACCTCGGCGCGGGCGAGCTGGGCGGCGACCTCGGCGCGGACCTCCTGCATGCGGCTGATGCAGGCGTCCAGTTCGGCGAGTTTGGCGCGGTACACGGCGAGTGACGCGGGGCACGCGTCGCCCGCGGGGTGGCCGGATTGCAGGCACTCGACGAAAGGCCGGGTGTCTTCGAGGCCGAAGCCGAAGGCCTGGAGTGTGCGGATCTGCCGGAGCAGGCGCAGGTCGGACTCGTCGTACTCCCGGTAGCCGTTGACCGTGCGGCGGGCCGGGAGGAGGCCGCGCGACTCGTAGTAGCGGAGAGCGCGGGTCGTGGTGCCCGCCCGGTCGGCCAGTTCGCCGATGCGCATCGTTCCTCCCGGTTTGCGGCCCGGTTTGCGGTCGGTCTCGGGTCACGACCGTAAACGTTGACGTCGGGGTCAAGTCCAGACGTGGGGGGGCGGGCCGGGGG
>NZ_JBPKBI010000015.1:64717-89409 GCF_051388935.1 Yinghuangia sp. YIM S10712
CGCGTGCGGGTCAGCGGGCGGTGAAGCCGCCGTCGACGGCCAGTGCGGCGCCCGTGACAAAGGTGGACTCGTCGCCGAGCAGGTAGGCGACGAACGACGCGATCTCGGCGGGAGCCGCGATGCGGTTGACCGGGTGCAGCGAGGCGATGTGCGCGACCGCTTCCGGGGTGGTGCCCATCGTCGTCCGGAACAACGGCGTGTCGACTCCCCCGGTGGCGATCGCGTTGATGCGGACTCCCTGCTCGGCCACCTCCAGCGCGGCGGCGCGGGTGAGTCCGACGATGCCGTGCTTGGCCGCGACGTAGGGCGCGACCTCCGGCATGCCGACGACGCCGAGGTTGGAGGCGTTGTTGACGATCGAACCGCCGCCGGTCGCGACGATCGCGGGGATCTCGTATTTGAGGGACAGGTAGACGCTGGTGAGGTTGTGCGCGATCTCGGCGTCCCACGCGGGGGTTTCGACGCGCGGCACCGCCCCGTACGCGTTGACCCCGCCGGCGTTGTTGAACGCGCCGTCCAGGCGCCCGAATTCGGCGACCGCGGCGGAGACGAGGGCGGCCACGTCGGATTCCACGGTCACGTCGGTCGGGACGAAGATCGCCTGGCCGCCGCCGGCCCGCAGGTCGGCCGCGAGTTCTTCGCCGACGTCCTTGCGGCGTGCGCCGACAACGACCGTGGCACCTTCCGCGGACAGCCGTTCGGCGACCGCACGGCCGATGCCCGAGGTGCCGCCGGTGACGATGAAGACCTTGGAGTGGAGCTGTGACGGCATGGCTGTGCCTTTCGATGTTCTTCCGAAGGTGGGTGTCGGTTGCGGGGACGGCCGGGCCCCGAGTGATCACTCCGTCAGCCTCGGGCACGCGCGCACCCCGCGCTGGCGGTTATCGGACGTCGCGTGACCAGCGGAAATCGGACGCGGCATGGCCGCCCAGCGAGTGCGCGACTGCGGGGAGGCGGTGACGGTGCGTAGGCTGCGCTCGGCCGTGTGTCGGTGCCGCCTGGACGGGTCCGGCGTTCGTATCCGGTCGAAGGTGGGCCCAGACCCACCACGGTTCGGGGTGCGGGGCCAGTGCCCGGCGTTCGCCCGGTCGGCAGACTCCTGGGTGTAGGAGAGACCGCTGGTCAGGGCGTACGGCTAAGGCCGGCGACGCGAGGAGGAGCCATGAGTGTGAAGGTCGGCGCCGGCTTCCGGCGCGGGGGAGCGGACGCGCTGCGCGGGCTTGCGCTCGTCCCCCCGATGGTCGCCGGGCTGGTGCTGTTCTGCCTGACGGTGACGTTCCTTCCGCTGATGATCATCGGCATCGGCGTGCTGGTGCTGCCGATGCTGGTCGCGGGCACGCGGGCGCTGGCGGATGTGGCGCGGCGGCGCGCGGAGAAGTGGAGCGGCGTGCCGATCGCGCGGCCGTACCGCCCTCGGCCGGAATTCGACTCGGGGATCGCCGGTCTGGTGCAGCGCTGCCGCTGGCTTCTGCGTGACCCCGCGACGTGGCGCGATCTGCTGTGGCTGATCGGCGACTGGATCGTGGGGCTGTTTCTGGCCATCCTGCCGCTGGCGTTCATCGCGGAGGGCGTACTGGGGCTGATCCAGCCGTTCCTGTGGGACACGCTGGTCAACTCGGGCGACCCCAACTGGTACACGTTCTTGAAGGTGGACAGCGAAGCCCGCGCGCTCCTCGCGGTGCCGCTGGGCCTGGTGTACATCTTCATCGGGTTCGCGATCGCACCCTCGATCCTCAAGGCGCATGCCGTGTGGACGCGTTCGCTGCTCGCACCGACGCGGGCCGCGATGGAGCTGCGCGTGCGCCACCTGACCGACACCCGCAGCGACGCCGTCGACGCCTCGGCCGCCGAGCTGCGGCGCATCGAGCGCGACCTGCACGACGGCGCGCAGGCGCGACTGGTCGCGATGGGCATGAACCTGGGTGCCGCCGAGGCCATGTTGGAGTCGAACCCGGAGGCCGCGCGGGCGCTGCTGAGCGAGACGCGCGAGGCGTCGGCCAAGGCGCTCAACGAGTTGCGCGACCTGGTCCGGGGCATTCATCCGCCGGTGCTCGCCGACCGCGGTCTCGGTGACGCGGTGCGCGCGCTGGCGCTGGAGAGTCCGCTCGACGTCGAGGTGACGGTCGAGGTGCCGGGGCGACTCGAGGCGCCGGTGGAGTCGGCGGCGTACTTCGCGGTGAGCGAGGTGCTGACGAACGTCGCGAAGCACGCGGGTGCCCGGCACGTGTGGATCGACCTGCGGCACCGGGCGGGCCGACTGCGCATCGAGGTGACCGACGACGGCCGCGGCGGGGCGGCGCTGAACAAGGGCACGGGTCTGCGCGGCATCGAGCGCCGGCTCGGTACATTCGACGGGACTCTCGCCCTGGACAGTCCGCGGGGCGGCCCGACGACGGTCACGATGGAGCTGCCGTGCGTGTTGTCCTCGCCGAAGATCTCGCCCTCCTGAGGGACGGATTGGTGCGGCTTCTGGAAGCACACGGCTTCGAGATCGTCGCGGCGGTGGACAACGGGCCCGAGTTGCTGCGGGCGCTGACCGAGAAGAATCCCGAGGTGGCGGTGGTCGATGTACGGCTCCCGCCCACGTTCACCGACGAGGGCCTCCAGGCGGCACTGGAGGCCCGTCGTCGTGTTCCGGGCCTGCCGGTGCTCGTGCTGTCGCAGTACGTCGAGCAGCTCTACGCCCGGGAGCTGCTGGCCGACGGCTCGGGCGGTGTCGGCTATCTGCTCAAGGACCGGGTGTTCGACACGGCCCAGTTCGTCGAGGCGGTCCGCCGGGTCGCGGCCGGAGGCACGGCGATGGACCCGGAGGTGATCGCGAAGCTGCTGACGCGCAACTCCGAGACGGTGCCGCTGGGCCGGTTGACGCCGCGTGAGCGCGAGGTGCTGGAACTCATGGCCGAAGGGCGCTCCAACGCGGCCATCGCGAAGAAGCTGTTCGTGTCGGAGGGGGCGGTCAGCAAGCACACGACGAGCATCTTCGGGAAGCTCGGTATCGTCGCGTCGGATGACGACAACCGGCGGGTGCTCGCGGTGTTGGCCTATCTGGGGGCGTGAGCCGGGTCGCACCCTCATCCTGCGGTACGAGGCTGCGATACTCCGTTCGGAGTACGCTGGGGAGCCGCCTTCCGCGATGGACGTGTGATCCCGTCGTACACCGGGCGTAACTTTCCCGACCGTGACACTTTCGCTTTGTTCCGGTCTGTTCACCTGCCTACCGTCGAGACCACCCGTCCGTGTGCCGTCGCGACCTTGGCGATCGCGACCGCGTACTCGCCGGGCCTGCCCGCGGCCGGGCGACGCGACGGACCTCATGGAGATGTGATGCAGCAGCAGGACGGCCCCGCGGGTTCGGCCGTGCAGGGCCGTCCCGCATCCGCCGCCGACGTCGACGTGTCACGCCGGGACGCTGCGCGCACGGGGGCGGCCGGGAGCACGGATGCGGCCGGGCCGATGCCGACGAGCACCCTGGCGCCGCCGTCGCCCGGCGACCGGCTGCCGCAGTGGTTGCGCGTCCTGCGCGGACACCCGTGGGTCTCGGATGTGCTGGTCACCGCGGTCACCATCTGCATCGTGATCGGCGGGGCACTCGCGCACCCCGACGACAGGGACGTCGTCGGGCACCCCGACGCTCTCAACATCACCGTCGCGGTGCTGACGTGCCTCCCGCTGCTCGTGCGCCGCCGCCATCCGCTGCTCGTCCTCGGGCTGACCACGGTCGGCCAGTTCGTCTACCTCGCCGCAGACGGGCGCGACGGCTCGATCCTCACCCCGACGCTGGTCGCGATGTACACCGTGGCCTCCCGCAGCTTCCTGAAGCGGTCGTTCGCGATCGCCTCGGCGGTCGCGGTCGCGCACACGCTGATCCGGCTGACTGTGCTCGGCTCGTCGTTCCTCAAGCCGGAGAACTACCTCGGCGTGGTGTGGCTTTACCTGCCGGTAGCGATCGGTGAGGCGGTACGCGCCAAACGCGCTTACTGGGCCGAGGTCCAGGCCCGGCTGGCACGCGCCGACCGCGAGCGCGAGGAGGAGGCGCGGCGCCGGGTCACCGCCGAGCGCATGCGGATCGCGCGTGAGTTGCACGACGTCGTCGCGCACAGCATCGCGATGATCAACATCCAGGCGGGCGTGGCCGCGCACGTCATCGAGCAGGACACCGGGCAGGCCAAGCAGGCACTCGTGCATATCAAGGACGCGAGCCGGGACGCCCTGGCCGAGTTGCGCACAACGCTGGGCGTGCTGCGGCAGGACGGCGACAGCGACACCCCGACCGAGCCGACGCCCGGTGCCGACGGCATCGGCTCGCTGGTCGCCTCGTACCGGAAGGCCGGCCTGCCGGTGCTGCTGGACGTGTCGGGCGGGCAGCGCACGCTGCCGGCGCCGGTGGGTCTCGCGCTGTACCGGATCGTGCAGGAGTCGCTGACCAACGCGGTCAAGCATGCCGGGCCCGACGCGAAGGCCGAGGTGCGCATCCGCTACCTGGCGGACGCCGTCGAGGTGGCGGTGACCGACGACGGCGTGGGCGCCGCCGAGGACCAGGTCACGGACGGCGACGGCACCGGGCACGGCCTGCTCGGGATGCGCGAGCGGGCGACCGCGGTGGGCGGTACGCTCCGCGTCGGCCCGCGCGACCAGGGCCCCGGGTTCGCCGTCCGGGCGGTCCTGCCGACCGAGAGTCCGTCGATCGCGTCGAGCGGGGCGGCGGCACAGCGCAAGTCGACGGAGGGCAACAGATGGTGCGGGTACTGATCGCGGACGACCAGTCGCTGGTTCGTGCGGGTTTCAAGGTGCTCATCAGCTCGGATCCCGAGCTGGAGGTGGTCGGCGAGGCCGCCAACGGCGCCGAGGCTGTGACCCTGGCCCGCGAGACGCGCGCAGACGTCGTGCTGATGGACATCCGCATGCCGGAGATGGACGGCCTGGAGGCGACGCGCCGGATCGTCGGCGACGAGGACCTGGCCGGGGTCAAAGTGCTGGTGCTGACGACGTTCGAGGTCGACGACTACGTTTTCGAGGCGCTGCGGGCGGGCGCGAGCGGATTCCTGGTCAAGGACACCGAGCCGACGGATCTGCTGCGCGCGATCAAGACCGTCGCGGCCGGCGAGTCGCTGCTGTCGCCCGGTGCGACCCGCGCCCTGGTCGGGCGCTTCCTCGCCCAGCCCGAGCCGAAGATCGCCGCCCCGGACCGGTTGACCGCACTGACCGACCGCGAGCGGGAGGTGCTGGCACTGGTCGCCTCCGGCATGAGCAACGACGAGATCGCCGAGCATTTGTTCGTGTCGCCGCTGACCGCGAAGACGCACGTGAGCCGGGCGATGGTGAAGCTGGGGGCGCGCGACCGGGCGCAGCTCGTGGTGATCGCGTACGAGTCGGGGGTCGTGCGTCCGGGGCCGCAGGCGGGCTGAGCCCTGCGTCGGCAGGCATGAACCGGGCCGCCGGTCGGAATGATCCGTTCAGGTTCTGCACTTGCACCGACCTGAACGGCTTGGGAGCGCACATGCGGGAAGTGGTCAAACGGACGGCCCGTGCGATTCTGCTCGACGACGAAGACCGGCTGATCCTGATCAAGCGTACGAAGCCCGGCCGCACGCCGTATTGGATCACCCCGGGCGGTGGTGTCGAACCCGGCGACACCACCGTTGCCGAAGGGCTGCGGCGCGAGGTCTTGGAGGAGCTGGGCGCCAAACTCGCCCGCAGCGTCCCGGCGTTCGTCGACACCGTGCCGGAGCCGGGCGGCGGCGTGAAGGTGCAGCATTTCTTCGCGTGCCGCCTGGAGTCGATCGACCCGGCGTTGCGCCACGGCCCTGAGGTGGACGAGCCCAACGGCGCGTACGAGGTGGTCCGGGTGCCCTTCACCCCCGAAGGGCTCGCCACGGTGGATGTGGTGCCCGCGACGCTCGCGGCGTACCTGACCGCGAACGTCGAGGGGGTGCTGTCGCTGCTGGCCGGCGACCTCGCCTGACTGATTTCGCCTGGCCGGCCTCGCTTGGCCGGCCCCGCGTTGCCGCCGTGCCCGGCGGCGCGGTCACCAGTCGGCGGCCTCGGCGACCAGTCTGGCGTGCAGCCGGGCGAGGTGCGGGCGGCTGAGCTCGCCGACGCGGACCGCGAGGAACAGCGTGGTCAGCGGCGGCACGTCGGGGTCGAGGAGCAGGACCACCGAACCGTCGGCGAGCGCTTCCGCGCACAGGTAGCGCGGCAGCACCGCGATGCCCGCGCCCGCGCGGACGCAGTCGAGGACGGCCCGCAGGTCGGGTACGACGAGCCCTGCCGAAGTGGTCGGTTTGGCGTCGAACACGGCCGCCCAGTAGCGCTCGACGAGTGCCTGCTCTTCGCTGTCGCAGATGAGCGGCGCGCCTTCGAGGACCGTCGGGCCGCGCGTCGCTATCCGTTCGCGGGGCAGCAGCTCGGCCCAGTGCGGCGCGCCGACCAGGACGTAGTCCTCGTCGGCCAACGCGGTCGCGGTGACGCCGCGACCGCGCGGACGGACGTCGGAGACGACGATGTCGTGGCGTGCCGCGGCGAGGCCGCTCAGCAGTTCCTCGCTCGGGCCCAGGGTGACGCGCAGGCGCAGGCCGCGGCGTACCAGGTCGGCCAGCGCGGGCAGGACGCGCCGCCCGGTGATCTCCGGAGGGCCGGCCAGGTGCACGGTGTGGTGCAGCGGGTCGGTGCCCAGCACGTCCCGCGCGGTTATCTCCTCCAGCGCGTCGAGGTGCGGGGCGAGTTTGGCGGCGAGCTCGTCGGCGACGGTGGTGGGGGTGACGCCGCGTGACAGCCGTTGGAAGAGCTGGCGGCCGACCTGCTTCTCCAGGCTTCGGATCTGTGCGGTGATCGCGGGCTGCGAGATGTCGAGCAGATGTGCGGCCCGGGTGAAGGATCCCGCCCGATGGACCGCGAGAAAAGTGCGCAGCAGCGACAGATCCACAGACCCCCCTTGCGTCGGACCCCGCGCTCCGACCCACCGTCCGACCCCACCCGCGCCACCGCGCGCAGCCTTGTCGCGCGCACGTGCCGGGAACGCTCCGCCCGGCCCTGCCTGGGCCCCGCGGCAGTGTCATCCTTGACCCGCGCGGGGTGGCGAACAAGTGGTTGTGAAACGGATCCTGCGGGATTGACCGGAAACCGCCGAGGGTTGACGTGATCTTGTAAGGCTCCGCTGGAGCGTCAGTGCGCGTCGTCGGTGAGTGCTGCGTCCAGGGCCTGTACGACGTCGGCGAGCAGGTCCTCGGGGTCCTCGCAGCCGACCGAGAAGCGGATGAAGCCGGGAGCGACGGCGTCCCCGGGCCAGCGCCCGCGTCGTTCGGCGATGCTGTGCGTGCCGCCGAAACTCGTCGCCTCCGCGACCAGGCGCAATGCGCGCAGGAAGCGGTCCGCGGTGGCCGCGTCGGGAAGGGTGAAGCCCACGACGCAGCCGTGGCGGCGCATCTGGCGGGCCGCCACAGGATAGGCGGGATCCTCGGGGAGGGCGGGGTGGCGGACGCCGGTCACTTCCGCGCGGCTCTGCAACAGCCGGGCCACGGCGACGGCGTTCTCCGCCTGCCGCGCGAGGCGCAGGTGCAGCGTGGCGAGGGAGCGGTGGGCGAGCCAGGCCTCCATCGGGCCCGGGACGCCGCCGGTGAGGGTGCGCCACGCGCGGACGCGGTCGGCGACCGCCGGATCGGCGCATGCGACATACCCCAGCAGGATGTCGCTGTGCCCGGTCAGTGCCTTGGTGCCGCTCGCCACCGACAAGTCGGCGCCGAGGGCGAGCGGGCGCTGCCCGAGCGGCGTGGCGAGGGTGTTGTCGACCGCGACCAAGGCACCTTCGGCGTGTGCGAGCTCGGACAGGCGGGCGATGTCGCACACGTCCAGGCCCGGATTGGACGGCGTTTCCAGCCAGAGCAGGTTCGCCCCCGCGAGCACGTCGGCCTGGGCGTCGGCCGCAGTGGGGGCCCGGCGTACCGTGGCGCCGCGCGCGGCCAGGTGGTCGCCGAGGGTGCGGGTGGCCGGGTACCCGTCGGACGGCAGGACGACGGTGTCGCCGGGGGCGGTGAGGCCGAGCAGGACGGCGGAGATGGCGGCCATGCCGGAGGCGAACGTCACCACCTCGGCGGCGTCCTCCAGTTCCCCGAGCGCCCGTTCCAGGGCGACCCATGTCGGGTTGGCGAAGCGCCCGTATTGGAAGGGCCCGGAAGGCTCGCCGGACAAGTGGTACGTGCTCGCGAAGACCGGGCCCGCGGTGAAGGGCCCGCCGGGGCTGACCTCCGCACGTCCGGCATGGACCGCTCGTGTCCCGTCTGATGTCACTCGGCTGCTCGCTCGGTTCTCGCTGGGGTTTCTCGTTCGGGTCGCCTCCCGCCTGTTCGCCGGCGGGGTGGATGCGTGCTCGGTGACACGCGCCGCCCGTGTTTCACGTGAAACAGCGACGGGCGACGCTCAGTCACGGTCCAGTATCAGCGTCAGGAACCAGCTCACCAGCGACACACAGAACGCACCGAGCAGAGCAGGGAAGAACCCGTCGACGTGGAAACCGAGATCGGCCTCGTCGGACACCCATGACGTCAGCCACAGCATGAGCGCGTTGATTACGAACGTGATCAGACCCAGCGTCAGGATGAACAAGGGCAAGGCGAACAGCTTGACGAGCGGCTTGATGAACACGTTGATCGCACCGAATATCAGCGCGACCAGCACGACCGTGACGGCCTTGTCGCCGTTCGAGTCACCGGTGATGTTCACGCCGTCGACGACCGCGGCGGTGATGGCGATGGCCGCCGCGTTCGCGAGCAGCTTGATGAGAAGGCTCTTCATAGACACATCGTTTCAGGTGCGGACGCCTGCCGGGAGGCGCCCGCTGAAGCGTGGCCGCGCGGTGACGTATCTTCGTGTGCGCATCGGGCCGGGAGGGACCGGGCG
Organism: Yinghuangia sp. YIM S10712; assembly: GCF_051388935.1. Taxonomy (NCBI): domain Bacteria; kingdom Bacillati; phylum Actinomycetota; class Actinomycetes; order Kitasatosporales; family Streptomycetaceae; genus Yinghuangia; species Yinghuangia sp. YIM S10712. The sequence continues at coordinate 73,610 of NZ_JBPKBI010000015.1, forward strand.
GGCTCAAGAGGAGTGGCACAGCGTGAAGGCGTTCCGACTCGACGACCTGGACGGCGAACGCGCCCGCGAACGCGGCGCCTATTTGCGTTTCCTGAACGAGCGTCACTTCTCGATGGGCCTGTACGCGCTCGAACCCGGGGAACTCGACACCCAGAAGCCCCACGGGCAGGACGAGGTCTACGTCGTCATCAGCGGGCGGGCCAGTCTCACCGTCGGTGAGGAGGTGACCGACATCGCGCGCGGCAGCGTCGTCTTCGTACCCGCACACGTCGAGCACCGCTTCCACCGCATCACCGAGCCCCTGCGCGTCCTGGTGTTCTTCTCCCCGCCCGAGGCCTGACACCGGAGCGTCGGCGGGGTGGTACCGGGGCTTGGCTAAGGTGACCCCGGTGGTGACGGCGGAACGAGGCGGGGAAGGGACGGCACGTGGCGTTCAGCGATGAACTGTGGTCCAAGATCGAGGGCATCTACGCCGACATCCTGGCCCACCCGTTCGTGCTCGGCCTCACCGACGGCTCGCTGCCGGCCGAGGCGTTCCGGCACTACGTCGTGCAGGACTCGCACTACCTGCGCGACTACGCGCGGGCGCTCGCGGTCTGTGCCGCGAAGGCGCCGGACGAGAACGCGGTCCGGCAGTTCGCCGCCGACGCGGCCGGTGCGATCGCCGCCGAGCAGGCCATGCACGCGGACTTCCTGGCCGCGTACGGCAGTTCGGCCGAGCAGGCGGCCGGTGAGCCCGTGCTGCCCACCACGCGCGCCTACAGCAGCTACCTGCTGGCCACCACCTACGGCGGCTCCTTCGCCGAAGGGCTCGGCGCCGTGCTGCCGTGTTACTGGATCTACGCGCGCGTCGGCGAGGCCCTGCTGGAGAAGTCGTCGCCGGACCCGCTCTACGCCCGCTGGATCGCCACGTACGGCGACGAGGCCTTCCAGTCGACCGTGCGCGCGGTCCTGGACCTCACCGACCGCGTCGGCGCGGACTTGTCACCGACCGAACGCGCCAAGGTGACAGCGCACTTCGTCACCACGTCGCGGTACGAGTGGATGTTCTGGGACGCGGCCTGGCGCCGCGAGGCGTGGCCCGTCTGAGCAGCGCGCTCCGGAGCGCCCGTGCGCCGGACGCACTTCGGTGCGCCCCCTCGGGGAACCGCGGGGACGTGTGGCGTCGTCGGTTACGGGCAGATGGCAAAACGTTCGTCAATCGTCCACGACAACGCTTGGGGGATGCCATGGGTGCCGTACCCGCCTGGTTGCGCATCGGCGCACCGGTCGTCGTTCTCCTGGTCATCGCCGCGCTCCTGGTGTGGATCATCGGGGCGTTCCTCGGCTTCATCGTCAAGCTGCTCGTCGGTGCGGCCTTCGTGATCGGCATCGCCGCCCTCGTGGCCGGCGCCAACGCGCGCGACAGGGTGCCCCGGTAACGCGTACGAACTCCCTTGCCAAAGGGAGAAATCCGCAACTCGTACGCCGTTACGCGGATTCGATGGATCTCCCTTGCCGGACGGATCCCGTGTCCCGGCCGCCACGGTTCGTGTCACCGCGCCGCAGGCCCCACCCTTGGTGCATGACAACGACCAGAAACGTCCTCCTCGCAGGCGCGAGCGGCGTCCTCGGACGCCATGTCACCGCCGCCCTGACCGGCGCCGGATACACCGTCGTCGGCCTCGGCCGAAGCCCCGGCGCCGACGTCACCGCGGACCTGATGGACCGCGACCAACTCCTGCGCGCCGTCGACGGGTTGGAGGTCGACACGGTCGTCCACGCGGCCACCGCCCTGCGCCGCGCCCCGATGCGCGACCGCGACATGTTCGCCACCGACGACCTGCGCGGCATCGCCACCGCCCACCTGGTCGAGGCCGCACGAGCGCTCGGCGCCCGGCGCGTCATCGCCGAGTCCATGGTCTTCGGCTACGGCTACGGCGACTTCGGCGACCGCGTCCTGACCGAGTCCGACGAGTTCGCCCCGCGCGGCAAGGGCGTCGTCGAGCGCCACCTGTCCGCCCTGCGCGTCAAGGAGGAACTCATCCTGGGCGCCGCCGACTTCGAGGGCATCGCGCTGCGCTTCGGCCTCCTGTACGGCGAAGGCGGCACCGACGCGGTCATCGACCTGCTGCGCTCCCGAAGGCTGCCCCTCGTCCACGACCACGGCCGCGTCCTGCCCTGGCTCAACCTCGCCGACGGGGGCGAGGCCGTGGCCCGCGCGGTGGAGGCCGGCGTACCGGGCCAGGCCTACAACATCGCCGACGACGCCCCGCTGGGCTTCGGCGCCTACCTCACGTCCGTCGCCGAGACCTTCGACATCCCCAAGCCGGCGCCCATGCCCACCTGGATGCTCCGCCCGATGACCTACGCGCACCGCATGCTCACCACCAACATGCGAGTCTCCACCGCCAAGGCGAAAGCCGATCTGGGCTGGACCCCGCGCTACCCCACCGTCCAGGACGGCCTGGACGCGCTGGCGCTCGTGTAGCCGTACCGCCGAGCTTGTCCGGGGCGGACGAGGGCGCGGCACCGGCAGGCGGACACTGGGGGTGTGGATTTCGGTGTGGACGGCGGCGAGGTGGTGTCCGCTTCGCCCTTGGTCGAGGTGGTGGACGAGCGCTTCGCGTCGCGCGGGGTGCGGTTGTGGGTGAAGCGGGATGACCTGATCCACCCGGAGTTGCCCGGGAACAAGTACCGGAAGTTGAAGTACAACCTCGTCGAGGCGGCGGCCGGGGAATATCGGACGCTGCTGACATTCGGCGGGGCTTATTCGAATCATCTTCGCGCGGTGGCTGCCGCGGGGGCGCTTTTCGGGTTCGCGACTGTCGGGGTGGTACGGGGGGACGAGCTTGCGTCGCGTCCGTTGAACGAGTCGTTGGCGTTCGCCCGGGAGCGGGGGATGCGATTCGTGTTTGTCGACCGGGCGACGTATCGGCGGCGTGCCGAGGCGGAGTTCGTCGACGAACTGCGGCGGGAACACGGCCGGTTTTTTCTGATACCGGAGGGAGGGAGCAACGCCAACGCCGTGCGGGGCTGCGCCGAGCTGCCGGCGGAGCTGGATGTGCCGTATGACGTCGTCGCGGTCGCGTGTGGGACGGGCGGGACGCTGGCGGGGATCGCGGCCGGGCTGCCGGAAGGCCGGGCGGCGTTGGGGTTCGCGGTGTTGAAGGGGGATTTTCTGGGGGACGAGGTGGCGCGGCTCCAGCGGCTTGCTTATGGGGAGGTACGCGGGGTTTGGCGCGTCGAGAATGCGTACCATTGCGGTGGCTATGCCCGGGTGACCGCTGAACTGCGGGAATTCACCGACGACTTCGAGCGGCGGCACGGCATATCCGCGGATCGGATATACGTCGGCAAGATGCTGTACGGGCTCACCGCGATGGTCGAGGCAGGCGAATTCCGGCGCGGTACCGGAATCGTCGCGGTCAAGACCGGCTGATCACGCCGGAATGATCGCGAGTGGCCGGACCGGGGCTCCGGTCGCGCCGACGATCGGCAGCGGGGCCAGGATCAGGAGGCATTCGCCGCGCCCGCTGTCCAGGAGTTCGTGCAGGCGCATGGTTTCGACGATGTTGATGCCCGCGTCCACCAGCAGGATCCGGTGCACCGGGTACGTCGCCTGCCCGAGCCCCGGGCCCATGCGTTCGAAGGCGATCGTTTCGCCGCCGACCACGCGCACACGACGCGACGCGAGCCAGTGCGCGGCGTCGGGGCCCGGTCCGGGGACGCCGTCGCGGAGACCGGTGTACAGGTCGTACTGGTTCCACAGCCGCGACCATCCGGTGCCGATCAGGACGGCCTCGCCGGGGCGCACGTCGGATCCTGCGAGGCCTTCCGCGCGGGACAGGTCGTCGGCGGTGATCTCGTAGCCGGCCGGCAGCACGTCGACGCCGTACAGCCGGGGAACGTCGAGCACGACCGCGCGCCCGACGTAGGGGGTGAAGGTCTCGATGCCGAGGGCGGTCAGGCCCCGGGGGCCCTGGATGCCGGAGGCGGCGACGCCGCCGTGCACGAGGCCGTCGTGGGAGATGTGGCCGAGCGCGTCGACGTGGGTGCCGATGTGCCCGCTCGTGACGATCACCTCGCCGGCCGCCGAACCGCCGTCGCTGCGGACGTAGTCCCCGTGCCGGCGTTCGAGTACCAGCCGGAACGGCGGGTGGTTCGCCGACTGCGGCATGCCCGTGCGCATCGGTTGGGCGAGGTCGAGGACGCGTGACTGGGCGAGCCGGTAACCGTCGATGTACGCCATGCGTTCCTCCGCGTGTCAACGGCCGACCCCGGAACGAACCGGGACCGCTGCCCGGCGGTTGCGCCGTACCGGGGCGGTGTCGCCGAAGTTGTACACCATCCGCAGGGTGTTGTGGTGGATCCGGTGCGTGATCGGGACGTCGGCGACCGGTCCGTTACGCCGCCCGTACCGCGCCCGAATCCGTCGGGTTTTGTGGGTGTACGCCCATTGTTTCCGTGCCGGACGTGTTGCGGAAACGGGCGAAAAGGCGGAACCGAGGAGCCGCGACGACGGGCGGCTAGGCTTCGGTGGCCACACCGAACGCACACGGACAGCCCAACCACGGAGGCCCGGTGTCCCACGCGAGCGAGCCCGTCGAGTCGTTCTCGCCTCCTGATCTCGCCGACCCCGCGGACAACCTGCGGTCGTTCGTGCGCATGCGGGCGAGCCTGGCCCCGGAGGACACCGTCGTGTGGTGGACGGGCCGGGTGCACGCCCAGGCGCCGGGCGAGAACTACCGCTCACTGTTCCGTTTCGAGGGCTTCAACGTCGGGCGGATCATCGCCGCCGAGGGCGGTTACCGCATGCTCGCCCGCGAGGCGGCGTTCTACCAGGACCCGGACACCGGCTCGATCCTGGAAGACTGGAAAAACCCGGTGACCGGCGAGACCTGCGGCGTCATGCACGTGTGGAACGACCCGGTGAACATGGACTTCCTGCTCGACGGCCCGCGCGGTCCGTGGCGCGCGCCGGTGACGGAGGCGGCCGGCGACGTCATGTGGGCGCAGGACATCCTGCTGGCCTACCCGTCGCCGCTGCCCGTCGCGGATTACCCGGACAACTCGGCGGACGACGTCTACCGCGCCGCCGAGCTCTTCCAGTTCTTCTGCCGCCGCACCGACCTCGACCGTGCGGACCTGGCGTCGGTGCCGTGCCGTTTCTCGTGGACGCGCCTGTCGCCGTGGCTGCCGTGGATGCGCATGGGCAGCCGGCCCGGCGGCCTGGTGTTCCACTGCCACGGCGTCAAGCTGGGCGCGTACGCCGACCTGCCCGAACACCTGCGCTCGTACGTCACGGCCCACGGCCCGGAGTTCGCCCGCGCACCCGAGGAGTGGTCCGCGCCCAACGCCACGAGCTGGACGCAGTTCCGCGACCGCCACCCGGAATAAACCGGACAAAAGCCACCGGTGTGAAAGAGAAATCGTGCAGCAGTCGCAGGTCGGAACGGCCCGTCTTCCCCGTCAGCGGGCCCGCCGCATCGTCATCCGACCGCCTCGCCGCGTCGTCGCGCAGCCGATCCCGTACCTGCTGTCGGTCGTCTTCTTCGGCGTCTACGCGCTGATCTCGCTGCTGCGTTACCGCAAGGTCGAGAACCCGTCGTGGGACCTGGCCATCTTCGAGCAGGCGGTCAAGGGATACGCGCACTTGGGCGCGCCGATCGTCGACGTGCGCGCGCCGGGCATGAACCAGCTCGGCGACCACTTCAGCCCGATCCTGGCGGTGCTCGCGCCGGTCTACCGGGTCTTCCCGTCCGCGGTGACGCTGCTTCTCGCGCAGGCGCTGCTCTTCGCCGTTTCCGTCCTGCCGGTCACGCGCGTCGCCACGCGGGCGCTCGGCGAGGCACGAGGGCTCGCGGTCGGCGCCGCGTACGGCCTGTCGTGGGGTGTCCAGCGCGCTGTCGAATTCGACTTCCACGAGATCGCGTTCGCGGTGCCGCTGATCGCGTACACGATGGAGAAGCTGCAACTCGGGCGCCGGCGTGCGGCCGTGCTGTGGTGCCTGCCGTTGCTGCTGGTCAAGGAGGACCTCGCGCTCACCGTCGGCGCGGTCGGTCTGTTTCTGCTCATCCGACGCCAGTGGTGGCTCGGCGCGGCGGTGATCGTCGTCAGTGCCGCGACGATGGCGCTCACGGTGTACGTCGTGATCCCGGCCTTGAACCCGAACGGCGTCTACGAGCAGGGCAAAAGCGCGGGCGGCGGCTCGTTGTTCGGCATCTTCGGCGGCTTCCCGAAGGACTTGGTCTGGCCGTTCGTCAAGGTGCAGACGCTGCTGTGGGTGTTCGGCGTGGTCGGTTTCCTCGCGCTCCGTTCGCCGCTCGCGGTCGTCGCGGCGCCGACGCTCGTGTGGCGCCTGCTGTCCGACACCCCCAACCACTGGGGGCAGGACTGGCACTACAACGCGGTGCTCATGCCGATCGTCTTCATCGCCCTGGTCGACGGGATCGAACGCGCGCGCCAGTCGCCGTCGCCGTGGCAGCGCAAGTACGCCCGCGAGCTGCCGGCGGCCGTCGCCGGGATGGCGTTCGCGTTGTGCGCGATCCTGCCCGCGTCGCGCCTGATCGACCCGAACGAGTACCGCACGCCGCCGCGTCTGGACGCCGCGAACGCCGCGGTCGCGCAGGTGGCGAAGGGCTCGACGGTCGAGACGGACCTCGGCCTGATCTCGCAACTCCCTTCCCGCGCCCGGGTGTTCTGGATCGGCTCGACCGGCGGCGTGATCCCGGACTACGTCGCGGTCGAGCAGCCCAAGTTGTGGGACGAGGACGCGCGCGACCGGCTGGTCGAAGAGGCGGCCGAGCGCCACAAGGGCGCACGGTACGAGGTGGTCTACGCCGACAAGTTCGTGATCCTCAAGCGGACGGGTTGACGTTCACCCGTCCCGCGGCACGCTGCCCAGCGCGACCAGGCGCGCCGCGCAGCACCGGGCGACGTCCGGTGCCTCCAGCGACTCCCAGGCCCGGAGGTTCGCGGTGACCAGCGCGTCGATCTGCGCGGCCGTCACGCGGCGCCAGCACGGCACCTGACGCGCCCAGGCCTCCGCCTCGTCGGCGGTGTGCCCGTGCTCCATCAGCAGCAGCGCCGCCTGCGCGACGTCCACCCACGCGGGGCCGCGCGCCGCGGTGGCCCAGTCGACGACGTACGCGCGACCGCCTCCGGACAGCAGGTTGTGCGGGTTGAGGTCGGTGTGCAGCAGGCTGTCTCCGTCGAGCAGTGCGAGGGCGCCCGCGTCGAGGCAGTCGGCCCAGCGGTCCGCGACGCGGTCGAGCGGTAACGCGCGTGCGGGCGTTCCGAGGCTGCCGAGGGTGCACAGCGCCTCGGCGACGCGCGGGAGGTCGGGGGAGCCGGGCGACAGGTCGACGTGGACGGCGTCGACGTACTCGAACAGCAGCACGTCCCATTCGCACGTGCTGACGTGGCCGACGAGGCGCGGCGACAGGGCGGTGACATACGGCGCGACCGCGGCCTCGACCCGCTGCTGCGCGACGGCGGGGTGCTCGCCGCGCACGCCCTTGGCGAAAAAGCACCCGCGTACGGTCCCGAGCGCCGCGGCCAGGTCGCAACTGAACCCGGCCCAGACCGTCGCGGACTGGTCGACGGCCCCGACGGTCTCCTCGACCTGCTCGCGTACTGCCGGGTCCAGCTCGTCCCACGCGACGCGCGGGGCGGTGTGGAAGCCCGGTGGCGGTGGCGGCGGGATACGGATGGTCACGTCTTGCCCGAAGACCGGTGGTTGTCGTCGTCCTTGTCGGACGGTGGCGGCGGTGCGGGACGCAGCGGCCCCATGGTCGTGCCGCAGCGGCGGCAGCGCTTCTTGCCGCTCCAGTCGACCCAGTCGTGCGGCGGACACGGATCTGACACAGCGTGGCCACCCCTTGGTCTGTTGACGGCTCGTTCAAACGTCATGTTCCGGACAATCACATCCGGAAAAACGAGCATGGCGCGCTCCGGGGGCGCGGGGCAAGGGCGTGCGCGTCGGCGTTCCCTCGTACGGGTAAATGCGTGGAACGTGTGTGCGAGGCGTCGGCACACTGGCCCGGACATGAGACATGCGAACCAAAATGCGGCAGAGACGCCCAGGCGTCGGATCCGCGCCGTGTACACCGCGGAAACGATCACGGTCTACCAGGCGTACAAGCCGCAGATCGCCATCGCCACCGCCCGTGACGGTCGTTTTCCGGCCACGTGGAGCCGCGAGCGGATGACGTGGATCAAGCCGAGCTTCCTGTGGATGATGTACCGCTGCGGGTGGGCGACCAAGAAGCTCCAAGAGCACGTGCTCGCCTTGGAGATCACCCGGGAAGGGTTCGAGTCGGCGCTCGCCGGCGCGTGCCTGAGCCACCACGACCCGGACGTCTACCCCGACCGCGCGGCCTGGGGGCGCCGCTTGCACGCCACTTCGGTCCGGATCCAGTGGGACCCCGAGCGGGACCTTGGTCTGCGGCCTCTGCCCCACCGGTCGCTTCAGCTGGGTCTCGCCGGCTGGGCGACGCGTGCGTACGCCGACCAGTGGCTGGTTTCGGTCCGCGACGTGACAGAACTCGCCCATGAGATTCACGGCTTGGTGCGGGCAGGCGACCTCGGAGCGGCGACGGAGCTGCTGCCGAAGGAGCGGCCGTACGACCTTGCCGACGAGCTTGCGGCGGTCATCGGCGCGACGCCGAACGACGACCGGGCTGCTCAGTCGCCTTCGCCGCGGGGGAATTCCGGCGGCTGACGCGGCGGGGGCGGTGTGCGGCGGCGGAGTCGGTCGGCCAACGGGACAAGGCCGGCGCACAGTGCGAGGACCGTGAAGGCGAGGCAGACCCAGGCGCCCGCGCCGACTTCGAAGGAGCCGCCGGGTATCTGGCCGAGGACGTCGCCGCCGATCTTGCTCAGCGTCGAGGTCGTCACGATGACCACTATGAGTGCGGCGAACGCGGGGACCGCCGCGAGCGGCAGCAGTGCCGGGCGGCGGGTGACCAGGGTGTAGCCGGCGGTGGTGACGACGGCGAGGAGAAGGATCACCAGGAGGATCGGCGCGGCGGGAAGGATGTCACGGTTGAAGCCGTTTTCGGTGGCTTCGCTGCCCCGAACCCTGGCGATGGACCAGGCCGGGAACATCATCGCGATGGCGAGGATCCCGCAGGCCATCGTCGTGAGCGCGGGCCAGTCCGCGGCCAGGTCGAACGCGGGTTCACCCGACGTTCGCGCGGTGGGCGGGACGCGGGGAGGGGCCGCGGGCCTCGGCGGATAGGGCGGGCGCGGTGGAATCCGGGTGACCGGCGGTGCGGCGTCCGGCGGATTTTCCGGCGGCGGAGTGTCGGGCGGTGGGGTATCCGGCGGCCGTGGGGGCCGCTCGGGCCGGGGCGGCGGTGAGGGAGGGCCCGGTGCCGCGGACTTTCCGGAGTCCGGCGGCTCGTCAGGCCGATCGGTATCCATACGAACCACGCTAGGCCGGGCGGTGAGGCCGCGCAGTACGGGCCGACGAGGCCGCCGCGCGGTCCGGGGCCGGGCCCGCCACCGCGCGGACGCGGGCTCGCCGTGCCCCGGAACCCCGCCAGATGCTTGATATTGACAAGCTCTTTCGTTTGGGAGAAATTCGACTCTGCCAAGGACCTGCGAAGGAGCCGACGACGTGCATCTCGCCCCGACACCCGCGCAGGACGCCCTGCGCGCCGAGCTCCGCGCGTACTTCTCCCGCCTGATCACCCCGGACGTCCGGGCCGCCCTGGACGCCGAGGGCGAGATGGGCGGTGAGACCACCCGGCGAGTCCGGCGGCAGATGGGGGCGGACGGCTGGCTCGGCATCGGCTGGCCGGTCGAGTACGGCGGCCGGGGCAAGGGCCCGGAGATGCAGTTCATCTTCTTCGACGAGGCGTACCGCGCCGGCGCGCCCGTCTCGATGGTGACGCTCAACACCGTCGGCCCGACGCTGATCAAATACGGCAGCGAGGAACAGAAGAAGTACTTCCTCCCCAAGATCGTCTCCGGCGAGATCATCTTCGCGATCGGCTACAGCGAGCCGTCCGCCGGAACCGACCTCGCGTCGCTGCGCACCAAGGCGGTCCGCGAGGGCGACGACTGGGTGATCAACGGCCAGAAGATCTTCACCAGCACCGCGCAGAGCGCCGACTGGATCTGGCTGGCGTGCCGTACCGACCCCGAGGCGCCCAAGCACCGCGGCATCTCGATCATCCTGGTGCCGACCACCGACCCCGGCTTCTCGTGGACGTCGATCGTGACGGTCGGCGGCCAGGCGACGACGGCGACGTACTACGACAACGTCCGCGTGCCGTACGCCAACGTCGTCCACGGCGAGCACCGCGGCTGGAGCCTCATCACCAACCAGCTCAACCACGAGCGCGTCGCGCTGGCCGCGCTCGGCATGCAGGCGGAGGACTTCTTCGCGGAGGTCCTGGCGTGGGCGCGGGCCACGACGACGGAGGACGGAGTCCGTGTCGTCGACCAGCCGTGGGTGCAGCTCAAGTTGGCCGAGACGTACGCGCGCCTGTCCGCCGTGCGGTTGTTCGGCTGGCGGCTCGTGCACGACGTCGGCGACAACAGCCTCAACGCCGGGGACGCCTCGGGGGTGAAGTTCTTCGGCACCGAGGGCGCGATCGAGGTGTACCGCAACCTGATGGAGATCGTCGGCCCGGACGCTCTGCTGCGGCCCGGTGCGCCGGGGGCGTTCAGCGGCGGGCGGCTGGAGGCGATGAACCGCCGCGCGCAGATCAACACCTTCGGCGGCGGCGTCAGCGAGGTCCAGCGCGAGATCGTCGCCATGGTGCGGCTCGGGATGACGAAGGTGGCGCGTTGACGGACACGCAGGAGACCGAAGGCGTACAGGACACCGAGGCCAAATCGGCGTTCCTCGCCAGGCTCAGGGCATTCGAAGGCCGGCACGCCGAGTCCGGCAGGGTCGCGCTCGACCCCGTCAACGCGCCGATGATCCGGCACTGGGCCGAGGCCATGGGCGACACCAACCCGGTCTACACCGACGCCGCGTTCGCCGAGACCACGCACTTCGGCGGGATCGTCGCCCCCGCGACGATGCTCCAGGTATGGACGATGCGCGGCCTCCAGACCGGAGCCGGCCCCCCGGACAGCCCGGTGACAAAGCTGTACGACCTGATCGTCGAGGCGGGCTTCGGCTCGGTCGTCGCCACCAACTGCGAGCAGGAGTACACGCGTCCGCTACGGCTCGGCGAGGTCGTCGAATACGACCAGCTCATCGAGTCGGTTTCGGAGGAGAAGACCACCGGCCTCGGCGTGGGCCACTTCGTCACGACGCTGACGAACCTTTACGTCCGCCCCGAAGCACCGGGAGAGGGACGGGAGTTGATCGGCACCCACCGCTTCCGCATCCTTCGCTTCCGGCCGCACCCGAGGCCCCCGAGGGAACCGGCGCGCAAGCCGCGCCCGCGCCGCGTCGTCAACCGCGACAACCAGCCGTTCTGGGACGGCGTCGACGCGGACCAGCTGCTGATCCAGCGCTGCACGCGGTGCGGCACGCTGCGGCTGCCGTTCGGCCCCGGCTGCAACGCCTGCGCGTCGCTGGAATGGGACACGGTCGAGGCGGCCGGCGGCGGCACCGTCTACTCGCACGTCACGATGCACTACCCGAAGTTCCCGGCCTTCGACATGCCGTACTGCGTCGCCCTCGTCGAACTCGACGAAGGCGTACGCACTTTGTGCAACATCGTCGGTGTCCCCCACGACGCCGTGCACATCGGCATGCGCGTCGCGCTCGAATTCGTCCGCCACGACGCCGAGTTGAAGGTACCCGCCTTCCGGCCCACCGAGCCGTCGCGAGAGGCCTGAGCCATGGACTTCCGCCCCACCGAGGACCAGCGGGCACTCGTCGGGCTCGCCGGGGACGTCTTCGGCACCCTGAGTACCCACGAGCGCCTGAAGCAACTGCGCGACTTGGGCGAGGAGTTCGACCAGGAGCTGTGGGCCGCGACCGCCGCGGCCGGACTCTTGGGCGCGATCGTGGACGAGAAGCACGACGGCGGCGCCCTCGGCATGGTCGGCCTCGCGTTGCTGCTGGAGCAACAGGGCCGCCACACCGCGCAGATACCGCTCCTCGACACGCTGGTGTACGGCGTCCTGCCCCTGCTCCGCTTCGCCTCCGAATCCGACATCGACGCCTCGTTGCCCGCGCTGCTCGACGGCACGCGCATCGTCGCCGGCGCCCTCGCCGAGACGGGCGCCGGCCTGCCCGGCACCCCGAAGGCGACCGCGCGACCGGACGGCGACGGATACCTCCTCGACGGCGCGAAACGCGCGGTGCCCTGGGCGCGGGTCGCCCACCGACTCCTCGTCACCGCGAGCCTCGACGGCCGCACCGCGGTGTTCCTCGTCGACACGGGAGCGGACGGCGTCACCATCGAGGCCGCACCGACCACCGCGCCCTGGGCGTCCGGAAACGTGCTGCTCACCGGAGCCCGCGCCCGGGCGCTCGGCGACGTCGCACGCGGCCCCGAGACCGCGGCCTGGATCGCGGACCGCGCCCGCGTCGCCCTCGCCGCGCTCCAGGTGGGCGTGTGCGCGCAGGCGCTCGCCAGGACCGTCGAACACGTCACCACACGCGAGCAGTTCGGCAAGCCGCTCGCCGCCCGGCAGGGCGTCATGATGCGGGCCGCCGAGGCGTACATGGACACCGAGGCGATCCGCGTCACCACCTGGGAGGCGGCATGGCGCATGGACCAGGGTGAGGCCGCCGCCGAACAGGCGCTGGTCGCCCGCTGGTGGGCGTCGGAGGCCGGCAAGCGCGCCGTCCACGCGTGCCAGCACCTGCACGGCGGCACCGGCGCCGACATCGACCACCCGGTCCACCGGCACTTCCTGTGGGGTCGTCAGATCGACGTCACCCTGGGCAGCGGCATGCAGCAACTCGCGGCGCTCGGAGCGCTGTTGGCACAGGACACCGGATCGACGACGGCCCAGGGGGCAGGCGCATGACGAATCCGAGAAGCCTCACGTACGACGAGGTCGACGTCGGCGACGAGCTTCCCGAGCTGGTCATCCCGCTCACCCGGACCCTCATCACCGCGACCGCCATCGCCACCCGCGACTACCAGGACGTCCACCACGACCCGGGCCTCGCGGAGGCCAAGGGGGCACCGGACATCTTCATGAACATCCTGACGACCAACGGCCTCGTCGGCCGCCTGGTCACCGACTGGGCCGGCCCGGAGACCGAACTGCGCAAGGTGTCGATCCGCCTCGGCGCGCCCAACCACCCCGGCGACACCATGACGCTGACCGGACGCGTCACCGCCAAGGCCGACGGCCTGGTCGAGGTCGCCGTCGTCGGCGCCAACCGCCTCGGCAACCACGTGACGGGAACCGTCACCGCAGCGCTTCCGGGAGGCCTCCGGTGAGCCTCGGGCACGCGGACTCCCTGAAGGGCAGGACCGCCATCGCGGGCATCGGGGCGACCGAGTTCTCCAAGGACTCCGGCCGCAGCGAGCTGCGCCTCGCCGTCGAGGCGGTGGGCGCCGCACTCGACGACGCGGGCATCGCGCCGTCCGAGGTCGACGGCATGGTGACCTTCACGATGGACCACAACCCGGAGATCACCGTCGCGCAGGCCGCCGGCATCGGCGACCTGACGTTTTTCAGCCGCGTGCACTACGGCGGCGGCGCGGCGTGCGGCACGGTCACCCACGCGGCCATGGCGGTCGCGACCGGCCTCGCCGACGTCGTGGTCTGCTACCGCGCGTTCAACGAGCGTTCCGGACGCCGCTTCGGCTCCGGCGTGCTGGAGCGCGAACCGAGTGCCGAGGGCGTCGCGCTCGGCTGGAACATGCCGTACGGCCTGCTCACCCCGGCCTCGTGGGTGGCCATGTTCGCGCAGCGCTACCTGCACGTGTACGGCGCGACCACCGAGGCCTTCGGCCACGTCGCGATCGCCGACCGCGCGCACGCCGCGAACAACCCGGCCGCGTACTTCCACGGCAAGCCGATCACGATGGAGGACCACCAGACCTCGCGCCCGATCGTCGAACCCCTGCGCCTGCTCGACTGCTGCCAGGAGACCGACGGCGGCCAGGCGCTTGTCGTCGTGAGCGCGGAACGCGCCAAGGACCTGCGGCACACGCCCGCGATCGTCAACGCGGCGGCGCAGGGCGCGGGCCGCAACCAGGAGATGATGACGAGCTTCTACCGCGACGACATGACCGGACTCCCGGAGATGCAGGTCGTCGCGAGGCAGCTGTGGCAGACCTCCGGCCTGACCCCCGACGACATCCAGACGGCCGTGCTGTACGACCACTTCACGCCGTTCGTGCTCATGCAGTTGGAGGAGTTCGGCTTCTGCGGGCGCGGCGAGGCACCCGGCTTCGTCGCGGACGACAACCTGCGCCTCGGCGGCAAGCTGCCGACGAACACGCACGGCGGGCAGCTCGGCGAGGCGTACTTGCACGGCATGAACGGCATCGCCGAGGCGGTACGGCAGATCCGCGGCACGTCGGTCAACCAGGTCGACGACGTGCACAACGTCCTTGTGACGGCGGGCACGGGTGTGCCGACGTCGGGGTTGGTGCTCGGGCGCGCGTGAGCCGGGCGGACCCGTGGCCGACCTGTGACGGTTCCGTGGCGGTTCCACGGCGTGTCCGATCGGTTTCGGAAGCGCCGAACCGGTGCGCCGGACGCGTGAATCTCCCGCGCGTCAGCGGGCTGTTATAAGGATTTATCCCTTTTTCTCCGCAGCGTGGGCGGGTCCGTGTTCGGATCCGTGACGGAGAAGGGAAGACGGCCGTGCGCCGTATCCACCGGGCCGGTTCGGCCGTTCTGCTGAGTCTCGCTTTCACAGTGCTCCTCGTCCCCTCGGCCGGCTCCCCGCTCGTGGACGTGCGCAGCATCGACGCCCGTCCTGTCGCGGTCGACGCCGGGATCCCCGAGGCGCGGCCCGCCGAGTTGCTGCGGGCGAAGGTGCCTCCGGTCGATGTGCTGGCCGCCGCCAAGGCCTCGGAGGACAGGGCGCCGAAATCCGAAGCCGCTGAGGCCGACTCCGGCGCCCCCGCCGAGGCGCGGCCCGGCGACCCCCGCGCCATCGAGGCCGCGCCGACGCGGGCCGTCCTCCGGGTCGTCGACGGAGCGGCGTTCGACACGTGCGAGGCGCCGGAGGTCGAGACGATGCAGGCGTGGCTGGCGTCGCCGTACGAGGCCGTCGGCATCTACGTCGGCGGCAGCAACCGCGGCTGCGCCAACAAGGGTCTGACCCGCGAATGGGTGAGCCAAGTACACGCCCAGGGCTGGGAGTTCATGCCCATCTACGTAGGGGCGCAGGCAACCTGCACGGTCGCGAACAAGTCGCTGCGCATCGACCCGGCGCGCGTCGCCGAGATGGCGCTGTGGGAGGCGGACGACGCCGTCGCGCGGGCGGCCGAGCTGGGCTTCAAGCGGGGCAGCGCGATCTACTTCGACATGGAGGAGTACGACAACACCGACACGGAATGCAGCCGCGACGTGCTCGACTTCGTGTCCGTGTGGAGCGAGCGGGTGCGCCACCACGGCTTCACGCCGGGCTACTACAGCAGCCTCTCCTCCGGCATCTCCGACCTCGTCAAGGCCGCCGGAACCCGGCCGCTGCCCGACGCGGTCTGGTACGCCCGCTGGGACGAGATCGCGGTCACCAGCGGCGACGGGGCCCTGCCGGACGGCCTGTGGCCCGGCCGCCGTATCAAGCAGCACGCGGGCAACGTGTCGGAGACGTACGAGGGCGTCACGATCAAGATCGACCGCAATGCGATCAACGCGCCGGTGGGCGTTCTCTGACCGGTTCGCGAGCCGCGTCCGAGGGGGGGCGCCACGTCGGCGACGTG
>NZ_JBPKBI010000015.1:89574-103192 GCF_051388935.1 Yinghuangia sp. YIM S10712
TTCCCCCGATGTTGCTTTCCGCAACTAACGTCCTGTATGTTAGTTGCACGAAACAAAGAACTTGGGGTGGGGCGATGCAAGCGATCGCGAGCGGCACAGCGTCAGGAGAACCCGAGGCAGCGCCCGGGGAGTTCACTCACCGTCAGATCATGAAGGTGATGAGCGTCCTGCTCGTCTCGCTCTTCGTCGCCTGCATATCCGGCACGGTCATCAGCACCGCGCTCCCCACGATCGTCGGCGACCTCGGCGGCCAGGACCAGCTCGCGTGGGTCGCCAGCTCGGGCCTGCTCACCACCACCGCGTCCACCCCGCTGTGGGGCAAGCTCTCCGACCTCTACGGCCGCAAGCGGCTGTTCCGCATCGCGCTCATCGTCTTCGCGGTGTCCTCCGCCCTCGCCGGCCTCGCCCAGACCATGGGCCAGCTCATCGCCGCCCGCGCCGCGCAAGGCGTCGGGGTCGGCGGCATCACCGCGCTGACGCAGGCGATCATGGCCGACGTCACCACGCCCCGCACACGCGGCCGTTACTCGGGCTGGATCGGCTCGGCGTTCGGCGTCGCCACCGTCGCGGGCCCGCTCATCGGCGGTTTCCTCGTCGGTTCCGACGCCCTGGGCTGGCGCTGGACCTTCTACGTCGGCATCCCCTTCGCGGTCGCCGCGCTCGTGATGGTCGAGCGGGTCCTGAAGCTCCCTTATGTGCGCCGCTCCGTCCACGTCGACTACCTGGGGGCGGCGCTCATCAGCGGCGCGGTCACCGCGGTGCTGCTCGCGCTGTCGCTGGGCGGGCAGAAGTGGGCCTGGAACTCCGGGACGACATACACCCTCGTGGCGATCACCGTCGTGCTCGGCGCCGGCGCGGTCTGGCAGGAGCGCCGCGCGAAGCAACCGATCCTGCCGCCGCACCTGTTCCACAGCCGCACCTTCAACCTGGCCGGCATCGGGTCGTTCCTCGCCGGCTTCTCGATGTACGGCGCGATGATCTACCTGCCGCAATACCTCCAGATCGTGCGCGGCATGAGCCCGACCCGCTCGGGCCTGATGACGCTGCCGATGGTGCTCGGCATGCTGGCCGCGTCGATCGCCTCCGGCCGGCTCATCACGCGGTACGGCCGCTGGAAGGTGTTCCCGCTGATCGGCCTGCCGCTGATCGCCCTCGGGATGCTCCTGCTGTCCGGCATGGACGTCGGGACGCCGCTCCCCCTCGCCGGCTTCCACATGCTCGTGCTCGGCGTCGGACTCGGGCTGTCCACACAGGTGCTTGTCCTGGCGATCCAGAACGGCGCCGACACGGACGACATCGGCATCGCCACCTCCGCCGCGTCGTTCTTCCGCTCGATGGGCGGCGCGGTCGGCGTCGCCGTGCTCGGTGCCGTCCTCAGCGCACGGCTCGACTCCGGCATTCCGGCGCTGATGCGCGAACGCGACCTCGCGCCGCCCGCCGGCACCGACGTCGGCGACCTGCTGGGCAGCCCGTCCGCCATCCAGGCGCTCGACGCTCCGCTGCGCGACACGGTGATCGACGGCTTCACGCAGGGGCTGCACACCGTCTTCCTGGTCGGCGCGCCGGTGACGCTCGCCGGGTTCATCGCGGTGCTGGCGATCCGCGAGGTGGTGCTGCGCGACGGCGAGGACGACGATGCCGGCGACGATCCGGCTCCGGCGCCTGCCGCGCTGCCGGAAAAGGCCGTCGCGCGAGGCTGACATCGCCCGCTCGGGGAAGCACAATCCTGGTACTCCGCCATACCGCCGGTGACACCTGCCGGGGGAAGAGCAGACCACCGGGAGGTCCCCAATGCTGAGCACGATGCAGGACGTGCCGCTGACGATCGCGCGGATCATGCGGCACGGCACGACCGTGCACGGCACCTCCCAGGTGGTCACCTGGACCGGCGGCGAGCCGCGGCGGGCCTCGTACGCCGAGGTCGGCCGACGCGTCGCGCAACTCGCCCACGCGCTGCGCGAACTCGGCGTGACCGGCGACCAGCGGGTGGCGACGTTCCTGTGGAACAACCAGGAGCATTTGGAGTGCTACCTCGCGGTGCCGTCGATGGGCGCCGTTCTGCACACCCTCAACCTGCGGCTCCCCGGCGACCAGCTCGTCTACATCGCCGAACACGCCGACGACAGGGTCCTCGTCGTGGACGGCAGCCTCGTACCGCTCTTCGCGCCCGCCCTGCCCGCGCTCCGTACGGTCGAACACGTCATCGTCACCGGCGACGCGGACCTGGCCCCATTGGAGGGCCGCGGCAAGGCGGTCCACCGCTACGACGAGCTGATCGCCGGGCGACCGACCGAGTTCGACTGGGCCGACGACATCGACGAGCGCGACGCCGCGGCGCTGTGCTACACGAGCGGGACCACCGGCCGGCCCAAAGGCGTCGCGTACAGCCACCGCTCGACCTACCTGCACAGCATGCAGGTCTGCACGGTCGAGGGCTTCGGCATCGGGGCGCGCGACAGGCTGCTGCCGGTCGTGCCGATGTTCCACGTCAACGCGTGGGGGCTGCCCTACGGGGCGATGCTGTCCGGCGCCTCGATGCTCATGCCGGACCGGTTCCTCCAGGCCGAACCGCTCGCCGCGATGATCGCCGCGGAGAAACCCACGATCGCCGCCGCGGTGCCGACGATCTGGACCGCCCTGCTCGACCACCTCGACCGGCACAAGACGGACGTCTCGTCGCTGCGCGAGGTCGTCGTCGGCGGCTCGGCATGCCCGCCCGCGCTCATGGAGGCCTTCGAGCAGCGGCACGGTGTGCGGATCACCCACGCGTGGGGCATGACCGAGACGTCTCCGCTCGGCGCGGTCGCGCGTCCCCCCGCAGGGGTCACCCCGGACCAGGAGATGGCGTACCGCGTCACCCAGGGCCGCATGCCCGCCTCGGTGCAGGCCCGACTCGTGGGCCCGGACGGCTCGTTCATGCCGCACGACGGCGAATCGGTCGGCGAACTGGAGGTGCGCGGCCCGTGGATCGCCGGCGCCTACCTCGGCGGCGAGACCGGCGCGGACTCGGCCGAAGGCGACCGGTTCCACGACGGCTGGCTGCGCACCGGCGACGTCGGCACGCTGACCGGCGACGGCTTTCTCACACTCACCGACCGCGCGAAGGACGTCATCAAATCGGGTGGCGAATGGATCTCGTCGGTCGAACTGGAGAACCACCTCATGGCCCACCCCGACGTCGCGGAGGCGGCCGTGGTCGGCGTGCCCGACCAGAAGTGGGGCGAACGACCCCTCGCCACCGTCGTGTTGCGCCCCGGAACGGACACGGGCCTCGCCGAGCTCAAGGAGTTCCTGGCCGGACGCGTGGCCGGTTGGCAGGTGCCCGAACGGTGGAGCCTCGTCACCGAGGTGCCGAAGACGAGCGTCGGCAAGTTCGACAAAAAGGTGATCCGCCGGCAGTACGGCGACGACGAACTCGACGTCGAGCGGATCTGACGCATCGCCGGAGGACGGGGACGGGGCCGGTCGTCGGGCCGCGCAAAATCTGGAGCTGCTAGGTTTCAGGCGTTTCGCTCGGTGCCGGCTCGCGTGGGAGGTGTCGTTTGGCGCGTGCGGGCATCACAGCCGCCCGGCTCACCCAGGCGGCGGCGGAAATGGCCGACGAGGCCGGGTTCGACAAGGTCACCTTGTCGGAACTCGCCCGCCGTTTCGGCGTCAAGGACGCCAGCCTCTACTCGCACGTCGACAATCTGCGCGCCCTGCGCGTCAGGATCGCCCTCCTCAGCGCCCGGGAACTGACCGACCGCATCGCCGACGCCGTCGCGGGCCGCGCCGGCAAGGACGCACTCGTCGCGTTCGCCGACGCCTACCGGCGCTACGCCCTCGACCACCCGGGACGCTACGCCGCGACGCAGATGCGGTTCGAACCCGGCGAGGTCACGGAGACCGAGGTCCTCCGCCGCAGCGTCGAACTCACGTACGGCATGTTGCGCGGGTACGGCCTCGGCGAACCGGACCTCACCGACGCGGGCCGACTGCTGCGCAGCGCGTTCCACGGCTTCGTCCACCTCGAACTCGGCGGCGGCTTCGGACACCCGCGGGCCGTGGAGGACTCCTGGCAACGCTCGCTCGACGCCCTGCACGTGCTGTTGGAGAACTGGCCGAAGTGATCGGCGGACCGGTCCTCGGTGTGCATCGGGTCCGGCTCAGACCAGTGAGGCGATCTTGCCGAGCAGGTCGACCACCCGCTGCTGCACGTCCTCGCGCGTCGAACGCTCGGCCAGGAACAACACCGTCTCGCCCGTCTGGAGGCGCGGCAGGTCCTCTTCGGCGATGTCGACCGTCGTGTACACCACGATCGGAGTCGAGTGCAGGCGGTTGTTGTTGCGCAGCCAGTCGACTATGCCCAACCGGCGCCGGCGCACCAGCATGAGGTCGAGGACCACCAGATTCGGCTCGACGCTCGCGGCCTTCGACACCGCCTCGCTCTCCGAGGTCACATGCGCGACATCCATGCCGCGCCGCACCAGCGAGCCGGTGAACGCGGTCGCGATGTCGTGGTTCGCCTCGACGAGCAGCACGCGCGACGCCTGCCCGGCGCTGTCCGCGGGAGCCAGCGAGCGCAGCAGCACCGCCGGATCCGCGCCGAAGGCGGCATCGCGGGTCGCCTGCATGAGCCCCGCGGTGACCAGCACCGGGATCTCGGCCGCCGTCGCCGCGGTACGCAGCGAGTGCAACGCGGTCCGGGTGATCGGGCCGGTCAGCGGGTCCACGAAGAGCGCCGCGGGGTGGGCGCTCACCTGCATGTTCACTTCCTCCCGCGACCGCACCAACACGGGATCCCACCCGCGCTCGACCAAGGCGCCGGACGTCGGGCCGTCGGGTGCCGGCCACACGAGCAGGCGGCGCGGCTGACCGTCGGGGGAGGGCGCCACCATCGGCGGGTAGTTCGGGTCCACGGCCGCGAGTTCGCCGGGGGGAGGCGTGTCGATGTCGAGCGCGGTCAGCAGCGGCGCGACGGCGGAACCGGACCCGTGTGGAGCGGCCGGACCCGGCGGTGCAGGCGCCGGCGGCGCGAACGCCGACGCGTGGTCGGCGTAGCCTCCCGGGCTTCCGGGATGCGGGGTACCGCCCGGATTCCGCTGCGGAAGCGGTTCGGGGCGCGCGCCCGGCTCGCGGTAGGCGCTGTGAATGCTGTCGGGACCGTGCGGGTGCGGGGCATGCGGGTCGACGCCGTGCCCGGGGGCCGCGTGGTGGCCGCTGTCCTGCGGAGGAGGAGCTCCTGGCAGGCCGGGAGGGCCGTACGGCCCGGGCTGTGGCGGGTACGGCTGCTGCGCGGGCGACGCGCCGGCATTGCCCGGCGCCGGATAGGCGCCCGGCGGCCCGGCGGCGGGCGGGCCGGGCAACTGCCCGGGATCGCGCGGCTGTTGCCCCGGGCCCGTGGCGATGGCCCGGCGACGGCGCCCGGACGGCGGCGGCTGAGGCGGCACCTCGCCGGTGTCGCCTCCCGGCAGCGCCTGCGGCGGATACGGGACCTGCGGCGGCGCGGGGGTGCCCGCGGGCGGCAGCGGCAGAGGCGGCATCAGCGCCGTCGGGGCGTCCGTGTCGACCGGCGGCAGAGGCGTCGGTTCCGGCGGCTTCCGCGACTCGGTGGGTGCGAGGTCCGTGCCCGGTACTCCGGCGGGTGCAGCGCCCGGCCGGTCCTGGACGCTCGTACCCCGGCCGCCGGCCCCGGGCCCGCCGGGCAGGCGCGACTGGGACGGCACGGGTGCGGGCGGCGTCGACAGGTGGTGCCGGGCGCGGGCCATGTGCCGCGTGTGGTGGCCGTTGACCCGGGCCGGTACGCCGGGCGGCACGGGCACGGCGGCGTCGTCCCCTTCGGCGGCGGCGTCCGGGCCGCCGGGGGCGTTCTCCTGCGCGGTACGGGAACCGTCGTCCTCGGCAGGGGAGTCGGGCGCGCCCGGAGGGTCGTCCTGAGCGCTCGGCCCGGTGGGCAGTGCGCGCCGGGCGCGACGGCCGCCGGCGGCCTCGGCGGAGGCGGGCCCGGACGGCCCGGTCTGCGGCGTACCGCCGTTGGGTGCGGCACCCGCCGACGATTCGCCGGCCGGGAGCGCGATCGGCTTCGGCCGCGCGGGGGCGGGCGGTGCGGGCGGTCCGGACGGATGTGCGGGTTCGAGCCCGGTGCCCCGGTCGGTGCGCACGGCGGGAGGCGCCCCGCCCGCGTCTTCTCCCCCGGACGACGGGCGGCCGGTGGCTTCCTTCCGGTCTGCCGCGTCGGGCCGCTCGTCGCCGCCCGGCTTCGCGGCCTCGGCGGCCGGACCGTTCCCCGACTTGTCGCTTCCGGACCCGGCGGTCGTTCCAGGCCGGACCGCCGGTGACGTCCGCGCCCGCTTGCGAGCCCGAGCGCGATCCGAGCCCGGTTCGCCGGAGTCCTTGGGCCGCGCCTTGGCTGCGGCCTCCTCATCGGCGGGCAACTCGACGACGTAGGTGCTGCTGCCCTCGGCCTTCTGCACCTCGACCGTGCCGCCGTGCGCCTCGATGATCGCGCGCGCCAGCGGAACGTGGACGGAGCTGCCGCGGCTCGCGGGCCCGCGGACCTCGATCCGGGCGACCTTGTCGCGCTGCGCCGCCGTCACGACGACCGTCGCACCCTTGGGCACCGCACCGACCGTGTCCGCGATCAGGTGGCCCAGCGCCCGCGTCATCGCGTCGACGTCGACCTGAACACCCACGGGCGACGCGGTCACCGTGAACTCCACCCCGGCGGCCCGCGCGGGATAGGTCACCGTTTCGAGCGCGCGGTCCAACAGGTCGTCGACCAGGGCCGCGACCCGCTCGGCGGTCTCCTTCTTCTCGCCGCGCTGGTGCTCCAGGACCTCGGTGCTCAGCCCGGCCATTTCCTCCAGCTCGCCGGCGACCTGGCGTACCACGCGCCGCGCGCTCGGCCCGAGTTCGCCGATGCTGCCGTCCGCGAGGGTCTTCAGCCGCGCGCGTGACGCCTCGAACCGCGACAGCAGCTCGGTGTCGAGCAACTCGGCCAACTGGTCGCGTTGTTCGGCCAGCGCCCGTTCGCGCGACAGGTCCGTGAAGGTCATCACGGCACCGACCACGGCCTCGCCCAGCAGGATCGGCGCGGTCGTCATCTCGACCGGAACGGACTCGCCGTCACCGCGCCACAGCACCTGATCGCGCAGCCGCTGCTTCTTGCCCGTCTTCAGCGTCACCAGAGCCGGGCACTCGTCCGGGGGAAGCGGCGTACCGTCGGCCCGCTTCGCCATGAGGAGTTGGTGCAGCGAACGCCCGCCCAGATCGCCGGCCCGGTGCCGCAGAATGCGCGCCGCGGCCGGGTTCACCAGCACGATCGACCCGTCGGCGTCGATGCCGACGATGCCCTCCGACGCCGCGCGCAGGATCATCTCGGTCTGCCGCTGCTGGCGCTGGAGTTCGGACTCCACGTCCATCGAGCCGGTCAGATCGCGCACCACGATCATCAGCAACTCGTCGTCGTACGCCCCCGGCAGATTCGCGCTCGTGACCTCGACCGGCAACAGCGAACCGTCGGTCCGCCGGGCCGTCATGCGCGTCGGCTTCGTCCGGGAGTCGCCCATGACGTCCATGGCACGGACCGACCCGGGAATGCGACTGCGGTCGAACGTCGGCAGCAGGTCCAGCAACCCGCGCCCGACAATCGGTGTGCCCGGTGCCTCCAACGCCTCCAACGCCACCGCGTTCGCGTTGACGACCGTGCCGTTGCGGTTCACCAGCAGGAGCGCATCGGGAAGGGCGTCGAGTATGGCAGCGAGGCGAGCAGCGCCCCGAGATGGCCTGCTGCTCACGAAGCGCGTACCTCCTTAAGCTCCCCTTGACTGCGCCGACCGGCCCATCCTGCCCGTCCCCCCGGAGGCATGTCACGACCGACTATCGCATTGATTTTGCCCCAGCGTTGACCGGGCGGGTAATCTATCCGCCGTCGGGATACACCGATGGAGGCTTCGCCTAGTCTGGTCTATGGCGCCGCACTGCTAATGCGGTTTGGGTAACCAACCCCATCCCGGGTTCAAATCCCGGAGCCTCCGCACTCACGGCCCGTCCGGCCCACCGGACGGGCCGCTTTGCGTTGTTCCCCGGGCCCATCCGGCCATGTGACTTGTGCCGCACCGGCCCCTCCACCCCCATTCCCCCACCAAACCCCACCTTTCGCTCTCAGCGAACACCCACCACCACCCCTCCAGCCCCCAACCGGTAATCGATTTCAACCCCAGCCGCAGATCCTGTATGGTTCTTCTCGTCGCACCGACCGGCGCTCGTAGCTCAACGGATAGAGCATTTGACTACGGATCAAAAGGTTGCAGGTTCGAATCCTGCCGAGCGCACCAGCTCAGAGGCCCTCTCGAAGATCGAGAGGGCCTTTTGCGTGCCTCGCGTCCGAGTGCAGCGGCGAAGTATGGCGATCCTCGTGCGAGTTGATGCCCGAGCGTCATCAGGGCCTCTGCGTGCCTCGCCCGCCGCGGGACTGTGAATCGTCGGCGTCGGACGGAGAGCACTCAGGGTTTCGCGGTCCGTACAGGCGCGCGGACTCGGGCGGCTCGTTCTCGCGCGGGGAGTCCGCCACCGCCCGGAACGCCCGAACTCCGTGATCGGGCGATCGGTGAGCGCGGGGACGGCTCAGGGCGCCTTCCGTTGGGGGAGGCGCCCTGCTTGGTCGGTCCGAAGGGGGTTGTGGGGGGAAGTGCGGTGGGGGGTGGGTGGGTTCGTGAGGGGCTCTCAGTGAATGACGTCGAAGACGTTCATCTGGAGGCCGTTGGCGTAGGCCTTGTGGTCGATGAGCTTCAGTTTCTGGGTGTCTTTGTCGGTGGCGCTGAAGAGTCGCTTGCCGGCGCCGAGGAGGAGGGGGAAGACGAGGAGGTGGTAGCGGTCGATCAGGCCGGCGTCGGAGAGGGCCCGGTTGAGGGTGGCGCTGCCGTGGATGATGATCGGGCCGCCCTCGGTGTTCTTCACGGCGGCCACCTCGTCGAGGGAGCGCAGGATCGTCGTCTCGCCCCAATTTGAGACGAGGTCGTCGTCGGTGAGGGTGGTGGAGACGACGTACTTCGGCATCGCGTTGTAGCGGGCGAACTCCTCGGTCATGCCGGGCCAGACGGGGCTGAACGCCTCGTAGCTGACACGGCCCATCATCATCGCGCCGGCTTCCTCCTGCTCCCGGGCCTTGATCTCGTACGCCTCGGGGAGGAACTCGACATCCTTGAAGGTCCATCCCGAGTTCCGGTAGCCGGGCTCGCCGCCCGGGGCCTCCATGACGCCGTCGAGTGAGATGAAAGCGGTGCTGATCAGGGGGCGGGTCATCGGGTCCTCGCTGTCTCGGGTGCGGTTTCGGGGGCCGGGGTGTACCAGCCATCAGTTCCGACTGGGGAGCGGGATGAAACTCATCGGTTCTTGACCGGGCATACGCCCGTCGTCATTCTGGGCCTCCGCACACGTCGTCGGTCGGGGGACAGCGATGGAGACATTCGGGCCGAAGCGTGCCTGGAAAGCGCCGTCGAGTCGAGTGCTTGCGGCGGTGTCCGTAGTTTCCGGAGCGGCCTCGTGGGCGTTGCTGTGGCTGCGGGTTCCGCTGGCGCAGATCGTCGCGATCGGCTGCGGCGTCGTCGTGCTGCGGCGTACGCGGTCGAATGACGAGCCGTCGCTGCTGACGGCAAGTGCCGGGAGCGGGTTCATGCTCGGTCTCGTCGCGCTTGTGGTTTCCGTGGTGCTCCACACGGCACCGGATTCCTTCTGGGTCGACGAGTGAGCCGTGCCCGCCGTCCTGATGCCGACGACCGGCGATGCCGGGGGAGTTCGAGCGCGAGAGCGGCGAGGGGTTGGTTCGGGTGCGTGTGAGTCGGTGGGCGGGGGGTCGGGAGGGGAGCGTCCTCGGACTGCTGGTGGCGTGGGTGGTTTGTGTGCCTATCGCATGGTTCTTTGTGCAGCTTGCCTGGGATGTTCCGGGGAGGAGCGCGAAGGCGGTCGGGGCGGCATTCGGGTGGTACGGGGAGCGTGGCACGGTGGCGGTCACACACAGTGAGAACGTCAGGCAGGGCAGGGGCGGGCAAGAGCGGCACTGCTATGGGGATTTCCGGCCGAGAAGTGGCGGCGCAACGGTGGTCGGGGTGCGGGTGCATCTCGAAGGCGGGTGCGCGCAAGGGCGCATGGTGGAGGCGCGGCTGCTGCGGAAGGACACCGGGAGTTGGCTGGTGAAGCACGGGCAGGACGAGGCGTTCGCGGGGACGGGAGCGGGAACTCCGTTGGTCCTGCTTGTGTTCATGGGGCTTTTCTGTCTGGTTGTCGGCGGCCCCTTCGTCGTCTGCGCGGTGTTGTTCCCGCTGCTCATGCTGACCGTCGTGGTGCAGCGGCGGCGGGGTAAGAACAGTTGATGGCACGTCAGCTCGGTGAAGCAGGCGTGCCCGGGGTCACCAGCGCTGTTTCGTAGGCCAGGACGACTGCTTGGACGCGGTCGCGCAGGTGGAGTTTGGTCAGGATCCGGGTGACGTGGGTCTTGACGGTTTCGATGCTCAGGGTGAGGGCGGCGGCGAGTTCCGCGTTGCTCATTCCCCGGGCGAGGAGCCGCAGGACCTCCAATTCGCGCGGGGTGAGCGTGGCCAGGTCGCGGTGGGCGGACGGCGGCGGTGCGGCGGGGCGGGCGAAGCGTTCGACGAGGCGGCGGGTGATGGTCGGTGCGAGGAGCGCGTCGCCGGAGGTGACCAGGCGTACGGCAGCCACGAGTTGCTCGGGTGTGACGTCTTTCAGCAGGAAGCCGCTCGCTCCCGCGTTGAGGGCTTCGTACACGTAGTGGTCGAGGTCGAACGTGGTCAGGATGATGACGCGGCACGGCCGCCCGTCGAGGGCCGGGGACGGGTCGGCCATGATGCGGCGGGTCGCTTCCAGGCCGTCGAGGCCGGGCATGCGGATGTCCATGAGGACGACGTCGGGGCGGGTACGGCGGACCGCCGCGCACGCGTCGTCCCCGTCCGCGGCCTCCGCGACGACGTCGATGCCGTCGGCGGCGAGGATCATGCGGAACCCGGAGCGTACGAGGGCCTGGTCGTCGGCCACGACGACGCGCAGCGGAGCGGCGCCGGTCATGGGGCCGGCACCGGGATGGACGCGCGGACGCGGTAGCCGCCGGTCGGCCGGTGCCCCGCGTCGAGCCGGCCGCCGTGCAGGGTGACGCGCTCGGTGAGGCCGAGCAGGCCGCGTCCGGCGCCGAGTGGTTCGGGGCGCCGTCCGTCGGCCGGGCCGTCGTCGGTGACTTCGATGTGCACGGCCTCCGGCGCGTAGGTCAGCGTCACTTCGGTGCGCCCGCCCGGGGCGTACTTCAAGGCGTTGGTGAGGGCTTCCTGGACCACGCGGTACGCCGTCAGCTCGATGCCGGGCGGCAGCGGACGCGCGTCACCGCTCGACACCAGGCTGACGTCGAGTCCCGCGGTGCGCACGCGGTCGACGAGCACGGGGAGGCGGGTGAGGTCGGGTTGCGGTGCGAGGGGCGGTCCGAGTGCGTCGCCGTCCGGTGCGCGGCCGTCGCCCGGTCGTCCGTCCTGCGCGGTCAGGACGTCGAGCAGGTGGCGCAGCTCGGCCATGGTCTCGCGTCCGCTGGTCTCGACGGCGCGCAGCGCCTCGGTGGCGCCGTCGGGGTCCGAGCGCAGGACCATGCGCGCGGCGCCGGACTGGATGACCATCACGCTGACATTGTGGCTGACGACGTCGTGCAACTCCCTGGCGATTCGCGCCCGTTCGCGGGCGACGGCGACTTCGCGCTCGCGTTCGGCCCGCAGCGCCCGCCCGTGGAACGCGCCCGCGCGCGTCCGCCACGTGCCGATCGTGCGGCCGGTGATCCATGTCGTGGCCATCACCGCGAGGACGACCGTGGCGGGCGGGCCGCCGCTGATGTCATCGGGGAACCGCCCCGCGAGTGCGAGCGTCGCCGTGCCCATCACCGCTGCCGCGACGGGCAGGCGCCTGACGTGTGCGGCGACCGAATACGCGCCGACGGCCAGCGCCACGATGGCGGCGATGCTGGGATTGTCCGGGGAGAGCAGCATGGCGCAGACCTGCACGCCGAAGGCCGTGACTGGACGCCTGCGCCGCCACGCGAGTGCCGCCGTCGTCAGCACGCCCAGGGAGACCGGCCAGGGCTGGGGGCCCTCGTCGGGAGGCACCACCAAAAACGGCGTCCCGTAGACGTCGGTGACCACTTGAGGATGGTCGTCGACGGGTGGCGTGATCTCGTACATCAGGTAGAGACCGAGCACGGTTGCCGCCAGCGCGAGCAGCCCGTCGCCGCCGCGCGGTCCCGGCCGCCGCAGGAACGCCGAGACCTGCCGGGACATCCGACGGGTCGTCAGCGCATGCGGTTCGGGCGTCACCCGGGCATTCTCGCCGCAGCACCGCGCCGCCCACATCATGCCTCCGAACCGCTCGGCGTCCCTCGCGAGAGCTATCCGCAGCCGCCTACCTCGTGCGGGTGACCGCAGATTGGCTCCCCGTGCGGACGCCCGGTCACCGACCCGCGACCTAGCGTCCCGGCCCATGACAGACGTGATCCGGCTTGACGCCGTGACCAAGCGGTACGACGAGACCGGCCCCGCCGCGCTCGACCAGGTCGGCCTCGCCGTCGGCGAGCGCGAGGCGGTCGCGGTCATGGGGCCGTCGGGCAGCGGCAAGTCGACGCTGCTCAACCTGATCGCCGGCCTGGACCGGCCGACCTCGGGCAGTGTCACCGTCGCGGGGACCAGCCTCGGCGGGCTCTCCGAGACCGCGCTGGCCCGGTTCCGGCGCCGCAACATCGGCATGATCTTCCAGTTTTTCAACCTGCTCGACGACCTGACCGTGCTCGACAACGTGCTCATGCCCGCCCGGCTCGGCGGCACGTCGCTGCGCGAGGCCCGCTCGCGCGCCGACGAACTGCTCGGCTACCTCGGCATCGGCCGGCACGCGGACGCCTATCCGGCGCATCTGTCGGGCGGTCAGCGCCAGCGCGTCGCCATCGCCCGTGCGCTGATGAACCGCCCGCCGCTTCTGCTCGCGGACGAGCCGACCGGCGCCGTCGACACCGCGACCGGGCGGCACATCACCGACCTGCTCATCGAACTCAACCGCGACGGACAGGCGTTGCTTCTGGTCACCCACGACACGCGGCTCGCGCGGGCGTGCACGAGCAGGATCGTGCGGATCGTCGACGGGCGGGTGGACGAGGCGGCGCGGGAAGCCGCGGGAGACATCAGCCCCGATGCCGCGGAAGCCGCCCGATGAAGGCCGTCCGCAACGCCGCGTGGGCGGCAGTCGTACGACGACGCCTGCAAACCGTCGTCACCGCCGTCGTGGTGCTGCTCGCGAGCGCGACCTCGGTGCTCGGCCTGGGGCTGCTGGTCGCGTCGTCGGCACCGTTCGACCACGCCTTCGCCGACCTGCGCGGTGCCCACGCGATCGTGAGCGTGGACGCCGCGAAGGCGACGCCGGAGCAGGTGCGGGCCACCGCCGACCGGCCGGGCGTCACCGCGGTGGGCGGGCCGTACCCGTCCGTGAGCGTCGTCCCGACACTGCCGGGCCACCCGGTCGCCCCGAGCGAGGTCACCGTCGTCGGACGCGCGGATCCGGGCGGTCCGATCGACGAACTCCCCCTCGAATCGGGGCGGTGGGGGGGGGG
>NZ_JBPKBI010000015.1:103258-118029 GCF_051388935.1 Yinghuangia sp. YIM S10712
CTCCCCCTCGAATCGGGGCGGTGGGTGCGCGCACCCGGCGAGGTGGTGACGGCCGGGAAGGGGCCCCTGTGGAGTGCCGGCGTCGGCGACCGAATCCGTTTCGGGGACGTGGAATTGACCGTCGTCGGCGTGGCGTCGTCGATCACCGACACCGCTGCGGCGTGGACGGTGCCCGAACAGGTCGCCGCGCTGCAACCGGCCGGCACCGCACCGACGTTCCAGGTCCTCTACCGGTTCGCCGACGCGGTCGACGACGCGGCGGTGGCCGACGGTGTCGCCTCGGCTCGCGCGGGGCTGCCGGACGGCGCGGTGCTCGGTTCGACGTCGTATCTCCGGGCGCGGCACGAAGCCGCAGGCGTCGCCTCCCTCGTCGTGCCGTTCGTGACCGCGTTCAGCGTGCTCGGCGTCGTCATGTCGGTGCTGATCGTCGGCAACGTCGTCAGCGGCGCGGTGGTCGCCGGATACCGCGGCATCGGAGTGCTCAAGACGCTCGGGTTCACGCCGGCGCAGGTGAGTGCCGCGTATGTCGGCCAGGTTCTGCTGCCCGCGCTCATCGGCGCCGCGGCCGGCACCGTCGTCGGGCACCTGCTGTCGATCCCGCTGCTCGCGGACACCGCGGACTCGTACGCGGTGCCCGAAGTCGCCGCGATCCCCTGGTGGGTGGACGCGGCGGTGCCTCTCGGCCTGGCCGTGGTGGTCTGTGTCGCCGCGCTGGTCCCGGCACTGCGTGCCGCGCGGATTCCGGCCGTCCAGGCGATCGCCGTCGGCCGGGCGCCGCGCAGCGGACGGGGTTTCCGGGCCCACCGATTCCTCGCCCGCACCCGGCTGCCGCGCGCGGTGGGCCTCGGCCTCGCAAGCTCGTTCGCGCGGCCGGGCCGCACCGCGATGACGCTGGCCGCGCTGGTGCTGGGGACGACGGCGGTGACCTTCGCGTACGGCCTGCGGGGGACCTTGGACCGTGCCGAGGAAGGACTGTCGCGGAGCGGATCCGCGCAGGTCACCGTGGATCTCGCGATGCCGCAGGGGCCACCGGACCAGGCCGGGCCGCCGCCCCTGCCGCCCGTCCCGTCCGCCCGGCCGGGGGAGGGACGTCCGTCGGCTGACCCGGCGGCTGTGGCGATGGCGCTGCGGGCCGACGCGGGCACCGCGCGGTTCACGTCGGTCACGCATCTGCCGGTCAACGTGCCAGGTCGGACGAAACCGGTCGAGGTGACGGCGTACGACACCGACTCGTCGTGGCTCGGCTACCCGGTGGTCGAGGGCCGCTGGTTCTCCGGGATCGGCGAAGTCGTCGTGCCGACCGTGTTCCTGCGGTCCTCGGCGCTTGAGGTCGGCGACGAGATCACGCTCGAATCGGACGGACGGCGCACCGCGGTGCGCATCGTCGGGGAGGTGTTCGACAACGAGGAAGACACCGTCTACGTCGACCGGGCCACCCTGGCCTCGCTGCGCCCCGATCTGCCGGTCGAGCAGTACGAGGTCCAGCTCACGGAGGGGACCGGCATCGCCGCGTACGCGGCGCGGATCTCGGAGAGCACGGCGTTCGCGGCCGGGTTCGGCTCCGTGCTGTCGCGTGACGACAGCCACAGCACGATCGCCATCCTGCTCGGCCTGATCGGGCTTCTGACCCTCCTGCTCGGGGTCGTCGCCGCGCTGGGGGTGCTCAACACCGTCGCGTTGGACACCCGCGAGCGGGCGCAGACGATCGGCGTCCTGAAATCCCTCGGTATGACGCCGCGTCAGACGCTGGCCATGGTGGTCACCTCGGTGGCCGGCGTGGGTCTCGTCGGCGGCGCGGTCGGCATCCCGTTGGGCGTGGCACTGCACCACGCCGTCGCCCCGGTCATGGCGGGGGCCGCTGACCTGCGGCTGCCGGATGCGATGGTCGAGGTGTACAGCACGCCGGCGTACGCGGCCCTCGCGGCGTCCGGCGCGGTCCTGGCCGTGCTCGGTGCGATGCTTCCGGCGACATGGGCGGCCCGCATGCGCGCGGCGGCGTGGCGGACGGAGTGAACCGCGGCGCAACGGCGTCGTGACGCAGGACGCCGGGAGGACGCCGGGAGGAGGAGAGCTGCGACAAGGCTCTCCTCCTCCCGGCGTTCCGGCTCGCCGCCACGGCTTCGTGTATGTCCGCCTTGCGTCACCCCGGCCGTCGCGTTCGCGCGGGTGGCGGACCCCACACCTAAGGTTGCGTGATGGATTCCGCACCCGGATTCGCCTACTGGTTCGCCGACCCCGCGCAGTTTCCCGCGCTGTACGACCGGCTGCGCACCGAGACGATCGAAGCGCTGCGGCGCGGCAGTCTGCCCGCGACCGAGGACGTCGTGCGCTTTCTGTGCGCCCGCGACGACCGGGACCTCGACCTGGCCTTGGCCGAATCGGCACTGCCGGCACGCGCCGACGCGCTCGGTCGGCGCGTGATCGACAGGCTCGCCCGGAGCGCGGATCCCGAAGTCGCCGCAGGGCTGTACCGGACCGTCGCCACGCAGGGACGGCGTCCCGTCGTCGCGGGAGCCACACCGCGTGACACCGCGCTCGCCGCGATCTTCGGCGCGGTCACCTCCCCGGGCGATCCCGGATGGCGGAATCCGGACGGCCTCGTGCCGCTGCTTCTGGACCGGCTGCCGAACGAACAAGGCACCACCGCAGGCGACTTCGTGCCGCTGCTGGCCGCACCCTTCGCGGAACTGGTCAGTCTGGCCTTCGAACGCCTGGCACCGCACCTCGTGTTCGCCGACTGGGTTCGCGCCTGCCGGGCCGCGGTGCGTGACGGCGGCGCTGCGTGGCTGCGCAAGACCGCGGACACCGTCGCGGAAATCCCGGCGGAGCGCGAGGACTTCCGCACCGAACTGGCCGGGCTGCTGCGCGGGGCGGCGTCGGTGCCGGATCCGGAGGCGGTGCTCACCGAAGCCCTGGGAGACCGCGAACAGACCACGCCGGCAAGCCTGTTCCTGACCCTGCGCAGCGCGTCGCACGACGCGGCGACGGCGCCCGTCGACTGGACCGGTGTCACGGCCGCCCACCGACTCCGGGCGCTTCCCGACGAATTCCTCATCGAATACGCCAATCGGGACGACTGCCCGTGGGATTTGCTCGCCGACCTTCACCACCGGCGCCCCGGCGTCCTTCCGCAGCGCTGTCGGCTGCCGTGGGAGGCCTTGGAGATACGCAGCAAACCGGACCGGTACGCCGCCGCGAACCGCTCGTCCGTCATCCGGCGCGGCCTGGAAAACGGCTGGTTCCCTGTCCGGCGGCTGCTGGGCGAGACCGGGACCGCACTGGAAGTCCTTGAAGCGATCGGCGTGGAAGCCGAATGGACCGGCGAAATACGTGAGGCGCTGGCCGAGTTGGTCGCTCCGCTGGGCACCGATGCGGCGGCGTGGATCCGGGTATACGCCCAGTTGCCGCGGTTCCGGGGACCGTGTGAGGCCCTCGTCCAGGGAGCGGTCGCGTACGCCCGCCGGCATCCGGAGCCGAAGTGGCCGCGCCGGACCGAAGCGGAGATTCCCGCCCGGCTCCCGCAGGGAGCGCGCGCGGCGCTGGCGGTGCTGTTGTCGGCGGCTCCGGAGGGTGCCGTCGCCGCGTTGGCTCCGCATCTCGATCCGCGAGCCGTGCAGGACGTGCTGCGGCACTCCCGAGTGAGGCCGTCCGACCGCGACGCGGTTGTCGCTGCACACGGTCCGCAGGCGGCCGTGTGGTGGGCGGCGGCCCGTCCCGCACCCGACGACCTGGGCTTTCTGCTCGGCCTGGACGATCCCGACGTCAACGCGATGCTGTTCCGGTACGCCACGATCTCCGACGACGAGCGCCGCCGCATCCTGGCGGGTCGGCCGTACGCGACCGCCGGTGCCGACACCGGCCGCACCGGCGACGTGCCGGTCGCGGACGACCTCATGCTGCATTTCGCGAAACACGAGATCGGTGTCGTGCGCCCATGGTTGCTCCTGTGCGTCGACTCGGGTGACCCCCGCCTGCTGCGCATCCTGTTGGGCCGGGCCAAGGTCTACACCGAGGCCGCCCGGTTGCGGCTGCTCGTCCGGCTCTGGGAGCGCCACGGGCCCAGAGCGGTCGAGGACCTGCTCACCGAGCCGGCGTTCCCGACAAGGCGCACGGACAAGCATCCGCTTCCGCCCGAGACCCACCGCGTCGCGTGCGACGCCCTCGCCTCGCCCGACGGCCTCCGGCTCCTGCGCGAAGCGGCTGACCGAGAGGCGTCACCGGACGCGGTCGCGGCCTATCTGATCGGCAGGGGCGGTGCGGTGGTAGGCGAGCGGGCGGACCGTGTCGTGGAGGAGATCGGGGCGATCCCTTGGGACGCCGTACTGCGCCGCCACGCGGCCAAGCCGATCAACGGCGAAGCGCTGGAGTGCCTGGCGGTGCGCTCCGACTGCCCCCGGGAGCTTCTGCCGGTGGTCGTCGAGGAGTTCTCCGTCGCCGACCTGGGGTGGGCGCTCGAAAGCGTGCTGCGGCAACGTCTGACCGCCGAGGAGATCCTGCGTGACGCGGTCCCTGCCGCCGCGGCGGCAGGGCTGCTGGCCGACAGCGGATACGGCGGGGGCCCAGATTTCGGCGCGCGTCTCGCCGAGGCGGGCGCGGAACTGCGGCGCATCCTCGGCGACTCCCCCGACGCGTGGGCCGTCGCCGTCCACCTCCTGCCGGACTTCTCCGGCACGCTGACCGAACTCGCCGCGACGGCGGCTGCCGCAGTCGGGCCCTGAACGCCACCGACGTGCCTGGTCGCAACGCCCGGCGGCGCGGGAAACCCGGTGCACGGGTGGCTGTCGTCACTCTTCAATCCGCCGAATACATGCGGTATCGCTGTATCGGATCTTCGTTCCAGTGGTGTGCGGGTGTCCCCGGCGCTGCCGGGCAGCGCAGGAGAATTGGGTTTTCAGAAATGAGAGGGTGCCTCTTGTATCCCGCTCGGCGCTGAGTAGGCTGCGAACATGGGTCGTTCTCCAGACGTGGCCGGGCACCCGCGCCGAAAGTGGGACGAGTCGTCGGTCAAGCGCTGCTCCGCAGGTGAGCGCGCTGGGGAGGACGCAACACAGTGACGATGCAATTCATCTTCCACTACCCGGAGACGGCCGGGTACGAAGGCGACGTTCTCGACGCGGGCGCCCCCGACGAGGTGGCGGTCACGCTGGAGCGCAGCGGCTTCGACGGCCTGTCGTTCAGCGAGCACCCGGTGCCCGGCGCGAAGTGGCTGGCCTCCGGAGGGCACCAGACGGTCGACCCGTTCGTCACGCTCGGCTACGCCGCGGCCGTGACCGAGCGGCTGCGGCTGCTCACCTACCTGTCCGTCGCGCCCTACCGGAACCCGTTCATCCTCGCCAAGGCCGCGGCGACGCTGGACAAGCTGTCGGGCGGCCGCATGATCCTCGGGCTCGGCACCGGCTACCAGAAGAGCGAGTTCTTCGCCCTCGGCGTCGACATGGAGGAGCGCAACGCGCTGTTCGACGAGGTCTTGGACGTCCTGCCGCTGCACTGGAGCGGTGAGCCGTTCAGCTACCAGGGCCTGCACTTCAGCGCGCGCGACGTCATCGCCCGCCCGCGCCCGGTGCAGAACCCCATCCCGATCTGGATCGGCGGCAACTCCAAGCTGAGCCGCCGCCGCGTCGCCCAGCGGGCGCAGGGCTGGATGCCGATGTCCGGCGGCGCGCAGCTCAGCAACACCGCGCGCACGCCCACGCTGGGCGACCAGTCCGAAATCGGCGGCCACATCGCCGAGTTGCGTGAGGCGGCCGCCGCCGCGGGACGCACCGAGCGGATCGACGTCCTGTACTCCTACCAGGACAGCGGAATCCTCCAGCCGACC
Organism: Yinghuangia sp. YIM S10712; assembly: GCF_051388935.1. NCBI lineage: Bacteria > Bacillati > Actinomycetota > Actinomycetes > Kitasatosporales > Streptomycetaceae > Yinghuangia > Yinghuangia sp. YIM S10712. The sequence goes on from NZ_JBPKBI010000015.1 coordinate 109,077, forward strand.
GTCGACCCCGACCGCCACCGCGAGGCCTTCGCGGAGCTGGAGAAGGCCGGCGTCACGTGGATCGTGGTGTCGAGCCGTACGCGCGAGCGCGCGGCCACGCTGGAGTGGATCGAGGCCTTCGGAGCCACCTACCTGACGTGACGGGCAGGCGGTACGGCGACACTCGGTCGGTGTGCCGCCCCATCCGTGACGACGACACATGACGACGACCACGCGGCCCCAGGGGCCGCGTGCGGCGCGACGGAGGCAGCGGCAGTGGGTTGGTTCGAGGAACGCGGCGGGCTGGACGGCACCGTCGCCGTGATCACCGGTGGGGCGGGCGGCCTCGGGGAGGCCGTCGCGTACGACCTGGCCGCCAACGGCGTGCGCGTCGCGGTGATCGACATCGACCCGGAGGCGGTCGACCGGGTGCGCGCGGAACTCGCCGAACGCGGCCGCGACGCGATCGTGCGACAGGGCGACGCCCGCGACCCCGACGCGCTGGAGGCGCTGTTCACCGAGGTCGACGCCGCGTGGAGCCGCCTCGACACGCTGGTCAACTGCGTCGGCGGGACCTTCCGGGCGCCGTTCACCGACACCCGGGCCAAGGGCTGGGACGCGCTGATCCGCACCAACCTGACCCACGTGCTGCACGCCTGCTCCCTCGCGATCCCGCGCATGCGGGCCGGCGGGAGGGGCGGCAGCATCGTCAACCTGACGACCGTCGAGGCACACCGCGCGGCCCCAGGTTTCGCCGTCTACTCGGCCGCCAAGGCGGCCGTGGCGCACTTCGCCCGGACCCTCGCCATCGAGCTCGCCCCGGAAGGCATCCGCGTCAACAACGTGGCCCCGGACTACGCCCCGACCCCCAATCTCAAGAAACTCTCGACCGGGGACAGCGCGATGGACACGCCGGAAGGTGTGCGCGTGGCCATTCCGCTGGGACGGGCCGGCAAGGTCACCGACATCTCGAACTCCGTGGTCTTCCTCGCGTCCGGGCTGTCGGCGTACATCACCGGCACGACCCTCCACCCCGACGGCGGCACCTTCGCCTCGGCCGGCTGGTTCAACTGGCCGGAGTCGGGCTGGGCCAACCACGTGCCGCTCGACGTGCTGGAGCACATCGCTCCGCGCAACGGCGCCGCGACGGACAACGGGCAGGCCTGACCGCCCCCGGGCGGGCTCTGTCCAAAGTCGGAGATCCAGCCTGACCTTCGGCCGATGGCGTCCGCCGCGCGCGTTCGTAGCGTCGAGGCATGATCACTCTCGAATGCCTCACCAAACGCTACGGGGCCACCACCGCGGTCGACGGCCTCGACCTGGTGGTCCGCCCCGGCCGCGTGACCGGGTTCCTGGGGCCCAACGGCGCCGGGAAATCCACCACCATGCGCATGGTGCTCGGGCTCGACCACCCGACGTCCGGCCGTGCGCTGGTCGGCGGCCGGGCGTACTGCGAACTGCGGCACCCGCTGCGTGAGGTCGGCGCGCTGCTGGACGCGAAGGCCCTGCACCCCGGGCGGTCGGCCCGCAACCATCTGCGCGCGCTGGCACGCACGCACGACATCCCGGTCAGGCGCGTCGACGAAGTCCTCGGGAAAGTCGGCCTCACCGACGTCGCACGGCGGCGGGCCGGGACGTTCTCCCTCGGCATGGGCCAACGGCTCGGCATCGCCGCCGCGTTGCTCGGCGACCCCGCGATCCTGATCTTCGACGAGCCGGTCAACGGCCTCGACCCGGACGGCGTCCTGTGGGTGCGAGGCTTCATCCGGTCCCTGGCCGCGGAAGGCCGGACGGTCTTCGTTTCCAGCCACCTGATGAGCGAAATGCAGCTCACCGCCGACCACTTGGTCGTCATCGGACGCGGGCGCCTGATCGCCGACGCGCCGCTCACCGAGGTCCTGGCCGGCGCCCCGGCGGCAGCCGTGCTGGTACGCGGTCCTGAACTCGCGCCTCTCGCCGATGAGTTGACGCGGCTGGGCGCGGCGGTACGGCCGACCGACGCCGCGGTCCCCGGAGGCGATCCCGGACTTTCCGTCTCCGGCCTCGGCATCGAGGACGTCGGGCGCACCGCCCACCGCCTCGGCGTCCTGTTGTACGAACTCAGCCCGGCACCGGCGTCCTTGGAGCAGGCGTACATGGAACTCACTGCCGACGCTGTGCAGTTCGGAGGTGCCGCATGACCGCGCTGCGTGGCACCCTCGCCTCCGAGTGGATCAAGCTGTGGACCGTCCGGTCGACTTGGTGGTCACTCGGAGCCGCCGTCGTCCTGATGGGCGCCTGCACCGCAATCATGGGCGCCGACTTCGCGAGCGACGTCGAGAACGGCCAGACGAACGACGGCACGACCATGCGCATCGGCGAACCCGCCGCGAACGCCGCCCTGCTCGCGCAGTTCGGCCTGATCGCCGTCGCGATGCTCACGGTGACCGGCGAGTTCGCCACCGGCGCGATGCGCGGCACCCTGGCCGCGGATCCACGCCGCGGACGCGTGCTGTTCGCCAAGACGGCGGCGGTGACCGCAGTCGTCCTCCCTCTCGCGCTGGTCCTCGCCATGGCCGGGGTCGCGATCGGCGATGCCTCGCTCGGCACGTACGGCGAGCAGCGGGCGGTGGCCGCCGATATCGCCTGCGTCACGGCGTACTTCTGGCTCGCGGCCGTGTTCACCCTCGGCCTCGGTGCGCTGCTGCGCAGCTCGGTGGCCACCCTGAGCACGGTGATCGCGGTGCTGCTGGCGATGCCGATGATGTTCTCGACCGGCTGGTCGGATGTCCTGCCCGGCCGCGCGGGGCTCAGCCTGCTCGGCTGGCCGGATCCGCCGTACAGCCGCCCGGTCGCGTTCGCGGTGCTCGCGGCGTGGGCGCTGGCGGCGCAACTCGCGGGCTGGGCGGCGCTGCGCCGCCGCGACGTCTGAACCGTGCCCGGGCCCGGGAATCCCGCGCGCGCCGCAGGATTTCCGGGCCTTGTACCGCCTCACCCCACGATGCCCGCCTCGTACGCGAGGATCGCGGCCTGCACGCGGTTGCGGACCGCCAGCCGCGTCAGAATCGCGGAGACGTGGGTCTTCACGGTTCCCTCCACCAGGTTCAGGCGCCGCGCGATGTCGGCGTTCGAGATGCCTTCGCCGATCAGCGCCAGCACCTCCCGCTCGCGCGGCGTCAGCACCGCGACCCGCTCGGCAGCCCGGGACGTGCGGACCGTGCGGCCCATCGTGTCGATGACGCGCCGGGCGATGCGGGGCGAGAGATACGCGGCCCCTTCGGCGGCGGCCCGGATCCCGGTGGTCAGTTCACGCGGGTCACCCGACTTGAGCAGAAAACCGGTCGCGCCGCCGTCGATCGCCTTCGCGATGTACTCGTCCTCGCCGAACGTCGTCAGGATCACGACCGCGACTGCGGGCAGCAGCCGCCGGATCTCGGCACCGGCCGCGAGGCCGTCCACGCGCGGCATTCGGATGTCCAGCAGCGCGACATCGGGCCGGTGGCGCCGCGCGAGCTCGACCGCCTCGGCACCGTCACCGGCTTCGGCGACGACCTCGATGCCGGGGTCGCCCGCGAGGATCGCGCGCACACCGGCACGGATGAGGGGTTCGTCGTCGGCCAGCAGGACACGGACAGGGGCGGACGGAGTCACGGGATGCGGGTCCTCTCCGGCAGCACTCCAGGGCACGACGTCGATCACCGGACCGGACGCGGCCTCGGGCACGCTGCCGGGCTGTCGCCGGGGTCGTCGCCACGTGCGGCGTCGTGCGCGATGAGAAGCGCGGGGTCGGCGGGCTGCGTCATGAAGCGAGTTTCTCTCCCGGCGAGAGCGGGGCGGCAGCCGGGTGCGGGAAGTGGGCAGTCACTGTGAAGCCGCCCCCGCGCGGCCCGGCGGCGAACGTTCCGCCGGCCAGGCGCACCCGTTCCCGCAGGCTGATCAGACCGCTGCGACTGCCCGGGGCAATGGCGTTTGCGCGTCCGGCGGGGCCCGGGACGGCATCTGCGGACGGCGGTCCGTTCGTCACGCTGACATTGGTCGACCGACCTGTGTGCGCCACCGAGACGGTGACCCGCGCGCCCGGGGCGTGTTTCGCGGCATTGGTCAGGGCCTCGCGGACCACCCGATGCACCGCCAGGGCCACCGCGCCCGATACCGGCTCGGACGCGCCGGTCTCCGTCAGCTCCACCGTCAGCCCGGACGCCCGCGACCGCGCCACGAGCACATCGAGCGGTTCGTGCACCGGATCGGTCGGCGCGCGGTCCGTGTCACTGCGCAGGACGCCGATGATCTCGTGCAGCCGGTCGCTGGCCTCGGCCGCACCCACCCGCAGTTCGGCGGCCTTCGTACGCTGCGTCTCCCCCAGGCCGGGATCGACCTCCAACGCCGCCGCGCGCAACGCGAGCAGGCTCAGATCGTGCCCGAGCGAATCGTGCATGTCCTGCGCGATCCGAGCGCGCTCTCGCGAGCGAGCCTGCTCCCCGAGCATTTCCCGCTCACGCTCCAGATGCCGGGCACGGTCCCAGCCCGCAGCGGCGAGTTCACGACGCTGCCGCCAGTTGCGCCCAAGCAGCCAAGGGACCACCGCGGAGGCGACCAACTCGGCCACCAGCGCGCTGACCGGGCGCAAGTCCGTGCCGACCCCGGCGACGAACACCGCCGGGACGGTCAGGGCCGGCGCCCCCGCGAGCTGCCGCATGCTGCCGGTCCGCAGCCCGCACAGGAACGCCACGAGGGCGACCAAGGCGTAATAACGGCCATCGCGCTGCGCCAGCCCGACGCCGATCGCCGCTGCGACGGCCGGAAAACGGACGGACACCGCACCCGCCACCGCGACCACGCCCAAGTGCGCGCCGAGTTTCCCGGTGAAAAACGGCTCCGGCCGATTCACCGAAAGCGCCGCCAGCGTCGTCGTCACCCACAGCAGACATTCGGTGAGCAGCGGTTTCCCCCGCAACCTCCGACGCAGCCGAGCGAACATTCCGCGGACGCTACCCGACGAGATTGTCGCTCGCCTCTGTCGAAAGATGGAGGGCCTCCGCCTGACGTTCGGTCGCAAGACGGAGGACAGGGCGCATTGACACCCGCTTGCACGTCCCGCCCCTTCTCGACGCGTCGCGCCCCCGCCGCTCGGCCCGCGCCCGTGGCCTTGACGCGTATCGCGCCTGAAGGCTCAGTCGGGGCACCGGTCAGCGGACGGCGCGGATCATCACGGTGAGCACGGGCGAGTCTGGTGACGGCCGGCTCTGCCCGATGTCCTCGTATCCCCACGACCTGTAGAGCGCATGGACCTTTCCGTCCCCGGCGGCCGGGTTGACCATGAGCGTGACGAACGGCTTGTCGCGGGTGGCGAGGAGGGCGTCATGGATACAGCGGGCGGTGCCGGTCTTCCGCCACCCCAGCCGGACGCCGCCCTCCTTCAGGGCCACGGCTGGACGCTCGGTGTACTTCGCCCTCAGCGGCGGGCTGGTGCGCTGCCAGTACCGGTCGCCGTGCTCAATGGTGTTGCCGTAGGCGTAACCGACCGGATGTCCGTCTGCGTAGGCGAGGACGGCCACGAACCCCGGCTCCTCGCCGTGCCGGTCCGGGCGCTCGCCGAACGTGGTGACCGCGTAGTTCGGCAGGCGGAGCAGCCGGGCGCACGCGTCGGCGTACACGTCGAAGAGATCGCTGTGGACGGCGTCAAGGGCTTGGACGTGCGCAGGTCGATGGCGGGCGCCGTGGTTATGCGGTGGTCCTCCACGTGGCGATGTGCTCAGTCCAGGTCTCGACGATGGTGCTGCCATGAGCGGCGACGCGCAGTGCTGCGCCGAACCCTTGCAACGATCGTGTCACCCGCGCGTGCTGAGTAGCAGCGTCGGCGGGGACCCTCATCGCGGTGGCCACGGCGGCGTCGACGGCGCCCTGCGCAAGCTGGGCGTGTGCGAGCCGAGCGGTGTTGATGGCACGGTCACGCTGCATCTGTGGGCGGAGCAGGGTCAGACTCCGATGAGCATGCGTTTCGGCTTGTGCGAAGTTTCCGAGACGAAGGTGCGCAGACAAAGCGAGTGTTTCGAGCTCTGCTCCATCGCTGGCCGCGGTCATCCACACCGGACGAGCCAGATCCCTGTCGGCGCGATCGAGTGCGTCTTCGGCGCAACCGAGGGTGCGTTGTACGGCAGCGGTGTCGCCGGCAAGGCCGAGGGTGGCGGCTTGGCGGGCATGTCCTAGGCAGGCGAACAGCGGATCACGGCGCGTGATGTGCAGGTCGCGGGCGACATCGTTCGCGGCGAGGGCGTCCGCAGGTCGGCCGAGGTGCCGGTACATCGTGCCCGCGTGGCTCCAGACCCGGAACTTGATCGCCTGGTTGCCGGACATCTCGGCAAGGGCCTGGGCCTCCCGCATGTGCGTCTTGGCGGCGTCGTAGCGGCGCCCGTCGATGGCGGCCCACATCGCCGAAGAGCGGAAGGCTGCTGCGGCGGCGTAGAGGCTGCTACGTACACGCTCGGTGGCGCTGCCCACATTCTGGAGGCTCAACGCCTCGTCGGCGAACGCTGCGGCGCGCTGCTCGATGCCGGGTTGTCCGCCGTAGCGGTGGTCGGTGACGACGATTTCGGCAAAGCGCTTTTGGAGACGGTCGACGTCGCTCATACCGATCCGGCGAGGTGATGCGGTGCCGGGAGCGACTGCCGCTGCGGCGGCTGTCGCGGCGATGCCGCCGACGAGGGTACGGCGCTTCATGTCGGGGTCCTCAAGGTGCGGTGGAACCGGGGCGGACCGGGGCTGGCCTCGCGGCACGAACCCTAAAGCGACGGCAGGCAGGCCGGTGACGTTCTCAAGTGCCTTGCGGGTAGCCGATTTGGGCCACGTGACGCGGCCTGCTTTCCAGGACCGGACCGATGAGCCGTCGAAGCCGCCGGTCCGCCCGGTCAGTTGCTCCAAAGCCTTGTTCAGAGCGTTGGCAAGGCTGTTGGAGCTGTAGCCGTGCTCGGCCATCCACACCTCAAGCACGGTGTTGCGCTTGGTGTCCATCCAGGCACGGTAGCTCTCACGACCTTCACCTTCCAGGTAAAAGGAAGGTCAAATCGCCCTGGGTCTTTGTCGCGGATAAGCGCCTGATTGCCCTAATCACCTTGTCAAAAAAGGGAGTTGTCTTGGCGCTGGCCGCCCGCACGCCCCCGGTGCGCACGGCTGTTGACGGCCCGGTCCGCACCTGAAGTCCCCCCGAGGGTTCGGTCGGGCACCGAGACGACACGAAGGCTCTACCTCAATGACGAGTCCCAGTACGCCAGTTGAGTCTGCTTCCGTCGGCCACCCTGCCTACAGCCAGACTTATTCGTGCGAGCCGTCCACGGCCGAGATCGGCCGAAACCTCGTCCGGGACGTTCTCCGCGTATGGCGCCTTGATGTCCTTGCCGATCGTGCTGAGCTGATCGTCACAGAGCTGATCGCGAATGCTGTCAGGCACGCCCCGTGCGACGAGATCCGCCTGATCGTCGGGCGGCCGAGCCCGACACGCGTCCGTATCGGGCTCGTGGACCAAGAACCGTCGCGCCATCCGGTTGTCAGGCGGGCGAGTGGCGATGACGAGTCGGGCCGTGGCCTGCTCCTCATCGACGCGGTCTCCGACCGTTGGGGCTACGACCTGCACGGCTCGGGCAGGCGTCCACGGGCCAAAGAGGTCTGGGCCGAACTGCGCGTTCAGGACGACGAGTGACCGCCGCGGTGCGCAGCCGGGGGCGCACGGTGACACACAACCACGAAGGAGGAAACATGACCGGGAAACGTAGGAAGCCCGTCAAGTGCGCACTGTGTGACGGCAAGGGCTACAAAGACGTCAGCCAGGACGGGAGAGTCGAGCGAAAGTCGTGTGGGCGATGCAACGGCACGGGGACGGTCGGTTGATGGGGGATTCGGTCAACGCACCAGCGCTGCTCGGGAGAAGCCGTGCCCCCTTCCTTCCCGACGTCGTGTGGCGGGCCACCGGCAGCGGTCACGTCCGCCTCGATCGACGTGAGAACCCACGAGCCTGGCAGGAGGCAGCAGATGCCGACTGTGTCCTCGTCACCCAGTGGGATGACGGGGCAAGCGAGGACACGGGCGGGGTGCCGACGTGTTCCGCATCTCTGCCGTCGCTGGTCAAACTCATGCTCGACGCCACCGATGTGCGGCAAGGGCAGCGCGTTCTCGAAATCGGCACCGGTACAGGAGTCACTGCCGCACTCTTGCGTGACCGTGTCGGCGTGAACGGGCGAGTTGTGACCGTGGAAGTCGACCCCGGCCTGGCGGCATCCGCGCAGGCACGACTTGAAGCAGCCGGGATCGACGTCACCGCCGTGTGCGGCGACGGACTTGACGGGTGGGAGAAGGGCGCTCCCTACGATCGCATCCACGTCACGTGTGGCATACGTCGTATCCCTACCGCCTGGCTGCGGCAATGCCCAGCCGGGGTTGTCATGCTGCCGTGGGGGACAGCCCTCAGCGGGGAACGCGACAGAGTCGTCGCCCTCCGCGTGACCGACGGCGTGGGCATCGGGCGGATCGGCGCCGAAGTCTCGTTCATGAAAGCGCGTTCACAACGCCTGGAATCGTGGGGTGACTGGCCCGACACCGGGGACACGGTCGCTGCCGATCTTCCTGTGCGGTGGGACGAGATCGAGGCTCCCTTGGAGCCGTTCGGCGGGTTCGCCATGGGCTTGCTGCTGCCGGGAGTCACGTACCGGCTCAGCGGTGGCGGCGACGAGGAACGCGTGCTGTGGCTGGAACGCGAAGGCGCGTACGCGTCCATCGGATTCGGCGAGGGATACAAGACCACCGTCGAAGGCGACATGACTCTGGCACACGACTATGCCGAAGCGGCCCGCTGGTGGCACGACCACGGGCGACCGCATCCGGAGCGCTTCGGGCTGACCGTCAGCGAGAAGGCGCAGCGCGCATGGCTCGACAGCCCGGACGGCGAGTCCTGGGCGCTGTAGGCCACGGAGACCGCCTCGCCTGTCCCGTCCTCGCCCGTGCGCGG
>NZ_JBPKBI010000015.1:118123-137020 GCF_051388935.1 Yinghuangia sp. YIM S10712
GCGGCACGGGCGAGGCTCCGCCGTGTGAGGACACGCGAATCACGGCACCGGCGTTACCGCCTCCGCCGGGACACCCGCGAGGTGGTCGACCAGTGCGAGAAGGACCTCGCGGCACGAAGCGCGCTCGCGTACGTCGCAGAACACCGTCGGCACCTGCGGATCCAGGTCGAGCGCCGCGCGGATCTCCGCCTCGGTGTACTCCTGCACCCCGTCGAACACGTTGACGGCGACCACGAACGGCACACCCCGGCGCTCGAAGAAGTCGATGCTGCCGAAGCTCGTGTCCAGGCGCCGCGTGTCGGCGAGCACGACCGCGCCGAGCGCTCCGCTCGCCAGGTCGTCCCACATCGACCAGAAGCGCTCCTGGCCCGGCGTGCCGAAAAGGTAGAGCACGAGGTCCGTGTCGAGCGTGATGCGTCCGAAGTCGAGGGCGACGGTCGTGGCCTCCTTGTGGGCGACGCCTTCCAGGTCGTCGATGCCGAGCCCGGCGACCGTCATGGTCTCCTCGGTGTGCAGCGGCGCCACTTCGCTCACCGAGGCGACGAGCGTCGTCTTTCCGACTCCGAATCCGCCCGCGACCAGGATCTTCACCGCCATCGCGGCGGGGGGCACCGGAACCGCGAAGACGTCGCGGCCGCTCGGCTGCGGGGCGGTCACGGGGCTAGAGGCGTCCGAGGCCATCTCTCACCTTCCTCAACAGCTCGGCGTCGGGCCTGCGGGCCATCGACAGCGGCGCCCGGGCGGTGACGCGGCCGGCGTCCACCAGGTCGCCGATCAGGATCCTGGTCACGCTGACCGGCAGCCCGATCAGCGCGGCGATCTCCGCCACGGCCTGCGGGCTGCGGCACAGGCGCAGGATTTCCTCGTGCTCGGGTTGCAGCGCCGTGTCGCGGCTGTCGGGCGCGGCGTCGACCGTGGTGACCAAGGTGATGAGCGTCAGGTTGTCGGACGTCCGGGTGCGGCCCCGGGTGAGCGTGTACGGCCGCACCAAGGGTCCGGCGTCGTCGTCCCACGCGTGCTCAAATCCGCTCACGGCCGCACTCCCTCGCCCGGTCTCATGACCGTGTCCCGTTCTTGCGCGCCGCGTCGGCGTCGGACCGCGGTGTCGTGCCGAGGTATTCGCCGACCTGTTTGACCAGGGTGTTCATCTCGAACGCCACGACCCCCACGTCGGCGCGCTGGTCGGTGAGCACCGCGAGGTGGGCGCCCTGCCCGGCCGCGGTCAGGAAGAGGAAGGCGTCCTCCATCTCGATCAGCGTCTGCCGCACCGTGCCGCCCTCGAAGTTCCGGCCTATGCTGCGCGCCAGGCTCGACAGGCCCGAAGAGGCGGCGGCCAGTTGCTCCGCGAGATCCCGCCGGAACGTCTCCGAGTGGCTCATGACCAGGCCGTCCTGGGACAACACGACGGCGTGCCGGGTGCCCGGCACCCTCTTGACCAGGTCGGTCAGCAGCCAGTCGAGCCGGCTGTCGGTCGCGGTGGTGGGCTGGGTCATGGGCGTTCCTTCGGTCGTTCGGTGGTGACGTCGGCGGTGGCCCGGGCGCGTTCGGAGGCGCGCTGGAACGCCGATATCGTCGCGGCTGCCTCGCGCGGCGACGGGCGGGCGGGAGCATCGCCCCCGGACTCGGCGTCCGTCGATTCGTCGGCGCGGGCTTCCCGCAGCGGTGCGGCCAGGTTCGCCTGGCGTACGCGGCGGGGCAGCGGTTTGGGACGGCCGTTTCCGGCGGGTGGGGTGGCGGGTGCGGTCTCTGACGGCGCTGCCGCGGCCGGGGAAGGCCCGGCGGGGTTCGCGGTTTCCGCTGTCTCCGCTCCCACCGGTGCCTCCACTGTCTCGTTCTCGTCGGTATCCGCGGCGGCGTCCGGGCCCGTGGCTTCGTCGGCGTCCGAGCCACGGCTGGGTGCGGGGATCGAAAGCCGGGTGACGGTGGCCGGGGTCGCCTGTGGCAGCGGCTCCCCGGGCTCCGCCGGCTCCGCGCCGTCCGTCGGCTCCCCGGAGGCGGTCGGTGCGGAATCGTCCGCGGACTCCCCGGCCTCGGGAGTGTCCGCGTCGTCGCTCCCGTCGGGGCCGATGATGAGCTCGCGGGGGATGAGGACGATCGCGAGGGTACCGCCGTAGGGCGACGGACGCAGGGCCACGTTGATGCCGTACCGCTGCGCGAGTTGCGCGACGACGAACAGGCCGAGCCGCAGGTCGTCGGCGAGCGCCACCATGTCGAAGGGTGTGGGCTGCGCCAGTTCGGCGTTGAGCGTTTCGTACTCCTCGGCGCCCATGCCCAGGCCGCGGTCCTCGATCTCCACGGCGAGGCCGGTGGCGACCGGCATGCCGCGTACCTCGACCGGGGTGTCCGGAGGCGAGAACTTCGTCGAGTTCTCCAGGAGTTCGGCGAGCAGGTGGATCACGCCGCCGACCGCGGGCCCGGCCAGGGACAGGTCGGAGGCCACGCGCACGTTGACGCGGGCGTAGTCCTCGACCTCGCCGACCGCGCTGCGGACGACGTCGACCATCCGCACCGGCTTGCTCCAGCGGCGTCCGGGCTGGTGACCGCTCAGGATCACCAGGTTCTCCTCGTACCGCCGCAGCCGCGTGGCCAGGTGGTCGAGCAGGAACAGGTCCTCAAGGAGTTCGGGGTCCTGGTGCCGGCTCTCCATCGCGTCCAGGACCCGGAGCTGGCGGCCGACGAGCGACTGCGTGCGCAACGCGACGTTGTGGAAGACCTTGGCGTAGCCCTCGCGTTCGCGGGCGAGACGGACCGCGCCGTCGACCGCGGCGCGCTCGGCCGTGCCGAACGCCGCCGCGACCTGCCCGATCTCGTCGTTGCCGTGCGGCAGTTCCGGCATCTGCGACGTGTCGGTGAGGTCGTCCAGGCCGAGTGCGGCTCCGTCGACGTTCTCGCCGCGGCTGAGCCGGGCGATCACGGACGGCAGCCGCTTCTGCGCCAGTTCGACCGTCGCGTGGTGCAGGCCCATCAGGCGCCGGCGCAGCGAGCGTGTGACGCCCCAGCACAGCAGGCTGACCGCGGCGACCACCGCCAGGCCGAGAGCGGTGATCAGCCAGACCATGAACTCCTGGTCGTCGACGCGCTTTTCCGCGGCCTCGACGATCGTCTCCGCGCGCTGGCCGTTGAACGCCGTGATCTGGGTCATGACCTGGTCCATGGTCGTGCGCCAATCGGCGGTCTCGGGCGGCAGCCCCAGGCCCTGCGACGGTCGGCCGTCCACGCCCATGGCCAGGACCGCTGTTTCCGCGGTGACCAGTGCCCGCCAGGGTCGGCTCGACGTCATCTCCCGGTAGGCGCCCACGAATCGGGGTTCGAGGTTCGGCTCGATCTGTTCCCCGTACAGCATGCGGCGCGCGCCGACAGCCTCGGCGAAATCGAGGTATTCGGCGGCGCCCAGTTCGCCCACACCCAGGGCATAGGTCAGCAGCGCGTCTTCCCGCGAGGTCATCTCCGCGGCGCGAAAGACGTCGATGAGCGTCTCGGAACGGTGGGTGAGGTTGCCGTCCGTCTCCACACGCGACAGCGCGGAGAACGTCGTCAACTGCGTTTGCACCGCGTCGTTGTACAGCCGCAGCAGGTCCGGCCGCTTGCCGTCCCGGTGGTCGATCTGCGCGCGCGTGGCAGGCAGCAGGTCGCGTGACTCCTCGATGAGCCGGGCTTTGTCCAGGATGTTCGCGTCTGTGTCGGTGAGCTTGCCGATCATCCGGGTGAACTCGGCCAGCGCCGCGTCGGTCCTGGCCCGAGTGGCGTCGAGTTCGGCCTTCGTGCCGCTGTCCGCTCCCGCGAGCCATGCCGCGCTGAGCCGGCGTTCCTGCTGGAGCTGCACCATCACGGCGTACGCGGAGGGTCCCGCCTTCGCCGAAATCGTGTTCTGGTCACGCAGATCGGAGGCTTCCGTCCACATGTGCTCCGCTGTGTAGGCCCAGAGCCCGATGAGCGCCAGGGACGGCACCACCGCGAGGACGACCAACATCGTGCGTATCGAGGAACGTCGTCGCGGCCGGTCGGCGCCGGCTCCCCGGAGGGTGAATCTCATCGTCTATTCCAAGCCAATTCAAACAAGAGGGAGCGCGCTGACGCACAGGCATGCGAGCGATGAGTCTGGGGGCCAGGGGAGCCGGATGTCCAGATGTTGGAGTGAATCCACTTATCGTCAGCTTGTCGGCGGTCCCGCCTGGTTGCCCTGCAAGCGCGCCAAGTCCGCCGCTCTGACCTGGATGACCACGGCCGCGACCAGTGCCGCGATCACCGCGAAAATCGCGGCGGTGACGAACGCGGCGGTGATGCCGTCGGTGAGGATCTGGTCGGCGTACGAGCGCGGCAGTTGGCCGGTCCGCTCGAACGCGGCCCGCTGCTCCGGGGTCGCCTGGGTGAGGAATTCCTTCACCTGGTCGTCGGCGGCGTCGCGGCTCGCGGTTCCGTACACCGTCACCAGAATCGACAGGCCGAGCGAGCCCCCGACCTGTTGGGTGGCGTTGAGCAGGCCGGACGCGGCCCCGGTGTCGCGTTCGACGACGTTCGACACCGCCATCAGCGTCAGCGACACGAACTGCATGCCCATGCCCAGCGCGAAGACGAGGATCGGCCCCAGCACGCTGCCCAGGTAAGTGCTGTCGACGTCGATCAGCGTCAGCCAGCCCAACCCGATCGCGGTCAACAGCGCGCCCACGACCATGAACGGCTTGGGCCCGAATTTCGGCAGCAGTTGCGACGTCACACCCGCGCCGATCGCGATGACCGCACTGACCGGCAGGAACGCCAGGCCCGTGGCAAGAGGGCTGAAACCGAGGACGTCCTGCACCCACAGCGTCAGGAAGAAGAACATCCCGAAAATCGACGCCGCGAGCAGCAGCATGATGGTGTACGCGCCGGACCGGTTTCGGTCGGCGAACATGCGCAGCGGGGTGATCGGTTGGCGTGACCGGTTTTCGATGGTCACGAACGCCGTAAGCACCACCGCGGCGGCCACGAACGACGCGATGGTCAGCCCGTCGCGCCAGCCGTCCTGCCCGGCGCGGATGAACCCGTAGACCAGCAGTCCGACGCCGAAGGTCGACGTCAGCGCGCCCGCGAGGTCGAAGTGCCCCGGCCGGCGCGCGGATTCCGCGATGCAGCGCGGCGTGGCGAGTGCGATCGCGAGCCCGATCGGCACGTTGACGAAGAAGATCCAGCGCCAGTCGAGCCATTCGACCAGCATCCCGCCGGCCAGCAGGCCGATCGCCCCGCCGCCCGCCGACACCGCCGCGAACACCCCGAACGCCCGGTTGCGTTCCGGTCCTTCGTTGAACGTCGTGGTGATCAGCGACAGTGCGGTCGGCGACGCGATCGCCCCGCCGACGCCCTGCAACGCCCGCGCCGCGAGCAACTGCCAGGACTCCTGCGCGAGTCCGCCGAGCAACGACGCGACGACGAACAGCAGCACCCCGAAGATGAACACCCGCCGCCGTCCGAGGATGTCGCCGGCCCGGCCGCCGAGCAGCAGCAGGCCGCCGAACGTGAGGGTGTACGCGTTGATCACCCACGACAGGCTCGTGGTCGAGAAATCCAGCGCGCTTTGGATGTGCGGCAGCGCGATGTTCACGATGGTGATGTCCAGCACCACCATCAACTGGCACGACGCCAGGACCAGAAGCGCAAGTCCCTTGCGCGCGCTGCCTGGTGCGGTGTCTGCGGGGGCTGTCCGGGCGGAGGGTGATTGCGCCATGGCGGGCATCCGAATCGAGCGGAATCCGGTCGTAGGCGCTTGCCCCGACCGGACTGCCGAGCGGGCAGGCCTGCCGGAGTACGCGCCTTTTCCGACCGTAACCCGGTGTGCGGCGACCTGCCCGACGGGCTGAGCCGGCGTGGCCGCTCGGAAGTCCCTGTCACGCACCGCACCGCTCCGACTGCGCCCTGCCACACCGTTTGGAAGGCGACGGGGTGCGCCCGACCGCGTTCGCCGAACCGTTACATCGCGGGAGCGTCCGTGCATTCAGCGCTGACCTGCGCGAATGCTTCGAGCATGTGCGGACGCAACCAAAGGTCGCGCGGACTGTGTGCCGCCACATATCGACCGCGACCCTCGCGCGCGGACATAGTGCGAGCCCACTTGTTGACGGCCGCTTGTCCACGGCTGCCTGGAGACGACTGCGCGAGGAGGGCCATGTGCAACTTGGCGCCGGTGCTCGACCGCCCGCCCGGCCACGGATGCCGGGGACGCGTATGAGGCGGCACCGGCCGAGGCGGCACCGGTTGAGCACGGGCAGGAGGAGCCTGCGGGTGTGCGTCGCCCTCGCGGTGGCCCTCGCGCTCGCGGTCGGCGGGTGCGCGGCCTTCTCGTCCGGCGGCGGCTCGGACGACAGCGTCGACGTCAGGACCGGGCCCGGCATCACCGACCGCACCATCACCCTCGGCGCGATCACCGACCTCACCGGTGTCTACGCGACCCTCGGCAAGAGCATGACGCAGGCGCAGCAGTTGTACTTCGACCAGCTCAACGACGCCGGCGGCGTGTGCGGACGCGACGTCGAACTGCTCATCCGCGACCACGGCTACGACGTGCAGCGGGGCGTCGACGCGTACGCCGAGGTCTCGGGCAAGGTGGCCGGCCTTCCGCAGGTGATCGGGTCGCCGATCGTCAGCGCACTGCTGCCGAACGTGCAGCGGGACCAGATGCTCACGATCCCCGCGGCGTGGGCGTCGACGCTGCTCGCGCACCGCTACATCCAGGTCGTCGGCGGCACGTACGACATCGAGATGATCAACGCCGTCGGGTTCCTGGTGAAGGAGAAGGGCCTTCGGAGCGGCGACAAGATCGGCCACGTCTATTTCGAGGGCGAGTACGGCGAGAGCGCCCTCTCGGGTGCGAAATTCGCCGCCGGACGAGCCGGAGTGACCGTCGTCGAGCAGCGCATCAAGGCCACCGACGCCGAGATGGCACCCCAGGTCGCCGCGCTCCGGGCGGCCGGCGTCAAGGCGATCCTGATGAGCGCCGGGCCGAAGCAGTCCGCGTCCCTGTCCACCGTCGCCGCGGCCGTCGGCCTGAACGTCCCGATCGTGTCCAACAACCCCGGTTTCAGCCCGCAACTGCTCAGCTCGCCGGCCGCGAGCTCGCTGCTGAGCAACTTCTACCTGGTCAGCGCGGTGCAGACGGCCAGCGCGGCGGTCTCCGGCATGCGGTCCCTGGTCGCCGCGTACGAGGAGGAGTATCCGACCTCGCCGTTCGACAGCGCGGTCTCGTTCGGCTACGTCGCCGCGCAGGTGTTCGGTGCGGCTCTGAAGAAAGCCTGCGAGGCCAAGGACCTGTCCCGCGAAGGGATCCTGCTCGCGCTGCGCACCATGAAGTCGTTCGAAAGCGGCGGCATCATGCCTCCGCTCGACTTCAGCAAACCCGGTGACGCGGGCTCCGCGACGTCGTTCGTGCAACGTCCGCACCCGACGGCCAAGGGCGGACTGATCAGCATCGGGGAGCCGATCACCGCGGAAGGTGTGGAGGACTACCGGTTCCCGAGCCCCGGCTGACCCGGGGAGACAGAGAGATCGGGCCGCCCCGGCCGACCGGCGCCCGCAGGGTGGCGTGTTCGTGCAGTGCGCGCCACCGGGAAACCACAGCGGCGACGGGGCCTGTGTTACTCCGATGGGAGTAACACAGGCCCTGTCACACCTTCGGCAGTAACCGCCTTCTCCGTCGCCGGCCCGACGATCCGCCGCTGTGCCGCCGGAAGCCTGGACAGCAGGACTTCGGCACGTTCGGTACCTCGGGCATCGGCGGGAAGGCGGGGCATGGACACGACGGAACAGCCCACACGCGCACGGCGGTGGGTGTGGGGAGCGCTCACCCTCTGGGTGGTCCTCGCGGCGGCACTCGTGCCGCTCGCGGCGAAGCTCGGCGACGAGCAGAAGGACGAGATCGTCTCGTACCTGCCCGACAGCGCCCAGTCCACCGATGTGGCGCGCGTCCTCGCGGACATGCCGGGCGGCGACACCACCGATCTGTCGCTGGTCTACCACCGCGACGGCGGCCTCGGCGGCGACGACCGGGCGCTGGCCGAACAGCAGGCGCGCGAGGTCGCCGGCCTGTTCGAGTCGGTGGGCGGAGCCGTCCCGCAGGCGGTGGTCTCAGGCGACGGCCGCACTTTGGTCTACGCCTTCCAGTTCGCCGAAAGCGCCGGAGAAGCCGCCGATGTGGTGGCCGACGTCCGCGAGGTGACGGACCGTCACCCGGCCGGACTCGACGTGTGGGTCGGCGGCCCGGGCGCGACCGACGCCGACATGGACGAGGTCTTCGACTCCATCGACGGCACGCTGATGCTCGCGACGCTGCTGGTCGTCACGATCCTGCTGATCGTCACCTACCGCAGCCCCTTCCTGTGGCTCGTGCCGCTGGTGTGCGTCGGCGTCGCCGAGGTGAGCACCCGGGCCGTCGTGTACCTGCTGGCCAAGGGCGGCGACGTCACGGTGACCGGGCAGAGCGGCGGCATCATGACCGTGCTCGTGTTCGGCGCGGGAACCGACTACGCGCTCCTGCTGATCGCGCGCTACCGCGAGGAGCTTCGGCGCACGCCCCGCCCGATCGACGCGATGCTCACCGCCCTGCGCGGCTGCGGCCCGGCGCTCCTCGCGTCCGCCGGGACCGTCGTCGCCGGCCTCCTGTGCCTGCTCGCCGCCGACATGAACAACCTGCGCGGCCTGGGCCCGGTCGGGGCCGTCGCGGTCGCGGTGGCGTTCGCGGTCATGACGACGCTGCTGCCCGCGCTGCTCGTGCTGCTGGGCCGCCGCGTCTTCTGGCCGATGATCCCGGCGTACGGCAGCACCGCGCGCACGAAGCGCAGCGCGTACGCCCGCATCGGGGGCTTCGTGACGCGCCGCCCGATCGGCGTGGTCGCTCTCGGCACCGTCCTGCTCGGCGCGCTGGCCGTCGGCACCGTCAATCTGCCCGGCGAGCTGCGCGCCGCCGACGGCTTCACGTCCAAGCCCGATTCGGTGGTCGCCGGGGAAACCCTCGGCGAGGCCTTCCCGGAGCGCGCCACCCAGCCGATCACGGTCGTCACCCGCACCGAACGCACGGCCGCGACGATCGCCGCCGCCACCGCGACCGAGGGCGTCGCCGACGCCGCCGCGGGGCGTACCGCCAACGGCTGGACCGAGATCGAGGTGTTCGCCACCGACCGACCCGAATCGTCCGGGGAGGAGGCGACGATCAAGCGACTGCGCGATGCACTCGCCGACGTCGAGGGCGCCCGGGCCGCCGTCGGCGGACCCACCGCCGAACGCATGGACCAGGACACCGCGGTGGCCCGCGACCAGAAGGTCGTCGTCCCGATCGTGCTCGCGGCCGTGCTGCTGATCCTGATCGGACTGCTGCGCGGCCTGGTCGGCCCGCTGATGCTGGTGGCCGCCGTCGCGCTGGTGTGGGCCGCCTCGCTCGGCCTCGGCGCGCTGTTCTTCGAACCCGTCTTCGGCTTCGCCGGCGCCGATCCGGGGCTGCCGCTGCTCAGCTTCGTCTTCCTGGTCGCACTCGGGGTCGACTACGGCATCTTCCTGATGCACCGCATGCGCGAGGAGGCACTGGCCGGGAAGCCCGCCGACGACGTCGTGGTGTCGGCGCTCACCGCGACGGGCGGCGTCATCGCGTCCGCAGGGTTCGTGCTGGCCGCGACCTTCTCGGTGCTCACCGTGCTGCCGCTGGTGATGATGGTCGAACTCGGCTTCGTGGTCGCGGTCGGGGTTCTCCTCGACACCTTCCTGGTACGCACGTTCCTCGTCACCGGCGCGAGCACCCTGCTGGGCCGCCACGTGTGGTGGCCCGGCCCCCTCTCCAGGCGCGCACGACCACCCGCGCCGCACGACAGCGCGGACAAGTCCTCGATGATGGCCCGGTGAACCTCACGCCGACGAAGACGAGCAGGGCGTCGTGGTCGTTCGACGCCCTGCTCGCCTTGCTGCTCGCCGTCACCGGCCTGGCACTCGGCTACGCGGTGCCCGGGTCCCGGGCGCTCGACCCGCTCGGCGCGGCCCTGCTGGTCGGGGCGTGCGCGGCGCTGCCGTGGCGCAGGGCACGCCCCGGGCTGGTGCTGGTGCTGGTGCTGGTCATCACGGTGCCGTACCACATGCTCGACTACCAGCACGAAGCCGCGTCGCCCATCGCGCTGGTGGCGCTCGCGACCTACTCGGCGCGGGTCGCACGGGTCAAAGCGCTGGTCATCGGCATCGGCGTGATGGCGACGGCGGTCACGATCATGAGCTACGCGCGCGACGGGGCGGTGAGCGGCGACCATCTCGGGGCGATCGGCTGGATCTTCTTCTCCGCCGTGGCCGGACAGGCGTGGCGCAACCACAAGGCCTACATCGCCTCGATCATCGACCGGGCCGACCGCGCCGAACGCGCCCGTGAGGAAGAGGTACGCCGCCGCGTCGCCGAAGAACGCGTCCGTATCGCCCGCGACCTGCACGATCTCCTCGCCCACAGCATCACCCTCATCGGCGTCCAGGCCGGCGTCGCCGCCCACTTGGCCCGGCAGCCGCAGCCCGACGGCGACGTGCTCGCGCAGGCCCTGGAGACCATCGCCGACACCTGCCGTGACGCCCGTGCCGAGGTGCGGGCGGCCCTGACCGTCCTGCGGGACGACGGGGAGGCACCGGACCACGGAGTCGTGCCCGGCCTCGCGGGCGTCGACGACCTCGCCGCGTCGGTGCGGCACACGGGTGTCGAGGTCGCCGTGACGGTCGACGCGGGGGCGGACGAGCTCGCGCCGGCGGTCGGGGTCGCGGCGTACCGCATCGTGCAGGAGGCGCTGACCAACGTGGTCCGGCACGCGAGTGCGCGGCGGGTGCGGGTCACCGCGCTGCGCGAGAACGGCGAACTCGTGCTGACCGTGGCCGACGACGGCCGGGGCGACGGCCGCGAAGCCGGCGACGAGCCGCCCGCACCGGCCCCCGGCACCGTCGCTCGGCCGACAGGGAACGACCGCGTCCCGGTTCCCGGCCCCGCACACGTCGTGGACGGCCCCGGCGGCTTCGGCATCATCGGCATGTCCGAGCGCGCCCGCAGCGTGGGTGGGACGCTCACGGCACGGCCGGGCGAGACCGGCGGCTTCGTCGTACGTGCCGTACTGCCCCTGCCGGACGGCCCCGCTCCGGCGGAAGACACCGCCGATGACGCGGCCGGCGGCACCGGACCTCGCACCGGCCGCATGCCGCCTTCGCGCGCTCCCTCCGCCGAGGGACCTGCCCCCGCCCGCCCCGCGCCGCCCGTTCCGGAGGCCTCGTGACCACCCTGCGCGTCCTGCTCGCCGACGACCAGAACCTCGTGCGGTCCGCATTCGCGATGCTCGTCGACTCCGCACCGGACATGACCGTCGCGGGACAGGCCGAAGACGGCCGCCGCGCCGTCGAACTCACGCGCGAACTGCGCCCGGACGTCGTGGTCATGGACATCCGCATGCCCGGCCTGGACGGTATCGAGGCGACCCGGCACATCGCCGACGATCCCGAACTCGCCGGAGTACGCGTCCTGGTGCTCACCACGTTCGACGACGACGAGAACGTGCTCGCCGCCCTTCGCGCGGGCGCGGGCGGCTTCCTCGTGAAGGACACCCGCCCGGCCGAACTCCTCGACGCCATAAGGATCGTCGCGGCCGGCGACGCGCTGCTCTCCCCGGGGCCCACGGCACGCCTGGTGGCCCGGATCGTCCGGCTCCCCGACGCGGTCGCCGCCCCTGTCGGCCCTTCGGCGGCCTCCCGCGTCGACGCCCTCTCGGGCCGCGAACGCGAGGTGCTGGCCCTGGTCGGCCGCGGTCTCAACAACGCCGAGATCGGCGAGGTGCTGGGTCTCAGCCCGCTGACGGTCAAGACGCACGTCAGCCGGATCATGGGCAAGCTCTGCGTCCGCGACCGTCCCCAACTGGTCGTGGTCGCCTACGAGTCGGGGCTCGTGCGGCCGGGCGGGGCGGAGTAGGCGGCTTCGTCCGGGCCCAGGGGTGTCTCTCACGGCCAACGACATGATCACCGTGCGGGCGGTCGGCGCGGACGGTACGCCCGCAGGAACACCGCCAAACCGGAGTCGACGATCTCGTTGACCTCCGCTTCCGCCATCGACAGGGCGCCCATGAAGGTCCGTGCCGAGACCTCGCTGCCGGTCAGCGCCATCAGGTGTGTCGCGGCGTGGAAGGGGTCGTCGATCTCCAGCAGTCCGCGCTTCGCGAGCCCGGCGAGCGCGGCGGCGAGCGCGGCCTTGACCGGCTGCGGACCGTTCTGCCGCCACGCGTCGATCACCTCGGGCGGCAGGTGGCCGACTTCGGCGTTGATCTGCCGCACCAGCGCGAAGTGGTCGGGGAATCCGGGGCGCGATGTCGCGAACTCCCGGACGAACGTGCGGAGATCGGCCTCAAGGTCGGTGATCTTTGCGAAGTGGCGCTCGATCTGGGCGACATGGGCGTCGCGGACGCTTGCCGCGCTGGCCGCGATGACCTCGCGGAACAGCTCGTCCTTGTCCTTGAAGTGGTTGTAGATCGTGCGCGTCGAGACCCCTGCCTCCTTGGCGATCTCGCCGATGCTGCCGCGCGTGTAGCCGTCCCGTGCGAAAACGCGCAGCGCGCCGTCCATGACTGCTTGGCGCTTCTCCCGAAGACCGCGGCGCTCGCGGGGCGCCGCCTCGTCGTGTCCGCCCATCGCCACTCTCCTCGCCGCAAAAATTGCCATGGTCGTTGTACTTAATGCAATGCACGTTGTACTTTACCTGTGTCGGGCCGAACCGCCCAGTGCGGACCGGCCGGCGCATGCATCCCGAACACCCCGATCCCGGGCGGAGCCATGCGCTTTTGCCTCCCGAGACCCGTGAAGGAATCACCATGACCGACGCTCCCGCCACCCCGCTGCGGCTCGCCGTCATCGTCGGCAGCAACCGCGAAGGGCGCTTCGCCCCCGTGGTCGCCGACTGGTTCACCGCCCGTGCGCAAGAGCACGGCGGCTGGCAGGTCGACGTCGTCGATCTCGCCGACACGGCACTCCCGGCAGGCACCGTGTGGCCCGGTGTGTCGGACCAGGAGTCCGTCGCGCGGTTCGCCGGCCTGGTCGACGCGGCGGACGCGTACGTCGTCGTCACGCCCGAGTACAACCACAGCTTCCCGGCCGTGCTCAAGCACGCGATCGACCTGCTCCGCGACGAATGGCGCGCCAAAGCGGTCGGGTTCGTCTCGTACGGCGGCATGGGCGGCGGCCTTCGCGCGGTCGAGCAGTTGCGGCTCGTCTTCGCCGAACTCCACGCCGTGACCGTGCGCGACAGCGTCAGCTTCCACAACGCGTGGGAGCGGTTCGACGAGAACGGCGAGCCCGCGGACGCCGCAGGCTGCGCCGGTGCCGCGAAGAGCATGCTCGACCAACTCCACTGGTGGGCCCGGACGTTGAGTGAGGCCCGTCGGTCGCGCCCCTACACGGTGTGACGAAGACCCGGTAAAGGAGCCACCGCCATGCCGCGACCGACCCCCGAACACCCGATACCCGCATCCGCCAAGAAGCCCGTGGTGACCCTCGTCGTCGTGCTTCTCGGCTACCTGGTCCTCCCGATGGGCATGTCGGGAACCACCGTCGCGGTCCACCGCATCGGAACCGACCTCGACGCCTCCGGGGCGTCGCTGCAATGGGTCGTGACGGGGTATTTCCTCGCCGCTTCCTCGCTCATGCTCGTCGCCGGCTCACTCGGCGACCTCTTCGGACGCCGCAGGGTCTACCGGCTCGGCGCCATCGTCTATGGCAGCGGCTGTGCATTCAGCGCGGCGGCGCCGGACATTCTCGCGCTCGACATCGCCCGTACCGTCACGGGCATCGGCGCGGCGGGAGTCATGGCCGGAGGAGGCGCGATCGTCGCCACGACGTTCAGCGGGCCGGCCAGGACACGCGCCTTCGCCGCGGTCGGCACCACCGGCGGCGTCGGCCTCGCACTCGGTCCGACGGTCGCCGGCTGGCTGGTCGGCGCGCTCGGATGGCGGGCCACCTTCGGGCTCTTCGGCTCGATCGGTTGCGTCCTGATCGTCGGCACCTGGGCCCTCGCGGAATCCCGCGCGACCGACAAGCCCCGCCTCGACCGTGCCGGGACGGCGACCTTCGTCGCAGGCCTCGCCCTCACCGTCTTCGCCATCACACAGGGCTCCGAGGCGGGTTGGACCAGCGCACGCGTACTCGGCCCGGCACTCGCGGGACTGCTGCTGCTCACCGTGTTCACCGCCATTGAACGACGCGCGGAACGGCCCGTGCTCGACCTGTCGCTCCTGCGCAACCGCCGCTTCGCGGGCTGGCTGCTCGCCGCGCTCACAACCTCGGTCGGCATCGGCGGCATGCTCGTGTACCTGCCGGTCTACCTGCAAGGCGTGAACGACCTGTCGTCCGACGAGGCGGGGCTGACGATGCTCATGATGACGCTGCCCGTCCTCGTCCTTCCGTCGGTCAGCGGACGCCTGGTCACCCGGGGCGTTCCGCCGCGCCTCGTGGTCGTCACCGCACTGTTGCTGCTCGCGGCGGGCAACGCGCTGCTGACGGTTCTTCACCCGGGCATCGGGGCATTGCAGTTGCTGGTCCCGCTGCTGCTCGCCGGGAGCGGCATGGGCCTGGCGTCCGGGCTGATCGACGGCCAGGCGATGACCGAGGTCGACCCGGCTCGCGCGGGCATGGCGAGCGGCCTGGTCAGCACCGTGCGCGGCACCACCCAGTCGCTGGTGCTCGCACTGTTCGGCTCGGCGCTCATCACGATCCTCGACGCGCGCCTCGGCTCGCCGGACGCGGCGGGACGCGTCGCGGCCGGCGACGTGGCCCCGATCCCCGGCCTCCCGGGCATCGACCCGGCCACCGAACTCACCGACGCCTGGCGCCTCGTGCTGGCTGTGGTGGCGGGAGTGGTCCTGCTGTCGGCGCTCGTCGTCCTCCGGCTCCTCCGAGCTGCGCCGGCGGATCGCGGCGACGCGAAAGTGCGCACCTTCCCACGAGCGACACACCGACCGGCGGAAACGTCCGTGCCCGTGCCGCCCGCGGATGCGGTGCCCGACCGGCAGCCGATCGCGGCGCGTAGCATCGATGCATGCCGTCGCCCGTCGCAGTGCTCCTGATCACCGGCAGCCCGCGCGCGGGAGCGACGAGCACCGCGGTTCTCCAGACCGTTTCCGAAACCGTCGAAGCCGGTGCCGTCACCGCGCGCATGTACTTCGGCACGGGCGGGCTGCCGCACTTCAATCCCGACGACGACTTCGAACCGCTGCACCCGGCCGTCGCCGAGCTGCGCACGCTGATTGCCCGCGCCGACGCGCTGCTGTTCAGCACCCCGGAGTACGCAGGCGATCTGCCCGGCTCGTTCAAGAACCTCCTGGACTGGACCGTCGGCGGCAGCGAGATCGTCGCCAAGCCGACGGGGTGGATCAACACCGCGGCGCCCGGCCGGGCCGAGGGAGCGTACGCGGCGCTCCGCACGGTCCTGGCCTACACCGGCGCCGACATCGTCGAAGACGCCTGCGTGCGCATCCCCGTCGCCAGGTCGGCGATCGACACCGAGACCGGGACAATCACCGACCCGGTCGCCCGTGCCGCCTTGGCCAAGGCCGTCGAAACCCTTGTCCGCCACACCCGTTCGACGCCGCTCCCCGCCCCGGAAGACCGGCAGCCGCCGCGCACGAGTCCCTGGTAGCGCCGAACCGCCCGCCCGAGGCCAAGCGGCAGTGATGTTGCCGAACGCCGGCCGGCGCTATGCGGATTTCTCGCGGGCGGCGGCGAGGCGGCGCAGCGGCGGCTCCGTCTTGGGCGGCGTGCGGCGCGGCGGCAGGTCGTCGAGAAGCGTTGTCGCGGCGTCGGTGACAGCCCGGACGGCGCGTTCGAAGGCCGGCTCGGTTGTCGGGCTCAGCGACTGGACACCGCTGATCTTGCGGACGAACTGCCGGGCGGCCGCCTCGATCTCCTCGGGCGTCGCGGCCGGCTCCAGGCCCCTGAGGGTGGTGATGTTGCGGCACATGCCCTCAAGCGTAGGCATGCGTTCCGACATCGGCTGCGGCTTCACTCCGGCACTCCGGATCCGGGCGCCTTCGTCGCAGGTGGCGAATTGATCGCCGCTCAGCCGGGGGGTGCTTTGAAGGATGTGGGGCAGGCGGCCGCCGCACGGGCCGGGCGCCGGCGGCAGGGCATCGACGGATGACCGCGGCGCGCCGGTCGAGGCGACGACCGTCTGGTCTAGGTCTCCTTCTTGGCGTAGTCGTGGATGTTGCCGGCGAAGTCGAAGACGACGGCGGTTTCGTCGCCGACGACCCATGCGTCGTGTCCCGGGTCGCACACGAAGACGTCGCCCGCGCCGAGGTCCTTCTCGGTGCCGTCGTCCATGCGGATGTGCAGACGGCCTTCGGCGACGTAGCCGTTGTGGTGGAACTGGCAGCTCGGGGTTCCCGCGATGGGCCTTACGTCCTGCGACCAGCGCCATCCCGGTTCGAAGCGGGCCACTCCGAAGTCGACGCCCTCCAGGCTGACGACGTCGAGGTGGCCGTGCGGCATGTCACGGCTCTCGTCCGCTTGGTTGATCGAACGCACAGCGAGCATGACGGATCATCTCCAATCGCGGTCAGTTCCATCGTGCGCCTCCTGGTCGGAGATATCGATGGGAACGCCTGGAAAAGTCACCTGATGCGGTGTTTGACTGGATAGTGGAGAAGGCCGCACAGTCCTTGTGCCGACAGGGAGTTGGACATGCCTGTATTCATGGATGTGCACCGCAACATGCGGGGCATCACCGCCGACGAACTCCGCGAGGCCCATCGCCAGGATCTTGAGGTCCAGGGCACCGAGCACGTCGAGTTCAAGCGCGCGTGGGCCGACCCCGAGTCCGGGATGGTGTTCTGTCTCGCCGAAGGCCCGGACGCGGACGCGGTACGGCGCGTGCACGCGCTGGCCGGCCACCCGGCCGACGAGGTGTACCCCGTGACTCTGGAGGTGTAAGTCCGAAGCGCGCAGGCCCCGGGCGCATGCTCAGGGCCCGACCGGCCCGGTGCGGTCCCAACCCGGCGCGTGCCGGTGCAGCTTCACATCGCCCGGGGTGACCTGTCGGCCGCACTTCCGGCACATCACCGCGAAGTCGAAGTCGTGGTCCTCGTGCCGGAAGACGACCGGCGGGCGTTCGCTCACCCATCGGTCGCCCCACGAGGCGAGTGACTGGAGCACGGCCTGGAGGTCGCGTCCCGCCGGGGTGAGGTGGTACTCGTACCGCGTCGGCCGCTCCTGGTAGGGGCGCCGTTCCAGGATGCCGGCGGCTTCGAGAGACCGGAGCCGTGCCGTGAGGATGTCGCGCGACGCTCCCGTGTTCCGCGCGATCGCGTCGAAGCGCCGGTTGCCGAACGAGATCTCCCGGACGGCCAGGAGCGCCCACTTCTCCCCGATCAGTGCCAGTGCCGAGGCCGCCGAGCACGGTCGCCCGGCGGTCGCGGGCTGCGGCAGCCGTTCCCGTGCGTGGGGCGAAGACCGGTCTGTCGGCGGGCTCGGCTCTGCGGGTGCCGGGGGCGGCGGTGCGGGGTGCTCTGGCATGGGTGACGCGGAACTCATGCCGACAAGGTTGCCATTTCCAACCCACAGGCGCTAGCTTCGCTCACATGGTGAGTTGGAATATCCAACCCATAGGCGCGGGCGGGACTTTCCACCACTTGTCTGCCATCCACTGTCAGGGGAGCACCACCGGCCGAAAGGCGGCACAACCATGACCGAGGCGTACATCGTCGACGCCATCCGCACCCCCGTCGGCAAGCGCAACGGCGGACTCGCGTCCGTCCACCCCGCCGATCTCGGCGCCCACATCCTGAGCAGCCTCGTCGAGCGGACCGGCATCGACCCGGCCGCCGTCGACGACGTGATCCTCGGGGTCCTCGACCAGATCGGACCGCAAACCGGCAACCTGGCGCGCGTCGCGTGGCTGTCCGCCGGGCTGCCCGCCTCCGTCCCGGGCACGACCATCGACCGGCAATGCGGTTCGTCGCAGCAGGCGGTCCACTTCGCCGCCCAGGCCGTCATGAGCGGCACCGCCGACATCGTCGTGGCGGGCGGTGTGCAGAACATGAGCGCGATCCCGATCGGCGCCGCCGCCCGGGTCGGCAAGGAGTTCGGCTTCGCCGGTCCGTACGACTCCGCCGTCGGCTGGCAGAAGCACTACGGAGACCAGGAGATCAGCCAGTACCGCGGCGCCGAACTGATCGCCGAGAAGTGGGGCATCACGCGCGAACAGATGGAGGCGTTCGCGGTCGCGTCCCACGAACGGGCCCTGCGCGCCGAGACCGAAGGCCGCTTCGCACGCGAACTCGTTCCCTATGGCGACGTCGTGCGCGACGAGGGCCCCCGCGTCCCCGACTGGACGAAGATCAAGTCCCTGCCCACGCTGCGCCCCGGCGGCCGCCTCACCGCCGCACTCGCGAGCCAGATCTCCGACGGCGCGTCCGCGTCGCTGATCGTCTCCGAGCGCGCTTTGCGTGTGCACGGTCTCACCCCGCGCGCCCGCATCCACCACCTCACCGTCGTCGGCGACGACCCGGTGCTCATGCTCACCGGTCCGATCCCCGCCACCGCGCGTGCCCTCGAACGCACCGGGCTCACCCTCGACGACATCGACCTGGTCGAGATCAACGAGGCCTTCGCGTCGGTGGTCCTGGCCTGGCAGCGGGAGACCGGCGCCGACATGGCGAAGGTCAACGTCAACGGCGGAGCCATCGCGCTCGGGCACCCGCTCGGCGCGAGCGGCACCAAGCTGCTCGCCACGCTGCTGAGCGAACTGGAGCGCACGCAGGGCCGCTACGGCCTCCTGACCATGTGCGAGGGCGGCGGCATGGCCAACGCGACGATCATCGAGCGCCTGTAGAGCCGCACAGCGGACGAGCGACCGGCAGTATTCCGACACGCCGCACGAGGGGAGGACCGCGG
>NZ_JBPKBI010000015.1:137143-141868 GCF_051388935.1 Yinghuangia sp. YIM S10712
GGCCACCCGGTGGCCGCGGTCCTCCCCGTCACCGGTCCGAGGCGACGCTGCCGGGGATCCGGCGCGGTCCCATCGCAGCTCACACCGACCGCGCGAGGAATCCGCGCTCGCCGGCGCTCCCAGCGATGGAAGACCGCCCACCGTGGTCCCCGAATCGCGCTGCGGGGCGTTCTCCCGACGCAGTACCGGGGGACGGCACGGTCGACGGGTACACCCCGACAACGTCCCGACGCACCCCGCACCCCGCACCCCGCGACCGCTCGCCGTCCCGCGCGGCGTCCGGAGAACGGCCTCGCGGGACGGCTCACCGCCTTACAGCTCGCCCGAACCCATGCGCCGCGCCAAGTCGTCGTACAACGTCGGCCACTGAGCCCCGCCCGCGGCCACCGCGGCTGCGTGGGTCGTGATCTCCTGCGAGATGTCCTGGTACGCCTGGTCGGCGTTCACCGCCGGCACGTTGACGAACTCGAACTCGTCCTTGTAGTGCTCGGACACGAAGAACCGGTGCGCGAACGGGTCGTACACCACCCGGCCGCCGCTGAGCTGCACCGTGCCTTTGTCGTCCGTGATCGTCGGCACTTCCAGCTCGAAGTACGACGCCACCCGGTTCACATTCACCGGCGGGTGGTGAGTCGTGTGCCTCGTCGTGCTCGCTTCCAGCCATGCCCAGTTCGCGCGGCCCCGGATGCCCGCCGTCGCGCCCGGCGGCGCGGCGTCGTACGGGCCCTGCGGCAGCTTGAGGTCGACCGGTGCCCCCGAGTGCGACGACCGGATCGGTGTTCCGAGCGAGGCGAGGAAGCCCGGGCCGCCGTTCGCGAAGTGGGCGAGCACGTCGGCGCCCCGGCCCCCGTCGTCGAGCGCCCGCAAGGCGGCTTGGCGGCGCAGGACGCGGTCCATCATGTCGGCCACCCCCCAACACAGGAGCTTGAGTTCGACGTTCGCGTGGGTGACGGCCCCGCGCACGGTCGGGAAGTCGATCCGGTCCTTGGAACCGGTCGTGAGCTCGGCGCACTTCGCGAGAAGGTAGTTCACAGCGCACCCGTCCGAATGCGGTCGTCGATCCCTTTGAAGTAGCCGGACCAGGGCGGCAGTCCGCCGACTTGGCCGTTGGCGTAGGCCTGGATCTCCGTGCGGATCGTCTGGAACACCGGCACGGTCCCCAGCGTCGGCACGTTGATGAGTTCGTACTGCGCGGCGTAGTGGCTCGACAGGAAGTACCGCTGGTTGAACGGGTCGTAGACCAGCCTGCCGCCGTCGAGCTGGACCTGCTTCGCGCCGTCCTTGATCGTCGGGACGTGCAGTTCGAAATACGACGCGACCCGGTTCGGGTTCGCCGGCAGCGTGCCCGGGTCGGTGGTGTGGGGCGTCGTGCTCTCCCGCAGCCACGCCCAGTTCGCACGGCCCCGGATGCCCGCCGTGGCCGCCGCCGGCGCCGCGTCGTACGGGCCCTGCGGCAGGCCGGCGTCGACCGGCGCGCCGGAGTGGGAGGAGCGGATCGGCGTGTTCGACGAGACGAGGAACATCGGGCCGCCGACCCCGTTGCAGTACGTCACCGCGTCGTTCGTACGGCCCTCCGCGTCGATGGCCGCGAGGACCGCCTGGCGGCCCAGCAGCCGGTCGAGCGTGTTGCCGATCGCATTGTGCAGCAGCCCCAGGTCGCCGCTCTTCGCGGCGATGACCGTCGGGTAGCTGATCTGGGTGGCGGTTCCCGCCGTCGCTTGCGCGCAGCGGGTCAGAAACGGACTCATGAGCACCTCGGCCTTCCGGCCCGTACGAGGGGCCGGTCTTCCTGGCACCGGCCAGGATCACGACAGGACAAGACGTGCGTGTTCGGCCCGAGAACACGGGAACGGCAAAGGACTTGAGCCGCAAGCCCCCCCATGGCGACGGCCCGATCGCGGATGAGTCTAGGCACCCGAAAGGCAGCGTAGGGCCGGTATTTCGTTGTCTATGGCGGCAATTCGCTATCAAATGATGAAAACAAATCATCAGGACAGAAATCGCCGTGCCGACGACACAAGGCTGTCAGAAACTCACGTGCCGGGCGGTACCAGCCCCGTTCGTACGCGCACACCACCGCCTGTGTCCGGTCCCGCCCTCCAGACGGTCTGCTCCGCGACGATCAGCTCCCGGGCCATCTCGGTGTTGGAGCGGTCCGGGCGACCAAGCCCCAACACCTCCGTCTCGTGCCGCCGCCCGTCGCGGCCGAGGCTCAGTCCGCGACCGGTGTGAGCCAATGCGCGTACCGCTCGTCCGTGCCGCCGACCGCCGCCCGGTACGCCTCCTGCAACTTGCGTGTGACCGGCCCCGCCGCCTCCAGCGTGCGGCCGTCGATGTCGCGGACCGGGACGACCTCCGACGCCGTCCCGCACACGAAGATCTCGTCGGCCGTGTAGAGGTCGCTGCGGAGCAGGTTCTCCACCCGGATGCCGAGGCCGAGGTCGGCGGCGAGCGTGCGCACGGTGTCCATGGTCAGGCCGCGCAGCGCCCCGGCGTACGCGGGCGGGGTGACGAGGGCGCCGTCGCGGACCGCGAAGATGTTCGAGGCGCTGCACTCGCTCACGTAACCGTCGGACGACAGCAACACGGCCTCGTCGTACCCGGCCGCGATCGCCTCGGTCTTGGCGAGCGTCGAATTGAGGTATCCGGCGGTCGACTTGGCCGCGGGCGGCAGCGCGTTCGGGTCGTTGCGGCGCCACGAACACGTCTTGAGTCGGATGCCGTGCGACGCCGCGTCGTCGCCGAGGTACGCGCCCCACTGCCACGCCGCGATCGAGACGACCACCGGCGCACCGGCGCGGATCACCGGCCCCATCTCGCCGTAGCCCAGGTGGGCGAGGTGCCGCAGATAGCATCCGTCGAGGCCGTTGGCGCGCACGAGTTCGCGGGTTGCCTCATGCAACTCCGCCGTCGAATAGGGCAGTTCCATGCCCAGGATGCGTGCGCTCGCGGCCAGGCGGTCCAGGTGGTCGTCGAGCCGGAACACCGCGGGCCCTTTCGGCGTCGGATACGCACGGGTGCCCTCCAACACGCCCGTGCCGTAGTGCAGTCCGTGGGTCAGCACATGGACTTTGGCCTCGTGCCACGGCACGAGGCTCCCGTCCAACCAGATCCAATCCGCCTCGGGAAGTGCCACCGTACGCCTCCTCGCGTCACCGGAAGTGGATCATTCGTGGCATGACGAAAGAGCCACTTGTTTCAGTGGCACATTAAGTGCTGTGTGATTGGTCCACCAGAGGGCTTCCGGAGTGTGGACGCCCCTCACCCCCGCCGATACTCCGCCCACGCCGCCCGGAGCATCGCCACACCCTCCGACAGCACCGGCTCGGGCCACGCGAAACTCAGCCGGATCCGATCCACCGCCGCCGTGCTGCCCGGTGGACCGAAGACCGCACCCGGCGACACCGAGACCCCGTGGCGCCGGGCGGTCGCCGCGAACTCCTCGCCGTCCGCGCCCGGCAGCCGCACCCACAACGACATGCCTCCGTCGGGCAGCGACCAACGCCACGCCGGGATCTCGGCGGCCAGCGCCGCGGCCAAGTGGTCGCGGCGAGCCCGCAGATCCGCACACCACGCCTCCCGCCGGGCTGCCGCCCCCGGGTCCGCCAGCAACGCGATGGCGAGCCGTTGATCGAGCGCCGAAGTCGCGAGGTCCGTACGCCTCTTCGCCTGCACGAACCGTTCGAACACCGGCTCCGGAGCGGCGATCCAGCCGACCCGAAGACCTCCCCACAACGTCTTCGCCACCGAGCCCAGGCACACCGTGTGGTCGGGGGCGAAATCGGCGGCGGACGGCACGTCCGCACCCGGTTCCGTCAGCACGAGGTCCGCGAGCGTGCGGTCCTCCACCAGCAGCACGTCCCCCTCACGCGCGGCCTGCGCGAGCGCCCGCACCCGCCGTCTCGCCGCGACGCGCCCGGTCGGATTGTGCACCGGCATCGTGAACGCGAACGCGGGCCGGTGCCGGCCGACCGCCGCGGCGAAGGCCTCGGGCGACATGCCGTGCCGGTCTCCGTCGACCACGACCGGCACCCCGCCGAACCGTTCGATCGCCGCCAGCATGCCGGGGTACGTCGTGCTCTCCACCAACACCCGGTCCCCGGGCGTGAGAAGCGTGTCGGCGACCAAGTGCAGCGCCTGTTGGGCGCCCGACGTGACGAGCAGCAGACCGGCACCGAACGGCTCCGGCGCGGCCTGCTCCGCCAGCAGCTCGCGCAGCCGGGTCTCGCCGAGCAGCCCATAGCCGTCGGCCGGGTGGACATCGAGCAGGTCCTCGACCGTGAGATCGAGGCGCGGCAGCAGCGACGCGTCCGGCACCACCGATTTGGCCAAGTCGACGACGACCGTGCCCTCGCGGATCCAGCGGCTGAAGATCGGCTCGGCGGGCGCGGGAAATCGACCGGAATCCGCCTTCACCACGACGCGGGAACCCGCATCTGCCTGCGAGGCCGTACGGCTCGGCTCTGCGGCGCCGACCCCGGCGAAGCCGACGGAACCCGCACCCGCGGGCGGCACCGCCGACGAGTCGCCGCGCGCCCCGTACGCCGCATACTCCGCCGACGCCGGTCCCGCTCCCACCCCCGCGCCGCTCGCGCGCCCACTCTCCAGGACGTAGGTCCCGCTCCCGTGCCGCCGCTCGACCAGCCCCGCCGCCGCGAGTCGGTCCAACGCGGACGCCACCGTCCCGCGGCTCATCCCCAGTGCGGTGCCCAGTGCCCGCTCGGG
>NZ_JBPKBI010000015.1:141993-163832 GCF_051388935.1 Yinghuangia sp. YIM S10712
TGGCCGGCTGCCGCCCAGCAGATCACCCGAACGGATAAGCGAGGCAAGGGCGTCGGCAAGGCGTTCACCGCGCGAGCGACGCTCGTTGCGGCGAGGCCGGCGCAGCCGCTCGCCCACGAGCATGGCGAACCGTTCGACGTCCAACGCTGCCCCACCTCATGTTCCACGGCCGCGCCGCGCGCCGAGCGCACGGCAGCGGCCCACCGGCTGTCCGCCGACCGTATTCGGCCGGTCCGCATCCAGTGTGTGGCAACCGGGGCGGCCGTCCGCGTCCGCACCCGCCATCGCGGTCCACAGGCGACGCGCCCGGCCACGACACCCCCACGGCCGGGCCGTGCGACGAGGCAGCGCGGCCAAGCAGCGCAACCGGGCCCGCGAGACGCCGGACTCCCGACGGCAGGTTCGGCCCGCGTCTGCGGCGCCTCCGCGACCGCCTCAGCTCCCCGTCGCCGATCCCTCCGAGGGCTCGTTGCTCTCGTTCGTGACGTCCACGAAGAACCCGGTCATCTCCACGGGTTCGCCGTTCTCGTCCACGGTCACCTCGCCGACCACCGCGACCGTCCGCGTCGTGCCGTCCGCGAGAAGCAGCCGGTGCCGCGAGATGAACGGCTCACCGTCCACCTCGGTCCCCGCGAAGGCTTCGGGCCGTGCCGGGGCCCGCTCGCCGACCGTCTCGGCCGAATCGCCGGAATCGTCCGGATGGCGCAGCGACAGCATCAGATCGGTGCTCGGCCGCACGCTGTCCGGTGCGAGGCCGAGGAGTTGGTAGGTCTCCGGCGACCACCACCACGCGTCGGTGCGCAGGTTCCACGTGTAGGACCCGGTGGCCGTGCCGGCGTCGCCGTCGAGCGCGGGTACGACCCGGCGCGGTGCCGGCAGGATCTCCGTCAGGCCGGCGACCTCCAGCAGCCGGACCACGCGCGGCCCGGCGGCCAGCAGGTCGAGGCCGCCGCCCGCGTCGAGTGCGCGGCGGCGTACCCGTAACAGCAGGTGGATGCCGCTGGAATCCATGAAGTCGACGGAGCCGAGGTCCACTTCGATGTGGATGCGGCCGTTGTCGATCTGGCGGTACATCAGCGCCTCGATGCGCGGACCGCTGTCCATGTCGATCTCGCCGCCGACGTGCACACGTGCGCGGTTCGGCGCGGGCACCGTGACGCGCACCGTGAACAGGGGCGGAATGGAGCCCGTGGTCACCAAGGCCTCCTCAGGTGTGAACCGGTGCTTTCTGTTTCCGGACGGCGGCGCGCCGACGAAGTGCGGCGTACGTGCGTGCGGGCGGTCGGGCGGATGGGACGGACCTGTGGCGGCAGGGTTGGTGACGGCCCCGATCGTACGCCTCCACCGGCCTCTACACGTGTTGTTCCTGAACCACATGGCCCAGAATCGGCCGCGCCAGAGGGCGATACATCACCGAACGGCCTTGAATCGGTGAAAAAACCGGCATGCGGGCAAGGAGGCGTTCTCTGCCGAGATCAACCGGCGACCGGCTCCTTGCGCGGCGGGTCCTGAAGCGGCGAACCCCCAAGCGAGGCCTCCACAGTTACGTCCACGGGCTTCCCGCGACCCGGTTCCCGCAGCGGGGCGATGTCGCGCCACCAGTCGCCGTCCGGCAGACCCAGCGCGGGCTCCACGAACGCGCCCGGCCACGGGACGGCGACCGGCACGCCCAGACGCGCCGTCTCGGCCACCGTGCGGGCCGCCGGTTCATGCCACGCGTGCGGAGCGAGGTCGAAGGTGGCCCAGTGGATCGGCAGCAGGACGCCCCCGGCCAGGTCCACGTGCGCCCGCACACCCTCCTCCGGCGTGAGATGCACGTCGGGCCATGCGTCGCAGTAGGCCCCGACCTGCATCATCGTCAGGTCGAAGGGGCCGTACGCGTCGCCCAGGTCCACGAACCCCGGGAAGTAGCCGGTGTCACCGCTGTGGAAGACCCGGTGCGCAGGGCCGGCGACCACCCACGACGCCCACAGCACCGTGCCCAGCACCCGCGCGCCCCGGTTGCAGTAGTGCCGCGCCGGCGTCGCGGTGAACGAGAGCCCGGCGACCTCCGCCGACTCGTGCCAGTCGAGTTCGGTGATGCGTTCGTCCGGCACACCCCAGCGCTCCAGATGCGCACCCAGGCCCAACGGCACCAGGAACTGCGCGTCGCGCCGCGCGAGCGCCTTCACGGTGGCCATGTCGAGGTGGTCGTAGTGGTCGTGCGAGATCACCACGGCGTCCACGTACGGCAGTTCCGGCCAGCGCATCGGCAGCGCGTGCAGCCGTGCCGGGCCGAACGCCGCCGACGGCGAACACCGCGTGCTCCACACCGGGTCGAACAGCACCCGCCGGTTGTCGATCTCCACGAGGACCGTCGCGTGACCGAGCCACGTCGCACGCAGCCCCGACTCGGGCCCGTCGGCGTAGTCCGCCGCGCGCCGCCACGTCAGCGGGATCGCTCCCGATGGCCGGCGCAGCCCGGCGGCGGCGCGCTGCCGGCGCAGCATCAGCCGGAGCGCTCCGTCGGCCATGCGCCGGGTGGGGACCGGATTGCGGAACGCCCCGTCGAAGAAGTGCGGGGAACGGCGCACACGCGCCAGACGGTCTCCGGCAGGGCGGGCGCCGAAGGCGGCGGGCCACTGCGGCGCGAAGGCTTGCCCGGTCACGCAACTCTCCAAGCAGGTCCGGACGCCGAGGACGGGCCGCGGTCCGCCGCATGCCCGTCTCTGCCGCCGATCAGCAAAACGAGGGGAGACTAACCCCCGAGCTTCCGCTGAAACGTCGTCCGGGAGAAGGGCTGTTCCCGGCCGCAGTCGTTCGTGCGGAGTATCCGAAGGCCCCAGCCGACGCGTTCCGGCCGGGCCCTGTGCTTCTTGCCCGCGACCCCAGCGGCTGTCGGGATCGCCCTCTAGGCTCGGCACATCGCCGCGAAGGAGTGACGGGGGCCAACTCCTGTGCCGACGGCGACACTTCCCGACTTCGTGCAACAAATCATGCCAAGGGGTGACCGGCGATGGCCGACTCGACGTCGTATCTGGAGCTGTCCGAGGACGGCGGGGGCTCGCACAAGTTCTACGAAGTCGTCGTCTCCGGCACGGACGTCACGATCACCTACGGCCGCATCGGCGTGCCGGGCAAGGCCACCACGACGTCGTACCCGACAGCGGAGAAGGCCGCCGCGGCCGCCGCCAAGAAGGTCGCCGACAAGAAGCGCAAGGGTTACGAGGAGGCCATACGCGGCGTGCGCAAGCGCCGCGCGGTCAGCCGCCGCCCGGCCCCGTCCCCCTCGTCGTCCGGCTCCCGCACCCCGTCCAACGTGCGCCGCGCCCCGGTCCTGTGGAAGTACAACTCCGGCTCCCCGGCGTTCGGGGTCTTCATCGACGCCGACCGCGCGATGGTCGGCAACGAGCGCGGTGACGTGTGGACCCTGAACCACGAGGGCGACGTCACCAACCGCTACAAGCTGCCCGACGGCGTCAAGTGCATCGTCGGCGACGACTCGTGGATCTACGCCGGCTGCGACGACGGCAACGTCTACGACATCGGCGGCAAGGCGCCGCGCGTCGCGTACGAGATCGCCGAGAACATCGACATCTACTGGCTCGACATCCACGACGGCACGCTCGGCGTCTCGGACAGGGACGGCGGCATCACCACGGTCGACCACGAGGACGACACGCTGTGGGCCGAGAAGGGCCGCGGCACCGGCGCGTGGATGGTCCGCGTCGACGGCGACGGCGTCTACCACGGGCACTCCGCGGGCGTCGAGGCGTTCGGCAAGGACGGCAAGAAGCTGTGGCACACCAAGACCACGGGTTCGGTGCTGTTCGGCTGGCAGGAGAAGGACGACGTCTACGCGGGAACGTCGGGCAACAAGGTGCACCGCATCCGCAAGAGCGACGGCGAGATGCTGGCGACGTACCCCTGCAACGCCTCCGTCTTCAGTTGCGCGACCGCGCGCGACGGCGAGTACGTCTTCGCGGGTGACAGCTCGTCGTCGATCTACTGCTTCAAGGCCGACGGGACGCGGCTGTGGAAGCTGGCCTCCGGCTGCGGCTCGGCGTACTCGATGCAGTACCACGAGGAGCGCCTGTACATCGTCACCACAAGCGGCCAGCTCGCCTGCATCGACGTCAGCGAGGCCGCGATCCACGCCGCCGAGCAGGGCACCGTGCCGACCGTGCGCGACGTCAAGCTGGCGTCCCTCGACGCGGTGGTGCCGACCGCTGACGTGGAGACCACCGCGGACGCGGGCAACGGCGTCGTCGTCGAGTGCGTCAACGTCGGCGGGCGCCTGCGTGTCCACGTCGTGACGGCGGGCTACGAGTCCGGCTGGAACGTGCAGTTCCCGAAGAACATGCGCGTCGAAGGCGCCCGCTATGTCGTCGAGAGCGTCCGCGAGTCCGCGCAGGGCGGCTTCTACCGCGCCCACGGCGAGATCAAGCGCCTGGTCTGAGCCCTCTGAGCCCTCTGAGGCATCTGAGCCCTCTGGGCCCAGGGGCACCTGGAGGCCACGAGAAAACGGGACGGTCCGGCACTCCTCGGGGGAATGGAGTGCCGGACCTCGGGGTGCCCGTATGGACGATCAGGTGAAGCAGGCGATCAGCCTGATCAGACCGATCCGACCAACTTGGGCAGCCTGTGGCGGTCGGTGTCCGCGATCGCCGCGGGCGGGGCGCCCTGCGGGCCCGGGGCGACGTTCGGGTCCACGGACGGAGTGACGCTCGCGGTGCCGGTGTCCGCGACCTTGTCGGCCACCGGCGTGACCGAGCCGACCGTCGCGGGCACGCCGCCCTGCACTGCGTCGCCCGCCTTGGCGCCGGTGCCCTGGACCAGGTTGCCGGCCCCCGGCACCTTGTCGGCGACCCCGCCGACCGCGGGCGCGTCCGGCGCGCTCACGCCGTTCAGCGCACCGCCGATGTCGAGCGGCGCGTCGGCGTGTGCGGACGAGGCGCCGAGCAGAGGCGCCATGCCCGCCGCGGCGATCAACAGGGCGGACTGGGCGACGCGGCGCGTGATGTGCGTCATCGTGCTCCTCGGTCGAGACAGTGGTACGGCGGCCGTCCCGTGTGCGGAACGGCCACCGTGTTTACCGCTCGACCGTCCGGGTGGTTGCGGGCGATCCGGGCAAAGCCTTGGCAATGCTTCGGCCTGCCGCGTTGTTTGCCGTGGTTTTCATCGTGGTCAGCGAAGAATCGGCGTCTTCCGAGCAGTCGGAGGATTGTCCTGCTTCGGGATCTCGGCCTCCGGGGACTCCTCGGTGTCCCGGAACGGGTTCCGCCCGGTCAGGGCGTACTGCACCCCCAGGCCGACGGAGATCACCGCGGCACCGCCGACCGCGTCCAGGATGTAGTGGTTCGCCGTCGCCATGACCACGAACGTCGTGGTCAGCGGATACGCCAGGCCCAACACCTTCATCCAGACCTTCGGCGCCATGCACAGGATGACCAGGCCGCACCACAGCGACCAGCCCACATGCAGCGACGGCATCGCCGCGTACTGGTTCGAGACCTCGGTCAGCGCGCCGAAGTCCGGGTTGGCCAGATCCTGCGGGCCGTGCACGGTGTCGATGTAGTCGTGGCCCGGCATCAGCCGCGGCGGCGCGAGCGGGTAGAGCCAGAACCCGATCAACCCCGTCGCGGTCGCGACGCACAGCACCGTGCGCGCCGAGCGGTACTGCGCGGGCCGGGAGATGTAGAGCCACGCCAGCAGGCTCAGCGGCACCAGGAAGTGGAACGTCTCGTAGAAGAACCCGCTGAACGCCTTGAGCCACTCCGTCTTGGCGGTGAACTGGTTGAGCGCGTACTCCATGTCGATGTGCAGGAACTGCTCGATGCCGATGATCTGGCGGCCGTTTTCCTCGGCGACCGTGCGCTGGTCGGGCACCGACGCGCGGATGAACGAGTAGAACGAATAGCCGACCCGGATCAGGATCAGCTCCAGTATCAGGTTGGGCCGCGACAACACGCGCAGACTGTCGGGCAGCAGCGGGATGCGGCGCCCCGGCACACGGCCGGCCGCGGCGAGCTGCGGCGGCCGGGCCTCCCAGGTCGGCGACTCGCGGACCAGGAACGGCATCGCGACCGCCGCGAGCAGCGCCAGCAGCAGGGGTGCGTTGTCGGCGACCGTGCGGGCCGCCGAGAGGTTGCCCGGCAGCAGCTGCTCGCTGTCGAAGACCATCACCGCGGCGACGACCAGCGGCCACACCAGGCGGTCCGCGCGTACCGTGCCGATCCGCCCCACGGCGGCGAGCAGGATCCAGAGCTGCTGGTGCTGCCACGAGACCGGCGAGACCGCGACGACAACGCAGCCGGTCAGTGCGGTGCCGAGCACGGCCTGGTTGTCGAGGGCGTATGCGATCGCCCGGCGCAGACCAAACCAGATCAGCGGCACGGCGACCACGGCGAGCACCGCGTACTCCGCGGGGCCGTGCAGCCCGAGCCGCAGCAGCAGGCCGTGCAGCGACTGGTTGGCGAGCGCGTCCGGCATCCCGCCCAGACCGGCGCCCGCGACGTGGTGCACCCAGTACGTCAGCGAATCCTGCGGCAGCGCGGCCCATGCCAGAGCTGTGCCCGCCGCGAAGGTCCCCACGGAGGTCAGCGCGGTGTTGCGGCGCCGGGTGAACCAGAGGAAGGGGGCGAACAGCAGCATCACCGGCTGAAGCGCCATCGCGACGCCCGCCGAGATTCCCGCGCCCCGGCCCGGCTCGCGCGTCAGGCACGCCGGCAGCACGAGCAGCACCGGCAGCAGGCTCAACTGGCCGAGACTGAGGTTGCCGCGCACCGGCAGCGACACGACCATCAGCGAGATCAGGACGGGCGCGGCCAACACACGCGCGCGGCGGCTGGAGGTGGCGGTGATGCTGCGCGCGACCACGACGCCGACCGCGGCGACGATGAACAGCGTGGCTATGGTCCAGACCACGCCCAGCGTCTCTTCGGCCGCGTTGGTGAGCGGCCGGAGCACGAGTCCGGCGAACGGGGTGCCGGAGAACGGTCTGCCGTGGGTCTCCCCGTCGTACAGCGACCCGGGAAGCTGGAGCACGCCGTCCGTGCCCAGCCACATCTCCAGATCGGCGAGGCGCCGGCCGGGAGGAAGGGTGAGCGTGTGGGCTGCCTGTCGGATCGCCAGGAGCCCCGCGATGAGCCACAGGGCCGCCGGAGCCAGGGGAATCCTGCTCCGTATATCCGAAAGGTGCCTGCCCCCCGTCCGAATCATGTGCCGTTTCTCCTGGTAGATCTCGTGTGTCGGGACGCCGGTCCGCGGTGCGGGGGTCGTGCATTCCCGCTCGGTGGCGGCGCATATGCGTGCGGTACATCCGGTTTTCGCGCTCCGGACACCATGTCATTTGCCCGGAAGGATCGAAAAGCGGGCGACCGCCGCGTGGCGGTGTTCCCCGTATTCTCGACCAGCGGCCCCGGTGCCGCAGAACCGGCCGGGTCCGATCCGCGGCAGAGGATGCGGTTTTCTACCGTTTTATCGCGCATGGATCGCTCATGCGTTCGACTCCACATCCTCCCTGATCGGCGCCGCTCCGTCCCCCGATCGCGGCCCGGGCACCGGCGCCCCGCCCTCGGCGGCGGGCCTGCGCGAGGCCGGAGCCGTCCCGAGACGCGCGAGGAACGCCGGTACGGCGTCGCGCAACCGCCGTCCGGTGAGCGCCCGCTGCACGAGCACCGCCCCACCGAGTGCCAGGGCGGCCCCGACACCGTCGAGGATCCAGTGGTTCGCCGTGCCGACGACCACGAAGGACGTCGCACACGGGTACGCCACCGCGACCGCTTTGATCCACCGCGACCGGGCAACGCACACGACCGCGACCGCACACCACAGTGCCCAGCCGATGTGCAGCGACGGCATGGCGGCGTACGGATTGATCAGGTGGACCGCGAAGACGTACGAGCGCGGACCGCCGGGCAGCGAGGACACCATGCCGCTGCCCGGAAACAGCCTCGGCGGGCACAGTGGATAGAGCCAGTAGCCGATCAGCGCGAGCCCGGTCGTCAGGGCGAGCACCGTGCGCGCCGCGCGGTAGCGCGTCGGGTGGCGGACGTACAGCCACGCGAGTACCACCACCGGTACGACGTAGTGCAGCTCGCGGTAGTAGTCCAACATCAGTTCGAACAAGCGCGTCGAGCG
The DNA here is from genome assembly GCF_051388935.1 of Yinghuangia sp. YIM S10712. Taxonomy (NCBI): domain Bacteria; kingdom Bacillati; phylum Actinomycetota; class Actinomycetes; order Kitasatosporales; family Streptomycetaceae; genus Yinghuangia; species Yinghuangia sp. YIM S10712. Next base: position 150,115 of record NZ_JBPKBI010000015.1, read on the forward strand.
GAGCGAGAAGCGGTTCACCGACGCCTCGATGTCGATGCGCAGGAATTCCTCGATCCTGATGATGTGCCGCGCGTTCTCGATCGCCTGTTCGCGTTGCCGGGGTATGGAAACGCGCAGATCCCCCCGAATGTTCTGATACGCCCAGTAGCCGGCGCGGATCAGCATGAGTTCGAGGAGCAGGTTGGGCCGGGTGACCGGACGCGCCTTGCCCGGCAGCAGCGCCCACCGGCCCGCCGGCAGCGCGGGCGCGGCGGCACGGCGTACCTGCCAGTACGGGTCTTCGCGCGCGCGGAACGGCACCGCACACGCGGCGGCGAGCACCACGAGCGTGGGCACGTTGCCGAACACCGTCGACAGCGACGTCCCGAGCCGGGGGTCGATGACGTCGCGCTCGACCGCGGCCGCGACGACGATCAGCGCGGGCCACACGGGCCGGTCCTCGGGGCGCCCGCCGACCCGTCCGGCCAGTGCGAGCAGCAGCCACAGAAGCTCGTACGTCCATGCCACCGGCAGCACCACGAGCCCCGCGCACACCGCCACCGCGACCGCGAGCAGCGGCTGCCGGTCCGCGTACAGCAGCGCCGCGCGCCGCAGCCCGACCACCGCGACCGCCGTCCCCAGGAGCACCCACGCGAGCGTCATGGTCTCGGTGTCCGCGCCGATGACCCCGTGTGTGTGGTCGGCGGCGATGCGCAGGAGCATGCCGCGCAGCGACGCGTCAGGGCTGTCGCCGGGCAGGTAACGGTCCGTCAGGAGCGGTCGCCACGACGAGCCTTCGAGGCCGTCCACAGGCAACGTGGCGGCAAGGCCCGCAGCCGCGACGCCCGCAGAGGTCACGGCCGGACGCCGGCGGCCGGTCAGCCAGAGCAGCGGAACGACGGCGAGTGCCACAGGATCCAGGACCGCCGCGACTCCTGTCGCCGCGCCGCGCAGGCGCTCCGGCACCCGCGCTCCCGCGTCGAGCAGCACGAGCGCGACGGCCGCGAACACCCACGGTGCGATGTCGATTGCGCTGCGTCCCGGGGGCGACAGCACCACCAAAACGCCCGCGCCGAGGATCGCCGGCGCGTGCGCGCGGATATTGACCTGCGCGGACCCGATCCGACGATCCGTCAGGCCACTCATCCGCCCCACGGTAGCGACGCCGCACGCCGACAGTGTGGGGAAGTCCGTCCACTCCGGCGCTCCCGAGGCTGCCCCGATTCTCTGACGGCGGATCGGCGTTCGTGAAAGCATGGGCGGCGCATGTGGCGTGGCGCACAGGCCGGTCGTCGTGGGGGGAGTGGAACATGTCGCATCAGGAGCCGCCGCCGTACGGGAGTTCGGGCGACCCTTACGGTGGCCAGGGCTCGGGGCCGGGCGGGCAGCCCTACGGTCAGCAGCCGGGGCAGCCGTATGGCCAGGCTTACGGCCAACAGCCATATCAGCAGCAGCCGTACCAGCAACCCGGCCAACCGCCGTACCAGCCACCGCCGTACGGTGAGCCGTTCCCCGGTCAGAGCCCTCCGCCCCCACGCCGCTCCGGCCGCAATCCGCTCATCACGGTCGTGCTGGCGCTGGTCCTCGTCGCCGCGGTGGTCACCGCGGTGATCCTGATGACCGGCGACGACGGCGACGACAATCCGGGTAAAACGAACGAAACGCCGGGACAGCAGCAGCCGGGCATTCCCACCGATTTGTTCCCGAGCGGCCTCCCGAGCGATCTTCAGCTTCCCAGCGGCCTCGAACTCCCCAGCGACTTCCCGACCGACGTCATCGGCGGCCTGGAAGGCTGACCCGCCAAAAGATCCTTCGGGCGTACGGTCGCGGTGTTCCGTGGGCCGACCGGGTGTCTCACGGCGTGGTGCGCACCCGAAAACGCCGGGGCCCGACGAAGGCGTGCCTAGCGTCAGGGCGCATGTACCGACGGACTGTTCGATCTTCGGCGTACCTCATCGCCGGCACCGTGCTGGCGATGGTGCTCGGCACGGCCGCGGCGGCACCGGCCCACGCGGTGTCCGACGCCACCTGGGACCGGCTGGCGATGTGCGAGAGCAGCGGCCGGTGGAGCATCAACACCGGCAACGGCTATTACGGCGGGCTCCAGATCCTGCCGTCCACCTGGAACGAGGCCGGCGGCCGGACCTACGCCGCACTCCCGCACCAGGCGACGCGGCGGCAGCAGATCAACATCGCCGAGCGCATCCTGCGGTGGCAGGGCTGGGACGCCTGGCCGCAGTGCTCGCGCTCTCTCGGCCTGCACGCCGTGCCCATCACGACCACCTACGTGGTGCAGGACGGCGACACCCTGGCGTCGATCGCGGATCTTTTCGACGTCGCCGGCGGCTGGGAGACGCTCTACGTCATCAACCGGGAAGTGATCGGCCCCGACCCCGACATCGTGTTCTCCGGCACGTGGCTCGACATCCCCTGACACCTCACCGCCGGCCACGCGGCAAGCCCGCCAGGCAGGTTCGGCTCGATCGCTCGGATCCCGGGATTCGGCAAAGGTCCCGGGACCCGTCGGCGCACGGCATATCCTGGGCACCTGTCGATCAACCGCCCGGATGGAGGGCCAGCGGCCGGATGAAGCTGTTGCACGCTGCCGACCTGCACATCGACAGCCCGCTGCGAGGCCTGTCCCGCTATCCGGGCGCCCCCGCCGAGGAGTTCCGCGGGGCCGTGCGCCGCGCCCTGGAGAATCTGGTCGACCTCGCCCTCCACGAATCCGTCGACGCCGTGCTCCTCGCCGGCGACATCTACGACGGCGACTGGAAGGACTACCGGACCGGCCTGTTCTTCGGATCGCAGATGCAGCGCCTGCGCGAGGCCGGAATCAAGGTCTGCATGATCTCGGGCAACCACGACGCGCAAAGCAGGATCACCAAGGAGCTGAGGCTCCCGGACAACGTCCGCAGCCTCACCACCGCCCGGCCCGAGACGATCGAATACCCCGACCTCGGACTCGCCGTCCACGGCCAGGGCTTCGCCGAACGCGACATCACGGATAATCTCGCCCTCGGCTATCCCAAGGCACGTGACGGCTTCCTCAACGTCGGCCTGCTGCACACCGCGCTCGAAGGCGCCGACGACAACCACGCCCTCTACGCCCCGTGCCGTGTCGATGACCTGGCCGCGCACGGCTACGACTACTGGGCCCTCGGACACATCCACACCCGTCGGGTCGTCCGTGCCGGCGACCCGTGGATCGTCTTCCCGGGCAACCTCCAGGGCCGCCACGCGCGCGAGACCGGTCCCAAAGGCGCCACCCTCGTCACCGCCGACGGGCCGCGCGTCACCGCCGAACATCGCGATCTGGACGTCGTGCGCTGGGACCACCTGCACGTCGACGCGTCCGGTGCGGGTGACGTCGAGAGTGCCCTCGGCCTCGCCGACCAGGGCATGCGCGGCAGCGTGCGCGCCGCCGACGGCCGACCGCTCGCCCTGCGGATCAGCTTCACCGGCCCGTCCGACGCACACCAGGCCCTGTGGCGCGACATCGACCGCGTCGAGAACGAACTGCGCGCAGCCGCAGGCGACTTGGACGACGTCTGGATCGAGAAGGTACGCGTCGCCACGACCCATCCGGTACGCCGCGAAGACAGTTCGGGCGACCTGACCGAGCTGGTCGGCGACCTGCGCGCCACCGCGTCGGAGATACGCGCGGACGCGGCCGAGCTGGAGAAGCTCATCCGCCGCCTGCCCGGCCTTCGGGGCATAGGCGCCGCAGTCGACGGCGAGGGCGTGCGCGTCGACGACGAGGCCTGGCGTACCCGCGTCTTCGACGAAGCGGTCGACCTGCTCGCCGCTATGGTCGGCGGCGACGCCCCGGGCCCCGGGAGCGGCGCGTGAGGATCGACCGGCTCGACCTCACCGCCTTCGGCTGCTTCACCGACCGCTCCCTCGACCTCTCCGCACCCGGCGTCCACATCGTGGCGGGACCCAACGAGGCGGGAAAGTCGACCGCACGACACGCCATCGGGCAACTGCTGTACGGCATCGATTTGCGCAGCACGTACGACTTCGTCCACGCCAAGGCCGACATGCGGCTCGGCGCACTGCTGCGTGACGGGCGCGGCGAAACCCTGGAGATCGTCCGGCACAAGCGCGCCAACAACACGCTCACCACACCCGAGGGCACGCCGATCGCGGAGAGGGAGCTGATCCGCGTCCTCGCCGACATCGGCGCCGAGGAGTTCCACCGGGTCTTCGCTCTCGACCACGACGAACTCCGGCGCGGGGGAAGCGCTTTGCTGGCAGGCAAAGGCGACGTCGGCCGGGCTCTCTTCGAGTCTCGGTCGAGCAGCCGGCTCGCCGAAGTCCAACAGGCCCTGCTCGACAAGTCCGGCGAGCTGTGGCGCCCCAACAGCAAGCGCCGCATCAACACCGCTCTCAAGCGCATCGGCGAACTCCGCCGCGAGGTACGTGACTTGGAGCTTGCCCCGCGAGACTTCGCGGTCGCCGAGAAGGCCGTCGAAAAAGCCGCCGAGGAGTACACCCGGCTGGCGACCGACCTGCGCGAGCTCCGGGCTCGACACTCCCGACTCACCCAGGTCCGCACCGCGCTTCCGCAACTGCTGAGGCGCGCGGAGCTCCTGGCCCGCATCGCCGAGGAAGCCGCGTCCGGTCCCGTCGTCACCGACGACATCGCCGCCGAACTCGAAAGCGTCACTGCCCGCCTGCACAAGGCGCGCAGCGACACCGCGCACGACCGTGCCGCACTCGCCGAAACGCGAGCCGAACTCTCCGCATTCGACGTCGACACCGTCCATCTTGAGCACGCCGACACCCTCGACGCCCTGTATGTCGAAGCCAGCGCGGTGCGCGAAGCTGCGACGCAACTGAATTACGCAGAAGCCGAGTTGCAAAGGTTGCGCGCGCACGCGCAGGAACGGCTGGAGGCCGTTCGCCCCGGACGGTCCGTCGACGACCCCGCCGCGTACGCCCTGCCCCCCGACCTCACCGACCGCATCGCCGCCCTGCGCTACCGACTCACCGCACTGGACACCGCGCTGGCCGGAGCCCGCGAACACGTCGAGCGCCGTACCGAAAAGCTCGCTGCTGCCCGCACCGCGCTCGCCGCCATGCCCCCGGTGCCCCGCCCGGACCCGCTGCGCGCGTTGCGTGGCGTGATGCCCGACGGTCTGGCCGCCGACATCGTCAGACACGATCAGCGCGCCGCCGAACTCAGTGCCAAGGCCGACGCCCTCCGCGCCCGCCACGGCCTCGAAAGCGTCCCCGACGACGTCCTGATACGCCTGCCTGTGCCGACCCGCGACCACATCGACGAGCACCGCGGCGCACGCGACGTCCTCCGCACGGAATCGGATACCGTCGCCACCCGGCGCCGGGAGACCGCCGGGCAACTCGACACCGCCCGACGCGAACTGGGCCCGCTGTTGCGTACCGCCACCGCCCCCACCGAAGGCGAACTCAGTGCCGCCCGCACCGAACGCGATTCTTTGTGGCGCGAGTTGCGAACCATGCCAGGCGCACCGACCGATGTCGCGGCGGCCTTCGAACGTGCCGTCGCCCATGCCGACGACATCGCCGACGGCATGCGTCGCCGCGCAGCCGAGTCTCTGCGACGCGTGCAGCTTGAGGCGGCCATCGAGCACGACCGGGCACTTCTGGCCGAACTGGACGATGTCCAAGCCGAGTTGGACAGACGCAATGCCGACCTCGCGGCGCAATGGACGTCCTTGTGGGACCCGTGGGCGCAGGCGGGCGCCAGGCCTCCGGAGCCGTCGGGGGCCGGCCCAGTCGTGGATGCGATCGCTGAGTTGACCGGGATCACCAGCGAACTCGGGCCGCTGCGGCGGACCTTGGCGGACCTGCGCGCGCAGGAGGCCCACCTGATCTCACGCTTCCGCACGGAGCTGGCGGACGCGGGAGCCCCCACCGACGCCACGTCACTGCGCGAACTCGCCGCGCTCGCCGACCTGCGGATCACCGCACTCACCGAAGCCCTGCGCGACCGCGAGGCCGCCGAAGCCCGCGCAAAGGCCGCAGCCGTCGAACTCGACGAAGCCAGAGTCGTGTTGGACGAAGCCGAGGCCGCCCGCGCGGACTGGGAGCAGGCGTGGGCGGAGGTCGCACAGACCGCCGACCTGGAGGCAGCCGACTTCGGTGCCCTGACGTCCGCGGCCGACACCCTCGCCGAGGTGGCCCGCACTGCCGGGGAGACCGCCGAGACCATCCGGCGCCGCGACGAGGCAGCCGCCCGCGTCGCCGACTTCGATGCCCGGCTCGCGGCCTTGCTCGCCGACGGCTGGCAGACCGAGCCGGCCCCCGGCCCCGCCCGTTTCGCACAACTGACCGAGCACCACGACGCCCTGGCCCGGGCCCGCAAGGCCCACGACGCCTGGGAGCTCCTCAATGCCCAAGCCGAACGCCTCACGCGGCGTATCGAGGCCGGCGAAGCGGTGGTGACCGCGGCGGCGGCCGAACTGGCCGCCCTGGTCGAGTCAGCGGGCGTCGACGACGAGAACGCCCTGCGCGATGCCGTCGCCCGGACCTTCCGCCTTCGTGAACTCCGCGAGGAACGGGACACAGCGGAAGGCCTGCTGCTCGACACGGGCATGCCCATATCGGAGCTCGAACGCCTCACCGACGGCTGGACCGTTCCCGAACTCGACGCCGTTTTGCAGCAGTTGGCGTCTGACGTCGCGAACGCGGAGGCGGCGTACACCGCACAGGGCACGGAACTCGGGCGCGTACGCCAGGTACTCGCCGCAATCGACGACTCCGCCCGCGCCGCCCAGGCGCAAGAGGCGGCGACCGCGCAGATCGCCGAGCTCGCCCTGGACGTCGAGCAGTACGTCCGCCTGGAGCTCGCCCGCGAGGTCCTGCTGCGCTGCATCGAGGACTACCGGCGCGACAACCAGGACCCCGTCCTCGCCCGCGCCAAAGAGCTGTTCACCGCCCTCACCGGCGGCAGGTTCGACGACCTGGTCACCGGCACCGACACCAAGACCGGCAGCGCCGTCCTCACCGCGCGCCGCGCCGGCGCGGGCCGACACGTCACGGTCGGTGTCGAGGCGATGAGCGAGGGCACCCGAGACCAGCTCTACCTGGCCCTGCGCCTGGCCACGCTGGAACGCTATGCGGATGCCGAGCGGACGATGCCGCTGATCCTCGACGACATCGCGATGACCTTCGACGACGGCCGGACCTGCGCGCTCCTGCGCGTCCTGGACGGCATGGCGGACCGCTTCCAGGTGATCCTCTTCACCCACCACGCACACCTGGGCGACCTGGCTCGGGCGACACTGCCGGACGGTCGTGCACACGTCCACGCCCTCCCGGTCTTCGCGTCGGGGGCGGCATCGCCTGCCTGAAAAAAATCGCGGCCCGGAGCGAAGTCCGGGCCACGGAACGGCAGTCGAGTCAATACGGTCAGTGGACCGGCTTGAGCTCGTCGTGCCGGTAGAGCGGGCGAAGTCCGTTGGCAAGGCGTACGCCGTACCAGCGGAACGGGGCAACCGGCGGCCGGTGGGCGTCACCGTAGACGTCCGCGACCTCGCCGAGTTGTCCCGCACTGAGACCGACCTGCACCCGGACGCGTGTTCCGACCGGATAGCCCTGTCCCCACGACTTCGACTTGGTTTCTCCCATGAGGGCACCGCCCTTCTGGCCCGGTGGCCTGGCCGACCACGCGTGGCCGTTAAAGACCCCCGCATCGGTTCCCTTCGGCCGTTTGTGAGCGGACCTTGAGCTTATTTGAGTGATAAGAGCCGTAATCAGCCGGTCGAGGGACCGCGTGTTCGGCTAAACGGAGCAGAAACACCGCCGAATCGGTGACGCACGAGGAGATTCCCAGGCCCGGGGCCCGGCAGCGGGCTCACCGCCGCGCCCGCTGCCGGGATCCGACCGGTTCAGTCGCCTTCGACGAGGTGAGTGAGTGCGTACGTCGTCATCGCCTCCGACAGATACGCCGCCAAACCATCGCCCACCCGGTCGTACACCTCGGCGAAGCGGGCGTCGTCGACGTACAACCGCGCCAGGCCCGCATAGGCGTCCGCATCCGGCGTCCANCTCCGACAGATACGCCGCCAAACCATCGCCCACCCGGTCGTACACCTCGGCGAAGCGGGCGTCGTCGACGTACAACCGCGCCAGGCCCGCATAGGCGTCCGCATCCGGCGTCCAGAACAGGGACACCCAGCGATAGTGCTCGGCAACAACGCCGAGCGTGCGGGGATCATCGGCCGGGACCCCTTCGCCGAGCAGGCCGGCCAAACGCTCGACAATGGCCTCGAACCGTTCCTGGATGCCTTGCTTCTCTTCGGCCGACAGCCTTGCCACCTGCCTGTTCGACGCGTCGACCACGGTGTCGCCCCAACGCGCACGGGCCTCGTCCTCGTACCGTGCCGCGTCGAAACCCTCGAACCAGCGCTGCGGCGCGCTCATCCTGCCTCCTTCCGGCGACGCTTCGTCCGCCGCCTTCTCGCGTTCGGCGATGGTCCGGGCAACCGTGCGCGCGAGCAGAGACAACCGGTCGCGCTCACGCACCAATTCGGCATGATGCCGACGCAGCGCCGCGAGTTCGTCGCCGCCCTCGGCCAGCGTCGCGGCGATCCTCTTCAGGCCGAACCCCAACTCGCGCAACACCAGGATGCGTTGCAGCCTCAGCAACTCGCCCTCGCCGTAGCGCCGGACCCCGCCGGGGCCGGTCGACGCTGGACGCAGCAGCCCGATCGCGTCGTAGTGGCGCAGGGTCCGCGACGTCACCCCCGACATCCGAGCCACCTCTGTGATCGACCAGTCCGTCCCAGTGCTCACGGATCACCACCATGTGAACCATCACGACCGGTTTCTCCGGCCGCATCACCAAGCTAGAAGTTGACGCAGCGTCAACCGCAAGCGCTGCGGTCGACCGGCGCAAAGGCGCCACCGGACACCTTCGCGTCGTCCGCCTGAGACGCTTGGCATCGTGAACGTCCTCCTGTGGATCACCGCGCTGTCCGGTGTCGCGTGGCTGTACCTGGCCCTGGCCCACGGCGGCTTCTGGCGTACGGACGTACGGCTCGCGCGGCGCGGCACTCGACGCGTGCCCGACGTCCCGCCCTCGGTGGCGATCGTCGTGCCCGCCCGCGACGAGGCGGAGATCATCGGCACCTCGCTGCCGACCCTGCTTGCGCAGGACTATCCCGGCCCGGCGCGCGTCATCGTCGTCGACGACAGCAGCACCGACGGAACGGGCCCGCTCGCCCGCCGACTCGGCGAATCCGCCGACGCACGGCTGTCCTTGACGGTCACCACGCCCGGCCCGCCCCCGCCCGGCTGGACGGGAAAGCTTTGGGCCGTCCGGCATGGGGTCGCCCTGGCCCGCGACGACGACGACGGTGCGCCCGACTATCTGCTGCTCACCGATGCCGACATCGCGCACGCGCCCGACTCCCTCGCACGTCTCGTGGCCGAAGCCGAAGCGGATACCGGCGCCGGTTTCGAACTGGTCTCCGTGATGGCCCGGCTGCGTGTGCACACCGGCTGGGAGCGCGTCATCGTCCCGGCGTTCGTCTACTTCTTCGGCAAGCTGTTCCCCTTCCGCCGCGTCAACCGGCACGGTGGTCGCACAGCCGCGGCGGCTGGCGGCTGCGTCCTCGTCCGCTCCACCGCCCTCGCGCGCGCCGGCGGCATCGACGCCATCCGTGACGCCGTCATCGACGACGTCACACTCGGCACCGCGGTCAAGCGCAGCGGTGGCCGGGTTCGGCTGGTCCTCGCCGACCCGCCCTGCCCCGGTAACCCGGCCGGACACGAGGGAGCGCCCGTCCACGTCGACAGCGTCCGGCCGTACCCGGCACTCGCCGACCTGTGGCGCATGGTCGCCCGCAGTGCCTTCGCGCAACTGCGGCACTCGTGGCTGCTGTTGGTGGGCACCGTCGTCGGCCTGGCGTTCGTCTACCTTGCCGCGCCCGTGGCCGTGGCCGTCGGCGCGGCGGCAGGTGACCGGCCCCTCGCCGCGGTGGGCGCGCTGACCTGGGCCCTGATGACGGCGACCTATGTGCCGATGATCCGTTATTACGGGCGACCCGCGTACGAGGCTTTGCTTCTGCCCTTCGCGGCCACCCTCTACCTCGGCATGACGGTCGATTCCGCCGTGCAGCATGCGCGCGGGCGTGGCGCGGCGTGGAAGGGCAGGACCTACCCCGCGCCCGGCAGCCCGCCCGCCGGCAGCGTCACCGACGGCTGAAAAGCTTTCCCGGCGGCAGCGGAGAACGCGTCGCCGTCGTGTCCAGCACGACCGCGGCGCCGCCGGTGAAGTCGTCGAGGTCCCGGCCGTGCTGCACGCGGCCGGGAAACGGATCGGCCGCGGTACGCCGGGTCAGTTCCGCGATCGGCAGCTCGCGGCGCGATGCGGCCACCACGATGTTGCCGAAGCGCCGACCACGCAGAACCGCGGGGTCACCGATCATCGCGACATGCGGGAACACCGTGGCTATGGTGGCCAGTTGCGCCCGTACGAAGTCGAGCCCGCCACCGTCCGCGAGATTCGCGGTGTAGACGCCTTCGGTGGCCATCGTGCGGGCGACTTCCTGGACGAACTCGACCGATGTGAGGTGTGCGGGCAGTCGGGAGCCGCCGTACGCGTCGACCACGACCAGCCCGAACACCCCGTCGGGAGCCTTGGCGGTCATCGCGCGTGCGTCACCGTTGCGGATCCGGACCCGGGTGTTCTTGGCGAGTGGGAGATGCTCGCGGACGAAAGCGATGAGCTGCGCGTCTATCTCGACCGTTTGCTGAAGCGACCGGGGGCGGGTCGCGGCGATGTAGCGCGGCAGAGTCATCCCGCCGCCGCCGAGATGCAGCGCCTGGAACGGTCGGCCGGGAGGCGCACACAGATCGGCGACATGGCCGATGCGGCGGATGTACTCGAATTCCAGCCACGTCGGATCGTCCAGGTCGACGTGCGATTGGGGAGCCTCGTCGAGCCGCAGCGTCCATCCCCGCGGGCGGTCGGGATCGGGTTCGAGCTCGACGGTGCCCGAGTCGACGACAGCGCGGATGGACGGGCGGGTGCCTCGGGAACGTCGCTGTCTGTCGGCCGCCATCCGATGTCCTTCGTGGGTACCCCCACGTTCACGTGGGGGGTGAAACGAAGCTCTTGCGGAGCAGGGCAGGGGGTGGCGGTTCGCGCTTCGGGCGGGCCGCCGTTGTCGGTGGTCCCGGCTACCGTGTTGCGCGGTTGTCGGGATGTTCGGGGATGGGGGTGGGCCGCGTTGATCCGTGCGTACAAATTCCGCATGCGGCCTACCGTGGGTCAGCAGGGTGCGCTGGTCGCGATGTTGCGGGACCACTGCGCGCTGTACAACGGTGCGTTGCAGGAGCGCCGCGACGCCTGGCGGCACGTGTCGAGGACGAGCGTCAGGTACGGGGCGCAGTCGGCGCAGCTCAAGGGTATCCGGGCGTTCGACCCGGACGGTCAGGGGCGTTGGTCGTTCAGCTCGCAGCAGGCGACGCTTCGCCGTCTGGACAAGGCGTTCGCGGCGTTCTTCCGCCGCGTCAGGTCCGGTGAGAAGCCCGGGTATCCGCGTTTTCGCGGGGTGCGCTGGTTCGACACGGTCGACTTCCCCAAGGACGGCGACGGCTGCCGCTGGGACAGTACGCCGCACGACCCGGTGACCCGCGTCCGGTTCCAAGGGGTCGGGCACGTCAGGGTCCACCGGCACCGCGCCGTGGTCGGCAAGGTCAAGACCGTGTCGGTCAAGCGGGAGGGCAGGCACTGGTACGTCGTGCTGACCTGCGAGCAGGAGAAGGCCGAGCCGCTGCCCGCGACGGGCAGCGCGGTCGGCATCGACCTGGGCATCGCGAACTTCCTCGCCGACTCGGACGGCGGGTTCGTCCCCAACCCCCGCCACGGCCGACGCGCCGACGCGAGGCTCGCGGCGGCGCAGCAGGCCCTCGCCCGGTTCCCCCGCGTCCGCCGCGACAAGCGCACCGCCCGCCACCGCCGGGCCGTGGACAAGGTCTCCCAACTGCACCGCACGGTGCGGCGCAGGCGGCTCGACCACGCCCACAAGACCGCCCTCGCCCTCGTCCGCGCCCACGACTTCATCGCCCACGAAGACCTCCCAATCCGCACCATGGGCAAGGCCCCCGCGCCGAAGCCCGACCCCGCGACGCCGGGCGGGTTCCTGCCGAACGGTGCGGATGCGAAGGCTGAAAGCGCCGGACGGGAAGTGATCGCCGTGGACCCCCGCAACACCTCCCGACGCTGCCCCCGATGCGGGCACACCGCCAAGGAGAACCGGCCCACACAACAGGAATTCCACTGCGCCGTGTGCGGCCACACCGCGCACGCCGACACCGTGGGAGCCCTCAACGTCCTGCGGGCCGGGCTGGCCCGTCGCAACGCCCCACCGGCATAGCGAGAAGCCACCTCGTTCACGAGGAGGAGGAGTCACGGGAACCAGTATCGGCAGCACAAGGCAGCAGAGCCCGTCCCGCCCCCTACTCGAAGTCCGCCGGCGGAGTCGCAGCCGCGAGACGGGGGCTCTCTTCCGGCGGAAGAACCTGCCACGACATCTGTTCGGCGGCGAAGAAGCACTGCGACCGGCCCACGACGTCGACCGCGTCCACGGGCTCGTACTGCCCCGGGCCGTCGACGGGGTCGAAGTCCAGGTACAGGAGTTCGCCGTGGGTCTCGTCGGAGAAACGCGCGACAACCGGGTCGAAATAGAGCATGCCGGAGAAGCCTTTGCCGTGTTCGAGCCGGTAGTCGCGGAGCCCGGTCAGCCGGAACTCGACAGGCGTCCACGGCCAACCGTGCTCGCGATCACGCGCGTCGACGACGATGCGGGCCGTCGCACCCCCGGGAGCGAAGGGGTCGTCAATGCTCACGCGGGTCACGCAGCCGTTGTCGAAGTCGTACTCGGCAAGCAGATCGCCCAGAGTTTCGGGCGTGAGCAGCGACATCAGGTCCTCCGGTGGGCGTCGTATGACGACACCATGATGGGACCAACGTCGCCCTGCGGTCAGATGCGCGTCGCAGCTCGCGACAGCACACCGCCGATCAGCACGTAAACGACGGCCGCCAGACCTTCGTTGACGAAGATGCGCGCCTTGTAGCCGTCGGGTGTGAACAAGTCCTCCGACCAGCCGGACAGCCCGTTCGCCCAGTCGGCGAGCGTGCTTACGAGGTCGTTGGCGGGGTTGGCCTCCAGAAGCACCAACAGGATGTGCAGGACCAGGATGCCCACGACGACCGCGGTGACGATCCGGATCACGAACGCCACGGGGTTCACGTGGGTGCGGGAACGTGTCGGTGTACTCCTCATGAGTGAACCGGTGCTCCGGATCGCGGAGTCGAAACGGACTTGTCCGACCTGGGAGTTCTGTCCGTGAGCCCCGTGACGGCAGGGTCTCCCGGGACAAACCTCGATTTGCGAGGACGGGACGAGGTGGGTACAGTCGTCGCACCGCTCAGCAGGGAGACCTGAGACAGCTTGCGCCCACGCGCAGGCTGGCTGGTCCCGCGTGCGGGGATCCACACAGCATCGATGTACGAGCTACGACGCGCTCTTCGGCGCTTCGTATTCGTTCTGGTGCGCCCGGATCCGACTCGGAACAACCCGGGACGCGAGCAGGATCGCCGATTAGGCGAAACGAAATGCGATCCGCTAAAGTCTGAGTCGCCGAAGGAAAAGCCCGCAAGGGCGATTCCGAAGGCACCGCGGAAAGCCAAAAACAGACCGGAAACGGTGTGCTAGGCTGGAAGCACAGAAAGACAAAAG
>NZ_JBPKBI010000016.1:0-15087 GCF_051388935.1 Yinghuangia sp. YIM S10712
GATCCCGACCACCACCTGTTCCGGCTCCAGGTCCTCGCCGCTGTGCCGGGCGATGAGAGCGTGCAGCTTCGCGATGCCCGCGACGCCCTCCGGCAGCCGCGCGGCGCCGACCCTGCGGCCCGCCTCGTCCTGGACCTCGACATCGTGATGGTCTTCGGCCCAGTCGTCCCCGACGAACAGCACCCCATGTCTCCAACCTCTCGATGTACATCGTGCGCGTGGCCCACGGGAGACGCAGCTCGCGCCCTAATGGATCCAGTGCTCACGCCCGATCAGCCCGGCGGGCACGCCATCCCATCAGCAGTCCGGCCTCCCGGCCGACCGGCAGGGGCACGGTCTGACAGCAGAGCTCGAACGGCTCCGGTGCTGGCAGTGCTCACATGCCGGCGGCCACCCATCGAGTCTCACTCACGACCCGATGAGTCCCATTAGGTGTTACGGCCGCCGTTGACGCCGATGATCTGGCCGGTGATGTAGCCGGCTTCGTCGCTGACGAGGAAGGCGGTGGCGTTCGCGATGTCCTCCGGCAGGCCGGCGCGGCGTACCGGTGTGAGGGAGGCGTGGTGGTCGACGGTGCCGCCGAGGAGCCCCTTCGCCTCGTTGCGGCGCGTCATGGGAGTGTCGATGAAGCCCGGCGGGATGGTGTTGACGGTGACGCCCTTGGGTCCGAACTCCAGGGCGAGCGACTTCGTGAGGCCGACGACGCCCGACTTCGAGGCGACGTAGTGGGTCATGAACGGCTGGCCGCCGTGGGTGCTGGACGACGAGATGTTGACGATGCGACCCCAGCGGGCGGCGATCATGTCGGGCAGGGCCGCCTGGCAGCAATGGAACGTGCCGGTCAGGTTGACCTGGAGGAGGTGGTTCCAGGTGTCCTCGGTGATGTCCAGGAACGGCTGGAAGCCTTCGCGCCCGGCGTTGTTGACGAGGATGCCGATGGGACCGAACGCCGCGCGGACCTTGTCCATGCCCTGGTCGATCTGGTCGCGGTGGGCGACGTCGACGCCGACCGCCAGGGCCGAGCCGCCGTCGGCGCGGATCTGGGCCGCCGCGGCTTCGGCCGCGTCCGCGTCGAGGTCGAAGACGCCGACGTTGGCGCCGTCGTGGGCGAGCCGCCGGGCGATCGCCAGCCCGATGCCGGACGCGCCACCGGTCACGATCGCATTCCTGCCCACCGATTTCCCTGCCGACATGTCTGCTTCTCCCACCTTGATCAAGCCATTCTCGTGCATGAATTGCCGCTGCTACGCCGGTCGTTCGTCGCCTCGGAGCCAGCCTTGGAATATGTCGATGAACGTCCCGGGATATTCGTCCGGAAGCGCTGTCTCGCGTTCCAGCTCCGCCGCGACCTCAGGCGGGATGACGACGTCCAGCGACGCCAGGTTGTCGTCGAGCTGAGCCATCGTGCGCGCGCCGACGATGACCGAGTCGACCGGCCTGCCGCGCTGCCATGCCAAGGCCAACTGCGCCGGGGAGCAGCCGACTTCGGCGGCGGCCTTCCGGACTGCCGCGGCCACGCGGAAGCCGTGCTCGTTCTTGACCAGGGCGTCGAAGGCGACCTCGCGCTGTCCCAGCCGCGTGTCGGCGATGTCCGCACCGGGCTTGATCTTGCCCGTCAGCATCCCGGCGGCGAGCGGACTCCAGCCCACGAAACCGAGCCCTTCGTCCGCGAGCAGTCGAAAGTGCTCGCGCTCCAGGGTGCGGACGATCAGGTTGTACTGGCCCTGGAAGGCGATGAACCGTCCCGCGCCTGTGCGGTCGCTGATCGACAACGCCTTCATCAGCCGGTACGAACGCAGGTTTGACGCGCCCGTGTACAGCACCTTTCCGGCCCGCACCAGGTCGTCCAGCGCCGCGATCGTCTCCTCCAGCGGCGTCGCCGTGTCGTCGACATGCACCCAGTACAGGTCGATGTAGTCGGTGCCGAGCCGCCGCAGGCTCGACTCGCACGCCGCGACGATGTGCTTGCGGCCGGTGCCCCGGTCATGCGGGCCGCGCCCCACCGGCAGGCCGAACTTGGTGCCCAGCACGACGTCCGAACGACGCCCGCGCACCGCCCGCCCGCAGATCTCCTCGGACGAGCCGTACGCGTCCGCGGTGTCGATGAAGTTCCCGCCGGCGTCGAGGTAGCGGTGGACG
Organism: Yinghuangia sp. YIM S10712; assembly: GCF_051388935.1. Classification (NCBI taxonomy): domain Bacteria; kingdom Bacillati; phylum Actinomycetota; class Actinomycetes; order Kitasatosporales; family Streptomycetaceae; genus Yinghuangia; species Yinghuangia sp. YIM S10712. Next base: position 2,140 of record NZ_JBPKBI010000016.1, read on the forward strand.
AGCGCGGTCGCGGTCTCCTCGTCGCACCCCCATTTCCGCATGCCGAACGTCATTGCCCCGAGGGCGAGTTCGGAGACGTACAGGCCGCTGGGCCCAAGGCGTCGCATCCGCATGCAGGTCACACCACTTCCGCAGACTGGCAGACGGCCCGGCGCGGGCGTCCGGCGCCGACGCGCGACATCCCGAGTGCCCCGGCGGGGTCGCCTGGTGATCGGTGGTCGAACGCGGCGCCCGGCGGCAACGGCAGCCGAAGGCCGGGCCGAGCAGGGTTCCGTGCCGGTGCCCGGCAGGGCAACTTCCCGCTCGACGGCGCAGGTTCGACGTGTCCGCCGAGCCGTCGCAGGAGCCGTGGGCCGCGGCAGGGGAGAAGTCCGGGCGAGCGAGGCACGGCCACGGTCGCACCCACGCCTGCCCCTTTCCTCGGTCGTCTTCCCGGTCGCCTGGAAAATATACGCATCCGTTCATTTATGTCAATGGCCCGTATACTGCGGCCGGTGAGCCCCACCCCACCCACGCGCGCTCGTATCGGCAGACCCTCCCAGGCCGAAGCGGCCCGGCTCGGCGAGCAGTTGCGGCAGGCCGCGTTCGAAATGTTCCTGGACCGAGGATTCGACGGCACCACGATGGAGGCCGTCGCCCAGGCCGCGGGCGTCACCAAGCGCACGCTCTACGCCCGCTACCGCGACAAGCGGACGCTTTTCGCGGCCGTGGTGCCCTGGGCGATGTCCCGGCACGGGGACGAATTCGTCCCGGACGTGCCGGGCGACGACTTGGCCGCCGCACTGACCGAGATCGGGAGAACCGCCATCGCCCGCGCGGTCGATCCCGACCTGGTCCGCATCAGCCGGATGGCGATGGCCGAGTCCGAGCGCTTTCCCGAGTTCGCACGCAGTGCCGAGACGCTGACCTGGTCGCCGCGCATGCGGGCCGTCATGGAGCTCCTGCGACGGCATGCGGACGAGGGCACGATCGAGGTCGACGACATCGAGACCGCCGCCGAGCAATTCCTCGCCCTGGTATCGGCCTTCCCCGCGCGGCTCGCGGCCTTCGGCGTCACGCGTACGCCCGAGGTCGAGGAACGCCGCCTGGAGGACGCCGTGCGCCTGTTCCTGCGGGGGGTTCTGCCGCGCCGGTCACCCGGCGCGTGACCGGCGGGCGGTGGCAGCCGAATCAGCCGTGCCGCACCACCGCGTCGGCGCCCCGGCTCGCGTGATCCGCACCTTCTGCCCGAGCCGCCTCGGCTTCCGCCTTCGCCTGGACCGCGTCCGCGTCGCGTTCCAGGCGCAGTATGTAGTCCTCGACGAACGCGGCCGTCTCCTGGTGCGTGATGGACATCCCGATCGCCTGCTCCATCACCAACATGCGCGAAATGCTGGTCATCAGAAACGCGACGACGGCCGGCGGGAACGCATCCGGCGAGACGGAGTACCGCTCCATGAGCCGCGGCAGCGCGGTGAGCAGTTCGGCGCGGCCGCGCTCGGCATGCTGCACGATCTCGGCGCGGATCGCCTTGCGATGGTTGGCCAGCGCGACGAACTCCATCGTCAGCGCCGTGTTGAACTCCTCGGTGCTGAGCTCCCAGATCGCCCGCAACGGCTGCGGTGAAGCCAGCGCGGCGGCCTGCCGTTTCGTCCCTTCCTCGGCGAGGCGCCGGAAGACCGCCAGGAACAGGTCGTCCATGGTCCGGAAGTAGTAGTGCACAAGTTGCGGTTTGAGCCCGGCCTTCGCCGCGACGCGCCGTGAACTGACCGCGGCGTAGCCCTCTTCCAGCATCAACTGCTCGGTGGCATCGAGCAGGACGGCCCGGTTCTTGGCGTCCGGCGCACCGATCCTGCGCGGCGATGCCATGTTGCTGCCTCCAAGGACGTGCGGTGGTACGGGCTGCCGCGTCATGCTAGCGCGGGGCGGGAAAGCCCCGGTCAGCCCTCTTTCCTTCGGCTTTCCGGCCTGTGTCCGTCCCCGAGTCCGGTCGCGGAGCAGGCTCCGGGCACGGGGACGGAGCGTACGCCTTCCGGCGGCTCCATGGAGCCCCGCGGTACGACGTTTTCGCCGAGTGCGAGAGATTCGGCGCCACAATCACGGCCAAAGCCGGTATTTCGGTCGCTCGCGCTGATCGCGCATCCGGCGGCGGACCGAGCTGTGCGCCGGGAGCGCCTGGTGGCCCGCTCTGCCCTTGACCGCCGCGTGGGCCGGTGGTACTCATGTCGTCAACACGGTGCTGTGCGGGTGCTCAGCACCTCGGGGGGACGATCCCGGAGCGTTCGGTCAGGCAGCGGGAGGAGACGAGCACTGGCAACAGGGACGTAGGGGATGGCCGGAAGAATGTCCCTGCCCCCGTCGGTTCTCATCGGCTCCCGCCGATGCACCGACCGTACGCTTCCAACGCACACGGGAGGCCCGGCGGTTCCCGAGCCCGCCCGGCGGCCCGCCGGCACGCGTCCACCTCGGGCCGGGCGCGACGATTCGAGTTTCGCATGAGGAGAGCCAAGTGAAGGTGCGGGTTGACGAGGACCTCTGCCAGGGCCACACGCTGTGCGCCATGATCGCCCCCAAGGTGTTCGAGCTCAGCGAGATCGACGGTCACTCGTCGGCGATCAGCGAAGAGGTGCCGGCCGACCAGGAGGAGAAGGTTCACGAGGCTGTGCGCTCGTGCCCGGAGCGCGCCATCTCGATCTCCTGACCCATCTCCTGACCACTGACCGGTCCGACGACCCATCGCAGACGCAGGGAGCACTTCCGTGAGCCAGGACGAGATCGTCGCCGACGACGACCGCAGGACCCCGGTATTCCACTTCGACCGGCACACTCCCGAATACCGCGGGCAGTTCGAGTCGATCACGCAGGAAATGCAGGCCAAGTGTCCGATCGCGTGGTCGGACACTTACGGCGGGCACTGGGTGACCGCCGGGAACGCCGAGACGTTCGAGGTCGCCAGGTCCGCGCAGTACCTGTCCAACGACCACGACGTCAACAACGAGCGCAAGGGCTACAAGGGCGTCACCATCCCGACCCCGGACCGCGGCAACTCCTACCGCGGCGGCTTCCTGGAGATGGACCCGCCGGAGCAGCGCTACTACCGGCAGGCGCTCAACCCGTACATGTCGCCCGCCGCGATGAACCGCTGGATCCCGGTCATCGACGAGGTCGTCCGCGCCTGCCTCGACGAGAAGATCGAATCGGGCAGCATCGACTTCGTCGAGGACCTGGCCAATGTCGTCCCCGCCGTCCTCACGCTGGGAATGATGGGCATCCCGCTGGCCAACTGGACGATCTACAACGAGCCGGCGCACGCCAGCGTGTACACGCCCCCGGACTCGCCCGACTCGGAGCGCGTCAAGCAGCTCCAGATGGCGATGGGGGCGGACCTCTTCAAGCAGATGATGGAGGTCAGGGCCAACCCACGCCCGGGGCTGATCCACGCCCTGCTGACCGCCGACATCGGCGGCCAGCCCGGGCCGGACATGGAACTCCTGGGCATTCTCGCCCTGTTGATCGGCGGCGGGTTCGACACCACCACGGCGCTCACGGCACACGCGCTGGAGTGGCTCTCGGAGAACCCCGAGGAGCGCGACCGCCTCAGCCGCGAGCGGGACACCCTGCTGAACTCCGCGACCGAGGAATTCCTGCGCTTCTACACCCCTGCACCGGGCGACGGACGCACCATCTCCGCCGACTGCGAGATCGCCGGTGTCAACTTCAAGGAGGGCGAGCGCGTATGGGTCTCCTGGGCGATGGCCAACCGTGACCCCAAGGTGTTCCCGGAACCCAACAAGATCGACCTCGCGCGCACCGGCAACCGGCACAGCAGCTTCGGGCTCGGCATCCACCGCTGTATAGGCTCGAACGTCGCGCGTACGGTCTTCAAGCGCATGGTCATCGCCGTGCTCGACCGCATGCCCGACTACAAGTGCGACCCCGAGGGCGCCCGGCACTACGACACCATCGGTGTCATCAACGGCATGCGGAACCTCCCCGCGACGTTCACTCCCGGGGAGCGCATCGGAGAAGGCCTCGACGCCACGCTGGAGAAGCTCCAGCGCATCTGCGACGAGCAGCGTCTCGCCGAACCGGTCACGGTCAAAGCCGCCAAGGCGCAGATCGACCGCTGACCCCTGATACGGCGGTGTCGGTACGGGAGCACCCGCACCGCCATGGGCGTGGTCGCCCATAACCACAGGCGACCACGCCCCTGTACGTCACCCGCCGTCGGGCTCAGGCCAACCCGGGCCAGCCCAGGCCAGGCCAATCCGGGCCAACCCCGCCCAACGCCAGTCCGGGCCGACCCCGCTCTGCTGCCGCACCCGCGCTGCGAGGCCCGTGGCAACTGGTGGCAATCGATTGCCAATCGGGCTGTGTGAGCGCTGGGATGAATACGGCGCTCGCGAAGGCGGTCGGCTCCCCTCCCTGTCGGTGCCGACTGCCTCGCGGGCGGAGGGTCAGGCGGTGCGTTTCTGAGCCGGCCGGCGGGAGAACTGCCGCAGGCCGTACAGCAGCGGGATGTCCTTGGTGAAGCCCGTTTCGGCCACTGTGCCCAACACGATTGTGTGGCTGCCCATTTCGGCCAACAAATGCTGGGCGCCCTCGTGCATTTCCTCGCGGTGCATCATCGCCGGTAGCGGATGGTCCGGCTCCAGGCCCAGACCCGCGAAGATGCAGAAGTAACTGCCGTTGGTCCGGAAGTTCCGGAACTCGATGTCGAAGCTGCCGTAGTAATCGCATTCCGTGCTGAACGATTCCGGCGGATCCAGGAAACAGGCCGACGCTGACGACGTTGTTCACCCACGCACGCCGGTTGCGCCCCACCCGGAAACGCACGTGATCGAGTTTGTCGCCGATCCCTGTCCGGGGCGAGCCCCCACAGCCGGCAGAAATGGCCCCGGAAGCCGGAACAGTCGACGATCAGGTCGGCGTCGAGGACGGCCCTGCCCTTGGTGCGCAGCGCGGTCACGAAGCCCCGCTCGTCCTGCTGCACCTCCACCATCTCGTCCTGGACGTGCCGGACGCACTGCTTGTCGGTGGAGTAGCGGCGCAGGAAAAGGGCGACCAAATGGGCGTCGAAGTGCCAGGCATACCGGGTGATCGGCTCGCCCGCGTGGTTACGTGGGGCCATGTCCCGGTCCATGACCGCGACACCGGGGAAACAGGAGTAGTCGAAGGGCTTCCGGGTCGTGCCGTTCTTGCGGTTGTAGACCCGTTGGTGCGACAGCGGGAGACCGTCGTGTTCCGGGAGGAGGCCGAACGGGTGGTGGAAGTGGTCGGGTCGGCCGTCGATTTTCCGCGTCCTCGCCTCGCGGGGCCCCGGCGTGCACCAGTTGATGAGATTCCCGGCCACCTTGTAGGCGGCGTTGCACTCGCGCTGATCCATGCCGGAAAGCCCTCCCTGACCCACGGCGCCGAGAGCGCCGCAAGCACGCCAAAAGCGATTCGGCGGGAACCCACGCGGTCACGCGGGATGCCCACCACGGGGCGTCAAAACCTGTGCGGGAAATGCCCGTTGGCGCTTGAGCGGCCGACGGTTCGGGGGACGTGGCGGACACCGCCGCTCCCGCGAAGTCGACCTTCTGAACCGGAAACACGGGAGGCGAGGCTGTGGACGGGCCGACGGAGGACCAGGACGGCATCGCCGTGCTCGGCGCCGGCATCGCGGGGCTGGTCGCCGCGTACGAGCTGGAGGCGCTGGGACACCGGGTGACCGTCCTGGAGGGCAGCGAGCGGATCGGCGGGCGGATCCACACCCACCGCTTCGGCACCGCGGACGACGCCCCGCACGCCGAGCTCGGCGCGATGCGCATCCCCGCGACCCACGAACTGACCATGCGGTACGTGCACAAGCTCGGCCTCGCGACCGCGCTGCGCCCGTTCCCGACGATCCTGAGCGACGACCACAACCGCTTGGACACCGGCAGCGGCTTCGTCCGCGTGAAGGACGCCGCCAAGGCCCTCGTGGCCGACTTACGGCGTGAAGTCGACACGGGCGCCTACAAGCCCGAGACCGTCCTGTTCGGCGCCTGGCTGGCCGCGGTCGTCCGCGCCATCAGCCCCGCCGAGCTGCGCGACAACCTCGCCGCCGACCTCGCCGCGCTGCTCCCGCTCGCCGACCGCCTCGACCTGACGCCGTACCTCCACGGCCCGCGAAGCGAGCGCATCGACCTCGGCGCGGTCTTCCGCGAACACCCCGAGCTGCGCGCGGGATGTACCCCGCGCCTGTACGTGTTCCTCGACGATCTCCTGCTGGAGACCGGCACCAGCCTGATGTACCTCAGCGGCGGGATGAGCCGCCTCGTGGAACGCCTCGCGGACCGCATCCGAGGGCCGATCCTGCCGGGCCGGGAGGTCGTCGGCCTGCACGTCGGCGACGACGCGGTCCGCGTCACGCTGCGCCACGGAACGCACCGGCCGACCCACCGGCACCCGGCCGCGCTGTGCACGCTGCCGTTCTCTGTGCTGCGCAAGATCCCGCTCGACGGCGTCGACGCCGACAAACGGGACGTCATCAACACCATGGAGTACGGATCCGCCACCAAGATCGCCCTGCTGTGCCGCGAGGCGTTCTGGGAACGCGCGGGAATCCGCGGCGGCGCGTCGGCCACCGGAGGCCGCACCCGCCAGACGTACTACCCGCCGCGGGAAGGAGCCCCTCGGCGGGAAGCGGTGCTCCTGGGCTCGTACGCCATCGCCGAGGACGCCCACCTGCTCGGGAAGTTCCCCGCCGAAGCCAGGCACGCCGCCGTCGTGGACGAACTCGCGCCGCTGCACCCGGAGTTGAAGGAACCCGGCATGGTGCTGGACGCGGCGAGCATCGCGTGGGCCGACAACCCGTGGAGCAACGGGTGCACGGCGATCCGCTGGCGCTGGGGCAGCGACGCCGACGGCAGCGACGAGGAAATGCGGCGCGCCGCCCGCCCTCAGGGGCGGCTCTTCTTCGCCGGCGAGCACTGCTCGACCACCCCGGCCTGGATCAACGGCGCCATCGAGTCGGCACTCGGCGCGGTGGCCGCCATCGACACAGCACTCAGGAGATCTTGGTGAGCGTCTTCGACGTACCTCGCCTGCACTTCGCCGGCACCGCGGTCACGCGCCTCCCCACCGGTCCGCGCAGCGGCCTGTACGACCTCGCGCACAACCGGGCGGTGACCGCCGACGGCAAGCCGTTCCCGACCGACCGTCCGGCCGGGGAGTACCACGACCACCTCGACACCCTCGGCCACCGCTACGAACCCGACGGGCGGGCCACCGAAGACGGGCGGTTCGGCACGGTCAAGGGCTGGAACTTCGGGGGCAACGGCCACTTCTGGGTCGACGCCCGGGTCACGGGCTGGGAAGCCGCGCCCGGCGAGGCCGACACCCGCGACCCGGTCGTCGGCCGACACGTCGACATGTGGGGCCACTACAACGACTACCTGGCCACCACGTTCAACCGCGCCCGCGTCCTCGACATCGACCCCGCGTCCAACTGGACCACCACCGTCATGGCCGGCGGATTCGGTTTCGGCCGCCTGGGCCGCTCGCACGAGTCGGGTTCCATGGCGATCGGCGCGGTCACCGGCCTCCAGCCGCCGCGCTGGCAGAACTCACACCACATCCTCGACACCGGCGACCATCCACTCGCCGCTCTATTCCGGCGTTCGGTCGTCCACCAATTCGTCGTGGACGCCGACCAGGGCCTGGAGTGGTTCGCGGAGGCCGAGGCCTCCGAAGCCGCACGGCGGCTGCGCGCCCGCGCCGCGGAGGACGGCTACGGCGGCCTGGTGGTCCGGTTCGCGCTGAGCAACATGGCCGCCCCCCGGACATGCGACGCCCCCGACCTGTGGCAGGTACGCGGAACCATCGCCGCATGGCGCCGAGACGAGGAACGCACCTGTCCGGCAGGGCGGTTGCTCAGCGCCCGCGACCCGCGCCGACGCGGCACCGCGACCCCGCTGCACAACGCCGCGGTACGCGTGACCGCCGAACACACCACGTTGGACCTCGTCACCGCGATCCCGGCCGTCAGCCGCGGCGCGGATCCCGGTCCGGAGCGCATCCACCCGCTCGGACCCCGCCTCGACGCCGGCGACCTCGAACTGCGCACCCGCGACACCCGGCGGCTGGTCGCCCGCGTTCCCCGCGACGCCTACCTCGGCGACACCGACACCACCGGCGGGCTCGTCACCGTCCCCACCAGACCCGAGCACGCGGCGGAACTCACCGACGCCGCCGGCCCCGCCGAGCCGCTGGTGCTCCTGGGCACGCTTCCCGGCCGCGACCCGGAAGTGCTTCTCGCCGAAGAGGAAACAGTCGTCTGCGTCGACGAATCCGCGCTCATCCTCGACCCCGCCGACCCGAGCGCCGATGCCCTCGGCACCGAAGTGCCGCTACGCGCCTACCGCCTCGGCCGACCTGCCGAATCCCGCCTGCGCGTACGGCAGTTCTTCAATCCCCGCGCCCTGCCCGGGGATCCGCGGGCAGGCGCCGAAGCCCGCTGCGATGACGTGCACATCGTCGACATCCGTTGCCGACAGTCCCCGGTACAAGGGGAGGGGCCAAGCTGGGCGGACACCTGCGTCGTGACCACCGGCACCGACGGGCGTGCCCACCTCGCCGTCCGGTACGCCTCGGCCGGAGCCACGCGCCTGCTCGTCGTCCCCGAAGACGACGAACTCCCGTGGGATGCCGACGAATCCGGGTCGGCCGCCCGCGCGTACGACAACGACGACCGCCTCGGCTACTGGCCTGCCGTGTGCGCGGTCGACGTACGCGTGCTGCCCGACACCCGGCATCTCGACGACATCCCCCGCGACCAGGTCACCTTCGACGTGCTCTACCGCGAGGTGTTCGCGCCCTACGAACTGCTGTACTCCTTCATGAAGGACGAGATCTTCAGCCTCGCCGACCGATCCCGTGTCGCCACGCACGCGCGTCTGATCTGGCTCATGTGCGACCCGCAGAACCGCGACAAGACGTTCTACATGCCCTCCACCCGCGACATGACCGCACCCCAGGCGCGGCTGCTGCTGGCCTACCTGCGCCAAGACGAGTCCAGCCGCCGCCCGCCGCCCCGGCTCGTCCCCCGGCGGGGCCGCGACGGCGCGATCACCACACGCGGCCGGCTCTACGACGGCCTCTGCCAGGCCGCCGGCGCCGAACTCGCCGTCATGATGCAGTACTTGTACGCCGCCTGGTCGATCCCGCTCCACGAGGCCGGACGCGAACTCGTCGAACGCGGCGCCTGGACCAAGGAACAACTCCACCTCGCATGCGGCGACGGCGCCGAAACCCTCTCCAACGGCATGCGCGGCACGCTCCTCGGTGTCGCCCGCGAGGAGATGATGCACTTCCTGGTGATCAACAACATCATCACCGCGATGGGCCAGCCCTTCCATCTGCCGCACATCGACTTCGGGACCCGCAACAGCGGCCTGCGGCTGCCGCTCGACCTGTGTCTGGAAGGCTTCGGACTGGGCAGCGTCCAGCGGTTCATCGCGCTCGAACAGCCGTACGGCGGCCTCCCCGACCTTGAGGCGGACACCGCCGGCCCCCGCAACGACACCGGCCCGTACCCGTACCAGTCGCTCAGCGACCTGTATGCCGCCATTCGCGAAGGCCTGGCCACCGTGCCCAATCTCTTCCTCGTCGACCGGGGGAGGGGCGGAGGCGAACACCACCTGTTCATGCGCAAATCCGTCAACGCGGTTCACCCCGACTACCAGTTGGAGGTCGATGACGTCGCCAGCGCGCAGTTCGCGATCGACTTCGTCACCGAACACAGCGAAGGCGACGTCCTCCACGGCAAGCAGCACGGCGAAGAGTCCCACTACGACACGTTCCTGCGGCTCTCGGACCTGCTGACCGCCGAACACCTCGCCACCGGCCGACCGCAGGACTGCGCTCGGCGGCGCCCACCCTGGACCCCCGCGTATCCGGTGCTGCGCAACCCCTCCCTGCACGCCGGGAACCCGGCCCGCGAACACGTGAGCGACCCCGAGGCACGCGCCGCACTCGTGGTGTTCAACCGCTCGTACTTCCTGATGAACCAGCTGATGATCCAGCACTTCTGTGCGGCGCCCGACGCCAGCCTGCGCCGTTCACAGCTCATGAACGCCGCCATCGACGTCATGGCCGGCATGATGCGGCCCCTCGCCGAACACCTGGTGACGCTGCCCTCCGGGCGGCCCGGGCGCACCGCCGGACCGTCCTTCGAACTGGAGGAACAGCCCGGACTCATCCCGCGCCCCGACGTCGCCATGCGGTCGATCAGCCTTCGCTTCGCCCATCTCGCCGTCATGGCCGCCGAACTGCCCGGCCTGCCCACCCGCGTTCCGGAGCTCATGCAGCATTACGCCGACTATTTCCGCACGTTCGACCCCACGCGAGCGTAAGAGGTGTCCGGGAAGGCCGCCGGGGCCGTCGCACGGCAGGCCCGGCGGCCCTCCCGCACACGGCATCCGCGGCACGGGGTCTGAAGGACGGGCCATCCCGGACGTCTCTCTTCGGGCCATCCCCCTCGACCCCTCGCCGACGCCCTCGACCACGAGGCAGGAACGTCCCTACGAGAGCAGGCGACTTGCCCGCGCTCGGATAGCCGACAAGCGCGACTCGACCACGAGGCAGGAACGTCCCTACGAGAGCAGGGCCTTGATGCACCATCCGGCTCCGACGGGCAGATCGACCGGCTGTGCCTCCGCCTGGAGACGCGCCTGCGGCACGGCCCCGCCCTGATCGTCCTCGACGACCTGCACTGGGCCGACAACGTCACTCTGGCCCCCTGCACGCCCTCGTCGGCCGCTTCGCCGGCCGGCCGGTGGTGTGGGTGCTCGCCTGCGCCGACGACATTCGGCGCTGTCAAGCGTGCCGGCCCGCTCGTCCGAGCGGGACGCTTCGGGCGAAGCGGGGCAGCGCCGAGTGCCGACCGTCGCGCGAACGCCCGACACCACGTGATCGCGCGGGACCTCCGTGGCGCGCTTGTCACTTACGTTGCGCAAATGATTGCATGCATAACGTGACCAAACACGATCCTGCGAACGCCCAAAGCGACCCCACCACCGCCGTCGACATCACCCGCCCCAGCCAGGCCCGCTGCTGGAACAACTGGCTCGGCGGCATGCACAACTTCTCGGGGGACCGTGCGTTGGCCAACAGGCTTGCGGCGGAGAACCCCGGGCTCGTCGAACGGGTGCGCACCACCCGGCATTTCCTTACCCGCGGCGTGCGCTACCTGGCGCGCGAAGCCGGCATCAGGCAGTTCCTGGACATCGGTTCGGGACTCCCGGTGGCCGGCAACACACACGAGATCGCGCAACAGGCGGCGCCCGACGCGCGTGTCGTCTATGCCGACAACGACCCGCAGGTGGTGTTGTACGCCCGCGAGATCCTCGCCGCCGCCGAGGCCGAGGGAGTGGCTTACCTCGACGCCTCGCTGCTCGAACCCAAGACGGTTCTCGACGCGGCCTCGGAAACGCTGGACCTGTCGCAGCCGGTCGCGATCGTGCTCAGCGGCATCCTCGGTCACGTCCCCACCTACGAGCAGGCCCGCTCGATCGTCGAGGACCTGATGGCTCCGCTGCCGACCGGGAGCCACCTGCTGTCCCACGACATCAGCGACGTCGACTCGCACTGGCGTGCGATCCAGACGCGGCACAACAAGACGGCTCCGCTCGCCTACAACCTGCGTTCGCCGGAACAGATCGCCGGCTTCTTCGAGGGCTTGGAGCTCGTCGACCCCGGCATCGTCCCCGTGGCCGAGTGGCGCCGCGACGCCGACAGCCGCTACTCGCGCGACTGGGCCGACAGCGTGGCCGACCTCGTCGGCGGAATCGGCCGCAAGCCCTGATCGTCGGGTCGTCGGTTCCGGTGCCGAGACCGGTGTCGAGCCTGCGCGGCCCCGGCCGGGGCGACACCCCGCGGGGCGGCGAGAGCCCCCGGCGACCCGGCAGGACAACCGACCACGCCGGCCGAACCGCGACCACGCCCGTCCCCGGCCTCACCCGGCACCTCCGAGGACGCGTCCGCGTGCGTCGGCGGACCACCCGGAGGCGGCTGACTGCGACCTGCCCAAGGCGTTCGCCGCAGCTGTCGCCCGCAGCGCTTCCAACCGGCCGACCTGGCCCTCCGCCCGCTTGATCAACTCGTCGAGGCGGTCGGCGTCGAGCCGGGAATCCGTCGGGACGAGCGTACGCAGCGATCGCCAACACGCGGCCTTGCCCTCGACACCCAAAAAGAGTGTCTCCAATTCGAGGACATCGCTGAGAGGAGCCCGTCGCCGCACCCGCCCGTTCGGCTTCAAACGCCCCAGCTTCTCCGCGAGCACCCCGACAGCGGATTTACCGCGGGTGGGTTTCACATGGAGAGACCGCATGATTTCGCGCATCGCCTCGCGGTCCTGCGCGATATCCCGCTCCAATTCGCGCAACACCGGACCGTCCGGCGCATCCGCCCGGGTCCGGGCCAGCCGCTTCGCCAACGCCAACCCGGCCGAAGATCCGGCGTAATGGTCCCCGAGGTAAATCCGCAAAGCCTGCGGAGTCGGTGTGCCTCGCATGACCAGCCTTCCGACAGCAAGGGTTTCAGGTCGTATCCGGCGCCCGCGCGCCGGGTGCGTTCAGTGACGGCCGCGAGCGGTGTCGGACGCCCCGCCGAACAACCGGGCCACGGCCCGGAAAGGCAAGGTGACCACGGTTGCTATCGCGCTTCCTATCTTGCGCAGAACGTCTGCGATCGCCCTGAACACGGGTCCTCCATTTCGTTGCCGACTGAATGCGGCACCGCCGGACCGCCGAGGTTCCCCGGACTGCCGCCGGCCCGCAAAGGGGTCGCCCCAGCGGTTGCCCGGGGATGTCGGCAAGAAACCAGCCCCTGTATGAGCGCCCGGCGGGGCGGTCTCGGCGCCGGGCGCGCGGTGGCGTTGCCAGGCCGGCCCGCGATGCGTCATGTCGGGTCAGACGGGCATACGCACCCTTGTATCCGCGCGTG
>NZ_JBPKBI010000016.1:15251-40136 GCF_051388935.1 Yinghuangia sp. YIM S10712
CCGGCACGCACACAAAGCAAGGAAACAAAGAAGGCGACAAACAAAGGAAGCCGTGATGGGCCTGTTCGCGGATGACAGCGAAGAAGCGGCTACATACCACACGTGCCGCAATGTGCCGCAGAACGAACGGATCGCGCCCGACCACCTCGCCGCGGCCGGCGCTTACGCGGCCTCACTCGCGTGGGCGGGGCGACTCGCCCGGAACGAACGGCCGAGCAGTTTCGACCGCGCGCGGCATTTCGCCGCCGAGGCGGCCGAGGCGTTCATCGACCAAGCGGTCAAGGAGCACCCCGTCAGCGCGGAGGACATCGCAAGGGCCAAGCAATTGGCGGCCGAGAGATACGAAAACGCGCTGCACGCCGAATACGCTTGAGAGATTCCCCGAGGCCGAGACCACCGAAGAGGACAGCCGCCATGCCCGAGCTCCCGCCGCCCCACGACGAGGCCCACCGGCGCCCACCAGGCATGGACGACGCCACCGTCGAGGCCATGGGCAAGGTCAGTGAGGCCTGGGAGGCCACCGAACGCGCGCGCGGCCACCTCTACAGCTTCCACCAACTGACCGGCGGCGCCGACCGGATGCTGCACGAAGGCATCGCCATGCTGCGCGCGGCCGGTCACCACGACGCCGCGGACTTCCTGGAAACCGACATCGCCGGACGCAACGTCATCCCCGGACACTGGACCTTCCAGATCATCGAGGCGTACGACGACACCTACTACCAGCCGTTCGCCCGCGCCGAAGCCCGCCTTCGCAAGGAACTGGCCGACGGCAAACGACACTTGTACGAAGCCGAGCTCAAACAGCGCGTACGCACCCACGGCCATCCCGATCACAGCTGGGGACCGGGCTGAGCCGACGCCTCTGCGCCGGACGGCGGCGCCTGCCAAGACGGATGCGCCCGAGGGCACGGTCGGACACCGATGAACGACGCGGAGCAGCCGCGCGGCTGCCTCGTCATGTTGCGGCGGCCCCGCACCCGACACCCGACACCCGAGCTCGCGGCTCTGGAGTACGCCCCCGACGGCGACGCCTACCGGATGCGGAGCCGTGACGGCGTGTGGCCGGGGAGTCGTGGCCGTCCGCGCAGCGCTCGTCGGCCGCGACGCGCGCTCGCGGCCCGAGTCCATGAGGACGACCGGCTCGACCTGGCCGAACTGCCGATGCCCGACGACCCGGAAGCCCTGTGGGCGAAAGGGCTCGACGTCCCCCAGGCGGAGTCGTGGTGGCGGCGCCGCGAGCCGCGGTGCACGGGCGGTGACGGGCGCAGGCGCGGAAACGCACCGCGTGGTTCCGCCCGGCCGCCAAGCGTCGAAGCGGATCCTTCTGTCCACGACCGAGGCGTCCGGCTCGTCCCTTCGTTGATTCGGCCGCACCAACTCGGCCGGTTCACTACGCTCTTCGTGGCCGTACGCGTACCTTCACCTCGGGGGCAGCCAAGCGCGGCGGCACAGAGAGGGCGATCGTTTGCAGGCCGGTTGGCGGGTGCGGGTGTGCGGTCGCGGGGGCGTGGGGGTCGTCGGTGCCGGAGTCCTGATCCCCGGCGGCCTGGTGCTCACCTGTGCGCACGTCGTCGCCGGCGCGCTCGGCGAGCCCGCCGACGGTCCGCCGCCGCGGAAGCCCGTCATGGTCGACTTCTCGCCGTGCGGCGCGCCCGAGCCACGGGCCGCGAGAGTGGTCCACGGCGGCTGGTTCCCGGCGCTCGACCGCAGCGGGGACATCGCGGTGCTCCGGCTGGATTCCGGCGAACCACCCCCGGCTGCGGCCCCGGCGCCGCTCGTCGCGGGCAGCCGGGCCGAAGCCGGTGCGGTCCGGGTGTACGGCTATCCGAGCCCGGGGCTGTCGGACGGGTTGTGGGTCGCGGCTGCCGTGGCAGGTCCCGGCGGGCCCAACCCGGAGTGGCGCCAGCTCGACGGGACGGGAGACGGGCTCCCCGTGCAACCGGGCTTCAGCGGGGCCGGGGTGTGGGACCCCGCGCTGCGCGGTGTGCTGGGCCTGGTTGTCGCGGCGTACACGAGGAACCAGGCCAGGGTCGCCTGGATGATTCCGTGCGATGTCATCGCCCGCGACTGGCCTCCGCTGACCTCGATGCTGGCTCCGACCGCGCCCGAACCCCCGCCCCACCGCGACGACCTGACGCCGCGTCAATGCGCCGAGCTGGCACGACTCATCGCGGCCGTCCCGCACTTCGCGACCGCCGCCGGCCGGCACGACCTGGTGTCGCTCCTGCGACCCGAGATCGCCGGCATGATCGGCGAACGCCCCGAACCACAGGCGCACTTGTATCAAGTCGTCCGGGTGAGCTGCGACTACGACGGAGGCCTCGACGACCTGCTCCAGGCTATAAATGACTTGGTAGGGGACGCGCGCGCCGCGCGCAACGTCGCTGCGGCAGTGCGGCACTTCAGGGACGAAGTGGCCTTGTGACGTGAGTGGGTGGCTGATGCAGACGTCGACTTGCTCCGCCGAGGCCACAACGGCACACGGGGGAGTGCGGATGGTCCACACCGTCGAGGGTATGTCGCACTGGGAGCGTGTGAGCAGACTCGTCGAGGCGCTGGAACGGACCAGGCCGATGGGGGATGCCGAGCTCCGGCGCCAATGCCTCGAAGTGGCGGGCGAACGACTGGACATCGACCTGCTGGCGGTCGTACGCACGGGCGCCGTGCCGCGCAGTCAGCTTTACGACCTCGTGAGGTTGCTGGAGGAACTGCGCGGCGGGCTGTGGGTCCTCGCCGACACCATCAGCTTCTTCGCCCCGGGCGCCCGCAGCACCGAGGCGTTCCGCCGGCTGGTGTTGGAGACGCCCGTCCAGCCGATGCTGAGCCCGGGCGAACTGCGGGAAATCCACGTCCTGTTGCGTGCGGTCCCGGACCGGCTGCCGATCGCCGGGATCCACCGCGCGGCCCGTGGCACCTTCGAACACCTGCCGCCCGGACGCGAGGACGCGGTCGGGGCCTTCGACCATCTCGCGGAGGCGAACGCGCGCGCGGACGGGCTGTTCCCGTTCATGGTCTACATCGAACACCTCGCGGTGCTCGTCCCCCGCGACCTCGGCGATCCCCTGCGCGCCTGGGACACCGCCGTCGCGGACACGCTCAACGCCACCGACGCGCTACGGGAGTTACGCGCCGGCCTCGTCCCGGTCGCGGCGCAGCGCGTCGCGAGCCCGGCCTACCTCGCGATCCAGGTCGAACGGATCGACGCCGATGCCGAGCGGTACGCCGTGTCCTCGTGGACCAAAGAGGACGCCACCGCGCGGCCGTTTCCGGGGCACCACGAATTGCTCTGCTCCCCCGAGGAGTTGGAAGGGACGGTCGAGACCGTCATCGCCGACGGTGAAGCATCCCTCGCCGGCCTCGACGCGCAAATCCAATTGGAATTCATTCTGGGGCGCGACCTCATCGGCCGCCTGCCCGTAGACGAATGGGCCACGCACCGCGAGTCCGGCCTACCGAGACCGATCGTCCGGCACTATCCCGTGGTCCTGCGCAGCCTCGAACGGCAGCGCGAACCGGCATTGCAGCGCGTATGGAACCGCCGTTGGCGGAGCATGTCCGACCACCCTGGAGAATGCCGATGGCAAGTGTGCGGCGGCCCGGACGGAATCGGCCCCGCCGACCTGCAGGACACCCTCAACCGGGACACCGAGGGACAGGTCGTCGCAATTCTTCTGCTCGACGCGCCCGGACCCCGGGAAATCGGAGTCCCGCACGCGTACGACGTCGCCCTGCGGGAGGGGATACCGGCCATGTTGTGGCATCGCTCCCGAAAATCTGACACCCTCCTGCACGATTTGGCGCAGGAAATACTCGGCGCACCGGAATTCGGCCGATTGCCGGGACGCGTCCACGAAGCGCGCGTCACGACGCCGGCGTGCGACGGCGTGGCATTGCTGCACGACGACCCGGGCAACCTGTATGCGCGTTGGCGGCCTTATGGGCTTCCGCGGTCCATGGGGAGGAGACAGTGGGGTGACCAGTGACAATCGGTCGAGCGGCGACGGGCCCGCCGCCGGTTCGGATGCGGGCGGGCCGCCGCAAGCGGTTCCCAACTGGTGGGTTTACCACGGCGACGGGCGGATTCTGCGCGCAGACCTCGACGACGAACTGATGAGGCCGCCGCCGTGGCGGGCCTTCGACGGCGAACCGCTCCAACCCCGCCCACCCGAGGACGAAGCCGAGGTCACCCGCCGGATCGGCCCCCGCCGCGCAGCAGCCGAAGGACGCCGCCCGGTCAACATCGATGAAGCCGACATGGTGAACGCCGCCCTGTACCTGCGGCGCCCGCTCCTGGTCACCGGACGCCCCGGCACGGGGAAGTCCAGCCTTGCCTACCGCGTCACCCGCGAGCTCGGCTTGGGGCGCGTCCTGCGGTGGCCCATCACCAGTCGTGCTAGCTTGCATTCCGGAATTTATGAGTACGACGGAATCGCCCGCGCACAGGACGCCGCGACTTATCGTGCGGAGGCGGAGTCGGACCGCACACATTCGGGTGACCGCGTCGTCGGAAAGACCCGGATCGGCGATTATGTGCGGCTCGGACCGCTGGGCACGGCGTTGCTTCCGTATCGCCTGCCGCGGGTCCTGCTGATCGACGAACTCGACAAGAGCGACATGGACCTGCCCAACGACCTGCTGAATATCATCGAAGAGGGCGAATACCAGATCCCCGAACTCGTGCGCAGTGCCGCGCGTGAGCCGGAGGTCGGCGTCCTCACCGATGATCCGGGCGTTACGGCGGTCATCCGGAACGGCCGCGTGCGCTGCCGGGCGTTCCCGTTGATCATCATCACCTCCAATGGCGAACGCGATTTTCCCCCGGCGTTTCTGCGGCGCTGCCTCCGTCTGGAACTGGCAGCCCCTGACGCCGACGAACTCGCCGCGATGGTCGCGACCCGGTTCGGTATCCAGGAAGGCGCCCGGCTCGACGAACTCGTGCGCATTTTCGTCGCGCACAGCGCCCGGCAAGGCGGACTTCCCACCGACCAATTGCTCAACAGCGTCTATCTCGCGACATCGGACCGTTTCACGCCCGACGCCCACTGGGACCGCCTGGTCGGCGCGTTGTGGCGGAGCCTCGACGCCGCGGGGCCGGGATGACCACGCGGGGGCGGCCCCCGGCGCAGGCGTCCGACGTGTTCGGTGGCCGGGACCTGACCGGTCACGAGGTCGCCGACGCGCTGTGGCTCGCCATGTGCTGGGCCGGACGCACGGGCGGCCCGGCCCGCCCGGAGCCGCGCGGAAACTCGCCGGTCGCCGACCCCCCGCTGCCTCGGGCGCGTCGCGGTGGCGGCCCCACGCACCATCCCGTCGACGACAACGGCAGCCGGCACGACTCCGGCGACGAACCGGCGCCGCCACTGCCACCAGGTGCCGGACACCCCGGCCGCCCCGCTGGACCGGACCCGGAGCCGGGGCGGTCGGCGCCGCAGGAGACACGGACCGCGCGCCCGGACCAGGATCCGGAGCGGGCCGCGCCGTCCCCTCGGACACCGACGGATCGCTCCGACGGGCCCGTGGCACTCGAGTCCGAGGGAGGCGAAGGCGAGGGGCGCCCCGAGCCGAGTCCGTCCGCTCCCGCCGCGGACGACGTCGACGCCGTTCCCGTGACGTGGCCCTCGGTTCCCGGGCTGACGGACCGGCGCCGCCTGGAGCGCGCGTTACGTCCGTTACGACGCCGGGTCCCCTCGACGCGAGACTGGGAGCTCGACGAGGAGGCCACCGCCGATGCCCTGGTCGCGGCCGAACCCCGTCTGCCGCGCCTCCGCCCCGCCCGCGAACGCTGGCTCGACATGGTGGTCGTCGCGGACGCCGGGGCGACCATGCCGGTGTGGTGCCACACCGTCGCGGAATTCACCGAACTCCTGCGCCAAACCGGCGCGTTCCGCACGGTCAACGTGCGGTTGCTGGACACCGACGCGGCCGGCGCCGACCACCTGGAACTGCGCGGCGCCGCACCGGAAGCGCTGAAATCCGGCCTTGCCGAGCCCATCGGCCCCGCGCGGCGGCGGGTCGTCATGGTGCTGACGGACGCGGCGGGCGCGGCCTGGCGCTCGGGCGCCGCGCAACGCCTCGTCAGCGGCTGGGGGGAACGGGTGCCGGTGGCCGTGGCCCTTCTGCCGGGCGAGCGCGCGTGGTACCGGACCTGGCTGGCGACACGGTCGGTCGCCCTTCGCGCGTACGAGCAAATCCCGTCCGGCTCCCGGCTCGTCGTCGAACACGAGCGCGGATGGGACACACCCTCGGCCGCCGACCAAGGCCGACCGGTGGTCCCCGTCGTCGAACTGTCCGCCGGCCGGCTCCACCGCTGGGCTCGATTGCTCGCGGACGCCCCCGGCACCTGGCCCCATGCGCGCGTGATGTCCCTCGCACCCGCCGCCCACGACGACGCGAGCCCTCACGAAGGGGTGCCCGATGCAACCACCGCCGCCGAACTCGTCCTGAACTTCCGGTCCGCGGCCTCTCCCGTCGCCTTCCGCCTGGCGCAACACCTCGCGGCGTCGCCGCTGACCCTGGCGATGATGGAGATGATCCAGTTCATCGCCGAACCCGACTCCACGCCGGCGCACCTCGCCGAAGTCGTCACGTCCGGCCTGCTTGTACCCGCGCGGTCCGGCACCGCCGCGTCGGGCGGGCCGGGTGTCGTCCGGTACGCGTTCCTCCCCGGGGTCGCGGAGGAACTCCTGGCGTCCGCGCGGCGGGTGGACACCGCAGAGGTCATGCTGCGCGTCGTCGACCGCCTCGATTCGGTGCTGCCACACATGCGCGGTCTGTTTGTGGCGCCGACCGAACCGGCGTCCGGTGTGCCGACCGGCGCCGACGACTACTACACCCCCGTCGTCCGCGCCCTCCGCGCCCTTTCGGGTCCCTACCTGCTGTGGGCGGAGCGCCTGCAAGCGCGGCTGAACCCCGCCCCGACCCGCGAGCGGGCCGCGAACCCCCGTGCACACTCGGCCGTGGCTGAGAGTGATGGTTTGGATACGCTACGATTTAAGGCGGTTGATGTGCCTGAGAACCCTTTGGATCCTTCCGCATTCGTACCGGATCCGGAGAATGCGCTGACCGATTCGGATCGCGGGGGACGAGGGCTCCGCGACGAGCCGAGTTCGGGCAAAGGAGATCCTGGCGCCGTGACCGACAGCGCGCGCATGCGGCGGCCGGGAGTGGTGGAACGGGCCATCGCGGGACGCCGGAAGGCAGACAGTCCGCCACCGGTGTGGGGCAACATGCCGCCCAGGAACGTCAACTTCACCGGCCGCGTCGGTGCGCTGGAGGATCTGCACGCACGACTGACGCAGGGCACCACGGCAGTACTCCCCGAGGCGCTGCACGGCATGGGCGGTGTCGGCAAGTCACAAATCGCCGTCGAATACGCGTACCGGAACAGTTCCGACTACGACATCGTGTGGTGGATCCCGGCGGGACAGCCCGCGCAGATCCGCGCGGCATTCGTGGATCTGGCACAGCGGCTCCGCCTGCAGACCGGCGCGGAGGCCAACATCGCTGTTCCGGCCGTGTTGGAGGCCTTGCGCCTCGGCGAACCGTACCGGAACTGGCTCCTCGTCTTCGACAACGCGGAGAGCCCCGAAAGTGTCCTGCCGTTCTTCCCTCAAGGCGGAACCGGCCGGATTCTTGTCACTTCCCGGAACGGACAATGGGTCAATATGGCACGGACCATCGAAGTCGACGTCTTCGCCCGCGACGAGAGCATTGAGCTTCTTCGCCGCCGCGGCCCGGTGCTGACGGACGAACAGGCCAACCGCCTGTCCGAGGCACTCGGCGACCTGCCCCTCGCCATCGAGCAAGCCGCGGTCTGGCTGGCCGAGACCGGCATGCGGGCCGAAGAGTACCTCGAACTCTTCGAGGGCAAGCGCGAGGAGTTCGTCAGCCGACGCGCGGAACTCCTCGAACTCGCCCCGCCGATGGACTACCAGCTCCCGGTCGCCGCGGCCTGGAACGTCTCCCTCGACCGGCTGCGCGACACCAACCCCGCAGCCCTGCAACTCCTTCAGGTCTGCGCTTACTTCGCGCCCGAGCCGGTCTCCCGCAGCCTGTTCATGGCCGGCCGGAACGCCGCTCTGCCCGGACTGCTCGGCGAAATGCTCAGCGACCCGATCCGCCTCGGCCACGCCCTGCGTGAGATCAACCGGTACGCGCTCGCCCGCATCGACTACCGCACCGACAGCATCCAACTCCACCGGCTCGTCCAGGCCGTGCTCATCGACCAGATGAGCCCCGAGGAGCGTGTGGCCATGCGGGAGGCCGCGCACACGCTGCTCGCCGGCAGCGACCCGGGGGAGCCCGGCAGGGTCGCCAACTGGCCCCGGTACGCCGAACTGCTGCCGCACCTGCGGGCCACGCGGGCCGTGGAGAGCAAGAACCGCTGGGTCCGGGCCCTTATCGGAAACACGGTCATCTACCTGTTCACCTTCGGCGATGACGAGGCGTGCCGCGAGCTGGGGCAGGACGCGTACGACACGTGGCGCGAGAACTTCAGCCCCGACGACGCACAGACTCTCTCGCTCGCCCGCCACCTCGGGCACGCCCTGCGCAGCCTCGGACGCTACCGTGAAGCCGCCGACCTGAACCGCGACACCCTGGAGCGTCTGACCCGGACCGCGGGCGCAGCCGACGAGAACACCCTGCGCGCCGCGCGCGCCGTAGCCGTCGACCTGCGTGCCGCGGGCGAGTTCGCCGCTGCGGCAGCCATCAACAAGGACGCCTACGAGCTGTCGGTGCGGTCATTCGGGGAACGCGACCCGTACACGCTCGGCGCGGCTGTCGACTACGCCACCGCGCTGCGCCTGATCGGCGATATCAGTGGGGCCCGCGACCTCGACGCCGTGACGCTCCAGATCGCCGTCGAGATTCTCGGCGAGGACGACCTCCTCACGATGCTGCTGGGCAGCCTCTTGGCCCTGGACCTGCGAGAAAGCGGCGATTATGTGGAAGCCGCCGAGCTGCAGGAGACCAACTCGGCCAGGTTCGACCGCCTTGTCAGCGGCGAACCCCCCGTCGCGTTGACGGCTCTGCGCCACCTTGGCGCCGCGCGGCGTACGGTCGGTGACCACGAGGGCGCCCTGAAGGCCTGCACCGATGCGTGGAAGCACTACCAGCGGCGACTCGGCGACGACAATCTGGACACGTTGTGCGCCGCCGCGAGCCTCGCGATTGCGCAACGCCAGGCCGGTGATGCCCGAAGTGCCCGTCGAACCGGCGCGGACACTCTCGACCGGTGCAAGCGGACTCTGGGGGACGCGCATCCGTACACGCTCGCGGTCGGGACCAACCTCGCCGTGTCGCTGCGGACCCTGGGGGAGTTCGAGGGCGCTTTGGCCCTGAACCGCGAGGCGTTCGACGGTTTGACCGCGGCACTGGGGGCCGACCACCCGTACACGCTGGCCACCGCGATCAATTTGGCCAGCGACTTGCACGCGCTCGGCAACACGCAGGAGGCATACGAGCTCGACCAGGACACCCACCGACGGGTCGCGCAGAAATTCGGGGAGGAGCACCCGACGACGCTGGCCTGCGCACTGAACCTCGCCGCCGACCTGCGCGCACTTGGCCGGACCAATCAGGCCGAGACGCTGTACGCCGGGACACTGGCCGTCATGCGCCGGACCCTGGGCCGCAACCACCCGGCCACCATCCGGGCGACCGAGGGTGAACGGGCCGACTGCGACCTGGAGTTGATGGTGATCTGACCTGTGGGTCGTGCGCTGTACGCCGGGCCGGAAACCCGCCCGGCGTACAGCGTTCTAGTCTTCGGAGGCGCCCTTTGAGACTGCGGGAGGCAACGCCAAGCCGACCCAGCACGCCAGTTGCAGGGGATCGGTGAGCATGTCGCCGGACTCGGCGACGAGTTGGAGATAGACACCGCGGACCACGTCCGGGCGCTCCAGCAGAGGCCTGGCCGCCGCGTCGTGTCCCGCAGCCGCCGACGCCATCGCGAGCCCCACCCAGGCCTCACCGGCATCCGGCCTCGTCGCAACGTCGGTGGCGTACAGGACCGCGGCTTCCGCGAATTCGCCTTGTGCGTAAGCGAGATCGGCCCTGGAGATGCCTGAGAGCGTCGGATGCCGGCACCGCCACGCAAATTCGTCGGGGTTGTCCCAGCGAGATTGCAACAGGCGTGGCAGCGAGGAGGATTCGCTGCGGCCGGCATCGGGGCGCAGGACCGGAGCCCCGAGGACCGCTGTGCCGGGTGCGGGCCGGCCGGCACTCCACGATCGCGCCAGCGCCTCCGAAGTCCCGGGCTCCGGCTGGGTGTTGCGCAATCGCCAGGCAGTGCGATGCGCCCGGGCGAGCGAACGGGCGTCGGCGGCTACCCGGCTGGGAAGGGCCTCGGCGCACCACGGTGCCATGGCAGCGCGCATGCCTGCCACGAACCAGCGGCCCAGATCCGTCAGTTCCGCGCAATCGCGGACGTCGTGGAGCACGCGTGCCGTCGCGTCGCGCCACAGTGCGTACTCGAAGCCGGCGAGTCGGGCGTCGGGCCCACGCGCGGTCGACCTGCGGTGCCGCCAGAACCGTACGATGCCAAGGTGTGCGTACGCACCCTGGAGAAGCCCGGCGATGGGACGGGGGTCCTTCCGCCACGGCGCGTAGTACCGGCCGGTGCCGCCCTCGTGGTGCAGGGAGACCATGTCGAGGAGCGCGCTGAGTTTGAGGTGCTGGTATTCGTGGATCAGCGCGACCGCCAGGGTGGTCGCCGTCTGCGGCAGCGCCATCATGACCCCGCCGAACGCCTCGGGCGAGGAGGCGCTGAAGGGCCGGTCGTTCGTAGCCGGGGCCAGCGGGACGATCGAGCGGATCAAAAGGGCCAGCCCGTCGGCCGTTTCCGCGTCCTCGCAGCGCACCAGGTCAGTTGCCTGGCCGAGCAGGGATCGCCAGCGGTCCGTCCGCGAAGGTCCGAGTCTGTGCGGTGGCCGACTCTCGATGAAGCCGGCGTACGGATCCGCATCGTCCAGATGCGGATCCGGTGCACCCGCGGCGGATGTCCGGGGCAGGGGGGACCAGCCGGGAGCCTCACGCCGCGGATCAGCGGGGATGAGCACGCACGCGCCCCGGAGCGTGACCGAGACCGCGCCTCCGGCGAGCCGCCGAACGTTGGCGACGGACGCGCCGGGACGGTGTGCCGCGGAGTGTCCGGGCAAGCGGACGGCGCCCAGGGACGGCAGGTGGACGCTGCGGTCCTCGCGGACCGGAACCTGCGCACGGAAGTCGATGTCGGCCAGCGCGGCGACCGCGACGGACACGTTGTGCAAGTGCCCGGCTTCCCACCACATGGGGAGGCTCGCGGAGACCCCGCCACGGATGCGTCGCAGCACGCGTGAGGCCCACACGCCGATCGAGGGGTACATCACGACCGTTTCGAAGGCCGCAGGATCGGCTTGCCGGGCGCGGGTCAGCAACTCCCAAGCGGCCTCGGCGGGGGGCAGCGGCCCCATCACCGCGGGGTCGGACGTCGCCGCGTCGTACACCATGCGCAGGAGCAGCAGACGTTTGCTCCGCTGGCCGTCGCGGAGTGTGCGAAGTGTCTCCGTGTCGCCGTGGCCCGAGGCCAGTTGCGCGAGGGCCCGGCCGGAGATGGTGTGGACCGGTCTCGTCGACCGCGTCGCCGTCGGCAGCGCGGCAGCCTCGGCGCCCGCAGGAAGGGGACGCTCCGGTGTGGTGCGTGACGTGCCCACAAGTAGCCTCCTGTCGGACGACTCCGGGCCCGCCCTCGCTATGCGGAAGCGGGTTGCCGCGCGGCTTCGCCGACGGTCATGGGCGGCGGGTGCCAGGGGCTGTCCGCCGTCAGCACTTCTCCCCTTGTTTGCTGGCGGTCAGCGGCTCCGGGAGGTCGACCTGAAGGAGGATGCGCCGTACCGAGCCGTCGAGCTCGGCCGGGTCGCGACGGAGCAGTTCGTCAAGGGACAGGCTGCCGACGTCGACGAGTTCGGTCGGGATGAGCTGGTCGGTCGGGATCATCGGGTCCGTGTGATCTGTCCGGTCTCGGTGGTCCATGCCGCCGAATCCCCCATTCTGCGTGGTCTTCCGAGTGATCTTCCGGGTCGTCCGGAGTTCTCCAGCCATGATGCCCCGATGCCGACGGAATGCGGAAGACGCTTGTGGGGCTGGGCAGTTGGTTTGTCTGCGGGCGCGTGGGCGGCGTCGGTCGCCCGCCGCACGCCCGTCACTGGGGCGGCGTCGCGGGGGCGCGCAGCGTGGGGACGTCGCCGTTGCGTGCCCAGGTGACCGTCGTGCCCGGGAGGTTGGTCGTCCAGCGGTCGGCGATTCCTCTCAGTACGTCGGGGGCGGGAGGGGCGGCGCCGAGGCCGACGGCGTAGCGGATGTGCTCCGGCGATACCGCGAACGGATGCGGCCAGGCGTGGGTGTCGGGGACGCCGGCTTCGTCCAGCGCGGCGAGGAGCGCCCGCATTCTGCCGCGGACCCGGCCGACCACCGCGTCCCCGTCCGACCCGCTGTCCACGGTCACCACGGCCCACGCGGCGTGTCTGCGGTGGAGGTCCGGAGGAGTGAGCAGGTCGGTGAGCGGATTGGTTCCTGCGGCCGTCGGCGCTTCCAGGATCTCCCATGCGCGGTAGAGCTCCTGGGAGAGCAAGTCCCTGCCTCCAAGCCCGATTTGCTCGGCACAGTTGCGGACCGGGGCGGTGGGGGTCAGGACGGTCACCGGCGTCGACGGCCGGGTTGTGGGGGATTCGACCGGAGCAAGGGTGATCGGGGCGTCCCAGTCCCACGCGGCCCATGTGGCGAAGAACTCCCGCAGCAGGTCGTCCCCGCGAAGTCCGCTGTGCCCGCAGGCGGTTCGGGCGGCGAGGAGTGTCCACGCCAGCCCCGGCAGGCCCCCGAACGGTGCCGCGTCGAGTCCCCGGGCACGGGCCCATGCCTTCACGCGCCGAGCGAGGGCGGGGAATTCGCGAACTCCCTCGGTGGCGGCGAGGATTGCTTCCGCGTCGCTGACCGCGCTCAGGGCGAGTGCAGCCGGCTCGCCCAACTCGGCGCGGCGCTCGACGGCTTGCGCCGCGGGAACGCTGCCGGTCGGGACGAGGGCGAGGTCGACGTGGACGCCCTCGGCGGTGAACCGCACGCCGGGTACGCGGGCGCCGACGACGTCGCGCAGTTGCTGTGCTTGGGGCAGTGCGGCGACGAGACGGGCGCGAACGTCGCCGAGTCGGAGTTGTCCGGTGCCACGGTCTGCCGACGCCCCGGCGGCGCCCGCTTCGGGATTGTCGGGGACGGCCGCGACGAGGTCCAGGTCGCCGCCGGGCAGCGCGCAGCCTGTGCGACGCGAACCCACGACGTGGACCACGCCGCCGGGCAGGGCCGCGCCCAGGCGTGCCACGATCTGTCGGACCCGCGAAGCGTGCGGGTCCCGGCCGTCTCCGGCGGACGAGACAGCGACGGGCTCGTGCACGAGACGCATTTCACCGGTACCGAGCGTGAACACCGCCCGAGGGCACATCGGTTCGTCGCCTCTGCGGGACAGCAGCACCAACTCGCCGACACGGGCGGTGAGTCGGCCGAGATGTGCCGCGCTCTCGGTGGCGATCCGCTGTGGTTCGGCGGTCCGGCCGAGGGTGAGGTGCGGCGTGAAGCCTTCCGCGCGGCCCCGGCAGCGCGGGAAGCGGCGTACGAGCGCGTGGCGGAGCGCGGCCCACGCATCACCACCGGATGCGGCCGGGTCCAGCCAGACCGTGGCGTCGGTCCGGTGGCCGAAGGTGTCCACGCCCTCCAACGTCGCGGTGAACGGGGCGACTTCGGCCGCCGCTGCGGCGAGCAGAGGTGCCGCGCGCTCGAATTCGTGCTCGGGGACGAAGCCGAACAGCAGGTTCACGTGCGGCGGCCAGCGGTCGACCTGAGGGTCGTGTGCTCGGCGGATCTCCTGGATGGACGGCCACAGTTCGCGCGGTGGCAGCCAGGCGACGGCGGTACGCGCTGTCGGTGCGGTATTCAGCACGCTGTCGGTGGCCGCTGCGCCCAGGGCGAAGTCGACCTGCACGCCGTAGTGGTCCGAGATGAACAGTCCGCCCGGACCCGGCTCGTTGCCGCGCAGGACGGCCGCCGTGGGCCGAGGTTCCGCCGCGTCGACGCCTGTTGCCGTGGCCGCGCCGCCGGTGCGCAGCAGGATCCGGTCGAGTCTCGACACCCGCCCGGACAACGAGGAAACCGCCGCAAGGGGATTGTTGTTCGGGTCGAAGGTCGGGGTCCGGTCGTGCGGCCCGTGGACATCCGTCCAGGCGTCGCGCAGCCCGAGGGTGATCTCCGGCCCGGCCTCGGCGGCGTCGCCGACGTTGAAGTCGCCGACGAGGACGAGGTTGCCGTCGACCCCGGCCAACCCCTCGGCCAGCTCGACGAGTTCGGCGTCACGACGCGCCGGGCCGTCTTCCGCGTGGTCGCTGGTGAGGTGGGTCGCAGCGACGACGAGTGGGCCGTCCGACGTCCGCACGGTCGCGGCGACGACGGCCTTGTGCGGGCCGAACGCGTGCACGGCGGCCTCCCGCACGGGCAGGCGGCTCAGCAGCACGAGCCCGGCCTCGTCGATGTCGTCCGATGCAGGATCGGTGTGCAGTGTGTAGTCGGCGCGCACCCAGTCGGCCTGCAACAGCAGTGCGAGCAAAGCCGGTTCGACCTCCTGGAGGGCGATGACGTCGGCTTCCGCCTCGGCAAGTGCCGTGAGCAGCAGGGGCCGCCGCGAGGCGGTGTCGATGCGGTCGCTGTCGTATCGGTCCCACAGCGTGTTCCAGGTCAGGACACGCAGACTCGACTGCGCCGCGTACGCCGTATCGGCCGCCGTGGGTGGCGCCGCCTGCCACGCGGCGGTGTCCGCGTCCCACACGTAGGGCGTGCGCGCGGTGAAGAACGGCGGACGGAGGATCCTCGGGTCGCGCACCCGCCCTGCGGGGGACGCGCCGATGCGGTCGACGCCGGTCGCGCGGTCCCAGATGAGTTCGCCGTCCGCCTCGATGAACACGACGCGGTGCCAGGGGATTTCACCGCCCGGAACGAACGACGGCAGCGGAATCCGCTTCGGGCCGGTGCCGCGTCGCGTCACCCCGAGGACGAACCGGGCGGGATCGAAGCGCGGGTCCCAGCGGACGCGCTGGTAGACCTCCTCGCTGGTACGCATCACACCGCTCCCTTCGCCGGTCGTTCGTGCGGCTCACCTTCCAGGGTGCCGTCGACGTCCTCGACGGTGCCGCCTGCTCCGACGTACCAGGTCCGGTGCGCGTGCCCGGGGTAGGGCGGCACGAACCGGCGCAGTTGCGCGGCGAGCACGGCGTCGGGCACCGGGTGCGCCCGGGAGCTGTTGCGCCGGGCCAATTCGTCCTCGTCGACCAGTACGACCGCGTGCGTGACCAGCGCGTCACGGCGGCGCGCGACACCGTGGACGAGGGAGCGCTGCTGCGGCATGAGGGACGTGGCGTCCCACACGACGGTGCCGCCCCGGGAGAGCGCCGCGTCGAGGCGGTCAAGGGCCTCGTGCAGAACCTCGCCGTTCGCGCCCTGGTCGGCCCGGGAGCCCCGGGCCTCGCGCAGGTCGTCGAGGGACACGACCTCGTCGACACCGACCAGCCCGCGCGCGAACGAACTCTTGCCGCTGCCTGCCGGACCGACCATGTGGACCAGGCGCGGGGCGTCCCCCGACCGCCACCGCCAGGTCGCGGCGACCGCCTCCGCGACGGAGCCGATCCGGCCCTCCGCGTACAACCGCCGGGCCTCGGCCCAGCACCGGTCGCCCGCCTGGGCGGTCAGATCGCCGAGGGCCTGGTGCAGCCCGGCGCGCAGCGGTTCCCATGGCGTCTCGGCCAGCAGCCCGGCCTCGTCCGCGTGCAGCGCCGACCATTCGACCTGCTCACGCGCTGCCTCGGCCGGGGCGTCGGAGCGGCCGACGAGAGCTGCCGCCGCGACGGCGTGCAGTGCGCCGAGATCGGCGGCGTACGACATCCGGACGAGGCCGGCGCGGCGTCGTTCGTCGGGGTAGGGCTCGTACAGGTTCGCGTGCAGTCCGACGAGGTCGGCGACGCGGCGGGCCGTCGGCATGCCGAGCGGGCCGGCCAGCCGGGGCGCGAGCCACGCCCTTCGGCGGGTGCGCAGCAGGGCCGCGAGCACGCCGGCCAGGCGCGCGTCGCCCGTCCTGCCGAGAGCGTCCAGCCGCGCCGCGGCTTCGGAGGCCACGGTCGTGTGCGTTCCCGCGTCGCCCGCGTCTTCCGCGTCCTCGGCGAGGGAGAGAGCGGTGAGGAGTGCCTGCGTGTCGGCGTCGGCGCCCGACCGGACGGCCCACAGCGGGGCGTCGGGGCCGAGCCCGTTCGCGACAACGGCGGCGTACATCCAGTGCGTGTCGGTCTGAACGTGTTGCGGGCGCACCCACTTGGCGACGCGCTGCGCGAACTCCTCGCGGGGGAAGCCCTCCACGGTCCGGACGACGTAGCCCTCCCGGTACACGGTGTCCACCCGCAGGTTGCGCAGTGCGCGGGCGTCGAAGGTGCCGCGCCACAGAACAGGCGGTGCGGGTACGCCGATTCGCCGCAGGAAGCGGACCGTTGCATCCCAGTCCAGGCACCGGTCGCCCGCCCACACCGAGAACCCGTAGAACCAGCTCTGAAGGTTCTCGTACGCGATCGAGTGCCGCGCGAACAGGTTCTCCCCGCACACCCGCCACCCTGCCGGAATCGCGGCACCGATGCGCGCCTGGAGCTGTTTCACCCACGCCCGCGAGGGGTGGTGTGCGGAGTCCAGCGACCGCGCGTGCAGGCCGTCCGCGTACAGCGTGGTGTTCTCGCCGTCCATCTTCTCGGTGACCACGACCTCGCGCCCGACCAGGCCCGACAGGTCACCGGCCCGCACGTCGTCGGATGACGCCCCGGGCGACCAGGGCAGATGGGCCGTCCGCGGATAGTGCACCCGCATGACCGATCTCCCCACCCCGACGACGTCACGACACTGTAGGAGGCACCGGCTCGCGGGCTCCAGCGAAATATCGTGCCGCGCTTGCCGCGTCGCTGTGTGTGGAAGCAAGTCGCATGGTGGGCAAGGGACTTGGTTCAGACATGTGGGCTCGACCGTGCGCCGCCCCAAACGCGGAAACCCCGCCGGCGCAGCTCCGCGGCCGCCTGCCGGGGC
This sequence comes from Yinghuangia sp. YIM S10712, assembly GCF_051388935.1. Classification (NCBI taxonomy): domain Bacteria; kingdom Bacillati; phylum Actinomycetota; class Actinomycetes; order Kitasatosporales; family Streptomycetaceae; genus Yinghuangia; species Yinghuangia sp. YIM S10712. The sequence goes on from NZ_JBPKBI010000016.1 coordinate 32,385, forward strand.
GGGTGCCGAGGCATGGACGGCCGCAATGCTGCGCAGCGGCGGGGGACCGGGCGGGCCCGGCGGCTAGTCCTTGTCGGCCTGGTAGCCGTGCGTCTCGGGCGTGGCGACGATGCCCTGCACGCCGACGGTCGGCATGGTGCCCGGTGCGAGGACGCCCCCGGGGCCGTGGAAGACCAGGTTGTTCGTGGCGATGCCGGGGTAGGCGAGCATCTGCGCGAGGGACGCGGCGATCGTCGCGCCGAGCTCCTCGGCGTCCATCAGCACCTGCGACAGGACGCCGTTCTGGATCCACAGCGGGACCAGCTCGTTGCGGACCGACTCGTCGAAGTCCCGGTTGAAGTCCGTCCCTGCGGTGTCGCCGACCTCGATGCGGGCGAACCGGAACTGCGGGTTCTCCAGGCGCAGGCTGAGCACGGCCTGGTCCAGCGCGGCCTTGCTGGAGCTGTACGCGCCCACACCGTGGTACGGCTTGCCCACGCTCCGCGACGAGATGAAGCCGACCACGCCGCCCGGAGTGAGCGACGGCAGCAGCGCGGCGGTGGTCAGCACCGGCCCGATGACGTTGGTCATCATGAGCTGCTGCCAAACCTCGGCCGACGTGTCGGCGATCTTCGCCAGCGGCGAGACGCCGGCCGCGTGGACGACCGCGTCGATGCCGCCGAGTCCGGCGGCGGCCTCCTCGGCGACGCGGGCGCAGTCCTGGGGGAGCGCCAGGTCGGCCGTGATGGCGACGCCGCCTCCGGCCTTGTTCACGACCTCGGTGAGCAGCTCTGTACGCCGTCCGACGACGGCGATCTTGGCACCCTGGGCGGCGGCGGTCAGGGCGATGCTCCGCCCGATACCCGACGATCCTCCGACAACGAGGACTCGGCGGTTGGCGAAGTCGATCTGCGACATGCGGGCTCCGTGAGGGAAAGGGCGACACCGCCGAGGGCATCGGACAGCGCGAGGATGGCACGGCGGTCGGGGTGGACATGCCACCGAGGCCCACGGTGGCATCCGTCACCTGAAGCAACGGGTTTCGGGAGAGTATAAGGAACAATCTCACGAGCGAGAATACGGTTCTCCCGGGATCTCACCACAGAGTTGCCGGGGCGAGGCGGCCCCTGCGTGTTCGCTCGCGCGCGGGCCGTGTTTCGGGGGCATTCCGATCCGGCGCAGCCGCACCTTGCGGGCTTCGCGGGGCGTGCGTGCGGGGGACCTGATTTCGTCCGCGGCCCGTCCGCGGCGAGAATCGGCTGCGCAGTCCACGGAGGCCGATACTGCCGTCGAGCCTGCTCCGTCAGCCGGTGGGCACCCGCGCGGACCGGTGCGGAGCGTTGTGCATCGGCCGATTTCGCAGTCTGCACCGCCGGTCGCCGGGGGAGCGCATGGTGTCGCTCGCCGAGTCGGCTTGCGGTACTTCGCGGTCCGCTCGGAGCCCGCCGCCGGGAATCGATTTCGACTTGGAAGTATTGAATTCTCGCTTCTGAGAATTATATTCTCGCGGGGCCCGCCGCCACGTGAACCGCCGGGCGGGGCCGACGCGGTTCGCGCCTGAAACCGGCGAGGGCAGGGCGATGTCCGGCGATTTTGCTGAATCCGACGAAAAGGACAGGCATACACCGATGAATCCTCCAGGGGTGTCGTTCGCCCTGCGCTTCGACTTCCGCAACCCGGAGATGGCCGGGACGTCCATGGCCGACCGCTACTCCGCGGCCCTCGACATGGCCGAGTGGGCGGAGGGGCTCGGTTGCGGGATGATCACGGTCTCCGAGCACCACGGATCCGACGACGGGTACCTGCCCAGCCCGATCCCGATGCTCGCCGCCATGGCCGCGCGCACGAAGAACGCACGCCTCCTCATCGCCGCCCTCATCGCCCCGTTCCACGACCCGCTGCGCCTGGCCGAGGACTTGGTCTTCGTCGACAACCTGAGCAGGGGCCGCGTCGACCTCATCGTGGCCGGCGGCTACGTGCGCGAAGAGTTCGCGATGTTCGACGTCCCGATGAAGGAGCGCGGAAAGCGCGTCACCGAGACCATCGCCACCCTCAAGGCCGCGTTCACCGGCGAGCCGTTCGAGTACCAGGGCCGGACCGTGCACGTCACCCCCGCGCCGTTCCGCCCCGGCGGCCCGGGTCTCCTGCTCGGCGGCAGCAGCGAGCCGGCCGCGCGCCGGGCGGCACGCATCGCCGACGGGTTCGTGCCGTCGGTGCCCGCCGTGTGGGACTTCTACCGGGACGAGGTCGTCAAGCTCGGCCGTCCCGACCCCGGTCCCTGCCCGATCGGCGAGAACCGCCTTGTCGCGCTTGCCGAGGACCCCGACGAGGGCTGGGAGCGGATGGCGCCGTACTTCCTGCACGAGAGCAACGCGTACGGCAAGTGGCAGGCGCAGGACAACGTCGCCTCGCCGTTCCACAGCGTCGCCGACACCGACCGCCTGCGGGAGACGGGCCAGTACAGGGTCCTGACGCCGGATCAGCTCATCGCCGAACTCAAGGCGGCGCCCGTGCCGTACGTGCAGTTCCACCCGCTGTGCGGCGGCATGCCGATCGAATTGGCGTGGTCGAGCCTGCGCCTCTTCGAGAAGGAGGTCATGCCGGCGTTCGCGGACTCGTCCGTCGCCTGAGAAGGCGCCGCCAGGCAATTCCGAGGGATCGCATCCCGCAGGCGTCGCGACCGTGCGCAACGACGCTGTCGGACGGGGATCCACGCGGGACGGCCGAACGGCCCCTCAGCCGCGCAGAGCGCCGCCGTACAGAGCCGTCAGCGCCGCCCAGTGGCGTTCGTCGGCCGCGGGGTCGTACGCCGGATTGTCGGCGACCGCGAAGCCGTGCTGCGCCGGATAGGTCGCCATGGTGTGGCGTACGCCCGCGTCTTTGAGCGCCGTCTCCAGGCGCTTGTACTGGTCGGTGGGGAAGGAAGGGTCGTTCTCCGCCACCGCGACGTGCAACTCGGCGGTGATGCAGCCGGCCAGGCTCGCGGGGCTGTGGGCGTCGTCCGCCGGGGCGAGGTTGCCGCCGTGGAAGGAGGCTGCGGCGCCGACGCGGTCCGGATGGTGTGCCGCGGCCAGGAGCGCCATCCGGCCGCCCATGCAGTAGCCGACGGTGCCGATCCGGGTTCCCGAGACCTCCGGCCGCGCCGCCAGGAAGCCGATGAACGCGGCGGTGTCGCGCCCGGACATCTCCGGGCTCAGGCCCGCGGCGAGGGACCGCAGCCGGGCGAACTCCTCCGGGTCGGAGAAGAGGTTGCCGGAGTCGAACGGGGCGTAAGGCGTGCGGTAGTAGATGTCCGGGAGCAACACGGCATACCCGAGCTCCGCCAGACGGTCCGCCATGGCGGCGAAGGTCTCGCGCACACCGGCCGCGTCCGGATAGACGATGACGCCCGGTACACCCCCGGGATCCGCCGCAGAGTTCGCGGGCGTGTGCAGGACGGCGGCGCAGGTGCCGTCCTCGGTTTCGAGCGTGACATTCGTGCGTGGCATGCGGATCCCTGCCGGAGCGAACGGACAAGTGCAGGTTGTGCCGTGGGCGGCGTCGCGGAAGTCGCGTGGGTGCGCCGCAGCTTGCACGTTACCGACTTCCTCGCGCAGGGCTCGCGGCGGGACGACACCGCCACAGATGGTCGGGAACAGCCGGACTTCGTCCGTTTGGCATGCTTCGGCGACGACAGAGCCGCGTCTCGCCGAACTGCGCCTTCATGCGGGTCGGGGTTCTCGCCGCGTCATCTGGCGGCATGTGCTGTCCCGACCGTCACCACCGTGCCGGGAGGTCGTGGAAATCGGCCTCTCATGGAGAGGCCACCTGCTTCTCTCGGGCCGGCCGTCAACCCCGGCGATGGCCGGGGCTCCGGTCCTCGGGGCGCCCGCCGTGCCCGCTAGGCTGCGGCCGCAGCGACGACCGGTTGGGGGGACGCCGCCCCGGCGTCGACCGCGCGGGGTGCCGCCGCTGCGCAGCTCGCCCTCAATTCTCCGGAACGGTCCGCGGAGTTTCCCCGAATGTGACTTCAGTCAAGTTGATTCTCGGTCAGTGAGAAGCTAGTTTCCTGATCTGAGAATCAAACACCAGCAATGCGCGAAGGAGATTCTGGCCCCGCAGATCGGCGTACGGTGCCCCGGGCTACGCCACGCCGCCCGGCCCCTGCTCCGACGCAGACGCGTGGTGAGCGCTCGGAGCACGCCCGGGCCCACCGAGATCCGCACGTCCCCACTCGGCTCCGGCCGGCGGATCCCCAGCCAACGCAAAACAGGGCCAGCCCGACAACGCACGACTCCAGGCTCAACGTCTGACGGGAATCGCCACGGCCCACGCGGGCCAAACCGCACGACACCGTCAGCCGTTCGCTGGGGGAACAGCCTGAGGAGGGCACCACGTGAAACTGCAGAGGTCAGCTGCCGCCGCCTTGGTGGCGACCGCTCTGCTTGCCGCCGGTTGCGCGGACCGCGGCGGTACGGAGACGGAAACGTCGGCGAACAACGGCGACAACACCGCCCAGGCGGCGCCCGTCTCGAACGACTTCGGCGACCTGTCCGACATTTGCAGCCCGGGCAACCCCAGCGGCGCGCCCGCCCAGGGAGTCTCCGCCAAGGAGATCAAGGTCGGCGTCATGAGCGACGTCGGCTTCACCAAGAACTCCGAATTCGGCGATGCCGCCAAGGTGTTCACCGCCTGGTGCAACGACGCGGGCGGCATCAACGGCCGCAAGATCTCCGCGAACGTCCGCGACACCAAGATGATGGAAGCCCGGCAGCGGATGGTCGAGTCCTGCCGCGACGACTTCGCGCTCGTCGGCGGCGGTGCCGCGCTGGACGGCCAGGGCACCGAGGAACGGCTGAAGTGCCTGCTGCCGGACTTCCCCGCGCAGATCAGCCAGACCGCCAACGTCGGCTCGGACCTCCAGGTCTCCGTGCAGGCCGGCGGACCGTCGTACGCGACGTACGCGGGTTACTTCACGTGGCTCATCAAGGAGGCGTACCCCGCCTCGGCCGGCGCCGTCGGCCTGATCAACGGTGACAGCCCCGTCACCAAGACCATCGGCGAGCAGACCGCGGAGGCCCTGAAGGGCGTCGGCGCCAACGTGGTCTACAACGACCTCTACCCGGCCGCCGGTGTGTCCGACTGGACGCCGTACGCGCAGTCGATCAAGAGCAAGAACGTCCGCGGCCTGGTCTTCAACGGTTCGTTCTCCCAGCTCGCGAAGCTTGAGCAGGCGCTGACCGCCGCCGACTACAAGCTCGACTGGATCGACACCAACAGCAACGCGTACACCGCGGACTTCATCAGCCTCGCCGGCAACCAGGTCCTGAGCAGCCAGAACAACCTGGCCGACATCGGCGGCATCTACCCGCTGGAGAGCGCCGCGTCGAACCCGGCCACGAAGCAACTCACGGACCTGTACGCCAAGTACGCGCCCGGTGCCAAGATCACCCTGCCGGCGATCAAGGCCTTCTCCGCCTGGGTGCTGTTCGCCAAGTCCGCGTCCAGCTGCGGTGACGACCTCACCCGCAAGTGCGTGTACGAGGCCGCCAAGAAGGAGACCGCCTGGACCGCCGGCGGCCTCCAGGCCGCCGTCGACCTGTCCGTCGCGGACAAGCCGGTGACCTGCTTCAACGTCGAGCAGGCGACCGCCGACGGTTGGAAGCCCGCCGATTTCAAGCCGGGCAGCAACGGTTACCGCTGCGAGGCGCCCGTGTACCAGTACACCGGCCAGTACGGCAAGGCGCTGACCCTCGCCGACGTCGGCAAGAGCATGGCCGACTTCAAGTAACAAGCAGCACAACCGCGTTCGGAACCCGGGGGCTCCGCACGCAGGTGCAGGACACGAGCCGCCCCGGAGCCGCAAGCTCCGGGGCGGCTCGCGCATGTGTGGCCGAGGACGCGCCGGGCGGGGACAGCCGTAGGGGTGTGTCAGGGGCCAGGTAACGGGAGTGCCCGGCGGCGGTCGGTGCGCAAGGTCGACTTTCGGGGCTGTGCGGAACGGAGTCGCCGGGCCTGCCACATGGCGCCGCATGTCGACATGGGTCTCATGTCGGCCACCCGCGATTGTCCCTTTCCCGCGCCCGGTTATCCGATTCCTGCGGGCCGTCGGAGGCGTGTGGCCGCGCCGGTAGCCTGCCCACGACTTGTCAGCGAACAGCCTTTCCAGAAACCCGAGTTCGTATCAGGACGGCTGTAGGCGCGGAGACGATTGGAGCCACATCATGTCTCGTCGGGCCATCTCCGGCGGCGGGGGCGGACGTCTTCCGGGACTGCCGAGGCAGGCCAAGTGGTGGGGTCTCGGAGCCGTCGTGGCCGCCTTGCTGTCGGCGCCGGTCCTCATCGTCGCCAACGCCGTTTCGGACGACGGAAGCGACCGCGTGGGCAGCGCGCCGCAGCAGGTCGCGGAACTCCTGGGCCACCCCGGCTGGGAGTTGGAATGGTCCGACGAGTTCGACGGGACCGCGCTCGACGGCACCAAGTGGATGACGTGCCTTTCCGGGTACGACACCTCCAAGCCGTGCAAGGGCGCGACCGACGGCGAGCAGCAGAAGTACATCCCCGAGCAGGTGACCGTCTCCGACGGCAGCCTGCACCTGACCGCCGAGCGCAAGCCCGTCGACGGACTGCCGTTCTCCTCCGGCGCCGTGAGCACCGGCGCGACGGCGGGGCAGTCGTTCCAGGACAGCCGCGCGCTGTTCAGTCCCGGCGTCTACATCGAGGCGCGCGTACGCCTGGCTCCCGGCGTCGCGATGTGGCCCGCGATGTGGCTCATGCCGATGGTCCCGCAGGAGCCCTACAGGCCCGAGATCGACGTCTTCGAGTTCGGCGGCGAGCAACGCCTCGCGCAGGCACGGCTGCACGCCGCCGGACCGTGCGAGGTCGAACTCGGCGAGGTCCGGGGCGAAAGCGAGTGCTACGGCGAACTCAGCCGCTCCGGAACCCACTTCGTGGACGACTACCGGCTCTTCGGGGTCAACTGGCAGGAAGACCGGCTCACCTACTACGCCGACGGCGAGCCCATCCTGACCGTCGTCGGCGACGCGGTGCCGCGCGAGCGGATGTACCTGATCTTCAATCTCGCGGTCGGCGGCATCATGGGCGGCGACACCGAGCGCGCGCCCGACAAGTCCGCGATGTCGATCGACTACGTCCGGTCGTGGCGCGGCAGCGGCGAGGCTCCCGTCGGCGCCGCGCCCGACGGCACGGCGACCGGAACGCCCACGGCGCCCGCCGCCTCGGCGGCTCCCTCCTCGCCCGCGGCGTCGCCGTCCGCGACATCGTCGCCCCCGGCACCGTCGACCACCGCCGCAGTCACCACGTCCGCGGCTCCCTCGAACTCCCCGCGCCCGCCCGTCACTTCCGTCGCGCCGGCACCGCCCAGCCCTCAGCCGCCTGCCGCGACGCCTCCGCCGGCGCAACTCGGCGAGCCGTGGCTGGAGTTTCTGGCGCCCGGCGACGGAAGCACGGTGCGCGGCGTCGTCACCGTCAAGGTGCGTGTCAACGGGGACCGCGACCGGGTCCAGGAAGTGTCGTTCTACCTGAACTCGGAGGATTGCGACTCGCCCAAGGGCGACGCGGAATGGATCGGTTACGACCGGGACGACGACAACGACGGCGTCTACGTCTACACGTTCGACTCACACCGCCTGTCCAACGGCTGCAACACCATCTCCACGGTCGGCATCGACGTCGACGACGAGTACCGCTACTACCCCGCGGTGGGCCGCGTCCACTTGGATGTGCAGGTCGCGAACTGAAGCGTCCCCAGGCGTGGTTGTGGGGGGGGGGTGG